>CAVVMM010000008.1:0-84472 GCA_963749355.1 uncultured Acidimicrobiaceae bacterium
TCAGGGGCATGCCCCATTGAGGAGGTTCGCCAACTGCTGGGTGAAGGCGGGAATTCTGGAGTTTGGGTTTGCGCTTCCGGCTCAGGACGTCGCGCACCGCCGGAGGCAGCAACGAGCGCCAATTGGTCTTGGCGGGCCGCGGCCCGCTCGCCGGAGACCGCCGCGCCGCCTTTGGCGGCGTCCACCGCCACCGGGAAGAGCCCCAACCGCTCGATCTGCAGCAGCGCGGCGGAGCGGTCCACCCCTTCGAGGACGCCTTCGACGACCTCGCCGGTGCGCCTTAGCACCTGCGGCATACATCCAAACAGGTTCTCTCTTAAACACAATCTTCACCGGAAAGTTGCGGCGTTCCAAGCCGCAATTTGCGGGGCTGGCGCCGCACCAGACGCTTCGCGAGGCTCCGAAATCGCCGAGCGCTGGGAGCGCGGCGGTAGAGCGAAGCGCCGACGCCGCTTTCGGACGCCCGGGGACGTCCAACAACGCCGGACCCTGCCCAAGCCAAAGCGGTGTCGCGCCTGTGCGCCGTAGCGCCACGCCACACAGGCGCGCTTCGCTTTGCCGCCGCACTCCGTATTACCGGGACTCCCCAAACGTTGGCCAGTTCAGGCACGACAAGGTTAGCTGTTACGTTGACGGTGCCAAGCTGATCGAGCGGAGGAATTTAACCGCAAGAACGCAAAGAACGCAAAGGAGGGAACTCCCTCTCTGCGTTCTTTGCGTTCTTTGCGGTTAACTAGCTCTTGCCTGCGCCGGCTGACGCCTTGATTCCCGCTTGGTCCGCCTGGAGCAATTCGAGTGCGGGCGCAGGCCTTCCTTGACGTCTTTGGTCATGCGGTTGATGAAGAGGATGCCGTGCAGGTGATCGTTTCCTTCGTGCTGGATCGCGCGGGCCAGCAGGCCGCCGCAACGGAACTGGATCGGCTCTCCTTCGGCATTCAGGGCGGTGACGTCCACTACCTCGGGCCGCGTGATATCACAAAGATCCCTCCCGGAAGCCATTTCGAACGCGACTGGCGTGATCGTGCTCACGACCGGCAACAAGTCCGAGATGGCGGTCGGCTACTCGACGCTCTACGGCGATTCGGCCGGCGGCTTCGCCGTCATCAAGGATGTGCCGAAGACCCTCGTCTACGTGCTCTGCCACTATCGCAACGACAAGGCGCGCCGCGACGGCGACGCCGTGCAAGCCGATCGCGGCGTCGGTCTTGGTGAAGGCGCCCTCGGCCTGAGCTGCGCGCCGACCAGCGCGACGACCAGTCGCTGCCGCCCTACGAAGTGCTCGACGCGCTGCTCGAGCTCTACGTCGAAGAGGACGCCACCGCCGAGGAGATCATCGCCCTCGGCTACGACCGCGCGCTGGTGACCCGGGTGACGCGACTCGTCGACCGCAGCGAGTACAAGCGCCGCCAGATGCCCCCCGGCGTGCGCATCACGAAAAAGGCCTTCGGCCGTGACCGCCGCATGCCCATCACGAACGCCTTTCACCCCGAGGCGTAGTGTCGTCGCGCGAGACGATGGAGCACCTCTTTTCGTGCTTCGAAGCCATGTACCACGTGCTCGGCGCGAGTGCGCCGAGTCTTACCGACGACGCCTACGTGGTGCGGACCTACGAGACTGGTCGGGCCATGGGCGACGTGGCGCTCGCTTTTCGCGAGTACCTAGGTGAGGTCGCGGTCGAGCCCTTCGCTCCACTGCGCGACACGCTCATCGAAGCCGTCGCCAGCGATCTTTCGGGCGCGATGGTCCTCTACTGCGTGGCGACGGTCGTCGGTCCACGGGTCGCGGTCTCGCTACGCGACGCTCGCGAGGAAGTCGACCTCGACGGGCCGGCGCGCGAGGTGCTTCGAGGAGCGAGCGAAACGCTGGTGCGCGAGATGCTGGCCGCCGCGCACGCGGCCCACACCGGGACGGTCGAGGATCGCCACTGGCAGGAGCAGGCCCGCGGGCTGGCCGAGCGCCTCGAGGCCGGTGGCTACGCCGAGAGTTTCGGGATTACCCAGTAGCCGTTAAGTTGCGTACCTCCGTATAACTAGTAGTGGCGGAGATTCCGAGACCTCCGTCCCAAAGGGGAGCCATGGCAAAAGACCGCATTGACCGCGACGACGAGGACCTCGTACGCCTGTACCTGTCGGACATCGGCCAGTACACCCTGCTCACCAAGGACGACGAGGTCCGCCTGGCCCAGACGATCGAAGAGGGCCGCGATGCCAAGGCCGAGCTCGAGGCGGCCGAGAACGACAAGAAGATCAAGCTGACCCCGAGCCGCAAGCAGGCCCTCAAGCGCGCCCAGCACCGCGGCGACCAGGCCGAGCGGGACTTCGTCCAGTCCAACCTGCGCCTCGTGGTCTCAATCGCCAAGAAGTACCAGGCCTCGGGGCTGCCCCTGCTCGACCTCATCCAGGAGGGCAACCTCGGGCTGATGCACGCTGTGGAGAAGTTCGACTGGCGCAAGGGCTTCAAGTTCTCGACCTACGCCACGTGGTGGATTCGCCAGGCGATCACGCGCGGCATCGCCAACACCGGTCGCACCATTCGCCTGCCCGTGCACGCGGGCGACACCCTGGCGCGGGTGCAGAAGGCCCAGTCGCGTCTTGAGCTGAAGTTCGGGCGACCGCCCACGATCAAGGAGCTCTGCGACGAGTGCGAGATGCCCGAGGACAAGCTCATCGAGGCGCTCCGGTTCCGTTCCGAGCCGATCTCATTGTCCGAGCCGCTGCGCGAGGATGGCGACGCCGAGCTCGGTGACGTCGTCGAGGATCGCTCGGCGGAGTCGCCCTTTGACGTGGCCGCGGTAAAGATGATGCCGGCTGCTATCGAGAAGCTCCTCCAGCCCCTCGACGAGCGCGAGCAGAAGATCCTGCGCATGCGCTTTGGCCTCGACGGGGCGGGCGAGATCCGCACGCTCGAGGACGTGGGAGCCGAAATGAATCTGACGCGCGAGCGCATCCGCCAGATCGAGGCGCGCGCCATGAGCAAGCTGCGCCACCCTTCCTCCGACACCGGGGCGCGCGACCTTCTAACGCTGTAGCTGCTAGCGGCGCTGGAACTTCGCGCCGCCGAAGACGGCCGCCGCCCCCACGATGAGGGCGCTCACGAAGAACGGGGTGTGCGACCTCGAATGGCTGAGCGCCGTGACGGGGTGGCTGAAGGTCAGCAGCGGCCACTGGTTCTCGTGGGCGATGCGCGCGAGCGTGCGGTCGGCGTTCACCGCGAAGGGGTGGCCAACGGCCTCGAGCATGGGCACGTCGGACTCGGAGTCGGAGTAGGCGTAGGACTCGGCCAGGTCGATGCCGCGCCTCTCGGCCAGCTCGCGGATCGCGAAGACCTTGTTGTCGCCGAGCGCGAAGAACTCCATCTCCCCGGTGAACTTGCCGTTCTCGTCGATGGCCGCCTTCGAGGAGATGGCGCCGGTCATGCCGAGCAGCTCGGCGAAGGGCTCGACAATCTCGGTCGGCGCGCTCGAGACGAGGTAGACCTCGTCGCCCTCGCCGAGGTGGAAGTCGATCAGTTCGAGCGCCTCAGCGTAGATCAGCGGCTCGATCGCCTGGTTGAGGGTCTCGCGCACCAGCTGGCGCACCTCATCGCGATCCCAACCCCGCGTGATCTTCAGCACCGCCTCGCGGACCTTTTCCAGACGTCGGTCGTCGGCGCCAAAGCGCTGGAACCAGAGTTGCCCGATGCCCGCGCGGATCAGGGTTCGCCGGTGCAGCAGTCCGTGGGCGTGCAGCTGGGGCCCGAGGGCCATGAGTGACGACTTCGCGATGACCGTTTTATCCAAGTCAAAGAAGGCCGCGCGCACGTTTTCATGCTAGGTGTCGTGTTGCGCGAAGCCGGTGCGGCTAGCCAATGAATGCGGCGGTGCAGTCCTCGGTCGTGTCGACTCGGGCCATCAGCACGACGTGGTCGTGTTCGAGGAAGTGCATCGTCGAGCTGGGAACGAGAGGCTGCTCGTTGCGAACGACGGCGACGACGCGTAGCGAGTCGGGCAGGCGCAGCTCGTCGAGAGTCGAGTTCTCCACGACGGCGGGGGAGTTCGCGTCGAGCGTGACCTCGATGAGACGCATGCGACCGTGAGCGAGGGTCATCAGCTGGATGATTGCCCCGACCTCGACGGCCTCGTCGACGAGCGAGGTCATCAGCGCCGGCGTCGACACCGAGACGTCGACGCCCCAACTCTCGTTGAAGAGCCACTCGTTGCGGGCGTTGTTGATCCGGCTGATCACCCTCGGTACGCCGAACTCTTGCTTGGCGAGCCAGCTGATGACCAGGTTGTCCTCGTCGTCGCCCGTGGCGGCGATCATCACGTCGGCGCTTCGCACGTCGGCGGTGGCGAGGCTCGAGAACTCGCAGGCGTCCGCCGCCATCACCGTCACCCCGGGCAGCATGGACCGCAGCTTCTCAGCGGTCGCTGAGACTTTCTCCATCAGGGTCACGTCGTGGTTGCGGTCGACGAGGTCGAGCGAGATCGAAGTCCCGACCGAACCGCCGCCCGCGATGACCACCCTCACGACGAGCCCCCCGCAAGAAGTTCGTGCAGCTGGGCGAGGCCCTCGTGGGTGACCAGGAATTCGAGGATGTCGTCCTCCTGGGCGAAGAGGCCCTCGAGGTCCACGCGACCCTGACCGCCGCGGATGAGGCCGACGAGGCGCACCTGGTCGCCGAGGTTGAAGCGGGCGACCGGCTGGCCGGCGAGGCCGTCGGGGACGATGCGCTCGATGAGGTGCATCGTGTTGCCGGCGTCGGTCCACTCGATGGCGTCCGGGGCCGGAATCATCCAACGCTTGACCTGCTGGGTCGTCCACTTCGACGTCGCCACCGTGGGGATACCCAGCTTCATGTAGATGTCCGCGCGGGCCGGGTCGTAGATGCGCGCCACGACGTTCTTGATCCCGTAGTGGTCACGCGCGATGCGGGCGCACAGGATGTTCGAATTGTCCCCGCTCGTCACCGCGGCCAGCGCGTCGGCGCCCGTGGCCTCGGCTTGGAAGAGGACGTCGCGGTCGAAACCCGAGCCGACGATGGTCTTGCCCCGGTAGTGCGTCAGCCGGCGCAGGCTCTCGCGGTTCTTGTCGATCACGACGACCGAGTGCCCGTCGTCGGAGAGCTCCATGGCGAGCTCCGAGCCCACACGGCCGCAGCCAACCACGATGATGTGCACGGTCTCATCAGACCACACCGGCTCTTTTGGCCGCAACCACGCGCCCCAGCGAGCCAGTCACTCCTCAGGCGGTGACTTAGTATCGACAGCGTGCCAGGGGAGAACAAGGAGGCGTCACCGCGCACGCCCCTGCTGACTTCGCACGCCAATCTGGCCAAGTTCTACCCCGAGTCGTGGGACTATCGACTCAAACGCCTTCTGCTCGGCAAGCCCCTCGTCACCGAGCAGCTCAGCGGCGAGCGACTCAATCGCCCTATCGCCCTAGGCGTGTTGGCGCCGGACTGCATCTCGTCGTCGGCGTACGGTACCGAGGAGATCCTGACCCAGATGACACCCTTCATCGGGCTCGCGGCCTTCGCGCTGGTGGTGCCAATCATGTTCGTCATCATCGGGGTCCTCTTCTTCGTCACGACCTCGTACCTCGACGTGATCAAGTACTACACGACGGCCGGCGGATCCTACGTCGTGGCGCGCGACAACTTCGGGCCGAAGATCGCCCAGATCGCGGCAGTGGCGCTCTTGATCGACTACACGGTCACTGTCGCGGTGCAGTGCTCGGCCGGCACCGCGGCCCTCACCACGGCCTTTCCGACACTGAAGAGCCACTTCCCTCTTGTGGGCAACGGCACGCTGCTCATCACCGTGCTCGTCGTGCTGATCCTGATCTACGGCAACCTGCGCGGTATCCGCGAGGCCGGCAGTTACTTCGCGATCCCGACGTACTTCTACGTGCTCGCGCTATCGGCAACGATCGTGATCGGCTACTACGAGAAAATCGTGGGCAGTCTGCACATGATCGCCCAGCCCGCGACGAAGCTGCTCGTCGAGGGGCGCCTCGGCCACCAGGGCAACGGCTTGCTGATGGGGCTGGCCTTTCTCACGCTGCTGCGCGCCTACGCCAACGGCGGGTCGTCGCTCACCGGACTCGAGGCGATCAGCAACGGCGTGGGTGCCTTTCGCCGGCCCGAGTCGCCGAACGCGCGCAGCACGCTCGTCGTGATGTCCTCGATCCTCGCGTTTCTCTTGCTGGGCACGACGTTGCTCGCGCACTGGACCCACGCCCTGCCGTACGGCGCCGGATCGCCGACCGTCGTCGGCCAGGAGGTGTCTGACATCTTCGGTGCACACGGCGTGGGCCACGTCTTCTTCTTCGTGGTGCAGTTCGCCACGGTCCTCATCCTCTACACCGGGGGCAACACGTCCTTCAACGGCTTTCCCTTCCTCGCGAACTACGTCGCGACCGACCGCTACCTGCCCCGCCAGCTCACCAAGCGCGGCCACCGACTGGCCTTCTCGAATGGGATCATCGTGCTCGGGGTGGTGTCGCTCACCCTGATCATCGCCTTCAACGCTTCGGTGAACGCCCTCATCGCGCTCTACGCCATCGGGGTGTTCACCGGCTTCACGCTGGCCGGAGCCGGCATGGTCGCGCGGCACCTGCGCGAGAGGACGGGCCACTGGCGCCGGGGCGTCTTCGTGAACGCCCTGTCGGCCAGCGTGACCTCGATCGTGGTGCTGGTGTTCGTCCTGGCCAAGTTCACCGAGGGCGCCTGGATCATCGTGGTGGTCGGCCCGATCATGTACTACGGCCTGATCCGTTTCCACCGCCAGTACCTCAGGGAGGAGAAGGCCTTCGAGGCCAACAGCGCCAAGGCCTCGATCCCGATCCGGATGAACCGGGTGATCGTCTTCGTCGACACCTACGACCTGCCCACCGAGCGTGCGCTGCTCTACTGCAATTCGCTCAATCCCTATTCGGTGCGCGCCGTGCACTTCGACATCGACCCGAGCGTCACCAAGGCGCTCGAGGCGAGTTGGGGCCGGCCCAACACCGCCTCGGCGAGCATCAGCCTCGAGATCGTCGAGTGCGAGGACCGCCGAGTGGACCGCGCGGCCCTCGAGCTCGTGGCCGACGCCGTGCGCGACCCCGACGTGTTCGCCATGGTAATCCTGCCGCGCCGGGGCTTCGTCTCGAACCTTCAGCGACTGCTGCACGACCGAACGGCCGACAACATCGCGAGCGCCGTCATGCACGTGCCGCGCACCGCGGCGACGATCGTGCCCTACAACGTTTTTCGTCGGCGCGCGCCCGAGGGTGGAGTGACCGAAGAGCCAGGTGGCGACGAGGTCGCGCGCGGCGGCTTCCGCGACGACGCGCACCTCGCGGCCGACGCGAAACTCAGGGAGCGCTCGATCACGGCCGCGCCGATCGGCGATCTCGTCGAGCGTGAGTTCGCCGAGATCGCCGGACGGGTGCGCTCGATGGCGATCGGCAGCGAGGGCGGCGTCAACGAGCTGCGTTGCGTGATCGCCGACAACAGCGGCTCCATCGTCCTGATCTTCCAGGGCCGCACGAACGTGCCCGGCATCGAGCGCGGCACCCGGCTGATGGTCAAGGGCACCGTCACCACGCTGCATCGCGAAGCGGTGATCCTCAACCCGCAGTACGAAATAGTCGCCGCTCCCCAGGGAGCGCCCTAAGGCAGCGTGCACGATCGCGGCGCCGTCGCCGAGCCGAGGCGCTGGCGCGTGAATCGCGCCGCGTGGTCCGCAATTTGTCAATAGCCGCCCTAGGTTGGCAGCGACGCCCGACGTCGGCGATAGGGTGGCACGCCGAGATCCCTGAGGAGGTGAGTATGGCCCGAGCACTCGTCATCGTGGAGTCCGTGGCGAAGGCCACCCGGATTCAGGGCATGCTCGGATCGGACTACGTCGTCAAGCCCTCGATCGGCCACGTGCGCGATCTGCCGCAGAGCGCCGCCGACATCCCGGCCTCGGTGAAGGGCGAGAAGTGGGCGCGGCTCGGCATCAACGTCGACGACCACTTCAAGCCGGTCTACGTGGTGCCGGCCGATCGCAAGAAGGTCGTCGCCGAGCTAAAGGCCGCCCTGAAGGGCGTCGACGAGCTCTATCTCGCCACCGACGAGGACCGCGAGGGTGAGGCGATCGCCTGGCACTTGAAGGAGGTGCTGAACCCCAAGGTTCCGGTTCGGCGCATGGTCTTTCACGAGATCACGCCGGCCGCCATCACCCGAGCCGTCGACGAGACCCGTGACCTCGACCTGCGACTCGTCGACGCGCAGGAGGGACGGCGCTTCCTTGACCGACTGGTCGGCTACGAGGTGTCGCCGGTGCTCTGGCGCGCCGTCGACAAGGCCCGCTCCGCCGGACGGGTCCAGTCCGTCGCCATTCGGTTGGTCTGCGAGCGCGAGCGCGAGCGCATGGCCTTTCGCTCGGCCACCTGGTTCGACGTCACGGCGACGCTGCGCGCCGACGACGCCACGTTTGAGGCGACGCTCGAATCGCTGAACGGCGCCGCGCTCGCTACCGGCAAGAACTTCGACGCCACGGGCCAGCTCGAGACAAAGGCCGGGATCGAAGTGGTGAGCGAGGCGACGGCGCGCTCGATCGCGTCGGCGCTCGTGGGCGAGCGGCTGCGGGTCGAGTCGGTCACCTCGACGCCGCGCACCCAGAGGCCCCAGCCCCCCTTCATGACCTCGACCCTGCAGATCGAGGCCAGCCGCAAGCTGCGCTTCGACCCCGAGCGAACCATGCGCGCCGCCCAGCGTCTCTACGAGCAGGGCTGGATCACCTACATGCGCACCGACTCGACGACGCTCTCCGAGGAGGCGATCATGGCGGCGCGCTCGGGGGCCGAGGCGGTCTTTGGCCGGGAGTACGTCGCCGAACGGCCGCGGCGCTACGACCGCAAGGTGAAGAACGCCCAGGAGGCCCACGAAGCGATCCGTCCGGCCGGTGAGTCGTTCCGCTCCCTTGAGGAGGCCCGCGCGCAACTGCACGGCGACGAGCGGGCCCTTTACGACCTCGTCTGGAAGCGAACGATCGCCTCGCAGATGGTCGACGCGCGCCTCACCCAGGACAAGGTTCGACTGGCCGGCGTCCTTTCCGACGTTGAGGGCGTCAGCGGCGAGGCGGCGGTGGTGCTGTCGGCGAGCGGGCTGCGCATCGAGTTCGCCGGCTTTCGCCGGGCCTACGTCGAGGGCACGGATGATCCCGAGGCCGAGCTGGCCGATCAGGAGCGGATCCTGCCAGCCCTCGATGAGGGCGCTCTCGTGCCCGTCGAAGTGGCCGAGGCCAAGGCCCACGACACCCAGCCGCCCGACCGATTCTCTGAGGCGACGCTCATCAAGAAGCTCGAAGACCTCGGCATCGGACGTCCCTCGACCTACGCCTCGGTCATGAAGACGATCGAGCGTCGCGGCTACGTCTGGAAGAAGGGCAAGTCCCTGGTGCCGACCTTTCGGGCCTTCGCCGTAGTGAACCTGCTTGAGCACTACTTCGCCGATCTCGTCGACTACCAGTTCACGGCCGCCATGGAGGACCAGCTCGACGAGATCGCCGAGGGCCGCCAGGACCTGGAGCCGTGGTTGCGGCGGTTCTACTTCGGCGACGAGACGGCCACCAGCGAATTCGCCCAGCTCGGGCTGCGCCACGTGACCCACGAGCCCCACGACTTCGACTTCGCGGCGATCAACTCGCTGCCCCTCGGGGTGGCGCCCGACGGCGCGCCCGTCGCCGTGCGCTCGGGCCGCTACGGTCCTTACCTGGTGCACGGCGAGGACCGCGCGTCGATTCCCGAAGCGACCGAACCGGACTCACTCAGCGTCGAGCGGGCCCTGGAACTGCTCGCGGCACCGAGCGCCGACCGCGAACTCGGCCGCGACGATGCCGGCGCGGTCGTTTCACTACGGGCCGGACGCTACGGCCCCTACGTGCAGGTGGGCGAGCTGGGCGACGCGAAGGTGAAGCCCAAGACCGCGTCGCTCTTCGCTTCGATGTCGCCCGAAAGCCTCACCCTGGAGGACGCCAAGCGGCTCCTCTCCCTGCCGCGCTTGGTGGGCGAGCACCCCAGCGGGGGAGTGATCCACGCTCAGAACGGCCGCTACGGCCCTTACCTGTCCTGGGGCAAGGAGACCCGCTCGTTAGAGAGCGAAGAGCAGATCTTCAACGTCGATCTCGACGAAGCCCTCGCGCTCTTCGCCCAGCCCAAGCAGCGCGGGCGCCGCAGCGCGGCCAAGCCGCTCGCCGAACTGGGCCTCGACCCGGTGAGCGAGCGTCCCGTCGTCGTGCGAAGTGGTCGCTTCGGCCTCTACGTCACCGACGGCGAGACGAACGCGACGCTGCGCCTCGGGGACAACCCCGAGACGATGACCATCGAGCGAGCCGGCGAGCTGCTCGCCGAGCGACGAAACGCCGAGCCCTCGACCCGATCGCGAGGGGCGGCCAAGACGAAGAAGGCCGCAAAGAAGCCGGCCAAGAAGAGCGCGAAGACAACCGCCAAGAAGGGTGCGAAGAGGCCCGCGACAACGTCGGGCGCGGCGAAGCGCGCCGCGATCGCCCAGGGCGCCCAGGCCAACGCCGCCATCGTGCGCGATGTCTCGAAGAGCGACTCGTGAGGCCGGGGATCTTCCTCGCCTTCGAGGGGATCGACGTGAGCGGCAAGAGCACCCAGGCACGACGGGTCGCTGACCTGCACGACGCGCTCTTTACCTTCGAGCCCGGGGACACGCCGCTCGGACGCGAACTGCGCCACTGGGTGCTCGACGCCGCCACGCCCATGGAGCCCGCGACCGAAGCGCTGATGATGCTCACCGACCGCTCGCACCACGTGCGACGCGTCATCGAGCCGGCCCTCGCCGCGGGCCGCTCGGTCGTGACCGACCGCTTCTTCGCCTCGACGCTCGCTTACCAGGGCTACGGGCGCGGTGTCGACCTGGCGCTGCTGCGCGCGGCGAGCGAGCTCGCCATCGGCGCGTGCGTGCCCGATCTCACGATCCTGCTCGACGTGCCCCTCGAGGTCGTGAACGAACGTCGATCCCGCGACGCCAAGGACCGATTCGAGGCCGAGGACCTGGCCTTCCACCAGCGCGTGCGCGAGGGCTACCTCGAACTCGCGCGCGAGGACTCGTGGTTCGTGGTCGACGGATCGCTCGGCGAGCCCGACGTCGCTGCCGCGATCGATGAGCGAGTGGCGCACCTGGCGTGGTGAACGACGTCTTTACCCGCTTGGTCGGACAGGACCGCGCCGCGGCGGCGATGCGCCAGTACGCGGCGAACCCCGTGCACGCCTATCTCTTCACCGGCCCGGCCGGATCGAGCGTGCGCGACGCGCTGGTCTGCTTCGCCGCCGCGCTGCAATGCCCGAACACCGGCTGCGGGGAGTGCGAGGTCTGCCGGCTGGTGCTGAGCGAGCAGGACCCCGACGTCCATTTCGCAGAGCGCTCCGGCGTCGCCTGGCGGGTGGAGGAGATCCGCGAGGCCGAGCGCGTGTCGCGACGACGGCCGCTCGGTGTCGGTTACCAGATCGTCGTGCTCGAAGACGTGGAACTAACGACGGCGGCCTCGGCCAGCGCGCCGGCGCTCTTGAAGTCGCTCGAGGAGCCCCCGACGCGCACCATCTTTCTGCTGAGCGCCGAGGAGCTGACACCGGGCCTCGACACGATCGTCTCGCGCTGCGTCGAGGTGCGCCTGCGCGCGCTAAAGCAAGAGGACCTCGAGTCGATCCTGGCTCAAGAAGGGGTAACCCCCGAAGTCGCGCGCCACGCGGCCGAGGCCTCGAACGGCAACCTGCGCCGGGCGAGGGTGCTCGCGCGCGACGCCGACCTCGTCACGCGCGTCGAGAAGTGGCGCAGCGTGCCCGCGCGGCTCACCGGCACGCCGGCGGCCTCGGCCGCGCTCGCCCGCGAGATCGCGGCGGCGCTCGACGAGGCGGTCACCCCGCTCGCGCAACTCCAGGACGAGGAGATGGAGCGAAGGACGAGCGACGCGCGCGAGATGGGCCAGCGTGCCGTCGCCAACCGACGCGAGATCGAGGCGCAGTTCAAGCGCGAGCAGCGGCGATTTCGCTTGGACGAGCTGCGCTTTGGATTCA
Organism: uncultured Acidimicrobiaceae bacterium; assembly: GCA_963749355.1. Classification (GTDB taxonomy): domain Bacteria; phylum Actinomycetota; class Acidimicrobiia; order Acidimicrobiales; family RAAP-2; genus RAAP-2. The sequence continues at coordinate 12,051 of CAVVMM010000008.1, forward strand.
GCGCTCTGACCGGCGTCTACCGTGAGCGGCTCATCGAGAGCTTGGCGACGAGCGCCGCGGGCGACGCGCGCGCCGAGCAGCGCGTTGGGGCGTCGCTACGCGCCATCGACACCGTGGCTGAAGCGAACCGCCGCCTGGCGACCAACGTCGACGAGTCGCTGCTGCTGAACGACCTCCTGCTCTCGTTGAGCGAGTTCTAGTCGTCGGTGCCGGCAAGGGTCGATGGGCTAACCTGGCTCTCTGCGCCTGGGTAGCTCAGCCGGTAGAGCAGCGCATTCGTAATGCGCAGGTCAAGGGTTCGAATCCCTTCCCAGGCTCTCATCAGGTGTATTGCAACAGTTGAGGGCAGACATTTCACTCTCACCTGATGTTGGAAACAACAACACCTGATACGTGACCTTCATCAGTGCCTTCCCAGCTAGCGACCTCGCATTGCCGAGCATCGGGGATTTTCTCGCCGCGCGGGACGATCACTGAAATTTCAGTGCGGTGCTCCGGCCATGACGGCGATGACGCCGATCGCGCCCGCGCCGACGAGGACCGCCACCACGCCGCGGCGCCACAGCACGAGCGTGAGGACGCCCGCCCCGAGAAGGCCGAACTGCCAGAGGTGGACGAGTTCGCGCGAAAGGGGGATCGCCGAACCGGCGATGGCGCCGATCACGCACGCCCCGGCGCCCACGAGGAACGCTTGGATCCACGCGCTTGAGCGCACGGCGTTGAAGTGCGGCGCGCCGAAGAGCACGAAGAGGAACGACGGCGCGAAGGCGACGAACGCTGCGAAGAGCCCGCCCGCCAGACCGGCGGCCGCGTAGCCGACGACGGCCACGGTCTGCACGACGGGCCCGGGTGTCACCTGCCCGAGGGCCACCGCGCTGAGAAACTGAGTGCCGGTCATCCAGTGGTAGGTCGAAACGACGTCGTGCTGCATCAGCGGCACGATGATGAATCCTCCGCCATAGGAGAGGGCGCCGATCTTGAGGGCGACCCAGGAGAGGGCGGCGTAGCCGCCGATCGCGATCGGCGCCACGACCGCCGGGAAGAAGGCGAGAGTATGTCGTGAGCGGCCGCTTGCGCCGCGAACGGCAATCTCGACGAGACCGGCGAGGATCAGCACCAGCACGAGGTACGAACCGGTCGTGGCGGCTGCTGCCACGCCGACGGCGAAGTAGCAGAGCCAGCGCGCGCGCCGCGGTTTCGAGTCGCGGGCTCGGCGCCAGCTTGGCCCGACGAGTCCGTAGGCAGCGTTCAGCGCCACCGCCGGCACGGCGGCACCGGCGCCGGCCGCCGCACCCTTGACCCAGAGCGGCGTGTGCTTGGAGATGAAGAGCGCGGCCAGGGCGAGGATGATGATCAGCCCGGGGACGATGAAGCACACGCCGCCGAGCATCGCGCCGACCCGCCCGCGCAGTCGCCAGGCGCAGAAGATGGCCAGCTGGGTCGACGCGGGACCGGGCAAGAGATTGACGCTGGCGACGGCGTCCTCAAACTCGTGCTCGCTCAGCCAGTGGCGCTGCTCGACGCACATCCGGCGAAAGAGTGCGATGTGCGCGGGCGGTCCTCCGAAGCCGATCAACCCGATCCGGCCCCACTCGCGCGCAATCGTGGCGAGGGCTACCTTGCCCGAGGACTGCTCGGTCATGGCCTACACGTCACGACTTCTGACGGTAGCCGGGGTTACTCCTTACCTAGCGACTCGCAAGAGAGACGCGCTAGCTGGCTAGGGCGTAGACGACCTCGACCTGGACGTTGACGGACTGAGTGCCGGCCTGGATGGGCACGTTCTTTGCCGCGGCCGCGGCGAAGCTGGCGTAGGGGACGACGATGCCGGTAGAGCCGGTGTTCTCCTCGTCGGTCACCTTGACGATGTCGCCGAGCGTGGTGCCGCCGCCCTTGGCAACCTGCGTGGCCTCGACGTGGGCGTTGCGTATCGCGCGAGCGCGTGCCGCGGCGAGCAGCTTGGACTGATTGGAGATGGAGAACGTGACGCCGCTGAGCTGGATACCGTTGCCGACGGAGTGCGCTGCGGCGTCGATGGCCTGGCCGGCGTGACTGATGTCGTGCGTCGTGACGTTGAGGTCATCGACGGCGGTAAAGCCGGTGACGTCGCCGTTCGAGTTGGTGTTCTCGTAGATGTCGAGCCCCGACGTCTGCAGGTTCTTCTTGGCGATGCCGCTCTTTAGGAGCGACGACTCGAGCGCTGCCATCTTGACGTTGTTCTCATCGAGCGCGTTGACCGCGCTGCTCGCGGTGCTCTGGACGCCGACCTGGAAGGCCATGGTGTTCGGCGCGCCGGTGACCGTCCCCGATCCGGTGACAGTGATGGTGGCCGTCGTCGCACCGCGGTGGTGACCGAGCGACTCGCCGGTGAAGGCGATGGCCGCGATGACGATGGCAAAGACCAGTAGGAAAGTGAATCTCGCGGGCGAGCCGCGGCCGGCCCACCCGCGCGCTCGGTGGTCGTCTCTCGAGGGTCGGTCCTCGGGGGCGGGCTGATCGCTCACGTTGTCTCCTTGGTTACGAGCGCTGGTTCTTCGCTCGGCTTCGTTCTTCTCTGTCACGTTCCTGTCGTCAGCGAGCGAAACTTTCAGGCGATCACCCAAGTTGACCCGGCCGCTCTAGTCGACGAGGGCGTGCACGATCGACGTGAAGTCCTCGGAGCGTTCCTCCCAGTTGTGGTATCGGTCAAAGCTCGGCGCCGCAGGCGAGAGGAGAACCACGCCGCCGCATTCGAGCGAGTCGCGCGCCAGCTGGACCGCTTCGGTCATTGTGCTGGCGGTGTGCTGGACGACGTCGCTGCGGCGACTCGCCACGTCCCGGCTGATCCGCAGTCCCGCGTTGCCCATCGTGATGAGAGCCGTGGGCGAGCGGCGTTCGACAACGGCCTCGGCCAGCTCTGCGTAGTCGACCCCGCGGTCGAAGCCCCCCGCGATGAGCGCGACCGGATCGTCCTCGAAGACCTCGAGCGCGGCCACTGCGGGCAGCACCGAGGTCGCCAGGCCGTCGTCGACGTAGCGGACGGTCTCGCCGTTCGCCTCCTCGACGGCGACGAGCGTGAGGCGGCCGCGCAGCGGCTCGAAGTTGGCCGCCTGCGCGGCGACGATCTCGCGCACGTCACCCTCCATTGCGCCGGTGAGTGCCGCCACCGCGGCGAGGGCGAGCGCCACGTTCGAGTCGTTGTGCGCCCCAATGAGTCCGAGGGTCGCGGCGAGGTGGCTCGAGTCCCGGACCACGTAATGCAACTCGCCGCCCATCTGGTCCTCGAGCTGGTGGAGGATCGGCGTGTCGGCGACGAGCGTGAGGTGGGCGCCATTGGCGCGGGTCAGCGAAAGCTTGTCGATGCGGTACTGCTCGAGCGTGCCGTGCCAGTCGATGTGGTCGGCGCCGAGGGACGTGACAACGATGATGCCGGGGGCGCGGTCGATATCGACCGCCTGGAAGCTCGACACCTCGAGAATGAGCCAGCCCGACGAGGTGTCGACCGAGGGGTCGTAGGGCGGGCGCCCGATGTTGCCGAGCGCCTGAGCCTCCTCGCCGAGGCAACGCAAGAAGAACGACGTGAGCGCCGTCGTCGTGGACTTGCCCTTGGTGCCCGTGATGGCGACGACCCGCGCGGGTTCGGTGTCGTGGAGCCAGAGGTTCAGCGCGGACGTCACGGCCACGCCGTGACGCTCGAGGTCGGCGACGTCCTCGCGACGTCGAGGGATGCCCGGGCTCTTAAGGACGACGTCACAGGCGAGCAGGGCCTCGAGCCCGCCACGGCGCGACGCGATGACTTCTGGCCCGAGGTCGTCGAGGTCGTCGACGATGACGAGCTCGGCGACCGGGCGCAAGCGAGCAGCGGCCGCGCGACCCTCAATGCCGTAGCCAAAGATGCCGACGCGCCGGTCGACGAGGTCAGCGAAGCCAGTGGGCCGGAACACGGCTCGGTCCTTGAGGTTCGAAGAGCTCGTCGAACGTTCGATCGGGACTCGCCTCGACGGCGAGGGCGGTGAGCCATTCGACGTCGGCCCACTCATCGAGCTGGCTGACCTTGGCGAGAGCGACCGCGCTCTCGCCCGGGTCGCCTACGCACTCGAAGGGCTTGAACTCATAGCCCACCCCGACGAGGGTTCGCAACTGCGCCGCGCGCGCTGGGTCGCTCAAGGGCTCATGGTGGAAGATCTCGCGAAGTCGCACCCGAGCGAGGAACGGCGCCAGCATGAGGTTGGTGAACAGGCACTTGTCGCATTCGCCGCACCACGCACCACGTCGGCGTTCGACGGCCTGACTGAAGGCCCGGTTGCAGCTGCGAAAGACGTGGTGGTAGTCGTTCAACCGGCTGAAGACCTCGGCGACCCAGACCTCGCTGCGGTCGCGCAAGAGGCTCGCCACGATGAGATGGGGTCCAACCCGCTCGTTCACGGCGTCGGCGATGAGTCGCTCGGCGTCCCAGGACTTGCTCCACTGGTGGTTCACGTCGAGCTCGCCCCAGCGCAGATTGGCCGCGGAGGCGGAGTGCTCGTTGCTCATGACGACCCCGCCACGGCCCGACGCCGCAGCAGCGATCGCGGCGAGCAGGGTCAGCATCGCCGTCACCGGCACGTGGCCGTTGAAGAACGAATCGTCGCCGGCAAGCAGTTGCTCGTCGAGCGAGCGCGTGGCCCGGACGATTTCGCGCTTCGTGACGGCGGCCGTCGCCTCAAGGGGTTCGAATCGTCCGCTCGAGGGACTGACGATGAAGAGCGCCTGGTCGAGATCGTCGGCGAGCTCGTGCGTCGTGACGACCGAGTCAATGCCCCCGCCGAAGGGCACCAGCACTCGCGTTGGATCGACGTCAGCGAACTCGGCCAATACCGGAGATCCCCCCTCGAGGACCACGTCGTCGAGGGGCAGGTCGTTCAGGTAGGCGAACTCGGCCAATCCCTCGCGCACCGACGCCTCGAGCAGTCGTCGGCCGCCCTCGCCGAGGGAGGTCGACTCGGCGTCGATGCGACGCGCGGCGCCAGCCTTGTAGTACGAAAGTCCGGCGAGGAGGAACCACAGCTCGGCGAGGGACGCCACCGCTGGCGTCTCGAGCGTGTCGACACCCTCGAACGAGACGGTCTCGACGAACCTCCAACCGTCAAGTTCGAAGCTCGCGCGCAGGCTCGTCTTCGTGACCTCGAGTTCGTCGTAGCGAAAGATCTCGGCTCGCTGCTTCGGTCGCTCGCGATCGCTCATGACGACGCTCATCCTACGAGGCACGCCTGGCGACCAGGGCGAAGCGACCGCATGGTCTTTGAGCGCGATCACTGAAGAACATCTCGCCGCCGTCGGTCACCTGCTGACTGCGCAGGACGTGCCCGTCGCGCACGCCATGCCCGAGCAGCTGCGCCGTCGCTACTTCACGCAGATCGAGCCGAAAGCGGTCGTCGCCGTCACCGACGACCGCACCGGGCACGTCCGCGAAGAGAGTGGCGACCTCAGGTCCCACCTGGTAGCCCTCCTGCGAAATCGACGGACCGAGGAATGCGGCGACGTGGCGAGCATCCTCGAAGTGGGCGAGCGCGGCGACGACGACGCCCTCGTGAAGCCCACGCCAACCGGCGTGCACGACGGCGAAGCGAGTTGAATCTTCGTCGACCAGCAAGATCGGAATGCAGTCTGCGACGAGGACGGCGAGAGCAGTGTCCGCGGCTTCGCTGTAGAGGGCGTCGGCTTCGCTTGATGCCGTGGCGCGCGAGGCCTCTAACACGCGAGTGCCATGGACCTGCCGCACGATCGTGAGCGTGGCGTTGTCGCCGATGGCACTGGTGACGCGTCGGCGGTTTTCGATGACGTCCTGAGGTTCGTCGCCCACGTGATCTCCGAGGTTGAGCGTGTCGTACGGGGGTTGGCTTACTCCGCCGAAGCGGTCGGTCACGAAGGCGTCGATCCCCAGTTCGCGTGCGCGCGGCACCGGATAGACGGCGAGCGACCCTCGGGTTTCAGCGCGAAGGGCTATGTCGACTGGCACGAGGAGCAGTGTCCGATGACGTCGAGGGCGTGGGACGTCGCGTGGAAGCCTTGCTGGCGAGTGAGCTCGTCAACCATCGAGGCGACGGTGCGCTCGAAATCGGGGCTCGGCGTCACGTCGATGACCCTCCCGCACATCGAGCAGAGCAAATGGTGATGGTGGTGGGTGAGGTCCTCCGCCAGTTCGAATCGAGCGAACTCGTCGCGCGCCGCGAGGCGCCGCACGACGCCCGCGCTCTGCAGATCGGCCAGGTGGCGGTAGGCGGAGCTTCGGGGGATGTCGGGGATCGCGCCAGTGATGTCCGAGATGCTCATCGGTCGGCCCGACGAAGCGAGGAGTCCTACGACGGCCCGACGCCCCGCGGTGTAGCGCTGGTCGATCCGGCGAAGATGAACCTCGACGAGCTCGTGCAGGCTCTCGTAGCCCACGGTGGCAGGCGTCGCCCCCGTCACATGGGCACCGGTTCCCCGTCGGCACGCGTGCGAGCCGTAGAACTTCCTTTTCTCACGTCCGCTCCTCGATCTCAATTGTAATGAGACTCAGTCTCAATCTACACTTTTCTGATGGTTACCTCACGTACCTCTGATCTTCCTTCTGTGTCTAGTCGAGCCATTTGGCGAGCGGCGCTCGCCGGGGCTTTGGCGACGGCCTCGATCCTCTGCGCCGGGCTGACGTCCGACGCAGCCTCGGCGGCCACGAAGTCCAGCCTGATCGTCGCGGTGGGGGCGGAGAACGAGTACGCCAACGTGCTGAGCCAGATCGGCGGAAAGTACGTGTCGGTGTCCTCGATCCTGAACAACCCAAACACCGACCCGCACACCTTCGAGGCCAGCGTCAGCGTGGCCGAGGTCGTGAGTAAGGCCGAGCTGATCGTCCAGAACGGCGTCGGCTACGACGGCTTCATGAACACCGTCGAGGCCGCATCGCCCAATCCCAAGCGCAAGGTGATTGTCGTCCAGGACGTGCTCGGGCTGGCTGACGACACGCCGAACCCTCACCTTTGGTACAGCCCCACGACCATGCCGGCGGTCGCCAAGGTAATGGCGAAGGACCTTGGCGAGCTCGAGCCCGGTCACAAGTCGTACTTCGGGGCCAATCTCGAGACTTTTGACGCCTCGCTGCAGCCCTGGTTCAGCGCCATCGCGGCCTTCAAGGCCAAGTACGGCGGCACGCCGGTTGCCGTGACCGAGCCCGTGGCTGACTATTTACTTAAGGCGATGGGCGCGAAGATCCTCACGCCCTTCGTGTTCCAAGCGGACATCATGAATGGCGTCGACCCGGCGCCCGAAGACATCACGCTCGAGGATGGCTTCTTCACCAAGCACCTGGTCAAGGTCTTCTGCTACAACCAGCAGGTTGTCGACGCCCTCACTACCTCAATTCGCGAGACCGCCCTAAGCGCCAAGGTGCCCGTCGTCGGGGTGTACGAGACGATGCCCACTCCGGGCTACGACTACCAGACGTGGATGGAGGCCGAAGTCGCGGCGATCCGGGCAGCGGTCGCTAAGGGCACGTCCACGGAGAAGCTGTGAGCACGCCGGTTCTCGAGGTCGACGGAGTCAGCGTCTCCTTCGCCGCACGCAAGATCCTCGACGACGTCTCATTTAGTGTCAACCGGGGCGAGTTCACCGGCCTCATTGGTTCGAACGGTGTGGGCAAGACGACGCTGCTTCGCGCAATCCTCGGCCTGCAGCGCCTCGACGGCGGCGAGATCCGCGTGAACGGCGCACCACAGTCTCAGCGCAGCGGCTCGCTCGGCTACGTGCCCCAAAAAGTCATCCTCGACCCCGACGTGCCCATGAGGGTGAGGGACTTCGTGGCGCTCGGGCTCGACGCGCAGCGCTACGGATTCTCCAGGCGCACGAAGCAGCAGCACGCTCTCGTCGAGGATCTGCTGAACGACGTTGACGCGGCGCACTTCGCCGACAATCGCGTCGGCAGCCTCTCGGGGGGCGAGCAGCAGCGAGTCCTGATCGCCCACGCGCTCATCAGTCAGCCGTCCCTGCTGTTGCTCGACGAGCCACTCGCCAACCTCGACCCGAAGAGCGTTCAAGAGGTCGTGGCTCTGCTGCACCACGTCGTGGTCGAGCATCACGTCGCCGTGCTGCTTTCCGCTCACGAGATGAACGCCCTACTGCCGGTGATGGACCGGATCGTCTACCTGACTAACGGGCGCGCCGCGAGCGGCCCGACTGACGAAGTCATTCGCTCCGACGTGCTGAGCGCCCTCTACGGTCAGCACGTCGACGTCTTGAAGCTCCACGGACGGGTGCTAGTTGTCGCCGAACCGGGTCAGGACAACAAGGACATCCCCGAGCACTCGACGCTGACCGTCACGTAGATCGTGCACGCCATCTTCGAGCCGGGATTCTTCTCGAGCGGCCCCGTTCACGTGGCGCTTGTCATTGGTGCCGTCGCCGCTCTCGTGTCGGCGGTCGTTGGTGTCTTCGCCGTTGTGCGTGGCCAGTCCTTCGCTGGTCACGCCCTGACCGACGTGGCGACGACCGGCGGATCGGGAGCGTTCGTCCTTGGTATCAGCCCGCTCGTCGGGTTTCTCGGAGCGGCCATCTTCGGGGCCGGCGCGATGGACCTCGTAGGCGTGCAGCGCGTGCGAGGGCGCGATCTCGCCACCGGCGTCGTGCTCGGCGCGGCGACCGGGCTCGCCGCGCTCTTCCTGTTCCTCGACACGACAAGCGGCGCGACGACGGGAGCCACTCAAACGATCCTCTTTGGATCGATCTTCACGGTCGCGTCGTCGACGATTCCCACCGTCGCGGCCTTGAGCGTCGTCACGATCTTCGTGATCGCCTTCATCTACCGACCGCTGCTGCTCAGTTCGTTCAGCGCCGATCTCGCCGCCGCGCGCGGCATCAGCCTGCGCGTCGTGGGCCTGCTCTTCATGCTGGCCCTCGCGGTTTCGGTCGGGCTCTCCTCGATCGCGATCGGATCGGTGCTCTCGACGGCGCTCTTGATCGGCCCGGCCGCGGCGGCGTTGCGACTCGCGACGAGTCTTCGCGGAGCGCTCGTGCTCGCCTGCGTGCTGGGGGTAGTCGCGACCTGGCTCGGCGTGCTCTTCGCCTACGACAGCTTCTACTGGTTCTCGAAGAGCCAAGGCCTGCCGGTGAGCTCGTTCATCGTCGCGCTGATCTTTGTTGCGTACCTCGCCTCGGGGATGCCGGTCCTGCGCCGGCGTGGCGAACGCAGCGGCGTCGCCGGCCGCGGGGGGCCTCGAGGGGCGCGAGTCGCGGAGAGCGCCTGATGTTCTCGAGCTTCATGGTCAACGCCTGGCAGGCGGGCACAATCGTGGCCGTCGTGGCGGGAGTCGTGGGATTCTTTGTCGTACTGCGTGGCTCGGCCTTCCCGGCCCACGCAATCCCGAACGGCGCTTTCGCCGGCGCGGCCGGCGCGAATCTGATCGGCGTCAACCCTCTCGTTGGCCTCGGCGTCTTCGCGCTGGGTGCCGCCCTCGGCATCGGCCGGCTCTCGCGGCGCGGACGCGCCGACGCCGTCACCGCCCTCGCGCTGGTCATGATGCTCGCCCTCGGAGCGGCCTTTCTCAGCCAAAGCGTTGAGTACGAGCCCCAGATCTTCTCGCTGCTCTTTGGCGAGATCCTGGGCGTCAGCTCGAGCCAGATCCTCCCGGTCTTTGTGCTCGCGGTCGTGTGCGTGCTGTCGGTCGCCGTGCTCTACCGGCGATTGCTTCTTACCTCGATCGCCCCCGAGATCGCCGCCGCCAGGGGGTTGCGCCCCGAGCGCGTCGAGACCATCTTCTTGGTCATCATCGCCGGTGCTACAACCATGACCGTTCCCGTCGTCGGCGCGCTGCTCATCTTCACCTTGATGATCGGACCGCCGGCCGCGGCGCGCTGCTTCACGAATCGCACCGGGCTGGCCCTGTTCGTATCGGTCGCGTTGGCGCTCGCGACCATGTGGGGCTCGCTTGCGGCAGCCTTCCTGACGAACTGGCCGGTCGGCTTCTTCGTTGGGGCCTTCAGCTTTGGATGGTTCGTCCTTGGTCGCCTGTACGCGACCTGGCACCAGGCCCGCGGCTCCCGGCGACCTCGCGTCGGCTGTCGCGTAGGCGTCGTCAACGGCCTGCGTAACCTAAGGTCGTGCAACCCAGCGCCGAGCAACTCCTTCGCGGCTGCGCCTTTCCCCCCGCCGGCACTGAAGTCGGACTCGCGGTCTCGGGCGGTGCGGATTCGCTCGGCCTGCTCCTCCTCGCCTTAGCGGCCGAGCTCGCGGTCAGCGTGCACCACGTCGACCACCACGCCCGTCCTGCGAGCGGCGATGACGCCCGCTACGTCGCCGCGGTCTGCCTCGGCCTCGGCGTCTCTTGCGCGGTCCACGACGTGACGGTAGAGCCCGGACCCAACTTCGAGGCGCGCGCCCGCGCCGCGCGCCGGGCCGTGCTGCCAGCGGGCACGTTCACCGGCCACACGATGGACGACGTCGCCGAAACCGTGCTGCTCAACATGCTGCGCGGGGCGGGCGTCGACGGATTATCGCCAATGGCGCAAGATGCGACGAAGCCCCTTCGGGCGCTGCGCCGCGCCGCGGTACGCGAGTTCGTGCTCGCAGCGGGCCTCAGCCCGCGCGAAGACGAGTCGAACGACGACCCGTCCTTCCGGCGCAATCGCGTGCGCCACCAGCTCATCCCGCTGATGTGCGAGGTGGCCGAGCGCGACGTGGTGCCTCTGCTCGCACGCCAGGCCGACGTGCTCTACGAGGAGCGCTCGTGGCTCGACCTGCTCGCCGCCAGCGACGCGGCCCTCGAGCTCGAGGACGCGGACTGCCGGGAACTGCGTCGCTGGCCGCGAGCCCGGTTGCGCCGGTGGCTGCGGGCCCGGCTCTTCGTCGTCGACGGAGTGGGCGAGCGTCATCCGCCGAGCGCCGCCGAGATCGAGCGCGCGATCGCCGTCGTCGTCGGCGACGTCGTGGCGACCGAACTCAGCGGTCGACGGCGCCTGGCGCGTCGAGCCCAGCACCTCGAGCTCGAAGACCACTCCACTACGCTTCCCATCCATGGATAGGCGGTCGTCGGGCGAGTTCACGGCGAAGTGGGCCGAGGGCGACCTCGGCGAGGTCGTCGTCTCGGCCAAGGAGGTCCACGATCGCGTCTTAGAGCTGGGCCGGGAGATCACCCGGGACTACGCGGCCAGGCCGCCGCTCCTGGTCGGCGTCTTGAAGGGCGCCATCAACTTCATGGCCGACCTGATGCGCGCGATCGAGCTGCCCGTCCAGGTGGACTTCATGGCGGTCTCTTCCTACGGCGCCGCGACCAAGACGAGCGGGGTCGTGCGCATCGTGAAGGACCTCGACATGGACCTCTTGGGACGCGACGTCTTGATCGTCGAGGATGTCGTGGATTCGGGTCTCACGCTCAACTACCTGCGCCAGTACCTGGGTGCGCGCAGCCCGTCCAGCCTCGAGGTCTGCGCGCTGCTCCTAAAGTCCGGTGAGCAGCGCGTTGAGCAGTCGCTCAAGTACGTGGGCTTTACCATCCCCCCCAACTTCGTCGTGGGCTATGGACTTGACGTCAACGAGCGCTTTCGCAACCTCGACGGGATCTACACCTACGTCGGCGAGGTCTAAGCGTGGTCGATCAGCCGCGGGTGCAGCGGCTCGTGCGCGAGCTGCTCGAAGCCATCGGTGAGGACCCTTCGCGCGAGGGACTGCTCGAGACGCCCCGGCGCGTCGCCGACATGTACGTCGAGCTCTTCGAGGGCGTGGAAGGGGACCCCGGCGAGCACCTGCGCGTCACCTTCGAGGTCGGTCATGACGAGATGGTCATGGTGCGCGACATCCCCTTCACGTCGCTCTGCGAGCATCACCTGCTGCCCTTCGTCGGTCACGCCCACGTCGCCTACCTGCCCGCGACCGACGGGCGCATCACCGGACTGTCGAAACTGGCGCGCCTCGTCGAGGGCTACGCGCGCCGCCTCCAGGTCCAAGAGCGCATGACCACCCAGATCGTGGAGGCGATGGAGCGCGAGCTCAGCCCGCGCGGCTCGATCGTCGTGGTCGAGGCCGAGCACTTCTGCATGTCGATGCGCGGGGTGAAGAAGGATGGAATGACGACGGTCACCTCGGCCGTGCGGGGCGTCTTTCGCGACGACGTGGCCTACCGGGCCGAGGCGCTGCAGTACCTGCACCAACGACGGTCGACGTGGCCCTGAGCCCGTCGGTGATGGGCGTGGTGAACGTCACGCCCGACTCGTTCTTTCCGGCGTCGCGCACGCTCGCGACCGACGAGGCCATCGCGCGCGGACGCTCGTACTTCGCCCTGGGCGCGGATGTGGTGGACATCGGAGGCGAGTCCACCCGTCCCGGCGCGACGCCGGTCGACGAGGATGACGAGCTCGCTCGCGTGCTGGCGGTCGTACGAGCGCTCGCTACCCACGGTCCCGTCTCGATCGACACGCAGAAGGAGGCGGTGGCCCGGGCGGCCATCGCGGCGGGGGCGACCGTCTTGAACGACGTGTCGGGTCAGCTCTACGGCGTCGCCGGCGAGCTCGGCGTGGGTTACGTTGCGATGCACCGCCAGGGCGACTCGAGCGTCATGCAGGAGAACCCGACCTACGACGACGTCGTCGAGGAGATCGCGACATTCCTCGCCGGTCTCGCCGACTCGGCGCGACGCGCGGGGGTTTCGGTGCTCTGGATCGATCCGGGCATCGGCTTTGGCAAGACGGTCGAGCACAACCTGACCTTGCTCGCGCACCTCGATCGCTTCGTTGCGCTGGCTCGCGAATACCGAGCGGGCGTGCTCGTCGGCACGAGCCGCAAGCGCTTCCTCGGCCAACTCGGGCCCGCGTCGCTCGAGGTCGACGAGCGGCTCGAGGGATCGCTCGCCAGCGCAGCCTGGGCCATGGTCCAAGGTGCCAGCATGGTGCGCGTGCACGACGTGCGAGAGACCGTCTGGTTGCGCGAGCTGCTCAGCGCACCGCTGGGGCTGGTCTCGTGAGGGGCAAGTGGGCGGCCGGCATCGAGCCGCGCGGCTTCACCTGGGTCTACACCGGGATCCTCGCGGTCTCGGAGCGGCCCGGCGGCTCGACGACCGTGCACCGCCAGGTGCGCCGGGACGAAGAGCTTCTCTGGCTGAAGCACCAGGGCTTCGGCCGGGTGATCTCGATACTGCCGATCATGCAGAACATGAGCGCTTACTTCGAGCACGGCCTGACGGCCGGGCACTATCCGCTGCGCGGCGGGCCACAGCAGCGCGAAGTGCTGAACGCCTGCTACGTCGACATCGCGCACTCGATGTCGAACAACACGACTGTGCTCTTGCACAGCGACGAGGTCTCGGACCGGCTGCTCGGTGTGGTGGCGGGCTACCTCGTCTGGTCGCAGAAGGTCGCGACGGTCCCGGCGTCGGTTGCCCTCGTCGAGCGGCTCTTCAAGCGCTCGATCGGCCCCGACGGACGGTCCGTCCTCTTCGACTTGCCCGAGGACCTTCGTGAGTGACGCCATCGAGCTGCGTGAGCTGCGCCTCAGCGCCTCCGTCGGGGTTTCGTCGGAAGAGCGCCACCACGCCCAGCCCATCTCGATCGACATCGAGATCGAGCGGCCCTTCGAGGCGGCCGCCTTCAGCGACGACCTCGCCGAGACGACGAACTACGCCGAGGTTCTTACGCTCGCCTCGCGCGTGGCGACCCAGGGCAACTTCTTGCTGCTCGAGACCCTCGCGTACCGCGTCGCGAACGAGGTGCTCGCCTTCGACGAGGCGATCACGTCCGTCACCGTGTCCGTGCGCAAGCTCCATCCGCCGGTGCCCGAGGACGTCGCCACGGTCGGGGTGCGCTGCACGCTGCGCCGCGGCTAGTGCGCCGCGCGTACCTCTCGCTCGGCTCGAATGTCGGTGATCGAGCCGAACATCTACGACGTGCCATCCCGACGGTCGTTGACGGCGATCGTTTTCGCCTCTCCAAGGTTTACGAGACTGAGCCGGTCGGCGGGGTCGCCCAGGAGAACTTCTGGAACATGATCGTCGAGGTCGAGACCGACGCCCCATCGAGAGAGCTGCTCGAGCGGGCCCGTCGCGCTGAAGCGGGCGCGCAGCGCACGCGTGAGGTGAGATGGGGTCCGCGCACCCTCGACGTCGACGTGCTGCTCGTCGGCGATGAGACCTCCGATGATCCCGAGATCCTCCTGCCACACCCCCGCCTCTACGAGCGAGCCTTCGTCCTGGTGCCGCTGCGTGAACTGGCTCCTGGGCTGGTCACTGAGGAGCAGGTGCGAGGAAGCGTCGGACGGGTCGTGGAACTCGGTACACTCGAGTCGTTGCACTAACCGAACGGCACCTACGGGACCGGAACGGGACGGGAGCCACCATGATCATCACCATCGTCGGCGCCGGGCGGGCCGGGTCGTCCTTTGCCGTCGCCCTTCGAAACGTCGGCCACCACGTGCGGCTCATCCACCACGACCAGCTGGACCAGATCGGCGCGCCCGATGTCGTGCTGCTCGCGGTGCCCGACGACGCGATCAACGAGATTGCCCGGTCGCTGCCCGAACGCGTCCCTTACGTCGTGGCCCACGTCGCGGGATCCCGGGGGCTCGGCGAACTGGCGAACCACGCTCGGGTGGGCTACCTGCACCCGTTGGCGGTGCTGCCGAACGCGGAAGTCGGCTCAACGCGCCTGCTCGGTGCGCTCTACAGCGTGGGCGGCGACCCGTTGGTCGAGCAAATCGTCGCGACCCTCGGCGGGCGATCGATCCACCTGAGCGACGACCAACGCGTCCTCTACCACGCCACGGCGAGCGTTACGGCGAACCACCTCGTCGCGCTGCTCGGCCACGTGGCGACTCTCGCCGACGCGGCCGGACTTTCGCTCGAGGACTTCCTGCCGCTCGCCGTGCAGTCGCTGTCCGATGTCGCCACCTTGGGCGTGCAAACCGCACTCACCGGCCCGGCGTCGCGCGCCGACATGGCGACGATTGACGCGCATCTCGCGGCCCTGCCCGAGTCCGAGCGCGCCACCTACGTCGCCCTCGCCAACGCCGCCTTCGAACTGGCGGAGCGACGACGCGTCGCGTCACGCGTCTAGGGTGCTCGAACTCAACGAGATCTCGGCAGTGGCGATCATTCGCCGTCGACGAGCGCGCCCGGAGAAAGCGCGTCGGCCTCGTGCCGACGATGGGCGCCCTGCACGAAGGGCACGAGTCGCTCTTTCGAGCGGCCAAGGCGGCGAGCGACGTGGTGGTCGCGACGATCTTCGTCAACCCTCGTCAGTTCCAGGAC
This sequence comes from uncultured Acidimicrobiaceae bacterium, assembly GCA_963749355.1. Lineage (GTDB taxonomy): Bacteria > Actinomycetota > Acidimicrobiia > Acidimicrobiales > RAAP-2 > RAAP-2. The sequence continues at coordinate 27,272 of CAVVMM010000008.1, forward strand.
CCGGGCGACCTCGAGCGCTATCCGCGCACGCCCGAGCACGACCGCCAACTTGCCCTCGACTGCGGCGTCGACTGCCTCGTCACGCCGACGCTCGAAGCGATGTGGCCGGACTACCCCAACGCGACGCCGACCAGCGTCACGGTGAGCCGCCTCGGCGAGGTCTACGAGGGCGCTGACCGGCCGGGCCATTTCGACGGCGTGGCGAGCGTGGTGGCGAAGATCCTCGCCATCACCGGACCGTGCACGGCCTTCTTTGGCGGGAAGGACTTCCAGCAGCTGGCCGTCGTTCGCCAGATGGTGCGCGACCTCGCCTTCGACGTGCAGGTCGTGGGCTGCGCCATCGTGCGCGACCAAGACGGGCTCGCGCTGTCGAGCCGCAACGCGCTGCTCTCACCCGAGGGGCGCCAGCGGGCCCTTGGCTTCTCGCGGGCGCTCAGACGCGTCGCCGAGACCGCGCGGTCTGCGGGCGCCCAGCGCGCCACGATGCTCGCGGTCCTCGAAGAGGCCGGCGTGCGCGTCGCCTACGCCGACGTCGTCGACCCGGTAACGCTCGTACCGTCGCGCGACGACGAGACGGGGGAGCGGCGCGCGCTGCTCGCCGGTGCCGTCGAGGGCGTGCGACTTATCGACAACGGCCCAGTCCCGATCGAAGGGAGGTAGACGTGCTGCTCGCAATCGACGTCGGCAACACCGAGACGCTCATCGGCCTGTTCGGCGACGAGGTACCCGACGCGCCCGACGCGATGGGCTTTGCGCGCGCCAGCGGCGAGCACGGGCTCAACTACCACTGGCGGACTTCGACCGTCGCCGAGCGCACGCCGGACGAGCACGCGATGGTCCTCACCCAGCTGCTCGACCTCGAGGGACTGGACCTTCGCACGGCCGTAACCGCCATCGCTATCTGCTCCTCGGCGCCGGCCGTCACGAGCCAGCTGCGGCGCATGGCCGGTCGCTGGTTCTCTGACCTCGACCTCACGGTGATCGGACCGGGCACCAAGACGGGCATGGCCATCCTTTACGAGAACCCCCGCGAGGTCGGGGCCGACCGCATCGCCGACGCCATCGGCGCCTACGACCTCTACCCCGGCGCGCTGGTCATCGTCGACATGGGCACGGCGACCGTCTTTGACGTCATCACCGAGGAGGGCGAGTACCTCGGCGGGGCCATCGCGCCCGGCGTGGCCATTTCGCTCGAGGCCCTCTACACGCACGCGGCCGCCCTGCGCTCGGTCGAGCTGGTGCGACCGCGCTCGGTGATCGGGCGCTCGACGGTCGAGTCGATCCAGAGCGGCGTGCTCTACGGCTTCGCTGGCCAGGTCGACGGGATCGTCGAGCGGATACTCGACGAGATCGGCGAGGCCACGGTCATCGCCACCGGCGGCCTCGCGAGCTTGATCGTCCCTCACACGCGCCGCGTGCGGATCATCGAACCGTGGTTGGCTCTTCACGGATTGCGTATCGTGCATGAAAGGAATCATCCGAAAGAGACCACGTGACCTCGCCCTATCAGTTCGCGCACGACGCGTTCGCCGCCGCCCTCCAGGACGGCTACTCGTACCTGGCCGACGGCGAGGACTCGGGTCAGGTCGTCCACGTGGCGGGGCGGATCATGCTGCTGCGCCGCCAGGGCAAGCTGGCCTTTGCGACGATGCGCGACTCGAGCGGCGAGATCCAGCTCTTCGCCCTGGCCGGAGTGACCGAGGACTTTGACGAGTTCGCCCGGCTGCACCTCGGGGACTGGGTGGGGGTCGCCGGCGAGGTCGTGCGCACGCGCCGTGGCGAGCTGTCGGTGAAGGTCGCCACCTTCGAGCGCCTGGCCGAGGCGCTGCAGAACTTTGGCGACAAGTGGGCCGGCATCGCCGACTTCGACCTGCGCTATCGCCACCGCGAGGCCGACCTGTGGGCGAACGAGACGACCCGGCGCTCGCTGCGACGGCGCAGCGACCTCGTTCGCGCGCTGCGCGAGCGATGCTGGGCGGCCGGCTTCGTGGAGGTGGAGACGCCGATCCTGAACGCCATCCCGTCGGGCTCGACGGCCCGGCCCTTCGTCACGCACTACAACGCGCTCGGCAGCGACTTCTACTTGCGCGTCGCGCCCGAGCTCTGGCTGAAGCGACTGGTCGTCGGGGGCTTCGAGCGGGTCTTCGAACTCGGCCGCGTGTTTCGCAACGAGGGGCTGAGCCAGCGCCACAACCCCGAGTTCACGATGCTCGAGCTCTACGCCGCCTACTGGAACTACGAGGACATGATGGCCTTCACCGAAGAGCTCGTCGCCGGCGCGGTCGCCGACGTGCTGGGCACGACCGAGATCGAGTACCAGGGACGCCAGCTCTCGCTCACCACGCCCTGGCCCCGTCGCACGATGGCCGAGCTGACGAGCGAGGCGCTCGGCGAGGACCTCTCGGTGCACACGCCCCGCGCGCGGCTCGTCGAGCGACTCGGCGAAGCCGGGGTCGCGGCGCACGAGTCGTGGGGACCGGGCCGCAGTCTCGCCGAGCTCTTCGAGGCGACCTGCGAGGACACGCTCTGGGACGCGATCTTCGTGACCGAGTACCCGGTCGAGGTCTCGCCGCTTTCGCGGCGCCACCCGCGCGACCCTGACGTCACCGAGCGCTTCGAGTCCTACGCGGCGACGCGCGAGATGTCCAACGGCTTCAGCGAGCTGAACGACCCCGTCGAGCAGCGCGAGCGGTTCCTCGACCAGGCCCGCCTCGCGGCGGCCGGCGAGCCCGAGACGATGCGCATCGACGAGGACTACATACGCGCCCTCGAGTGGGGACTGCCACCGACGGGCGGCCTCGGCGTCGGGGTCGACCGCCTGGCCATGCTGATCGCCGACGAGCCGAACATCCGCGAGGTGATCGCCTTTCCGACGTTGAAGCCGCTGAAGGACTAGGAGACTGTTGACTTAATCGCTTCGGGAGAATGCGCCCAGAATCGGAGCAGCGAGGGACGCGCTGTAGCGCCCTCAGACGGCTTCAAAATGTCTTCAGAGTCAAATCAGTCTGGCGAAAACTGCGTAGCCAGATGCTGGACTGAATTATTCAACAGTCTCCTAGTAGCCGGGAAGGTCTTCGAGCAGCGAGGCGATGAGCGAGCCAAGGCCCGCGCGAAGGCGCTCGCTCGGGATCTGCGCCAACGCGACGTTCGCTTGGTCGAGGAAGCGTTGCGCGGCGCGCACCGTGCGATCGATACCGTCGCTCGCCACGACGAGCTTGCGGGCGCGTTCGCGGTCGCCATTGTCAACGGGCTGGCCGAGCAGGCCGCGCAGCTCCTCGCCCCGAACGGGATCGCGTAGCGCGAAGAGGGTCGGCAGGTTGTAGATGCCCTCGGCGAGGTCCTGGCCGGGCGGCTTGCCCAGCTGGATCTGAGTGGCCGTCAGGTCCAAGATGTCGTCGCGCAACTGGTAGACCATGCCGAAGCAGTGCCCGAAGTCGGACAGCGCCTCGGTCGGCGCGGTCGCGAGCCCGGCGGTCATCGCGCCCACGCGGCAGCTCGAGGACATGAGGGCGGCCGTCTTGCCCTCGATCGCGACGAAGTAGTCGGTCTCGGTGCGCTCGAGCGAGAACGCGGTGCGCACCTCGGAGACCTGTCCCCGGGTCAGCCAGGCGAGCGTGCGGGCCATGAGGCTCGCGAAGTCGGCGCCGAGGTCGGCGGCGATGCCGGCCGAACGCGACATCAGGTAATCCCCGGCCACGATGGCGATCAGGTTGCCGTAGCGGGCATTCACGCTCTGGACGTTGCGCCGGATCTCGGCCTCGTCCATGACGTCGTCGTGGTAGAGCGAGGCCAGGTGCATCAGCTCGAGGGCCACCGCGCCCAAGAGCTCCTCGCGGGTGGCGGGGCGCTCGCCACTCGTCGCCGAGGCGATCGCGAGCCACGGGCGCAGCCGTTTGCCGCCCGCCGAGATGAGATGCGTCGTCACCGAGTCGAGGTAGGCGTCGCCGAAAATGACCGATTCCGAGAGTAGGGTTTCGAGACGGACCAGATCGTCCTCGACCAACGTCAACCCGAGACGCTCGAAGGGATTCACGCCACCACCTTAGATGAGCGGCTTCGCTGGTCCCAGGGGCTCGGCCTAATGCACTCGTGTGGCCGGTACACTTCAAGCAGAGTGAAAAGAAGGACGAACATTGTTTGAGCGTTTCACCGACCGTGCCCGGCGAGTCCTCGTGCTCGCTCAGGAGGAGGCGCGCGACCTCAACCACGCCTTCATTGGCACCGAGCACATCCTGCTCGGGCTGATCCGCGAGGGCGAGGGCGTCGCGGCGAAGGCCCTCGATGCCCTGGGGGTGACCTTCGACGTGGTGCGCGAGAAGGTTGAAGAGGCGATCGGGTCCAACACCAACCCTTCGCCGGGCTCGCCCCCCTTCACCCCGCGGGCGAAGAAGGTCCTCGAACTCTCCCTGCGCGAAGCGCTGCAGCTGGGGCACTCCTACATCGGCACCGAGCACATGCTGCTCGGCCTCGTGCGCGAGGGCGAGGGCGTCGCGGCACAGGTCCTCAACGACCTCGGGGCGGACATGGCGCGCGTGCGCACCCAAGTCATCCAGATGATGTCCGGCCAGGCCGGCAAGGAGTCCGGGGCGTCAAGCACCGTCGGGCCCTCCAAGAGCGACCCCGAGGGAGCCGGCGGCTCGGCCGTGCTCGACCAGTTCGGCCGCAACCTCACGCAGTTTGCCCGCGAGGGCAAGCTCGACCCGCTCGTCGGTCGCGAGAAGGAAGTCGAGCGCGTGATGCAGGTGCTTTCGCGCCGCACGAAGAACAATCCCGTGCTCATCGGCGAGCCCGGCGTCGGCAAGACCGCCATCGTCGAGGGACTGGCCCAGCGCATCGTCGCCAACCAGGTGCCCATCACGCTCGCGGACAAGCAGCTCTACACGCTCGACCTCGGCGCGCTCGTCGCGGGGTCGCGCTACCGCGGCGACTTCGAAGAGCGCCTGAAGAAGGTGCTCAAGGAGATCCGCACGCGCGGGGACATCATCTTGTTCATCGACGAGATCCACACGCTGGTCGGCGCGGGCGCGGCCGAAGGCGCCATCGACGCCGCGTCGATCTTGAAGCCCATGCTCGCGCGCGGCGAGCTCCAGACCGTTGGCGCCACCACGATCGACGAGTACCGCAAGCACATCGAAAAGGACGCCGCCCTCGAGCGCCGCTTCCAGCCCGTGAAGGTCGACCAGCCCTCGGTCGCCATGACCATCGAGATCCTGAAGGGCCTGCGCGAGGTCTACGAGGAGTTCCACGCCGTCAAGATCACCGACCAGGCCCTCATTGCGGCGGCCAACATGTCCGACCGCTACATCTCTGACCGCTTCCTGCCCGACAAGGCCATCGACCTCATCGACGAGGCCGGCAGCCGGCTGCGCATCCGGCGCATGGACACCCCACCCGCGGTGAAGAAGTTCGACGCTGACATCGACCGGCTGCGCCGCGACAAGGAGCACGCCATGGACTCGGGCGCGCTCGAGCAGGCCAAGGCCTTCGAACAGCAAGAGCGCGACCTCATCGCCAAGCGCGACGCCCTGGATGCGACGACGCTCGCCTCGGGCGGCGAGTCCTTCGACCTCGTGGACGAGGAGACCATTGCCGAGGTCTTGGCGGTGTGGACGGGCATCCCCGTCTACCGCCTGACCGAAGAGGAGACCTCGAAGCTGCTGCGCATGGAGGACGAGCTCCACAAGCGCGTGATCGGCCAGGAAGAGGCGGTCAACTCGCTGAGCCGGGCCATTCGGCGCACGCGCAGCGGCCTGAAGGACCCCAAGCGTCCCGGCGGCTCGTTCATCTTCCTCGGGCCGACGGGGGTCGGCAAGACCGAGCTCGCCAAGACCCTGGCCGAGTTTCTCTTCGACGACGCCGACGCGTTGATCCAGCTCGACATGTCCGAGTACATGGAGAAGCACTCGGTGTCGCGCCTCGTCGGCTCGCCGCCGGGCTACGTCGGCTACGACGAGGGCGGCCAGCTCACCGAGGCCGTGCGGCGCAAGCCCTTCTCGGTAGTGCTCTTCGACGAGGTCGAAAAGGCTCACCCCGATGTGTTCAACATCCTGCTGCAGATCCTCGAGGACGGGCGCCTCACCGACTCCCAGGGCCGGGCGGTCGACTTCAAGAACACGATTCTCATCATGACCTCGAACCTCGGCACCTCGGACCTGCGCAAGGCCGCGATCGGCTTTGGCAAGGGCTCGGACTCGATCACTCACGAGCGCATGAAGGAGAAGGTCAACCAGGCCCTGAAGGCCCACTTCCGCCCGGAGTTCCTGAACCGCATCGACGACACGATCGTCTTCCACGAGCTGACCCGCCCCGAAGTGATCGCGGTCGCCGACCTGTTGATCGGCCGGCTGCGCGAGCAGCTCGGCAGTCAGGGCCTCGGCCTCGAGCTCTCGGTGAGGGCCCAGGAGTTCCTCGCCGACAAGGGTTACGACCCCGAGCTGGGCGCGCGACCGCTGCGCCGGGCGATCCAGCAGTACGTCGAGGACCCGCTCAGCGAGAAGATCCTCTCCAAGGACTTCCACGCCGGCCAGACCATCGTCGTTGACGCGGCCGAGGGCGACGACGGACTGGTCCTCACCTACGAGGGCGTCGAGGGCCTTCCCCCCTCGGTCGACTTCGAGGACTCCACGCCCAACGCGTAGCGCAACCCAACGGCCCTAGCTCGGCCTCTTCACCGCCACGGGGTGGCTCGGCTGGTAGAGGCCGATGGCGCTGCCGCCGGGCAGGTGAAATGTCGTGGCCGTGCCCCATCGCTCCTCGCGCGTGGGCTCAACGCGCACGCCTTTTTGCTCGAGCGCCGCGACGTCGCTCGAAAGGTCGCTCGACATGAGGAAGAGCTCGATCGAGCCCGGGCCGGGATGGCACGCGGCTTCGGCCGGCGGCAGGGCGAAGATGAGCCAGCCGTCCCCGGCGTCGACGCCGTCGAGGCCGAGGACGTCGCGCAGGAAGGCCCTGTCGGACTCGGCGTCCTCGCTGAAGATAATGAAGTGCGCGCCGAAGATCACGTTGGTCCTTTCGCTAGGTCGTGAGGTGCTCGAGCGCCGCGGCGGGGCCGGGCCTTGGAAGCGTGTTCACCGCGCGCAGGTTGGCCGAGGTCGCGGCGCGCAGCCAGGACAGCGAGCGCCGATCGATCCGGTCACAGACCCAGTCCCAGTGCAGGGCGACGACGTCGCCGACCGCGAGGTTCTCGACGAAGCCGATACCGGCGAGCGAGCGCCGAGCCTGCTCGAAGCGCGGGCCGCCGAGGAGGAGCTCGCTGCCGGTAAAGGCGAGGGCGCGGCTGGACACGCTCACCAGGTCACCGTCGAGCGCGACGACCGTGCCCCAGCGGATCCGGCAGCGATCGAGCACCTCGAGTGGTGCCCCCTGAAGGCCCGATCGCAGCAGGCCGAGCCACGGGTAGACGGCGAACACATGGAAGTTGTGCTGCGCAACCCCGCCGTTCCAGGCGGCCGACACGAGCGGCGCAAAGCGTGGACCACTGCGGCGAGCGAAGCGTTCGTCGAGTGACGCGGCGAGCGCCGCGGGAGTGACCGCTCGGGTGAGCTCGTTGCCGATCCAGTAGGCCTCCACCACGCGGCGATCGAGTGGGTCGGCGATCGCGTTGCAGCCGGCGATCAGCTCGAGGTAGGGCCACGCGCCGTCGAACTGGCGCGCCAGGTGCGCGAGCGTGGCGTCGTGCCCGCCCTCGCTGCCCGCCTCGAGCAGGACTCCGGGCTCGTCGGGGCCGCAGTAGCCCAGTTCGTTGGGGGCGTAGGCGTAACGTGCGAAGAGCCCCGGTCCCGAAGTCCGCAGCGCCTCGTCGCGGGCCACCGCGTCGCTCACGTTCGCACCAACGACGCTCGCCGAGCGCTCGCGCCAACGCCTACGAGGGCCGCGCCCGCCGCGACGAGCACGAGCCCGAGCGCCGGCGACGCCGGCGACACCGATCCGGCTGCCACTTCGAGCAGCCATGTGACGAGCGCGGCGCCGGCGAGCACCGACGTGACGTCGAGCGCGCGAGCGCGCGCCAGCGCCGTCATCCACGTCGCGACGTAGGCGCCGAGCAGGGCGCCGGTCCACAGCGCCCAGTGCAGCTGGTCGGCGCTGAGGGCGAAGAGCAAGTGCAGCGTGCCGGTGGCGCCGAGGTAGGCGATGAGGGCGAGGGCCCCGACTCCCATGCGCACGAGGGCCAGCGCCGCCGGCGCCAGCCCGCGCAGCAGGCGCTTCGCGACCACGATCTCGATGGCCCACAGCACGCTCGAGGCCAACACTTCGAGCTCGCCGCGACTGGTGGCGAGATGTCCGGCGCCGCCGCTCACGACGATCTCGCCCGTGACGACCAGCACGATGGCCGCCGCGTTCCACCAGCGCAACCGCTCTCGCAGGAACAAGACCGCGAGGACGGCGACCCAGAGCAGCATGGTGTCGCGCCAGAAGGCGGCCGAGGCGGGCTCGCTCTGGGCGAGACCGTCGAAGAACAGGACAAAGGCGAGCCCGCCGCCGACGACCCCGACGTAGGCGAGGCCGAGCCATTGGTACCAACGACGCGACGAAGTGGAGCCTCTCGGCGGCGAAACGAAGTTGCTCGCCATTGAACCGTCTCGCTGAGCCCGCCGCCACGAGCCGACGGAGGCCGCGATCCCCAGAACGACGACGGCAACGAGGTTCTTCGCCGTCGTGTACACGGCCGGCGTGGCCCCGGCGCGCACGCCGTAGCTGTTCACGAAGACCGAGACCCCGCTAATAAGAGCAGTGGCGCCGGCGACCATTACCCCGGTCGCGCGCCGCCCACGCACCAGGTTCGTTGACGCCCTCACGATGGCGACCCTTCGCACGCGGCGAGGGCGGCCTTCGCACATCGGATCTCTTCGACCGTCGCCGAGGCCTCCTCGGCGTCGAGTCGATCGATGACGTAGCCGCTGTGCACGCACACCCAATCGCCGGGCACCAGCGCCACGCCCTGAAAGGCGAGGAGTGAGGCTCGCGTGCGCGCGCCCTCGACGCTTTCAACCTGAACGTCGTTGGATTCGCCGAGGGCCACCACTTGGTACAAGAGTCCTAGGCACATGCGCACACCTCCTCAATCAGGGCCATCACGTGGCTGACGGCATCGGGCACCGCCGCCGCCACTGCGTGGCTCATCGTTCCTCCGAGTTCGAAGATTTCGCCTTCGACCGCAACGACCACGAGACGCCGCGGTGCCCGGTCGATCGCTCGCGCCAGGCGCAGCACGCCGGCGAGGCCGATGCCGTGCGTGCTCGTGAGGCCGGGTCCCCCCGACGAGTCGACTACGGCGTCGGGGTTCACCTCAAGCACTCGCACGGTTCCTGCCAGCGCGCCCGATCGCACCGCGTCCACCACCACCGCCAGGTCCACCCCGTCCCAGACGCCGAGCAGGTCGAGCGGATCTTCGAGGGGACCGACGTCGCGCGCCGCGAGCGACGCCTCGGCGACCATCGCCGCGACCATAGGCCCGACGGCGTCGTCCCCGCGGTAGGGGCTGCCGAGCCCGGCGACGACCACGACGGCGCTCACGAGCGCACCACCTTCAGGTCGAGGAAGTGGGCGGCGCAGGAGATGCACGGGTCGTGATTGCGCACCGCCTGCTCGCAGCGCCACTGGAGCTCGTCGTCGCCGAGCTGTAGGCCACCCTCGACCACCCGGCGCAGGTCGTCCTCAATCGTGAGCTGGTTCTGGGAGGTCGGCGGCATGATGCGCGCGCGCACGATGGTTCCCTCGGCGTCGATCTCGTACTGGTGCAACAGGAGCCCCCGGGGCGCTTCGGTGGCGCCGGTGCCGACCCCGGCGCGCGCGGTCATGGTCGCGGTCGGCGGCGCGGGCGGCTCGTACGCCTCGACGATGCGCAGCGCCTCGTCGCAGGCGAAGACCAGCTCGAGCGCGCGCACGATGATGCTCTTGAAGGGGTTGTCGCAGAGCTCGCCAAGCCCCACCTCGCGCGCGGCCTCGCGCACGAGGGCCGGTAGCAGCGGCGCGTTCAGCGCGTAGCGCGCGAGCGGGCCGGTGAGGTACGCCTCGCCGTCCAATCGGGCGTGCAGCGCGGTTGAGCGCTCGACCTGCTCTTCGACGGCGAGCTCGGCGAAACGCGAGGGCGAGAGGTCGAGGCCGTCCGAGGTGCCGCGGCCGCCCGCCGTCAATCGCGTAGCGGCCGGCCTGTCGCAGCGCGACGAAGCGATAGGAGCCGGTGACCTCGGGGAAGTCGAAGCCGGCGACCCAACGAACGGTGGCGAGTGCCGCGTCGCGGGCTCGCCGGAGGGGTTCGGCGAGGCCTTCGATCGCCGCAGGTTCGGGGGCTCGGTAGAAGCCCCCGACGCGAACATTGACTGGGTGCACGGCGCGCCCGCCGACGGTCGCCATGACGAGGTTGCCGGTGGACTTTAGGGCCAGCCCGCGCTCGATGACAGCCGGATCGCGCTCGGCCAGCTCGACGGCGTCCTGGCAGCCGAGGAAGTCGGGCGCGTGCAAGAGGTAGACGTGCAACGCGTGGCTCTGGATCCACTCACCGCAGTACAGCAGCCGGCGCAGCGACGCCACCGCGTCGCTGACTTCGATGCCGCAAGCGTCCTCCATCGCCAGGCACGCCGACATCTGGTAGGCGACGGGGCAGATCCCGCAGATCCTCGCCGTGATGTCGGGGGCTTCGCTGAAGTGCCGGCCCACGAGCATCGCCTCGAAGAAGCGCGGTGGCTCGAAGATATCCAGCGAGACGTCGCTGACGCGTCCGTCGCTCACGACGACGCGCAGCGAGCCCTCGCCCTCGACGCGAGCGACGCCCTCAGCGCTGATCGTGCGTGTGGTGCCGTGACTCACTGGCGCACCCCCGAAGAGACTCGCGGCGGACCCAGGGTGACCGCGGTCGTCGCGTAGGTCGCGGCGTTGCGAAAGGCCGGCGCCGCGGCGTTGAACGTTTGGAACAGCCGGGCCAACTCGTCGTCCGCGAAGCCCCGGCTGCGCAGCCAGTCGATGAGCGAGTTGGCGTTGGCGCTCTCGCTCGGGCCAAAGCAGCCAAAGCAACCCCGCGCGACCGACGGGCACAGGGCGCCGCAGCCCGCCCGCGTCACCGGGCCGAGGCAGGGCGCCTGGCCCGTGACGAGCAGGCAGACCGTCCCGCGGGCCTTGCACTCCTGGCAGACCGACGTGTTCGAAATGACGGGGCGGCGGTGGGCCAAGAACGCGAGGATGACTTCGAGCAGCTGGTAGCGGTCGATCGGACAGCCGTGCAGCTCGTAGTCGACCGCCACGTGCGCCGACGCGGGTGTCGAGGTCTCGAGCGAATCCAGGTACTCCGGGTGGGCGTAGACCGTCGCGGCGTAGCGCCCGGGCTCGGTGAAGTTGCGCAGCGCTTGGATCCCCCCGGTCGCCGCGCACGCGCCGATCGTCACGAGGTAGCGCGAATTCGCCCGCACGGCCTTGATGCGCTCCACGTCGACCTCGGTCGTGACTGAGCCCTCGACGAGCGAGAGATCGTAGGGTCCCTCGACGCTGGCCCGGGTCATCTCGGTGAAGTGGGCGATGCGCACGGCGCTCGCCAGGGCGAGCAGCTCGGGTTCCAAGTCGAGCAAGCTCAGCTGACAGCCGTCGCAGGAGGCGAACTTCCACACGGCCAGAGTGGGGCGGTGGTCGCTCATCGCTCGCGCTGGTTCATCAACTCGGCCACCAACCCGCCGTAGCGCACGACCGGGCCGTCGCGGCACAAGAGCAAGGGTCCCAGCTGGCAGTGGCCGCACCAGCCGAGCCCGCACTGCATATTGCGCTCGAGCGAGACCCACACGCGCTCTGGATCGACGCCAAGGTCCGAGAGCGCGCGCGCCGTAAAGCGCATCATGATCTCAGGCCCGCAGAGTAGAGCCCGGCAGTTGGCCGGGTCGAAGCCCGCGTCACTGAGCAGCGTTGTTACGAGCCCGACGCGACCGTGCCACTGGGGCGTCGCGCGGTCCACGGTCGACAGGACAACCGCGCCGTCGCGCTCCCAGCGTTCGAGGTCATCGGTGAAGACAAGTTGGGCGGGCTCGCGGGCGCCCACGAGCACGAAGACGCGCCCCGAGCCCCAGGCCCGGGCCGCCACGAGCTCATCGATCGCACCGCGCAGCGGCGCCAGTCCGATGCCGCCGGCGACGATGACGGTGTCGCGAGGGTCGGGCTCGCCGTCACGAGCGGCGATGCCCCAGTCGGTGCCGAAGGGTCCGCGTACGCCGATGAGGTCGCCGACCTCACAGGTGCAAAGGGCGTGAGACACCGCCCCGACATCGCGCACGCTGTGGCGAAGCGGTCCCGCGACGCCGGGTGCGCCGCTCACCGAGATCGCCGCCTCGCCGACGCCAAGAGCGCTCACCATGTTGAACTGACCTGCGCGAAAGGTCAGCCGCTCCCCGTCGAGCGGCTCGAGCCAGAGCGTCACAACGTCCTCGGTCTCGCGCTGGCGGCGCACGACTCGGTGCAGCACCGGCGTGAGCGGTTGGCGCGACGGCTCGCGCGTCGCGACGCCGGGCTTGGCGCTAGCCACGCGCGGTCCCGTAGAGGTCGAGCAGGCGAAGGCGCGTCGCCTGCAGGCGCGAGAGCAGCTCCCGAGAGACGTTGGACAGGAGCGCGAAGCCGAGCGCCGGGTCGTCGAGCGACTTGTCCCGCAGGCACGCGCCATCGATGGCGATGGCACCGACTGGCTCCATGGCACGCGCGTCAAACGTCCAGCGATACGGGGGCACCAGCCAGCTCCAGCCCACGACGGCGCCCGATCCGACGGTCTCGATGACGACGGGGCCCCGGCCGGGACCGTGGACCTCGATCGAAACGTGGCCGCGGCGCAGCAAGAAGAAGGTGTCGGCGCTGGCCCCCTCCACGCAGAGCATCGCACCTTTGGCCAGCGCGACGTTGCGCGCGCAGCCGGCTACGACCGCGAACTGGTCGTGGCCGAGGCCCGCCATGAAGGGGTGGGCCGCCAGCAGTTCGTCGAGCGAGGTGATCACGATGGCCTCCTCACGGCGGGCACATCAACCCGCGTGGCGCCGTCGCTCGCTACGATGGCCGTCGCCTCCTCGGTGATGTCGATGCCGACGGGGCACCAGGCGATGCAGCGCCCGCAGCCCACGCAGCCGGTCGTGTCGAACTGGTCCCACCACGTGGAGAGCTTGTGGGTCAGCCACTGGCGATAGCGCGACGACGTCGTCGGGCGAACGGCGCCGCCGTGCAGGTACGAGTGATCGACGTCGAAACACGACGACCAGGTGCGCTCTCGCACCACGTCGCCGTCGAGCTCGGTCTTGTCGTGCACGTCGCTGCAAAAGCACGTGGGGCACACCAGCGTGCAGTTGCCGCACGACAGGCACCGCTCGGCGACCTCGGCCCAGCGCGGGTGCTCGACGTTGCGCGCGAGCGCTGCGGCCAGTCCGTCGGTCTCAAGGTGTCGACCCATTCGCTGTCGGGCCCCTTCGAGCAGCGCCGTGCGCGCCGTCAGGTCAGCTTCGTCGGCCGGTCGCCACGCCGCCCCGGCCAGCGCCTCGGCCCCGCGCGGCGTGCCGACACGAGCGAGGAATCGATGGCCCTTCTCGTCGTCCAGCTCGGTGAGGGCGAGGTCGTAGCCGCCATCTATCTGCGGTCCGGTCTCCATCGAGGCGCAGAAGCACGTGGCGGAAGGACTGGCGCACTCGGTCACCGCAATGAATACCCGATCGCGACGCTCGGCGTAGCGAGGATCGCGGTACGCGCCGTCCTGGAGGACCCGGTCGAGCACGTCGAGCGCGGCGGCTTCACAGGGACGCGCGCCGATGATTGCGAGCGGTGTGGTTTCCTCCGCCGTCACGCGGACCGCCACTTCGCCACTCGTGGTGGACAGCCGCCAGACTTCGTCGTGCGGGGGGAAGAATTCGCCCTTCCAGGACTCCGGACCGACCGCCCAGTCGAAGAGCCGGTCGTCGTCCCCGTAGGTGAGCTGGTAGTGACCTGGCGCCTGGTCGTCGTGCACGCCCCGGGGTAGGTCGGCGACACCGCTCAGGCGCCCCGGCACGATTGCTCCCTCGCGCACGACCGGCCCCTTCGTCTCGTAGCCGGCGCTCGCGAGGCCCGCGATAAGAGCGTCGACACCCTCGAGCTCGAGCACCACGGTCGCGCCGACCGGAGCGTTGCCGGGCACGTCACCCGGCCGGGTGACGCCATCGCGCAGCCTCGTTTCGTCGTCGGGAAACATAACTGCATTCTTAACCATCGCTCGATGACTCGACCAGGGAAGAACGTCCCGCGGCGACGTGGCGGAACGAGTCTCAGCTTCCGCTACCGTTGATGCGTTTCGACGGTGCTCGATGTGGCCTTGGCTCGACGCGGGGACCAGGCGACGTGGTCCTGACGGTCGCAGCGTGGATCGGCCCAAGCGGATCTCAATTCGTCACGCGAGGGGCAAAATCTGCTAGAATAGATAGTCCCCCAAACGCCCCCATCGGGCGCGGGCCCCATAGGAGTCCCCAGTAAATGACCGCGCGAAAGTACAAAAAAGGCGACCGTCTCGTCTACCCCCACCACGGAGCCTGCACCGTGGAAAAAATCGAGAAAATGACGGCTTTTGACGTCAAGCAGGACTACCTGAAGCTCAAAGTCGCCTACACCGACCTGGTGCTTATGGTGCCGGTCGCCAACGCCGAATCGGTCGGGCTGCGTGAAGTCATCAACGACGAGGAGGTCGAAGAGGTCTTCGCGGTCCTTCGCAAGAAGGAGGCCCGCATGCCCACCAACTGGTCGCGGCGATTCAAGAACCACTCCGAAAAGCTCCGCTCTGGCGACATCTACCAGGTGGCCGAGGTGGTGCGCAACCTCTCGATTCGCGATAAGGACAAGGGGCTGAGCGCCGGCGAGAAGCGTATGCTCACGCGCGCACGTCAGATCCTCGTCTCGGAGCTGACCTTCGCCCTGAACGTGGACACGGAAGCGGCTGAGGAGAAGCTCGCCTCGGTCCTTCCCTAGACGTGTCCGTCGCGGCCGTCATCGTGGCCGCGGGTCAGGGTACCCGCTTCGGCGCCCTGAAGCAGTTCTCAATCCTTGACGGCGAGACGGTCGCCGCTCGCAGCGTGCGAATCGCGCGTTCGGTTGCCGACACGGTCGTGCTCGTCGTTCCCGAGGGTTACGAGGGCGACGGCGAAGGCGCGGACCTCGTGATCGTCGGCGGCGCCACGCGAGCCGCGTCGGTGCGTCGGGGTCTCGAACTCTGCCACGACGCCGAGGTCGTGGTGGTGCACGACGCTGCGCGACCTCTCGCTAGTGCGGCGCTCTTTCACTCGGTGCTCGACGCCGTCCTCGCGGGTGCTGACGCAGCCATCCCCGGAGTCACCGTCACCGACACCGTTAAGCGCGTCGTCTCCGACGGCGGGGTGATGACCGTCGTCGCGACCCTCTCACGCGACGAGCTCGTCACGGTTCAGACCCCCCAGGCCTTCCGACGCGAGATGCTCGAGCGGGCCCACGCCAAGGGCGACGAGGCGAGCGACGACGCCGCCCTCGTCGAGGCCCTCGGCGCTCGGGTCGTCGTTGTCGAAGGAGAGCCACGCAACGTGAAGATCACCCGCGCCAGCGACCTCGACGTGCTGAGCGTCCTCGAGCGGAGCCGTCCGTGAGGATCGGCCAGGGCGTCGACGTCCACCGGGTGAGTGAGCGCGCCGACCGACCGCTCTGGCTCGGACTGGTACACGTTCCCGAGGGCCCGGGTCTCGAGGGCCACTCCGACGCCGACGTGGCGACGCACGCGCTCTGTGACGCGCTGCTCGGCGCGGCGAACCTGGGCGACCTCGGACGCCACTTTCCCGATAACGACCCCGCGTACCGCGATGCCTCCTCGCGTCGGCTACTCGAGGCGACGGTGGAGCTCGTGCGCGCCGAGGGTTTTCGCGTCGCCTCGGCCGACGTGACCATCATCGCCGAGCGGCCCAAGCTCGCGCTCTACATGCCCGCGATGTCCCACGAGCTCTCGAGCGTCGTGGGCGCGACGGTCTCGGTGAAGGCGTCGACGTTCGAGGGATTGGGCGCTCTCGGTCGCGGCGACGGGATGGGCGCGAGCGCCGTCGTCTTACTCGAGGACCACGCATGAGTCCCTCTCCGGCGCCTCGGCGAGGCGCCGCTCGCAGAACCTCGCGTCCCGGTGATCGCCGGGCGGGCCCGACTGGTCCGCAACGAGCGACCTCGCGCGAGCGAGACGGCGTCGGGGGTGATCAGGTCGAGGGCCGACAGGCCGTCCTCGAACTCTTGCGGGCTCGGCGACGCCCGGTGAAACGGGTCTTCGTTGCCGAAGCACAGGACACCTCGTCCGTCCTTGACGCGATTGAGCTTGAGGCGCAGCGCCAACGCGTCCCGGTGAAGATGGTCTCGATGACGCGACTCGAGCGCGAGGCCAAGACCGAAGGCCATCAGGGCGTGGTGGCCCTGGCGAAAGCCCTTGACACGGTAGGGCTCGAGGTCCTGCTGAGCGTCAAGCACCCTTTCCTGCTCGTCTGTGACGGCGTGACCGACCCACGCAACCTGGGAGCGATGCTGCGCAGCGCCGACGGCGCGGGCGTGACCGGCGTGGTGCTGCCGCGACACCGATCCGCCCGTATCTCGCCGACCGTCGCCAAGACCGCGGCGGGCGCCATCGAATACCTCAACTTCTGCGACGTCGGTGGCATACCCACTGCGATCGACCAGCTGAACCGCGCGGGCGTCCTTACGGTCGGGCTCGCGGCCGAGTCCACTGATTCGATCTACGACGTCGACCTTGGCGGCGTACCTGTCGCGCTCGTCGTCGGCGGTGAAGAGAAGGGTCTCGCGGCACTCACTCGCAAGCGGTGCGCGACCGTTGTGTCGATACCACAGCTCGGTCGGATCAATTCACTCAACGCAGGTGCCGCGGTTTCCGTCGCGGCGTACGAAGTCGCGCGTCAACGACGCATCGCTTCCTAGACCAAAAGTCTTCTTACGCTCGTCGCTTCCTAGACCAAAAGTCTTTTTACGCTCGTCGCTTCCTAGACCAATTATTTTTTTCGCGAGCGTCAAAGAAACTTAAATCCATTCGGTTACAACTCTCGCTCAACCGTTGTTCAGCCGCGTTAGAAAAGTGACGCACTCCGCGGCGTCGATTCGGTCAACTATGCGGGCGACGAGGAAGCGAGCTATCAGTCGTAACTCGCGATCTCGAACATTGAGCGATTGAACATCTTGATTGGAAAACGAAATGCGAAACTGCGATGGTGCCGCTCATTTGACATTGTCTCGATGCGGAACGCTATGAGCGGTCACAAGTACCGGAAGTTTGGCATCGCGCTTCGCCGATGTGCCCTGATATTCGGATGTCTTTTCGTACTTATGCTGGGCGTTCCAGCCTTTGCAACGATTCCAACGACTTACACCGTCACCTTCGTTGAAAACGACAGTCCTAGCGACGTTGTGGAGACCTATCAGCTGGGAAGCGCTGCTCATGACTTGACCCTGTTCGCGGATCTGAGTCCGGCATTTTCAAACTCAGGTCACACGTTCTCAAGTTGGAACACAGCCGCGAACGGAAGTGGAGCCTCCTACAGTGACGGCGCACTTTATTCCTTTGCCTCTGACTTGGAGCTGTATGCGCAGTGGGCGTCAGTCTTGACGACACACACGGTCACCTTCGCTGAGAACGATAGTTCCGGCGACGCTGTGGAGACCTATCAGCTGGGCAGCACTCCTCATGACTTGACCCTGTTCACGGACCTGAGTCCCGCATTTGCAAACTCTGGTCACACGTTCTCAAGTTGGAACACAGCCGCGAACGGAAGTGGAGCCTCCTACAGTGACGGCGCACTTTATTCCTTTGCCTCTGACTTGGAGCTGTATGCGCAGTGGGCGTCCGTGCCGAACGTGACTGCAACTTTTTCTGGCAACGGGGCAACAGGGAGCGTTGCCGATGAGAGCCAACCAGTGGGATCCGCATTCAGTTTCCCTGATGGTTCACAATTCGTGGATCCGGGGTACTCCTTCTATGACTGGAATACCGCATCAAGCGGGTCTGGCACCGCGTACGCACCGGGGGATTCTGTCGTCCTCGATGCTGATCAAACCTTTTATGCGCAGTGGACGCCTGATCAGTATGTTGTGACCTTCGCGCCGGATGGGGGAGTGGTCAGCCCTCTTACAACTGAATACTCCACGGACGGAACCGCTATCACGCTGCCAACACCTACCAATTCGGGGGCGTCCTTCAATGGCTGGTTCACGGCCGCGACGGGCGGAACGCTCATCGGTCTGGCCGGAGCCAGTTACGAACCAACCCAGTCCCTGACGCTCTACGCGCAGTGGACGACGAACCCATTTGTCGTGACGTACGCGCCAAATGGCGGGAGCGTCAGCCCATTAGCCGCCGACTACGTCGCCGGCGGAACCGCTATCACGCTGCCAGCACCTACCAATTCGGGCGCGTCCTTCAAGGGCTGGTACACGTCGGCCACGGGTGGAACGCTCATAGGTCTGGCCGGGGCAAGCTACGAACCAACGCAGTCACTGACGCTCTACGCGCAGTGGACGCCGTCGACGAATCAGATCGAGATCTTGATTGATTACGGTCCCGGGTCATCTCAGGTTCTGAGTGGTGACGGCAGCTCCACCGTGACCCTGCCCACTACGACGACGGTGTCAAATCCAGGTTTCGCTCTTACCTCGTGGAATACTGCGGCCAACGGAACGGGAACCTCGTACGCGTTGGGCCAGAGTGTGACGCTGACTGCGTCACTGACGCTCTATCCGCAGTGGACGGCGGTAGGCGTCGTCGTGGTGCGCTTTAGCGCCAACGGTGGCAGTGGTTCAGTAAGTCCGCTCAGCGCCAACGTAGGTTCGACGGTGAACCTGCCCTCTTCGTCGACTTTGGTTAGACCTGGCTACACCTTGACATCGTGGAACACCGCGGCCAACGGCAAGGGCATCTCGTACGCGCCGGGACAGAGCATCACGCTGTCGGCGCCGCTGACGCTCTACGCGCAGTGGAAGGCGACACGGACCGCGACCCTTTACGGTGCCGTCGGCCTCTTCGCCCGGGACTCGGCGATCTTGACGTCCGGCCTCAAGCGGCAAGTCGCCCAATTGGCCAAGGCCATCAAGGCAAGGGGCTACATCAAGGTCACGCTTTATGGCTACGCCGCCAGCTCACACTCAGCCGCGTTCGATCGATCTATCAGCGCGGCGAGGTCCGCGAGCGTGGCCGCCTACCTGCGCAGCGAGCTCAGCGTCTTGAAGGTAAGGGGCGTCGCGATCTCGTCGGCCGGCGAAGGTGACGCCGTCGGCAAGAGCACCGCGTCCAACTCGCGCGTCGAAGTTTTTGTCGACTAGAAGCCGTCGTTCGAGAGTCGTGTGACACCGTCGCGATCGGAGCCGCGATCGGAGCCGGTGGAGGGATTCGAACCCACGGCCTGACGATTACAAATCGCCTGCGCTACCAGACTGCGCCACACCGGCTTGGAACCATTCAGATTAGTGATTTCTGTCTGATCGCTCTAGTGTTGGTGACATGAGCGAATCAAGCGCGTCGCACGAAGCTCACGCGTCGCACGAAGCTCACTCGTCGGGTTCGCACTACCAGCCAACGCTCGTCGTCGCCCTGCTCATCGTCGCGCTCTTCGTTGGTGCAGCGTTTTTGATGGTGCGGTCCGTGACACCCTCGAATTCGCCGACGGTGACGACGACGGTGCCAGCGACTGGTGGGACCACGACAACCCTGCCGAGGGTCCTCAAATCCCGGGTGCGGGTCGTCGTGGCCAACGGTACTTCGATCACCGGACTGGCTGCCCACTACACACAGATCTTGATGACCCAAGATTGGGACACTTTGCCGGCGGCCAACGGACCCCACGTGAAGGCGACGATCATCTACTACAACACGAGCTTCCAGCAAGCGGCGCTAGAGATCGCCAGCACGATCAAAGTGAGCTCGTCCGTCGTGCACCCGCTCGACCACCGGAACCCCGTGACCGGCGCCTCGAGCGACGACGTGATCGTGGTGCTCGGTCCTAACTCGGGCGTCCATTAATTCAGATTTGTTCGGGCAGATCGACCTTGTAGCGTTCGAGCGCCGCACGCAGGACTTCGACCGACATCGGGCGAAGCTCGTCGAGGGGCCGATTGCGGTGGCGTCGGATACCGAGATCGACCTGGGCTAGGGCGTGAACACCGAATCGTTCGGCGAAGTCGATCAGTAGAGCGATCTCGACGCTGTAGCCCGGCTCGAGTTCGATCAGGTCCAGGGCGCTTCGACGGGCCGCCGTCTCACCGGCGAGGGGCTGGCGGATTTCGCCTAGTCCGGGAAAGAGCAAGGAAAGTATCGGTCGCGCCGCTAGCTCGTTGACCCGGCCGCCACCCGTGGGCATGTTGTGCAACGGTCGCTCGTAGTAGCCCTTGACGAGCTGGACGGCTGGACGCTCGAGCAGCGGCTGGATCAGCCGGGCGACGTAGTCGGCCGTCGCATTTTGCACGTCGGCGTCGAGGAAGACGGCGATCTCCGACGTGGTCGCGGCGAGCCCGGCGTTCATCGCCGCGCCCTTGCCGCCACGAGCTACTAGATGCACGACGCGCGCGCCATGGTGGTTTGCGACGGTAGGGGTGTCGTCACTGGAGTGGTCGTCCACCACGACGAGCTCGTCGACGAGATGGTCGTGGATCTGCACCGAATCGAGCACGGCGCCGATCGTTGACGCTTCGTTGGCTGCCGGCACGATCACGGCGACCGAGGTGTCGCGCTTCAGCTCGGCCACGCGCTCGAGCGTGAAGGCCTCGCGCGTCAGCGTCCAGGGGATGTCGGCGCCCGCCATGACGACGAGGCTAGGGGTCGAGTGCTGGGGACTTGACAAATACGACCCTTTCGGTAACAATTAAGCCATCATCCAGAGCGACTGAGGGACGGCCCCGTAGACGTCGCGACAACCAGTGTGAATTCCGGGAACATCCCTTCACACCAGGTGCCAAAGGCCGATCGATGAAGAGGGAGTCATGAGTTTCGCTACCGGACTTAGATGTCGAGAGTGTGGCACCAATTACCCTGATGGGGCTCGCTACGTGTGCGACCTTTGCTTCGGCCCGCTCGAAGTGGCCTACGACCTCGAGGGGGCCCGAGGGGTGGTTACCCGAGCGTCCATCGAAGCGGGTCCGCCCTCCTTGTGGCGCTACGGCGCCCTGCTGCCCGACCCGGGCGAGTCGCCGGTTGACCTCGGCACGGGCTGGACGCCGCTTCGCCGGGCCCGTCGGCTGGGCGAGGTACTCGGGCTGCGCGAGCTCTGGCTGAAGGACGACACGCGCAACCCCACCGGCTCGTTCAAGGACCGCGTGGTCTCGGTGGCGCTTTCGAGCGCGCGACGTCTCGGCTTTACGACGGCGGCCTGCGCTTCGACGGGCAACTTGGCGACCTCGGTGGCCGCGCACGCCGCAGCGATCGGCTGGCCGAGCGTGACCATCATCCCGGCCGACCTCGAGCGATCGAAGATCGCGATGGCGGCGATCTTCGGGGGCACCGTGCTCGGCGTAAGGGGCAGCTACGACGACGTGAACCGGCTCTGCGTCGAACTGGTCGCCGAGCACCCCGACTGGGCCTTCGCCAACATCAACGTGCGGCCCTACTACGCCGAGGGATCGAAGACACTGGCGTTCGAAATCGCCGAGCAATTGGGCTGGCGAACGCCCGCCCAAGTCGTCGTGCCCGTCGCCTCAGGCAGCCAGTTCACCAAGGTCGCCAAGGGGTTCAAGGAGTTCATCGCGCTCGGCCTCGTCGAGGGCAGCGCGCCCGTCATCTTTGGCGCACAGGCCCTGGGCTGCTCGCCGATCGCGACAGCGTTCGCGTCTGGCGCCGAAATCATCCGGCCCCAGCGACCCAATACCATTGCCCGCTCGCTCGCGATTGGGAATCCGGCCGACGGACCCTACGTGCTCGACGAGCTGCGCGCGAGCGGGGGCGACTGCGGCTCGGTGCCCGACGAGGAGATCCTCGAGTGCATCGAGCTGCTCGCCAGGACCGAAGGGGTCTTCGCCGAGACGGCTGGCGGCGTCACCATCGCGTCGCTGCGCCAGCTCATGGCACGTGGCACGATCGACCCTGATGGCTCGACGGTGGCGATCATCTCCGGCCACGGCCTGAAGACCCTGGACGCCGTGGAGGACACCGCGAGACTGACCGCGACAATCGGCCCGTCCCTCGAGGCTGCCGAGGAGGCCCTGCGCTTTCACCAGCTGGTGGCGGCCCCGTGAGCGTCGTCGTGCGACTGCCCAGCCAGCTCCGGGCGCTCGTGGGGGGCGCCGGCGAGGTCCCGGTCGAGGCGGGGACCGTGCGCGAAGCGATCATCGCGGTCGATTCCTCGTACCCCGGCCTCGCCGAGCGGGTCCTCGAACCCGACGGGCGCCTTCGGCGCTTCGTCAACGTCTTCGTGGCCGACGAGGATGTGCGATTCCTGGACGGACTGGACACGGTGCTCGAGCCGGGCCAGACCGTCTCGCTCGTGCCGGCGGTGGCCGGGGGCTAGGCCGTTAGCACTCTCGGTCAGAGACTGCTAATATGGCCACGCACCAAAAACAACTCTCGCACTAGGAGGATTCACCGTGGCGAAACTGATCGCTTTCGACGAGGAGGCACGTCGCTCACTCGAGCGCGGCATGAACAAGCTGGCCGACGCCGTGCGCGTCACTCTCGGACCCAAGGGCCGCAACGTCGTGCTGGACAAGAAGTGGGGCGCTCCCACCATCACTAACGACGGGGTCTCGATCGCCAAGGAGATCGACCTCGAGGACCCCTTCGAGAAGATTGGCGCCGAGCTCGTCAAGGAGGTCGCCAAGAAGACGGACGACGTGGCCGGCGACGGCACGACCACCGCGACGGTCCTCGCCTGGGCCATGGTCCACGAGGGCCTGCGCAACGTGGCCGCCGGCGCGAACCCGATGGCGCTCAAGATCGGCATCGAGGCCGCGGTCGTGGCCGCCGTTTCGTCCCTCCAGGACTTGGCCAAGCCGGCCGACACCAAGGAGCAGATCGCCCAGGTGGCCTCTATCTCCGCGGCCGACGAGGAGATTGGCGCGATGATCGCCGACGCCATCGACAAGGTCGGCAAGGACGGCGTCATCACCGTCGAGGAGAGCCAGTCCTTCGGGATGGAGATGGACCTCGTCGAGGGGATGCGCTTTGACAAGGGCTACATCGCGCCGTATTTCGCGACCGACATGGAACGACAGGAGGCGGTGCTCGAAAACGCCTACATCTTGCTTGTCTCGAGCAAGATCTCCTCGGTGCGCGACCTGCTGCCGGTGCTGGAGAAGATCATGCAGTCCGGGCGGCCACTTCTCATCATCGCCGAGGACGTCGAGGGCGAGGCGCTCGCGACGCTGGTCGTGAACAAGATCCGCGGCACCTTCAAGTCCGTCGCGGTGAAGGCACCGGGCTTTGGCGAACGACGCAAGGCCATGCTCCAGGACATCGCCATCCTCACCAGCGCGACCGTCATCTCCGAGGAGATCGGCCTCAAGCTCGAGAACGCCACCCTCGATCTGCTGGGCTCGGCCCGCAAGATCGTCGTCACCAAGGACGAGACCACGATCGTCGAAGGCGCGGGATCCGAGGAGGACATCAAGGGCCGCATCAGCCAGATCAAGGCCGAAATCGAAAACACCGACTCGGACTACGACCGCGAGAAGCTCCAGGAGCGCCTGGCCAAGCTCTCGGGCGGTGTCGCCGTCATCAAGGTAGGTGCAGCGACCGAAGTCGAGCTCAAGGAGAAGAAGCACCGCATCGAGGACGCGGTCTCGACGACCAAGGCCGCCATCGAAGAAGGTGTTGTGCCCGGCGGCGGCGTAGCCTTGCTGCGAAGCCAGGACCGCATCAACGACGCCGCCGACAAGCTGCTCGGTGACGAGCAGACCGGCGCGCGCATCGTCGCCAAGGCCGTCGAGAGCCCGCTCAACCAGATTGCCGTCAACGCGGGATTTGAGGGCGGGGTCGTCGTCGACAAGGTCCGTCATCTCACCAAGTCCACCGAAGGTCTCAACGCCGCCACTGGCGAGTACGAGGACCTCATCGTGGCCGGCGTGATCGACGCGGCGAAGGTGACTCGCTCAGCGCTGCAGAACGCGGCGTCCATCGCGGCGCTCTTTCTCACCACCGAGTGCGTCATCGTGGACAAGCCCGAGGAGAAGGCGCCGGCCATGTCCGGCGGCGGGATGGACGACTACTAAATCGCTGTTCAGTCAACGACGAACCGCGGGGCTTGGCCCCGCGGTTCGTCGTTTCTGGCTAGAGGTAACGCCCCGTAGCATGGGCCCATGTCCACACCAACGCCCCTTGGTCCCGCACGCGGCCTGAACGTCGTGCACCTCTTCTGCCACCTCGAGGGCGAGGTCGACGAAATCGCACTGCGCGAGGCCGTCGAGAAGGCCGAGGCAGGCGGGCTGCAGGTCGTGACGGCGTCGATCGTCGGGGCGAGGGCCGACGCCTGCTTCATGGTGCTGGGGGCGAACCTCTGGGACCTGCGCCGCTTCCAGTCCCAGGTGCAGGCGGCGGGCTGCCTCGTCTCGGAGAGCTACGTCTCGCTGACCGAGGTGAGCGAGTACGCGGCCGGCATGCCCGAGCAGATGCTGAATGCCCGCCTCTATCCGACGCTGCCGCCCGAGGGGATGAGGGCGTTCTGCTTCTACCCGATGTCCAAGCGCCGCGGCGACGTGAATAACTGGTACGCGCTCGGCTACGACCGGCGCGAGGAGCTGATGCGCCAGCACGGCGCCATCGGGCGGACCTTCAAGGGCCGGATCCTGCAGCTCGTCACGGGCTCGACGGGCCTCGACGACTGGGAGTGGGGCGTGACGCTCTTCGGCGTGCACCTCGATGACCTGAAGGAGTGTGTCTACACGATGCGCTTTGACGAGGCCTCGACCCTCTACGCCGAGTTCGGTCCCTTCTACACCGGGCTCGTGGGAACGCTGGAAGAAGTACTTGGGGCTTCGCTCGCCTAGCGGCCATTGCTAGCGTCAAGGCGTGAGCGAGCCCGTCCCCGAAAAGACGCTGCGCCGCTGGGCCGAATCGCTCGCCGCGGTCGCCAAGACCGGTCTCGGCTTCACCGAGAGCCAGTACGAGCGTGAGCGCTTCGAGGAGATCCTGAAGATCGCGGCCGACATGAAGGTCGCCGCTGACGAGGGCCTCGTGGGCGTGCCCGACGCCGACGGGTACGTCACCCAGTGGACCCGCGAGGTGGGCCGGGGGGTGCCGGGCTACCAAACGCCGAAGGTTGCCGTCGGCGCCGCGGTCACCAACGACGAAGGTGAGCTCCTCCTCATCCGGCGAGCTGACTCAGGCATTTGGCTCTACCCGACCGGCTGGTGCGACGTGGGCTACTCCGCGCCCGAGGTCGTCGTAAAGGAGGTCCTCGAAGAGACCGGTATCGCGGTCGAGCCGGTGCGGCTCATCGGCGTGCTCGACGGCATGCGCCTCGGGGACTCGCGGATCCCGCTCTACTCGCTGCTCTTCTTCTGCCGGGCCGTCGGTGGCGAGTTGCAGCTCCACCCCCTCGAGGTGACCGACGCCGGCTGGTTCTCGCGCGACGAGCTGCCCCGCCCGACGGTCGGCGCCGACCGGTGGGCGCCGCTGATCTTTTCGGCGATCGACGGCGAGGTGCGTAACGTCTTTTACGACAACCTGCGCCGCCCCGTCTGGCGGGTGGAGCGGTGAGCGTCACCGTAGAGAGGGCCAGCGTCGCGACGCCCGAACTGCTCGCGGGCCTCAACAGCCTCTTGCCTCAGCTCTCGACGGCGGCACCCCAGCTCACGCTCGCGGACGTCGAGTCGATGGTGAACTCCGACACCGCGACGCTCTTCGTCGCCACCGACGGCGGCGCCATCGTGGGAACGCTGACGCTGGTCATCTTCCGCATCCCGATGGGACTGCGGGCTTGGATCGAGGACGTCGTGGTCGACGAGGATGTGCGAGGTCTCGGCATCGGCGAAGCCCTGACGATCGCCGCGGTCGAGGAGGCGCGTTCTCGCGGCGCGCGAACGATCGAGCTAACGAGCCGGCCCTCGCGCGAGGCGGCAAACGCTCTTTACCAGAAGCTCGGCTTCGAGCGCAGGGAGACCAATGTGTACCGGTTAGGTCTATAGAAGCGTCTTGGCCTCGTCAATTACCATTGGCCGGTGGAAGTTCGTGAACTAACCGGAGTCGATGTTCAGTCAGTCGTGGCCCTTTGGGCTGACGTCGGATTGACTCGGCTCTGGAATGATGCGGCTACGGATTTCCAGCGTGCATTAGATGGGGCGACATCTGCAGTTCTTGGACTCACGAATGACAACGAGTTGATCGGAACTGTGATGGTGGGGCACGATGGACATCGTGGTTGGATCTACTACCTTGCGGTTGGAAAGGTGCATCAACGCGAAGGCTTCGGATCAGAACTTATGAATGCAGCGGAAGAGTGGCTGCGCAAGAATGGTGCAGTTAAAGTCCAGTTGATGGTTCGGAGTGAGAACGAATCGGCGATGAGCTTCTACGGCAATGTCGGCTACGAATCAAGTGATGTGAAAGTCCTGTCACGTTGGCTTGAGGACTAATCGCTCACTTGGGCACCTCTACCAAGAACCGGTGGACGAACGTTTATTGAATTAGCGCAGCGAGGTGACGACCGACCGTTGGGTGGTCGTGAGAGTGCGAGACATCATCCGAGTAATCGAAGACGACGGGTGGGTTCATGTTCGAACCAGTGGTAGTCATCGGCAATTTCATCATCCCATCAAACCCGGTACAGTGACGGTGTCTGGTAAGCCGAGTCGAGAACTTCCGAACTTCATCGAGATAAGTATCTTCCGCCAGGCCGGAATAGCGAGGAGGAGTTAATGGCCGAGTACGTAATCATTATTGAAAAAGCCGGAAATAACTATGCCGCGATGGTTCCAGACCTTCCCGGATGCATTGGCGCCGCTGACACCATCGAAGAGCTCGAAGAGCTGATGCGCGAAGCCGTTGAGTTTCACATCGAGGGGATGCGCCTGCACGGAGAAGAGGTCCCGCCGCCGAGTTCGTTTGCCTCGATGGTCCGAGTGGCCTCGTAGGTTGGTGGGAAGACACTTTTATCATCGGACGGCAGACAAACGTCTATCGACTGTTCGTCGGTGGTGAGTAAGCACCTTCGATGAGCCGGGCCGCCTGACGAAGGAAGAGGTCCTTCCCGCTCGCGGCGAGGATTACTGCTCCTCCAGCATCTCGCCACGACGGGCTTGGCGACATCGGTTGTGCCAATCTAAGGGGGTGATTCGACTCCGCGAAATGGATGCGGCCCGCCTGGGAGAGTGGCTTCCTCTGATGTGGGCGACCTACCGCCAGGACCTGATCGACGCGGGCGAAAGCGTCGAAGCCGCGGACAAGAACGTTGAGCACCATAAGAAAATGTTGTTCGAGGACGGACGTCCCGGAGCCGGCCAGTACGTCTTTGACGCCTTCGAAGGCGACAAGCGTGTCGGCGTCCTCTGGCTGAGCCAGCAGGACGGGGGCAAGTCGGCGGAGTGGTTCGTCTATGACATCGTCATCGAGCCCGAGCATCGGGGCAAGGGATACGGTCGGGCCACAATGGAGGCCGGCGAAAATTTTGCGCGCGAGCACGGTGGCAACAGCCTCGCCCTCAATGTGTTCGGCCCCAATACGGTGGCGCGGCGACTCTACGAGTCGATGGACTACCAGCTGGTCGCCCAGTCTATGAAGAAGTCCCTCGCCTGACGAAGACTCAACACCGTCGACGAGGACGGCCATGCACTTTCTCGGTGCGGCTCTTTCACCAGACGAAGGGAACAGGCCGGTTACGCGAGCGCAAAGGCCTCGTAGCGTACACCGAGCTCAAGGCGCAGCGCTCCTGGATGTGAATCCGGTGGTTGAGACCGCAGAGTGTCGGCATCATCAACGCCACGGGCGCCCACCAGTTTCCAAAGACCGGGCCAACGAGCTCGCAGTTCTAACATCGGCCAATCAATCATTCGCACTGGACGAGGTGGCACGACGCCTACGACGACCCGTCGTCACCGCTGTCGGCGCGCCTGATCGAGGTGAAGCGCCAGCTCTCGCTCGCGCTCGACGAGGTCGCTAGTGGCCCGATCAGGCTGGTGTCGATGTGCGCGGGCCAGGGCCGAGACGTCATTGACGTGCTCGAAACCCACCCGCGCGGGCCCGACGTCAACGCGCGACTCGTCGAGTTCGACCCCGAGATCGCCGAGGGCGCGCGATCACGCGCGCGGCGAGCCGGACTCTCGTCGCTGGAAGTCATCGTCGGCGACGCTGGACTAGCGGACTCCTATCAAGGCTCCGTGCCCGCCGACGTGCTCGTCGTCTGCGGAGTCTTCGACAACCTGACACTTGATGACATCACGCGCACGATCACGATGCTGCCGTCGCTGGCGGCGCGACGCCAGGTCATTTGGACTCGCCATCGTCGGCCGCCCGACCTCACGAGCCCGTGCGTTCGACGTTTCGACGATGTGGATTCGTCGACGTGGAGTTCGTCGCGCCGAGCAGTGGCTGTTCACGGTGGGCACCAATCGACTGCTGCGGCGTCCGACCCCTTCAAGCGGGTCGCGGCTTTCACCTTCGTCGGCGACGGGGACCGGCCGGCCTAGGGTCCGCGCTCGAGGTGGCCTGCACGATCCACTGACGCACGGTCGCGCGAATCTGGCAGACTCGAGCCATGGTCGAACCAATCTGGACTGACGTCGATGAGTACCTGGTCGAGCTGCTGGGTCTCGACGACGACGCACTGAAAGCCGCGCTCGCCGACAGCATCGCGGCCGGACTACCGGCGATCAACGTCGCGGCCAACCAGGGCAAACTCCTCGAACTCCTCGCCAAGGGGATCGGCGCGACGCGGATCTTGGAGATCGGCACTCTCGGCGGCTACAGCACGATCTTCCTCGCCCGGGCATTGAGGGCCGGGGGTGCACTGATCACACTCGAGCTCGATCCCAAGCACGCCGGCATTGCGCGCCGGAACCTCGACCGGGCCGGCGTGGGCGAATTCGTCGACATTCTCGTCGGCTCGGCCGCCGACTCGCTGCGCCAGCTCGTCGCCGAGGGGGTGGAGCCCTTCGACTTCGTCTTCATCGACGCCGACAAGGAGAGCTACACCGAGTACCTCGCACTGTCGCTGCAGCTCTCGCGAGTCGGGACGTTGATCGTCGCCGACAACGTGGTTCGCGACGGCAAGGTCGTTGACCCTGAATGTCCCGACACCCGCGTGCAAGGCATCCGAGCGTTTCTCGAAGCCGTAGCGGCCGAAGACCGTGTCGAGGCGACCGCGGTCCAGACGGTGGGGACGAAGGGCTACGACGGGTTTGCCCTGCTGCGCGTCACTCGCTGAGTCCCGATAGGGCAAGTTTGGGACTTTAGTAGGGGTCGGTTATGACTTAGTGCCCTAGTGGGTCCCGCCCAGCGATTTGTACCGTTTGGGCATGAACAAATTCCAAAAGCTACTTACCGTTGGAAGTATCTCAACGGCCGTCATGTTCGCCCTCGCGGTGCCTTCCGAGGCCCTGGTCGGACGAGCGATCGCCCCCGCGGCGCACGCGAGTGTCGCGAGCCACGTCGCCAAGAGCAAGAAGATATCGTTTCACGGCTCGTACAAGGGGACGATCACCCTGTTGATGGTCGGCCCCTCGGGCTCGACCGCCACGACGGTCACCGTGACCGCACTGCACGGCACCGGTCCCGGTACTGATCTCGGGACCAGCACAGTCACCGCGACCGGCTCAGCGGCCGCGTCGAGCCAGTGCGACGAGCTTTCCGGCAACGGGAGTCTCACCGGCGCGGGCAGCAAGTTG
Source organism: uncultured Acidimicrobiaceae bacterium (assembly GCA_963749355.1). Lineage (GTDB taxonomy): Bacteria > Actinomycetota > Acidimicrobiia > Acidimicrobiales > RAAP-2 > RAAP-2. Next base: position 57,050 of record CAVVMM010000008.1, read on the forward strand.
CTGCTCAAGGTTGCCACCTCGTCGAGCTCGGAGGGCTGCGCGGCCGGCACGAGCACGCCGACCAGCGTCACCATCAAGGGCGTGGCGAAGGTCACCGGCGGCGTCGGCAAATTCAAGGGTGCGACCGGAACGCTGAGCTTCAAGGGATCATTCAACGTCGGCTCCAACACGTCGGGCTCTACCGAGACCGACTCCTTCACCGCCACGGTCAGTGGCACCTTGACCATCAAGGGCTAAGAGTCTCTAGAGAAAAAGGGAGTACAAATGAAGAAGTTACTTATAGGAATGTCAGCAGGGGCTATGGCCCTGGGCTGTCTCGCGTTGGTCGGTGGCCCGGCCGCCGTCAACGCCGGCGCTCAGACCACGACCACCACGGCGGCCCCGCCAACCACGACGACGACGAAGCCGCCGTTCGTTGACGGGAACCAGTACATGTCGGTCTCGGTCGACACCGTCACCGGCGGGGGCAGCGCCTCAGGCTCGACTTACGCCGGCAGCTGCGCCCTCGAGAACGTCTTCGGACAGGGCGCCGTCGTCGTGTTCCGCATGTGGGGCATCGCGAACGCCACTGGTCAGCCGCTGGTCGGCGCCCCTGGCGTGAACCCCAACGTGGCGAGCGTGACGATCGAGGACCTCCCTGGTATGACCACGCCCCCGACCATGAATTACTCGGCCAGTGACGGCTACTGGACCTACGGGTGGAAGACGTCGAGCGCGACGCCCATCGGTGCGGTCCCCTATCAGCTCGTCGTCACCCTCGACCCGGTCGGCGCGGTCTACAAGAACGTGAGCGTTCGGTTCGTCGCGAAGGTCAGCGGCAAGAGCAAGGTGGAGCACAAGGTCGTCAAGGTGATGATCTCCGCCAAGCAGCCCGCCGAGAGCTACACCTACACCGACGCAGGACTTCCGTCGCTGCTCACCATCAACGCCAAGGCGTAAGAGGATCACGCAGTACCGCAGTTTCGCAGTACCGAGGATCATGGGCCCGAGCCAAGCCGGTGGCAGGCCCGGGCTCATGATCCTCGATGATCGCAGCACAAGACACCACCTGCGACGTGACCGTCACGTCCCGAAGTGGGGGAGGACATCATGAATGACAGCACTCGCACCAGGAAGTGGACCAGGGCACTCAGCGGAATCGCCGCCGTCGCGCTCCTGCCCGCGGTACTACTCGCCCCGTCCGGCAGTGCCGGCACGTCGCTCACCGTCCCCGTGCCGAGTGCGGCGCAGGTGGCTGAAGCGGCGAGCGCCCAAGCATTGACCGCTCCGTCAAATCTGGCCAACGTCCCGACGTTGCCAGGCCCGGTGAGCCCGAAGTTCACTCTCGGCAGCTCGCTCGGCGTGCTCACCACCACCTCGGGTGGCCCGCAGAGCGGCGTTTCGGGTTCGGGCACCGAGGGCCAGCCGCTCACCATCTCCGGTTCGGGCCTCGCCGCCAACGCGTCGGTCACCATCGAGTGGTCGACCTCGAACGAGACCTGGGTCACCGACGTCGAGCCGAGCACCGTGAACTACCTGGGCACCGCTACGACAAACTTCAACGTGACCCTGGCGACCGTAACGACCAGCGCCTCGGGCGCCCTCTCCTACAAGACGACCGTCCCCGTTGACTACGGCGGCCAGCACACCATCTACGCCGTGTCGAACGGCGTCGAAGTGGCCCAAGGTGGCTTCGCGATGCTGCGGACCCTCACGATCACACCGAAGAGCGGCCCGATCGGGACGATGATTCACGTCACCGTCACCGCATTGGGTGCGACCGCCTACACCACGAGCGCGGCCATGGACTGGGACAACCACTTCATGGGTGAACTCACGGCGGCCTGGACCCGCGGCACGGCCAGCTACGTCGTTCGAGCGGCGGGCCCTGTCGGTCCGCACACCGTTGAAGTCGGTGCGGCCGACGGCACGCTCTACATGAACTCCGACCAGTCGCCGCTCCCTTACGCGAACATCCTGACCGCGACCTTCACCACCACCAAGGACGCGGACGCCCCCGTCGCGCAGATTGACTTTGCCGCATCCGTCACGCCGACGGTCAACGAGGTCACTACCCTCGCAACGGCGGGTCTGGACCCGTCAAGCCACGCCGTAGCGACCCTCTCGCGCACGAGCGGCATCGTGGGTTCGAACGTGACGCTCAAGGTCCTCGGACTCGCGGCGTCGGGTACTGACCAGCTGGTCTGGTCTTCCGTCGTGGGCAGCCGCGTGAACTGTCCCAATGGCAGCACGTCGTGCTGGGCGTTCACCAGCACCCCCCTCGGCGCAGCGACGGTCTCCAACGGCGACCTCACCACCCAAGTCACCATTCCCGTCACAAATGAGGCAGACCCCGGCGCTGGGCTCGGTGGCTGGCACGTCCTTCAGGTGATGAACGGCAAGTCCATTGAGGCCCAGGTGCCGTACTACGTCAAGGAGAGCATCGTCGCCTACACGAACTCGAGCGGCAAGCTGCTCAGCATGGGCACGGCGACGGCGGCGCCTGTCCCCAACGACGTCACGTCACCGACCCTCACCCAGGTCGCGGGAGTCGGCCGGCCGACGGACACCTTCAAGGAGGGCCAGGAGTTCACGATCGCCATCGCGGGCGTGGGCTGGACCCAGCTCGACAACACGCTGGCCATCGACTACGACAACAGCTTCGACGGCTACGGATGCGGCTTCAACTCGAACGGCTACATGGTGGTGCACCTGTTCGCCACCGGCGGGCCCGGTACCCACATCATTGACATGTACCCCGAGCTGTACACCCTGAATCCGAGCTACTCGACCACGTCCTACGGCATGCTCCCGGTGCTCTCCTACGCCCGTGACTACCCCGGACTCGCGCTCGGCTACCAGGTGCCGGCCATCCGGTTCGCGATCACGATCGTGAAGTAATCCTCACCCGGCCCCCTCACCTCGCAAGGGGTGAGGGGGCCACTTTCACGTAACGCGCCAGTCGCGCCGGCAGCCACCAGTTCCAGGGTCCGAGCAGGGCCATCACGCTTGGCAGCAGCAGCCCCCGCACGATCGTCGCGTCGACTAGGACGCCGAGGGCGAGTCCCACCCCGAGCTCCTGGAGACCCGCGACATGGCCGTAGACGAGTCCGCTGAGCGCCCCGACCATGATCACCGCGGCCGCGGTGACCACCCCGCCGGTGTAGGCGAGGCCCTCGGTGATGGCACCGGCGGTATTTAAGCCCCGGTCCCTCGCCTCGCGCATGCGCGAGACGATGAAGACCTCGTAGTCCATCGAGAGCCCGAAGAGCATCGCGAAGATGAAGACCGGCACCCAGCCTTCGATCTGGCTGACGTGGTAGGTGCGCAGCACCGTCGAGAGCACGCCGAAGCGAAAGACCGCTACCAACAGCCCGTAGGTCGCCCCCACTGAGACGAGGTCGAGCAGCATCGCGATTAGGGGCAGCACCAGCGAGCGAAAGGCGCGCAGCAAGACCCCGTAGGCGAGCACGAGGGCGACGAGCACGATCCAGGGGAACGCGCCGTAGACGGCCGAGAGGAAGTCGACCCCCTGGGCGGCCGCGCCGCCGACGTAGACCGCGACGCCCTTGGGTAGGTGCGTGTCAGGGATCAGGTTGCTTCGCAGCTGTGCGACCAGATGCTGGGAGGCCGCGTTGCCGAAGTCGTGGCGGCCGACGACGAAGATCTGGTCGTAGCGCCCGCTGGCGTTGACGTAGGGGTACCTCGAGCCGACCGCGACAACGGCGACCTCGGGCACGTGCGAGATCGCTACGGCCAGGCGCAGGCGCGCAGCGCCCATGGTGGGGGAGTTTGCGCGGCGCGCGGCGCCGGTGTCCATGACGATCTCGATCGGCGTGACGACCCCGGGTCCAACTCGCTCGCGCACCAGGTCAAGGCCGCGCGTGGCTTGGAGATGCTGGGGGATCGCGGTAAGCGAGCCGGGCGTCAGCTGGAGCCAAAGGGCGGAGAAGCCGGCCAGTGAGAGCGCGAGCAGCGAGAGCACGATGACGGTCACCGGACGGCGGATCGCGCCTCGGGCGACCTTCGCCCACGTGCCCGCGAGCGGGTCGCGCCGGGAGATGAGACCGCGAACACCCACGGGCCACACCCCGCGGCGCCCGAGCAACGAGAGCAGCGCCGGTTGGAGTGTCAACGTCGCGGCGAGCGAGACGATCGGCACCACGAGGCCGGCCGCACCGAGGGACCGAACGAAGGGCACGGGCACAAGGAGCAGCGTGGCAAGTCCAATCGCGATGGCGACGCCGCTGAGGACAATTGTCCGTCCGGCAGTCCCCATAGTCGCAACAATGGCGTCGGACGCGTTCGTCGCTTCATCGACCAGCTCGGTTCGGAAGCGGTGCACGATCAGCAAGGAGTAGTCGATCGCTAGTCCGAGGCCAATGAGCTCGACCACGTTCGGCACGTAGAGGACCATGAGGAAATGCTGTGCCAGGAGGTAGATGACGCCGAGCGAGCCTGCGGCGATGGCTGCCGCGATCACGTACGGCACCAGGATCGCCCAACACACGCCGAGCACCGCGATGAGCAGTAGCAGTGCGAGGGTGAGCGCGAGCACCTGGCCCCGGTGGAGGTCGCGTGACAGCACGGGCGTGATGTCGTGCTGCAGCGCCGGCGGGCCTGTTACGAGGGCTCGCGAGAGCCCCTGCGCGGCGATCGCGTGGCGCAGCGTCGGGGTCGCCGCCGAGGCGCGGTTCAAGTTGAGCGTCGTGTCGACGTTCGCGTAGAGCAGCGTGCCCACGGCGTGCTCTTGGGTGACCCGGGCCGAAGGCAGTGACGCAGCCGCCAGGGCCAGGCGGTGCTCGAGCGCGCTCAGTTGAGAGGCTGTCGGGTGGGCGACGGGCACCACGATGGTGAAGGACCCCTCGACGTTCTCGCCGAAGTCGCGGACCAGGATAACGTTCGCCTGCGCCGAGCTCGTCCCGGGCACGGTGAGTGAAGTCGTGAGCAGGGCCGGGAGCTTGGCCGCGGCGACGGCCCCGAGGGCTAGCACGATAACCCAGCAGACGATGACCACGAAGCGCCAACGGATGACCGTGCGGGTCCAGCGTTCGAGCACGTCTGTAGGGTAACGCCTCGCATTCCAGGCGCCGAGCTCTGTCGCGTCACCCTCGGTCGAACCGTCTTCGTTGGTAAGGTGCACCGCGTGGACGAAGAGCGCCACCGCCAGATTGCCACGAAGACTTTCAGTCGGTGTTGGGATCTGCTCGAGCGACGGGATCGCACTCGCGACGACGACGCGGAGCTTCTCGCGACGGCGTTCGCTTCGCGCTATCACTGGACCCATGCGGGCGAGGAGGAGCAACGCATCGTGGGCGACTGGATGATCTCGCGCGCGGCCGCTGACGTCGGCGAAGCGCACTTGGCACTCACCTACGCGCAGCGGGCCTACGACGCCGCGCAGGACACTGAGGTGAAGGACTGGCTGCTCGCCTCGGTTGCCGAGGGCCTGACGAGGGCTTACGCCGCGAACGGTGACGTAGCGTCGCGCGAACAGTGGCGCACGACGACCGAGGAGTTGATCGCTCAGATCAAAGACAACGAGGATCGCGACTTGATCGCCGAACAGGTGGCCTCTATTCCGACTTAATCGCTGGGATCGCTTGCCCTACTCGTATCGGGACGAGCCTCTAACGTGGGAACATTCAACGGTGATGATCCGCCCAGCGACGATCGGCGAGACGGATGACGTCACCCGTCTAGCCCTCGATTCAAATCGTCACTGGGGCTACGACGACGACTTCATGGAGCGTCGCCGTGGCGAACTCACCGTGCGTGGCGACGACGTTCGCGAGGAAGGGTCTTCGTTGCCGTTGGTACCGACGGCGGCGACATCATTGGCTTCTACCTCCTGCGTGACATCGATGAGATTTGCGTTGAGCTCGACATGCTCTTTGTCTCGTCCGCGCACCTCGACCAGGGCGTCGGCCGCGCGCTAATGGCCCATGCGGTCAATTTGGCGCGCACCTGGGATCGCGCGACAGTGCGCATTGAGTCAGACCCTTTCGCTGCTTCCTTTTACGAACATGAAGGTGCGGCGCTCGTTGGGTGGGAGCGCTCCATCTCGACCGGCCGTGAACTGCCTATCTACGAACTCTCACTGCGAACGTAGTCAGGCGCCAATGTGGCGCGACCAATGTCAGATGCGTGTGGCCAAGTGGTCAACGAGGTCACGCGGTGATGCGGCGCAGTTGATCTCTGTTGCCATCGCGAGCGAAGCCTCCCTGTAGCGGGGATCGTGAAGCACGACTTCGACGGCCTCTCGCAGACTGGCGGAGCATTCCTCGATGGTCGTGGCGTTCACGTCGGCCGACTCGGTGCCTGGTGCGACAGCGATTCCGGCGCCCACTCGTTCGACGAGCTCGGCGTTCGTTGGCTGGTCGGCGAACATCGGCAGGAGCACCAGGGGAACGCCGGCGCCTAGGGCGCCCAGCGTGGTGCCCGAGCCGCCGTGACAGACCACGAGCGACGCCTCGGCGAAGGCGTCCGCCTGGTCCACCCACGGCTCGACGTGAACATTGCTCGGCGCGTCGTCGAACTCCGTTGGGTCCAGCTTCGTACTGGTGGTCACAAGAATCCGAGCGTCGAGTCCCGCCAGCGATTCGAGCACAGCGCTCAAGACGTCGCGTCCGCGCGGGCGGCCCGTCGCGACCGTGCCAATGGTCAAGTAGATGAGCGGCGCCTCGCTGCCGTTCCACCAGTCCGGCAGTGGCTTCGCCGAAAGGTTGTCGCGCTCGCGGTACCGAAAGGTCGTGGGGTATGGCGAAGGGTCGAGCGACGCCGGAAATCTCGTCAGGTAGGGGGTGCCGTAGACGCGGCGGGCAATGCCTTCGCTGCGCCGCTCGAGGATCGGTCCCGCAAGCCTAAGCAGCACCGAAGACTCGGCCGACGCCGTAGAGATCGCAACCTGCGCCTGAGCCAGGCCCCGCTCGTCGGCGACGACCGCGGCCGCGTACTCGCAGGTCTCCCGGACGATGAGATCGGGCGAAAAGTCCTCAACCGCGCGCTCAACCGTGGGCAGCATCGCCTGTAGGCAGAGCGTGGCGAACCATTCGCGCTCGACGAGTCGCGAGGCGTCGTGGCGCGCGAGGGTGGGGAATCGCGACCACACGCGTTCGGAATCCTCGGTCGAGGGCTCGTCACCGAGACGAAAGTCAAAGCCCGATGCCTCGAGCGTGGAGGCGAGCTTGGGCGGGGCGATGACGAGAACCTTGTCACCACGCTCGGCGAACGCGCCAACGAGAGCAGTGAGTGGGCGGAAGTGCCCTTCACCGGCGGTCGAGGTGAAGAGGACTCGCACCGCCTCAGGCTAACGGCGGGCCTCGCGCGCCCTTGGCCCCGACGCTCGCGGGCGCTCGACCGTCGAATGCTCATCGGGAAGGGTACATGAATTCCCTTAGAGTTGGGGCGAAACGTGATCGACCGCCGCTGAGCGATGTGGCCCGAGGAGAATCGACGAGTGAAGCGCTACCCGGATATGGACGTGGCGGAGAGCCCGCTGGAGCTCATCGGACGCACGCCGATGGTCCGACTGGGCCAGATCGGCGCTGACCTTCGCTGCGACTTCGTCGCCAAGCTCGAGACCACGAACCCCGGCGGTAGTTCGAAGGACCGACCGGCGCTCACGATGGTGCTGGCGGCCGAGCAGGAGGGCCTTCTCGGACCTGGTTCGACGATCGTCGAGCCCACGAGTGGCAACACCGGAGTGGGACTCGCTATCGTCGCCGCCCAGCGCGGCTACAAGTGCATCTTTGTGATGAGCGACAAGATGGCTCCGGAAAAGATCGACCTGCTGCGCGCTTACGGGGCCGAAGTCGTCGTCTGTCCGACGGCGGTGGCGCCCGAGCACCCCGACTCTTACTACTCAACGGCGGAGCGCCTGACGCGCGAGACGCCGAACGCCTTTCGACCGGACCAGTACTCGAACCCCAACAATCCTCGGGCCCACTACGAGACGACCGGACCGGAAATCTGGGCGCAGACCAACGGCCACGTCACTCACTTCGTCGCCGGCGCGGGCACCGGGGGAACCCTCACCGGGGTCGGCAAGTTCTTGAAGGAGCAGAATCCCCAGATCAAGATCATCGCAGCCGATCCTCAGGGCTCCGTCTACTCCGGAGGTGCCGGTCGGCCGTACCTGACTGAGGGAGTCGGTGAGGACTTCTGGCCGGCGAACTACGACCCCTCGCTTATCGACGAGGTCGTCGCCGTGAGCGACGCCGACGCCTTCGCCATGGCTCGTGAAGTGACGAGACGCGAGGGAATCCTGCTCGGCGGATCGGGCGGCACGGCCGTTGCGGCGGCGCTGCGCGTCGCGCAAGGTCTGCCCGAGGGGGACGTGGTGGTGGTTCTCATTCCCGATTCGGGTCGAGGCTATCTCTCAAAGGTGTTCAACGACACCTGGATGACGGACTACGGATTCCTGCGCCCCCACGACGAGATGGATGCGGGCGACGTGCTGGCGGCGAAGATCGCGCGCCAGGCCGACACGCTGGCTGACCTCGTGCTCGTTACGGAGGACGTCTTGGTGCGCGACGCGATCTCGCTCATGCGAGAAAAAGATGTTTCGCAGCTGCTCGTGACCGTGACTGCCGAGCTGCCGCTTGCCGCCAAGGAGGTCTCGGGTTCGCTGAGCGAACTGGGTCTCCTGGAAGCGACGACGCGCGACGCCACGGTGCTCGACCTTAGGGTCAAGGAAGTGGCCGACGCCACCTTGCCGATGGTCGGCGTGGGCATGAGCGTCAGCGAGCTCACGCGCCTGCTGAGCACGACGGCCGGCGTGCTCGTTCTCGACGGCGGTCACCCCGTCGGGGTCCTGACGCGTAGCGACCTGTTGGGATTCCTAGAACAGAGGAGCGAGAAGTGAGTGGCTTTAACACCCGGGCGATTCACGTCGGGTCCGAGCCCGACGCCGCGACCGGCGCGGTCAATCCGCCGGTATACCTCACCTCAACCTACGCACAGGACTCTGTGGGTGTGGTGCGGTTCTCCGACTACGCCCGAGGGGACAACCCGACGCGAGCCGCTCTCGAAGCGTGCCTGGCCAACCTCGAAGAGGCGCGCCACGGCATCGCCTTTGCTTCGGGCCTCGCCGGTGAGGACGCCCTGCTTCGTACGCTCGCACCGGGCGACCACGTGATCCTCGGCGACGACGCGTATGGCGGCACCTACCGGCTGCTGACTCGAACCTTCAGTGAGTGGGGACTTCGAGTCTCGTCGGTTGACATGAACGACGCGGCCGCCCTCGAGGCGACGTTCACCGATTCGACCAAGGTGCTCTGGGTCGAGACGCCGAGCAATCCGTTGTTGAACGTGGTCTCGATCGCGGCGATGGCTGAGGTCGCCCACGCCCGCGGTGCCCTCCTGGTCGTGGACAATACCTTCGCCACCCCGTATCTCCAGCGCCCCCTCGCGCTCGGGGCTGACGTCGTGGTGCACTCGACGACGAAGTACGTCGGCGGCCACTCCGACGTTCTCGGCGGATTCGTCGCCACCAACAACGACGAAGTCGCCGAGAAGGTGCGCTTCAACCAGTACGCCATCGGCGCGGTGCCGGGACCGCTCGACTGCTACCTCTTGGTGCGGGGCCTCAAGACGCTCGGGCCCCGCATGGATCGCCATTGCCAGAACGCTCGCGGCGTCGTGGAGTTCCTTGAGCAGCACCCCTCGGTGGACCGGGTCTTCTACCCGGGCCTCGCGAGCCACCCGGGCCACGACGTGGCGGCCGCGCAAATGCGCGACTTCGGCGGCATGGTCAGCTTTACGCTGAAGGGCGGCGCCGACGTGGCGCGAAAGGTCTGCGAGTCCACGGCGATCTTCATCCTCGCCGAATCCCTGGGCGGCGTGGAGAGCCTCATCGAACTGCCCTCGGTGATGACCCACCTATCGGCGGCCGGCTCGGCTCTCGAGCCACCCGGCGACCTCATTCGCCTGAGCGTCGGGATCGAGGACCTCGAGGACCTCATCGACGATCTCGAACGGGCGCTCGCGATCTAACGCCCTTACGGGGTCGTGGTGTCAAGCAGGGCGAGCGACAGCTCCCACAGTCGCTCGGCGCTTTCGGCGTCGAGCGCCCACGACGCGACGCCGCCGCCGTGGGGCGAGAACTCGGCAACCACCTCGGCCTCTTGGCAGTCCTCGAAGTAGCGCCCGCCGACCCCTTCGAGCAGTGGCGAGGCCGCCAGCAGCACCGATGTCGCCGCGCCCTGTTCGGGCGTCTTGCGCCTGGCGAAGGGCGTTTGAAGTCCACCGCTATAGCGCTGTAGGTTCGTCGCGATCGCACCGGGGTGCAGGGCGTTCGCGACGATGCCGTCGTTCGACCACCGGCGAGTGATCTCAACGGCGTGCAGCACGTTGGCGGACTTGGACTGACCATAAGCGGTCCAGGGGTCATAGGGGCGGTTTTCGTAGTCCAGGTCCTCGAAGATCACCGGCGAGAGCTGGTGGGCGACCGAGCTCACCGACACGACTCGCGCATTTGCTGCCGCCCGGAGCGCCTGATGCAGGCCCACCGTGAGGGCGAAGTGGCCAAGGTGGTTCGTGGCGAACTGCAGCTCGTGCCCCTCGAAGGTGAGTTCTAGATTCGGTACCGCCATAACGCCGGCGTTGTTGACCAGGATGTGCAGTGGGCCGTCCCACGCCGCACAGAAGGAGCGGATCGAAGCCAGGTCGGTCAGTTCGAGGGGCGCCGTCTTGACGCTCGGGCCGCGCGTCGAAGACGTGATCGCCTTGGCGGCGCTGGCGCCGGCCTCGACGTTGCGCACCGCGAGGGTAACCTCGGCCCCCGCGTCGGCGAGGGCACGAGCGCCCTCCAGGCCGATGCCCGACGCGCCGCCGGTGACAACGGCGCGCTTGCCCGAGAGGTCGACGTCGGCTAGGACCTCGGCGGCCGTCGACGAGAAGCCGAACGGTGTGGTGACGCGGTCCATGGTTCGTGAGTGTAGGGACAACCCTCTTAACGCCAAGCAGCGTTCGATCGCGCGATAAGAGTCGTCGACCAACTCACGCTTGTGATGGGTCCCGGGGGTCCTAACGTCTCCTCCAGGGACTTCGGAAGGGGGATGAGTGCTCGCCGGACCACCGAAGGATCCAGTGGAGATCCCCGACGCGCTAATGCGCTATATCGATGTGCAGCCCTACGAGTTCGTCTGGCGCAACGAGATCGGCGGCTTGACGCTGCGCATCGGCGAGGGCGCCTCCAGCGTGTACGTGAAGTGGATGCCGCGGACGCTCGGCGCCGACCTCTCGGGCGAGGTGGCCCGACTGCGGTGGGCGGGCGCCTACGTTCAGGTGCCGACCGTGCTTGAGGTCGGCCTCGATGAACACGGCTCGTGGTTCCTCTGTACTGGCATCGACGCCGAGAACGCCGTTTCGCCGAGGTGGTTGCAGCACCCCAAAACGGCGACGACGGCCGTCGGACGCGGGCTACGCGAATTCCACGACGCCTTCGACGTCGCAGGGTGTCCCTTCGAGTGGTCCATTGAGAGCCGGCTGCGCGACATTGAGCGGCGACTGAATTCCGGCTTCTATCGGCGCCACGAGCTCGGATGGGACCTTTCGGGTCTCGGCGTCGAGGAGGCGATCGACGAGCTGCGTCGGCGGCCCGAGGAAGATCTGGTCGTCTGCCACGGGGACGCCTGCGCGCCAAACACGCTGCTCGACGAATCCGGAAACTGCGTCGCCCATGTCGACTTCGGCCGGCTCGGTGTGGGCGACCGGTGGGCCGACCTCGCAGTCGCGGCGTGGAGCGCGGTGTGGAACTACGGGCCCGAGTGGGAGATGAACGTCTACGACGCCTACGGACTGGAACCCGACGAAGCCAAGATTCGCTACTACCGCCTGCTGTGGGAGCTTGGCTGAGCGACGCGCCGCGCCGCTCGCTATACGTCGGTGTCGCTCGCCTCGAGTTCGAAACGCAGCTTCACCCGATCGACACCAAGCGCCTTGAGCAGCGACGCCGCGGGATCCGGTTCGGGGTTCTCGAGCAGCATGCGCAGCACTCGCTGTGGACTGATCTGATGGCCGCGGCGCATCGGCCGCCCGGCTTGCTTAAGGGCGCCCTTCGCCGCGGGAGTCATCTTGATGCGGTTGGCCATCACGAGCCGGGCGCTCGGTCGACGAGGTATGGGCCGTTCGGCAATGGGCGGCGTCGCGGGCACGTGCTCGAGCCCGATCGCGTGCAACGCCTCGTTGTCGAGTTCGCCAAGGGCTTGGCGCGCCGCGTCGAGCGAGATGCCGAGCAGTGCCTCGATTTCGGGATCGTGCAGCAGGCCGAGCAGGAGGTGCTCGGTGCCGAGCTTGCGGTCACCAATGCGCCGCGCCTCTTCGCGCGCCGCCATGTACGTGCCCCACGGGTGGTAGGCGAGCGCAGTGTCGTCGGTCATTAGCGAACATCCTTTCCGTACTTGACGTGGACCGACTGACGGGTGACGCCGAGAGCGTCACCAATCTGTTGCCACGACCATCCGATCTGGCGAGCGGCGATGACGTTTGCGCTCTCGACTCGCTCGGCCAAGCGGTGGAGCGCGACCGAGGCGCGCAGGCCCACTGCGGGGTTGTTGGATGAGGCGCCTTCGCCGATCTCGAAACTGTCCATGTTGTCAGTATAACTTGACAAATCGCATTTGTCAAGTCAATTTGACACGTCGTCTGTAGCGCGATTCGTTCGTCGCGTCGATCGACGCGTTGTCGAAATCGTGGGCCGTGGCCGTGAACGCGAGAGTGACCGCGCCGACGCGTCGGATCTCGACGACCTCGCTGCCCTTCGCCATCGATGGCGGACCGAGGCGTCGGGGGAGGCGGGACACGGGCGCGATGGGTTCGCCGCGCAGTTCCGCGAGTGGTACGGCGCGCACGCGGCCTCCCACCGGCCGTATCTGGTCTCAGTTAGTGGAGAGGCCGTTGGCTGCGCCTGGCTCATGGTCGTCGACCGCATACCTGGGCCTGGACGATTCCTCCGCCGTGCCGGCATCGTCCAGAGCGTCTACGTGGCGCCCGAGCACCGCAACCAAGGTGTCGGCGAAGCGCTGCTGCGCGTCGTGATCGATAACGCCCGCGCAATGGGCCTGGAGTACCTCATGGTCCACCCCTCGGCGAGGTCGCCATCGCTATACCAGCGTGTCGGCTTCGCCGGCGCCGAGCAGACCCTCGAGCTGCGCCTTCCTCCCGGCACCTAGAGCGGGCCGCGGCCCTACTCGCTCTTGTCCTCGATCTCCCACGCGTGATCGACGACGTGCCAGGCGCAGCGTCGGATGGCGTACGCGGTCGGCCACTTCGCGCCAGGCACACTGGCCCTGAGCGTCGTGACCACGACGTCGCGCTGCTCGTCCCACGGTGTGCGCGGGGCCACTCGAAAGCCCACGGCCGAGCAGTAGGCGCGCTCGGCCTCGCGCACGTGATCGACGACCTCGTCGCGGTCGCGCCCACCGCCGCGCGGTCCGCGGCGAAGCTTCGCCGGCGCAACGTCCACTGCGGCATCGAAGTAGTTCCAGCAGTCCTGCAGCACGGCGATCTGTCGATGCAGCTCTCGCGGGGTGAGTGGCGCCTGGTCCCACGGCCCTCGGGCGTCGGGCGCGCCGAAATCGGTGGTGGCATTGCCGTTGACGCTCCCGATTACCTCGATTGGGCCGGGTCGGAAGGGCGCCGTGACGATGCGGGCATAGCGGTCGCGGTAGCTCTCGAGCATCTCGACGGCGAGCTCGTCAGTGCGCGCGCGCCGACACCAGCCGGGCCATTCGAGGGATACGGCAAAGACCGAGTTCTTGCCACGTTCCAGGTACACCCGCGCCGTCGCCACGCCAACCTCCCGCCACGAACCTAGTTCGCCCCGCGGCGCACTCGGCTCAGCGGATTGACGCTCCGCGCCGCGTTAGAGTTGCGCCGCCACGGCCGCAGCGTTGGCCAGACCACGCCGACCGACAGTGAGGTAGGTCGGGCGGTCGCGACCGAGAGAGACCGCCATCACTCCAAAGAACACGGCCCAGCCGACCGTGCGCCAGAGCATCGCGTCATCACGGACACCGTACGCTGCGAAGAAACTGTCGAGGGCGTCGTAGGGCAGTGACAAGAGGCCGCCGGCGAGATCCGTCGCGGGGTCGCCCGCGCCGAGGTCGCCGAAGTCAACGACGCCGGCGAGCTCGTGGTCGCGGTAGACGAGGTTGCCGGGGTGGAAGTCGCCGTGGGTCCACATAAGTGGCCCCTCCCACACGGGCGCGCGAAGCGTCCGGTGCCAGAGACCGAACGTTGACTCGACGTCAAGGTGATTGCGGACGTCGGGCAGGCGTGCCTCGAGTGTCGTGTTCCGCTCCTCGAGCGGCACGCCGCGAAAGGGATTGTGTGGTGCGTCGCTCGGGGCAGGCGCGTGCAGTTCGGCGAAGGAAGGTCGCAAGCGTGCCCGCGGTGTGGCCGTAGTGCTCGAGTTCGAGTTCGTCTCCGGGCACGCCGTCGACCCACGTCGCGATCATCCAGGGCCAGGCGAAACGATCGCTGGGTTGACCGGGTCGAAGGGGCAGGGGCGTGCGCAGTGATACCCGCTCGAGCACGTCGGATAGCAAGAGCAGCTCGTTCTGCAGTGGCACGACGGCCATCTCCCGGCGCGGTAATCGGGCCACGTGGTCGTCGCCCACGCGCCACAGAGAGTTGTCGAAGCCCTCGTTGACCCTGCAACACTGCTGGTCCGCAAGATCAGGGAACTGGGCGCGCAGCAGGTCGCGTACGAGCGCCTCGTCGATCACGACTTCGGCCTCGGGCCAGCTCATTCACCGAGACTACCGAAGCCAATCCACGCGGCTTTAATCGCGATGGTGATCGCCTGGCTCTCGAGATGGCCGAGCGCTTCGCCGCAAGGTCTGGGAGAATGAGGCCGTGTCACAACGACGGAGGATCAACTTCGATGAGTGAGTTCGAAGTGTCCCTTACGGAGTCGCGAACCACCGTCGTCGGTCAGTTGAACGTGCGCCGGGCGCTGCCCACGCGAGGACGTCGGAGTGTGGGCGCGTGGTGCTTCGTCGATCACATGGGGCCGGCCCTCTTCAGTCCCGAGCGTCGCTACGATATCGCCCCCCACCCCCACATCGGGCTCCAGACCGTCACGTGGCTGTTTGACGGCGCTCTCGTGCACCGCGACAGCCTCGGCTCAGAGCAATTGATCCGCCCGCGCGAGCTCAATCTCATGACCTCGGGCGAAGGCATTGCCCACTCCGAGGAGAATCCCGGCCTGCGCCGCGGCGAGTTGCACGGCCTGCAGCTCTGGGTGGCGCTGCCCTCCTCGACTCGCCACGGAACCTCCTCCTTTGAGCACCACACCGACTTGCCAACGTTCGAGGTGGACCACGGCGAGGCCACGGTGTTGGTCGGCCAGTCGAGCGACGTGTACTCGCCAGCGCGACGCGACAGCGAGCTAGTGGGGCTCGAACTACGGTTGCGCGCTGGCGACAGTGACATTCCGCTCAACCCACGGTTCGAGTACGCGCTCGTCGTGGCGGCCGGTGTGCTGAGCGTGGACGGTGCAGCCGTCGAGCCGGGGTATCTCGCGTATCTCGGCGAGGGCCGTACTGAATTGCGCCTCTCGACGAGCGACGACGCGTTGGCGATCCTGTTGGGCGGTGTGCCCTTCGACGAGACACTCCTCATGTGGTGGAACTTTGTGGCGCGATCCCAGGAGGAGATCACGCAGGCCTACGAGAGCTGGATGAAAGGCGACGAGCGCTTCGGGCGGGTCCAGTCATTATTGCCCCGAATCGAGGTCGGACCACCTCCGTGGTTTCGAGCCAACCGCTAAGCGACGAGCGCTCGGTTTCTCGTTGCTGGGCCGCGGTCACTAACTACGGTCGCTCCCCTCGAGCGACCAGACGCTGCAGTTGGGTACTGGGTACCACGCCAGGCCGACGAGTGCCGAACCGCTCGACACGGCGCGCAGTGCGCGAATTGTCCCACCGTGCGTGACGACCAGCAGTTTCTCTACCGGCCACACGGCGACGACCCGTTCGAGGAAGCGCGCGGCTCGCGCGGCGACGTCGCGAAAGGTCTCTCCGCCCGGCGCTCGCGCCTCGGGGTCGACGAGGACGCCGTCGAGGATGCCGGTGACGTCGCTCGTCAGCGTTTCCAGCGGGCCGCCTTCGAGCTCACCGAAGCAGCGCTCTCGTAGCAGGGGGTCGCTCTCGGGAGCGAGGCCGAGGACTGCTCCAATGAGGACCGCGGTCTCTTCGGCCCGGGCGAGGTCGCTCGTGACGAGGCGGTCAAAGCCGTGACCGAGCAAGGACGGTGCGACCCCGCGCGCTTGCGCCGCACCCATTGGTGACAGGCGCGCCGTGTTGTCTTGACCTTGGACGAGGTTGCGTTCGTTCCAGTCGCTCTCGCCGTGGCGCACCAGCGTCATCGCCATCTCGATTCGAGGGACGCGCGACACGGCGACCAGGCTACCGAAGGCGAACTGGCACGAAGCGTGCTAGCCGGTCAGTTGGAGCCCGAGCCGAGGTATCGACGAACCGCGATCCCGGACCAGATGAACTCCACGACACCGAACGGCCACGCTCCAGAGAGGAAGCCGTAGGCGCTCGACAGGAGACACCCGAGCGAGAACGCCAAGATAAATCGTTGATGACGCCGCTCAAGCGCATACATCGCCATCATGAACGAGAGAGCGCACACACCGTAGATCGTGATGATCGTTGTCGACATGCCTTCAGTCAAACAGAGTTCGTTCTAGAAGGTAAAGACGCCGATCCCAACGGCGCACCGATCATGGTTGCGGCAACTACTTCTAGTGACAAAGTCGTCAATCACCACCTGCCAAGTCGATGGTTCTCACGACTACGATGTCGTCGTTAGCCAAGGTAAGGGTCAGCGTGCCTAGATCGAGAGGCGAGAGCGAGCGCCAACGGGTCCCTCCACCGCTGATCAAGAGTCGAATCGCGTCGGGCCGTGGCGCGATGGAGCAGCCCAACGTCACCCACGACGGCGATGCCCGCCTCACCCCCAGGTTCTGGCTCGCGGTCGTCTTGACGGGTGTTGCAACGGGGCTCTTCGGCGACTTCTTGATGTGGATCTTGAAGCTGGCCGAAACTGCTGCGTTCCACTACCACTCGGGCAGTTATCAGACTGCGGTGGCCGCCGTTTCGGGGCTGCGAAGGGTCGTTTCGCTGTTCCTCGCCGGCGTGATCGGCGCCGTGTCGTGGTACCTGATCCGCCGCTACTTGAAGAACGAGAAGTCCGAAATGGACGAGGCTGTCTGGAGCGGTGACGGCGACCTCTCGCCGAGGCGCTGTCTACTCACGTCGATCGTTTCGGAGGTCGTGATCGGCATGGGCGCCTCCCTCGGTCGCGAAGCCGCTCCCCGGCTGATGGGCGGCGCGTCGGGCTCGGTCATCTCGGGCTGGTTCAACCTGACTCCGGCCCAGAAGCGGCTGCTCGTCGCCTGCGGCGGGGGAGCAGGGCTGGCGGCCGTCTACAACGTGCCCCTCGGCGGCGCGCTCTTCACAGCGGAAGTGCTCTACGGCAGCTTCGCGCTGCCCGTCGTGTTCCCCGCGCTGGCGACGTCGCTGATCGCCACTCTCGTCGCGTGGATCTACCTGCCTAACATCGCCACGTACACCGACATCCCGAGCTACCGCTTCAGCGCGACGCTGATGGTGTGGTCGCTGCTCGCGGGTGTGGTGATCGGGCTGCTAGCGCTCCTTTACATTCGCCTCATCGGCTGGGTGTCGCATCACCGCGCGAAGGGCGCGCATATCTTCTGGGCGATGCCGGTCTCGTTCGTCATCGTCGGAGTGGTCGGCCTGTGGTACCCCCAACTCTTCGGCAACGGCAAGGACATGGCGCACGAGGCGTTCCTCGGACTCGGCGGGATCGGACTGTTCTTCGCGCTCTTCATGCTGAAGCCCCTTGTCACGACGCTGACGCTGGGCGCTGGCACCGCGGGCGGCCTCTTCACACCCTTTCTCGCGACCGGTGCCATGCTCGGGGGGTTTTTCGGCGCCGCGTGGATTCATCTCTGGCCCGGAACGCCGGTCGGGGCCTTCGCGCTTGTGGGCGCCGCGGCCATGATCGGGGCCGTGATGCAGGCACCGCTCGCCGGCCTGGTGCTCGTGCTCGAGCTAACTCACGGGGGATTCGGGATCGCCATACCGATGACGGCCGCCACAATCATCGCCACACTCTTAGTGCGCCAGATCGACGGCTACTCCATCTATACGGCTCGGCTGCCCCAGCGCAGCCCCGCCGAGACGGCCTAGGCGGCCGATGACTCCCCGAGCGACGGCGGTCGCACGTGGTGGCGCCGCACGACGGCGGGCGACTCCGTGAGTGACATGACGCTCGTCGTGCGACGGGCGGAGCGCCCGGACTGGGCGGCGCTGCGCGCGATTCGCCTCGAGGCACTGCTCGACACGCCCGACGCCTACGGCTCGACCTACAAGACAGTCGTCACCTACCCCGAAGAGCAGTGGCGCGAAATGATTGAGCATTCGCTGTACTTCATCGCCGAACGGGCTGGCCGCACGGTCGGGATGGTCTCGGGCGGGCTCAACGACCAACACCCCGGCACTCGCTGGCTCTACGGGATGTACGTCACTCCGCGATCGCGCGGCACCGAGGTCGCACCGAGCCTTGTGTCGGTGGTCGTCGACTGGGCGAAAGCCGAAAGCGCAAGCGAGCTGTACTTGCATGTGACGTCAAACGTCGCTCGGGCCAAGGCCTTCTACGAGAAGATGGGCTTTGCGCCGACGGGCGAGCGTCAGGCCATGCAGCGCGATCGCCGGCTGACCCTGGTCACCATGAGCAAGAGCCTTGTCCAGTCTTGAGCTGCGCATCGAACGGGTGAGTGCGCCCGTGCTCTACGAGCTGCGACGGCGGGTCCTGCGGGGCAACGACCCCGAGAGCAACGTCATCGACACGAGGGACGACGACCCGACCACCCGGCACTTCGCCGGCTACGCCGGTGATCGGGTTGTCGTGAGCGCGTCGTTCTATCTCGCCACGGCGCCGGTCAACCCCGAACTTCGCTCGTATCAGCTCCGCTTCATGGCGGTGGACTTCGACGTGCAGGGCGGTGGCTACGGCACCGCGGTCATGGCCACGGCCGAGGCCGCGTTGCGCGCGCTCGGCGCCGAGCAGATCTGGGCGAACGCGCGCGATACCGCGCTCGGCTTCTACCGTGCGACGGGTTGGACCGTCGTGCCCGGGTCAGAACACGTCAGCGGCGAGACGCGCTTGCCCCACAGCGTCGTCGTGCGACGACTTGCCGAGGGTCCGACGACGACAAGCTAAATCGTTCACTAGGTTTGTCCAATGCGAAAATTCTTCGCCGTCCTCACGGTGCTCGTCGTTGTTGCGGCCGGTATCACGATCTACTACCACCGCAGGAAGCACGCCGGCGCCGCCCCAACCACGACAACGACGGCGGCACCTCACTACGCGACGGCGCCGCTTACGGGCCTAATCGACCCGTCGGGCGTCGCCCTTACGCGGCCCGCCCTCACGGTCAAGATCGAGAACACCCCCCAGGCACTGCCCCAGTGGGGCATCGATCGGGCCGACGTCGTCTACGAGGAGATCGTGAACGGCGGCATCACCCGCTTGGCCGCGATCTTCAACTCCCAGGCTCCGGGCAAGGTCGGGCCCGTGCGCTCGGTTCGTCCCACCGATACTCAGGTCGTCTGGCCCATCGGGGGCCTATTTGCCTTCTCCGGTGGCGCGGCCTACGCCATTACCAGCATTGACACCGTGCCCTCGCTCACCCTCGTCGACGAGAGCTCGGCCGGCGACGCCATGTACCGCGATCCCAATCTTTTCGCGCCGCACAACCTCTTCGCCCGCGCCCCGCTGCTCTTCAGTATGTTCAAGGGCGCGCCGGTTCCCCCTCCGGCGCTGTTCAGCTACCGCGGCAGCGACGCCACGCCCGCGGGCACACCGGTGACGAGATTCGTCGTGTCCTTTCCGAGCATCTACCCGGTCACCTGGACGTGGGACACGACAACCGGCTCGTGGGATCGCACGCTCTTCGGCCAGCCGGACATTACGGGCACGGGCGTGCGCGAGTCGCCCAAGAACGTGATCGTCATGTTCATCAACTACGTCAACGGCATCGGCACCGAGAACTCGTACGCCGACCTGCAGGGCTCGGGAGTCGCCGACGTGTTCACCGACGGGCGCGAGATCAAGGGAACATGGTCGAGGGGCGCGTCCATGGCCGACATCATCCAGTACAAGACGGCGAGCGGCCACACGATCGACCTCACGCCAGGCCAGACCTGGGTCGAACTGCTCGACGTCGGGGCCGGTCTTACGGTGACGAAGTAACGAGTCGCTCGAGTCGCTCGAGCGTGGCCCCCATCGCCTGGCGGTTCTTTTCGGGAATGCCCATCGCTTGGACGAGTCGGCCCACGGGGTTGTCGTAGCTGAACGACTCGGTGACCCTTGTGGCGCCGGGCACCTCCTCGAGGTCGTAGCGCCAGACTAAGCGCGCAAAGTGGTGCCACGCGATCGTCTTGTTTTCCTCGAACTCGACGACGACGTTGTTGGTCACGTAGGGAGCGCCGATTCTCATGCTCATCGAGAACCTTGCCCCGAGAAAGAGCCGTTCGGGCGCCCGGCGAACTTGGCGCAGCGAGCCCGAGCCGTCGATGAGCGAGTGCTGGCGGGCGTCGGCGAGAACGTCGAAGATCACGGGTGCCGACGCGGGGATCGTTCGCGTAGCGCTGACGCGCCGCAGGGCCATCAGTGAAGCGTAGGGTGAACTGGGCGCGTGGATCGGAGAACCATGAACTTTGTTGAAGAGCTCGTCGAACTGCCCGATGGGCGAACGCTGGAAGTGGCGACGCTGGGCGAACCCGCGGGCGCCACGATCCTTTTCCATCACGGGACGCCCGCCTCGTCGAGAACCATAAAGTCGTTTGCGCCGCTGCTCGAACGCGGAAGCTTCTTCATCGTCACGACGTCGCGGGCCGGCTACGGACGCTCCACCCGACTCGAGGGACGCTCTGTCGCCAGAGTCGTCGACGACGCGCGCGTGGCGCTGGATCATTTCGGCCGCGACGACTACGTGGTCGCGGGCTGGTCGGGCGGGGGACCGCACGCGCTCGCCTGCGCCGCCCTCGACGCGCCACGGTGCCTCGGCGCGGTCGTGCTCGCGGGCGTTGCACCCATGGACGCCGACTTCGACTGGACCGCGGGCATGGCCGAAGAGAACATCGAGGAGTTCGAGCTGGCCATGAAGGGCGGCCCGGCCTTCGAGGAAGCCATCGCGGCCGCGGGAGCGTTCTTGAAGGTGATGACGAGCGACAACGCGATCGACATGTTCGGTGGACTTCTGAGCGACCCCGACAAGGCGACGCTCGCGAGTGTCGAAGCTCGCGAGCTCTTCGCCGAGGCATCGCGCCACGCCTTCGAAGAGGGGTACTGGGGCTCTTACGACGACGACCTCGCCTTCTGCAAGTCGTGGGGACTTGATCCCACGTCCATCGAAGTGCCGGTCGATGTCTTCTACGGCGACGCGGACCTCATGGTCCCGCCAACCCACGGCGCGTGGCTCTCGGGCCACCTGGCGAGCGCGCGGGCGCACCACTACCAGGTCGAGGGCCACTTCTCGGTCTGGGCCAGTCACTTCGACGAAGTCGCCTCGGCGCTCAAGCGCGGCCTGAGCTAGCGGCGTTCCTAGGATCGGTGACATGGTCCGCATCGGCAATCTCTACGGCCCCGACGCCACGTTTCTCGGCGTCCCGAGCGCCGACCCCGACGTCGTCGAACAGTGGTCGGGGGCCCGCGCCGCCATCATCGGTGCGCCCTTTGACGGGGGCACGTCGCATCGGCCGGGATGCCGCTTCGGGCCTCAGGCCATGCGCACGACCGACTATCTGCCCCACGATGGGAAGCGCCCCTCGCTCGCTTTGGGTCTCGATCCCCTGGTCGAGCTGGGGGTAGTGGACCTGGGTGACGTGGAAATGCCCTCGGGCGACACCGAGCGATCGCTGCGCGCGCTCGAGGAGCGCGTGAGCGCCGTCGCGACCGCGGGCGTTATCCCGATCGTCCTTGGCGGCGACCACACGATCGCGCTGGCCGACGTCACCGGCGTGGCGCGTCACGTGGGGTGGGGGCGGGTGTCGGTCATCCACTTCGACGCGCACGCCGATACGGCCGAAAGCCAGATGGGTTCGCTCTACGGTCACGGCACGCCAATGCGCCGGCTCATCGAATCTGGCGCCTGTCGTGGCGACCGGTTCGTCCAGATTGGGCTGCGCGGCTACTGGCCCGAGCCGGCCACGCTCGACTGGATGGCGACCCAGGGCATGCGCTCCTTCGAGATGAGCGAGATCGCCGCAAAGGGCCTCGACGAGGTGCTTGACGAGGCCATGGAACTCGCGCTCGCCGACTGCGACGCAGTCTTTCTCTCGGTTGACGTCGACGTCGTGGACCCGGGAGCGGCGCCCGGGACCGGCACGCCCGAGCCCGGCGGGCTGTCGAGCCGCGAGCTCCTCGACGCGGTGCGCCGCATCGCCATGAACGTGCCTCTTGGTGGGATGGACCTCGTCGAGGTCGCCCCGCCCTACGACCACGCAGAGATTACGGCCTACCTGGGCAACCGCGTCGTGCTCGAGGTCCTGGGCGGACTCGCGTGGCGCCGGCGCGGCGAAGCGGACGAAACCCGTCGCCGCCCGAGCGACCCGCTGCTTTCGCTCTAGTCCGCCATCGACGCGAGGATCTCGCGCACCATCGATTCGGTCGAGTTCGGGTGCAGGAAGGCCATGCGCCCGACGGACTCGCCCTCCCATTTGGTGGGCGTGACGAAGGCGATCTGGCGACGCAGCAGGTCGCGGCTCCACTCGACGTAGCGCTCCATACCCCAGCCCTTACGCCGAAACAGCACGATCGAGAGGCTCGAGGGCCGCACCATCTCCACGTAGTCGAGCTCGTCGATCATCGCCTCGGTGCGCTGGGCGAGGTCGATCGCGTGCTGGACGGCCGATTCGTAGGCCAACGTGCCGTTGGTCACGAGTGAGAACCAGAATGGCAGGCCCCGCGCGCGACGCGACAGGTGGATCCCGAAGTCCGACGGGTTCCATTCGTAGTTCTCGTCGGTGGTGTCGTGGAGCACATCGAGGTAGCTCGCTTGCTGGGCGAGGACCTTGCGCGCCACGGTCGGGTTGCGCCATATCAACGCGCAGCAGTCGAGCGGCGCGAAGAGCCACTTGTGGGGGTCGACGATGAAGCTGTCGGCGTGACGGATGCCGGTGAAGAGGTGGCGGTGGGTGGGCGAGAAGAGGGCGGCTCCGCCGTAGGCGCCGTCGACGTGGAACCAGAGGTCGTGCTCGCGCGCGAAGCTGCCCAGCCCCTCGAGGTCGTCCACGATGCCCGCGTTGGTGGTGCCGGCCGTGGCGACGATGCCGATCACGTTCTCGGGGTGGGGGTCGGCCGCGAGCGCCGCCTCAAGGGCGGCGCGGGTGAAGCGGTGGTCGTCGGTCGCGACGACGAGGCTGTCCACGTCGAGCACGTGCAGGGCTTTGCCGACGCTGGCGTGCGCGTCGGCGGACACTGCGAATCGCACGCCGTGGGGATCGAGCCCGGGGTGCTTCGCGCGCCCGACGTCGCGCGCCACGGTGAGGCTCGAGAGGTTGCCGACCGAGCCGCCCGGCACGAACGCGCCGCCCGAACCCTCGGGCAGTCCCGCCAGGTCGGCGAGGAAGCCGAGCGCCTGGTTCTCGGCGATGACGACGCCACTCGATTCGAGCCAGCTCGTGCCGTTCAGTCCCGAGCAAGCGACCACCATGTCAAAGAGCAATGAGTTCTTCGTCGGCGCATTGGGGATGAAAGCCAAGAAGCCGGGCGAGTCGATCGACACGACCGCGGGAGCGATGGTGGTGGCGAAGAAGTCGAGCATGTCCCCGGCGTCCTGGCCCTCGGGACGGATCAACCCGTTCACCTTGTCCATCGGAATGGCGAGCAGTCCGCCGTAGTCGAGCGGCACTGGATCGAGCGAGAGCCGCTCGCGGCAGTACGCGAAGATGGCGTCGCCGAACTCCTCGTCAAAGTGGAACATCTTGTCACCCATCGAGCCCCGTCTCCTTTTGCCCTCCGCCATCGTACGGCCTCAAACGATGTCCGCCCGTCAGCGCTGAAGGGCTCTTAGTGATCGAGAACTAGCATCCCCTCATGGCAAACGTCCTCGTGGGCTACCTCGGACCCGAGGGCTCGTTCTCCCACGAGGCCGTGCGTTCGCTCAGTGACGTCGAGCCCGTCCCCTTCGCCTCGCTGGAAGACCTGCTCGGTGCTGTCGCCGACGAGTCAGTCGAACGAAGGTCTCGTTCCCTTGGAGAATGCCCTCGAGGGCACGGTCTCCGCGACGATCGACGGGCTGGTATTCGACCACGACCTCGTCATCCTGCAAGAGATCGTGCTGCCCATCCACCTCCATCTGCTGGCTCGTTCCGGGGTTGGTCTCGAAGACATCACCAGCGTGCGCAGCTACGTCCACGCGTTGGCCCAAGTGCGGGACTTCCTCCATGCGAAGGGGTTCTCGAGCGTGCAGACCACGTCGACGTCCCAGGCCGCGCTCGACGTGGCCGGCTCGAGCGAACCGTGGGCCGCGGTTGGCTCGGCGCTCGCCGGGAAGCTCTTCGGACTCGAGGTCGTGGAAGCCGACATCGAGGATCACCCGGACAACGCGACGCGCTTCGTGCTCGTCGGACGTGAGCGCGTCGCCGCGCCCACCGGGCACGATCGCACGACGATCGTCTGCTTCCAAGACGCCGACCGGCCGGGATCGCTCTACGGGATTCTCGGACGCTTCGCCGCACGCGACATCAACTTGACCAAGCTCGAAAGCCGCCCGACGAAGCGGGGACTCGGCGACTACTGCTTCGTTATCGAGTTCGAGGGCCACGTCGCCGACGACGTCGTCGCCGACTGCCTGGCCGACCTCCAAGCTCACCTGGCGCGCGTGAAGTTCCTCGGCTCATACCCTGTCACGGGCGAGGGAGCGAGCGATCGGCGCGACGAGGTCGGTGCGGCTCGTCGCTCGGCGGCCGAGTGGATCGACGCCATCCGATCACGCGTGCTTCCGCACTAGGTACGGCGCTGGCCCAGCCGGTGAACACTCGGTGACGTTCGTGAGTGTTGTGTGAGGCAACCAATGTTCGTGCTTAGGATGACGTCGATCCGAGTGACGGTCCGAGGGACTCACTCTTCGACGATGGAGGCGAAGTGACCTACGACTTTGAAGTGTCCGAACAGATTGCCGCCCCGCCCGAGGCGATCTACGACGCGTGGCTCTCGAGCGAGGGGCATACCGCCATGACGGGCGGCAGAGCCAACGTGAGTGCCAAGGAGGGTGCGGAGTTCGACGCGTGGGACGGCTACATCCACGGCAAGAATCTCGTGCTCGAACCGCCGACACGAATCGTCCAGTTGTGGCGCACAGCGAACTTCACTGACGAACACCTCGACTCACAGATCGAGGTCCTCTTCGAGGGCAACGGGGATGGCACCCTCGTCACGGTGCGCCACACCAACGTCCCGGCGGACCAGCGGGGCTACGAAGAGGGTGGGTGGCAGAAGAGCTACTTCGATCCGATGAAGGAGTACTTCGAGGCGTAACTGGTTGGTCACCGTCTTCTATTGGCGCTGACCGCTGCAGGAGGTTCCTAGGGCCCCGTCGGCTCGTCGTCGCCGAAGTCGACGTAGACCCGGCCACCCTCGGCCTTCACCGGGTACATCGTAAGATCTCGGATCGCCGGTGCGCGAATGGCGCGGCCGGTGCTCAGTTCGAATCGGCCGTTGTGCTTAGGGCACTCGATGAAGCCGTCCATCACGAGCCCGTCGCACAGCAGGGTCTGTTGATGGGTGCAGCGTCCGTCGCTCGCGAACAAGCCTCCATCCGCCGTTCGGTACAGCGCGTAGTCGCGGTCGCCATGGCGGAACCCGACGACATCGCCGGGCTCGGGGACGTCGTCGGTTCCGACCTCCACC
Source organism: uncultured Acidimicrobiaceae bacterium (assembly GCA_963749355.1). Lineage (GTDB taxonomy): Bacteria > Actinomycetota > Acidimicrobiia > Acidimicrobiales > RAAP-2 > RAAP-2. Next base: position 82,985 of record CAVVMM010000008.1, read on the forward strand.
CATATCGCCATAAATCCTCAGCGCCTCAGACCACCGCAGCTGACGGGAAGAGTCCATCGACTGGGCCCCGGAAGGGCGCCGCGCCCGGCGGCAGCTCACGCTTGACGAAGTAGGTCGGGTCGCGCAACTGGCGCACGATGGCCGGGATGATCTCGCGATAGGCGGCGAGAATCGACGGGTAGGGCGCCGGCAGGTCGCCCTTGACTGCCTCGTGCAGCTCGGGCAGGCGGTAGTAGGGGACCATGGGGAACATGTGATGCTCGATGTGGTAGCCCATGTTCCAGTAGATGAACCGGTTGAGCGGATTCATCAGCACGGTACGGCTATTGAGCCGGTGGTCGAGCACGTTCTCGCCGAGCCCCGCGTGCTGGGTGAGGCTGTAGATGCGCTCCATGAAGGTGCCGTAGAAGCGAGGCCCGCCGACGAGGATCACGGGGAGCCACGAGTGCCAGAGCACCGCACTGGCGACGGTCGCTGCGTAGATGAGTAGCCAGACCCGGTCGGCCCGGTAGACCCGAACCCGCTCCGACTCGGGCACAACCTCTCGCTCGCCTCGCGTCAGGTGCCCCGTTGCGTGGACGACCATGAGACCAAGCTGCACGGGACCATCGACGATCCCGAACAGGTTGAGGGTGACCTTGGCCAAGCGGGCCGGCCGCATGACATCGATCTCTGGATCGCGTCCGACGATCAGGGTGTCGGAGTGGTGCCGGGAGTGCTTCCAGCGCCACGTCGTGGGGTTTCGCATGGTGCAGAAGCACGCGATCTGGTACACCGACTCGTCGATCCATCGGGTGCGAAAGGCCGTTCCGTGACCCGTCTCGTGCCAACGCGAGTCGCTAGCCGAGCCGTAGAGCACGCCGTAGACGATGAAGCACGGCGCCGACCACCACGACGGCCACAGGTAGACCCCGGCCGCGGCCGCGACGATCGCAACCCCGATCCAGATGGCGGTGTCGCGGATCGCCGGGTAGTCCGAGCGCGCCATGAGTTCGCGCAACTTCGGGCGCGGAATGTCGCTTCGAAACCACTCCGCGTCGGCAAGCCCGGACTCGACTGCGAAGTCCGTCGCCGGGCCCGAGAGCTCGTACCATTTCAAGCGGTCCCGATACCCCACGAGCCTCCTCGGAATCTGCTGCACCGCGCAATCGATGAGGGTACTGCGAGTGCAATCCAGCATAGGTTGGCGGGCGTCGCAACTTCAATATCCCGTGACCCAGCTAACGCCGGACTCGGTGCCGCGGTCAGCGTCCTACGGCGTGCGGCGCGAAGCGCCGAGCACTCGCGAACACGGCCAGGTCGAGCCCCGCGAGTGCCGCAATCACGAGCGGCACGGCGTGCACACTCGTGAGTGAGACGATGGAGCTTTCGAGTACCGGACCGATGATCCCGCCAGCCGACATGAAAAATACAATTATTGCGATCCCGTTACTTTCGAGAGGGCAGAGCCGCGTGTACCAGACAAGGCCCATCGGGTACACCAAGGCG
>CAVVMM010000009.1:0-74345 GCA_963749355.1 uncultured Acidimicrobiaceae bacterium
TCGACCCCAAGAACGAGCGTCTGGAGCTGATCCCTGAGGTGAAGAAGGCGCCGGACGTCGTCGTGACTTACGCATCCAAGGGTCGAGGGACCCGACGCGAGGACTCACTCTTCGCCGGTGAGCGCCCTCCTCGAGCACCACGTCGAGAGGGCAAGCGTGCAATCACACGCCGCGAGAAGAAAGGCGACGACGAGGGCACCGAGGAAGAGCGCGCATCCCGGCCCGCGCGGGCCGAAAGGTCGACCCGCGGGCCACGCAGCGACCGACCGCCCCGAGAGCCCCGTAGGGAGCGTACGGCCGAGCGAACCGACGAGCGAACGGCTGAGCGCCCGCCCAGGGCGACCCGCGAGCCCCGTCCCGCGCGGGTCGAACGCCCCCGTCGGCCAGAACGGCCACGGGGGCCCCAGCCTCCCGCGATTGCAACGACCAATCGGAACGCCCTGCTCGCGACGCTCTCGCCCGAACAGCTCCCCGTCGCCGAGCAGCTGCTGCGCGGCGGCATGCCGGCGGTGCGTTCGGCCGTGGAACTCCAGAACACCAACGCCCTCACCCAGGGTCGGCCGACGATTGACCCGGCGACCATCGAGCGCATCGCCGAGGATCTGCTTGGCCGGACCAACCTGGCGATGTGGAAGGACCGCGCCGCGGGCGCGATCGGTGCCGGACGAGAGATGCGCTTGAGAGACCTTCGTGCGGTCGTCACCTCAGCCAAGACGGTCTCGCTCGACGACGAGGCCCGCGTGCAGCTAAAGGAGCTGCAGATCTCCCTTACGGCGCGCGTCGAGCACGCACGCGCGCAGTGGAATGAGAAGCTCGAGGCTGCGATCACGGCGAAGAACGTGAAGGAGGCGCTCAGCCTTGTCGCGCGCCCGCCCGACGTGTCGACGCGCGTCAGCGCCGACGCCGCGGGACGGGTCGTGACGCTCGTCTCCGAAGTCTTGACCGCCGAACAGGACCCGCAGCTCTGGAACGACATTGTCGAGTTGACCGCCGACACGTCGATTCGCCGCAACGTCAAGCCGGCGGGCATTCCAAGCGATCAGTCGAGTCACGCGGTTGCGGTGCACAACGCCGGCGCCATCCCCGAATTGGCCAAGTTGCTCGGCATGAAGGTGCCTCCGCCCCCACCGCCGACGCGGATCCTTCGACGATCGGTTACGCGCCGCGCATCGTAAGCAGGCGAGCCTTCCAGCCCAGCGACTCGTAGAGCGACTTCAGCCCGCGGTCGCCGGGAAGTGCGTACGCGTCAACCGGTGGCTCGCTGCTGGCCAGAAGCGCTGCGACGAGCTTGGTGGCTACCTTTTGTCGGCGATAAGGGTACGCGACGTAGATCGCCTCAACCAGCCGGCCCCGGCAGACCACAAAGCCCTTCAGTTCGCCATCCTCTACGGCCGACCAGAGCGCCGATGTCGTGACGAGATGCTCCAACAACTCGTTCTCGGGAAGCTGACCGCACAGGGTCACGAGCAGAGCCGCCCCGCCGCGCTTCGAGGTGACGTCCCTTAACGCGTGCTCGAAAAGCGTTGCGAGTTCGGGCGTGACCCGGGTCGCGCGGGTGACCTTCACGTCACCGTGAAGCCGTCAGACACAGTCGCGGCAGAGCATGTTCGTCTTGTCGGCTAGCTGGCTCGTCTTCTTGAGCAGTCGGCACGACTTACAACGGAACTCGTCATCCTGTTTGGGCAAAATGGCTTCCGCGGCGTCGAGGGTTGGGTCAATCTCCAGTGGCAGCTCGTCGTCGTCTTCAGGCACTGAGGTGCGCAGAATCGTCTCGGCGAGGACCTCGTCCAGGGCCAATTCGACGTCGGCGTCATCCACCACGTCGTCGTCGTCCGTGACCGCAACGGCGGCCACGACGTCGTCGTCTTCGTCGTCGAGTTCGACGATGGCCACTTCGTCGACGTCTTCCGCCTCGTCATCCACGAGATCTTCGACCACGTCCTCGAGCTCTTCCTCGGTGACTATCTCCTCATCAAACCCTTCGGCGAGCTCCTCTTCGTCGAAGACTTCTTCGTTCTCTACTTCACTGGCCATGAATTCCTCTTCTGTAGCGCGTGCATTGTAGGGCTTATTTTCCAGAGCGTGCGCCATTTAGGGCTAAAGAGTGTCTAAATGTCCAGATTTCTATCGATTCCGTCGATTCCGCTCCGCCGCGCGCTCGGACTCGAGTCGTTCGAGATCGGTGTCCTCGAAGGACACGAATCGCATGGCTCCGGCGATCGCCCGGTGTCCGGCGTCCTCGCCGATCAGGCGGAGCATCTCGTGCGCGACGCGGCGATAGCTCGGGTGGCCCTGGGGACTCGAGCGCAGCTCGATCAGGTGCATCGCTTCGCGCGCGTTCATCTGGATCACGTAGCGGATCCGAAAAGCCAGCGCCACGCAGTACTGTGCCTGCTCGGGAAAGGCGGCGCGCACGTCGTTAAAGAGCTCAGCCGAGCGCTCGAGTGAATCCCCGTAGCGCGACTCGAAGCCGGCCTCGCGCACGATTTCGGGCACGTCAAAGCCCAGGTCGGCGGTGAGCGGCTGCCACTCGATCGTGAGCAGGCGGTGGCGCTGGAGGTCGCGGAACGCTCCGTAGTCGCTGACGACCTCGAAGCGGTAGTCGGTGCGCTCGAAGGCCCGCCCCGGTCGCTGGCGGCGATTGGTCCGAGCGCCGACGTAGCTGGAAAAGACCGCTTCGCGCGCGGTGTCGTCCATGGCACGGACTCGCCGGGCGGCCTCGTCGTGCGAGCATGTCGAGTTGGCAAAGACGATGGCTTCCAGCACGCGTTCCTCGCCCGCGGGGTCGAACCCCACCAGGCGCACGTGATCGCCGAGGTCGTCCTCAGCCTCGGCGGCGACTCCCCGCAGGAGATCACGCGTCGCGCTGCGCGTCGTTTCGAGGTAGTGCGTCCAGGCGCCCCCGCGTTCGGGTACGTCGAGCCGCCGCAGGAATGACGGGATGACCTTCAAGAGTTCGTCAAGCATGAGCTGGGCGTACTCGCGCACCTCGGGCAACGGATTGGCCCGCATGCGCAGCAAGAGCGCCTCGTAGGCCTGGCCCGAGCCGTAGATGCCGAGGTTCGATAGGGCGCTCGCCGGCAGTAGACCGCGCAGCGCGTCGAGGGCCTTGGCGCGGATCGCCTGGCGGTAGACGAAGTCGGTGTCCTCGGCGGTCTTGGGGTAGCGCAGGGCGAGCCAGTCGGTCAGCAGCGGCAGCAGTTCGCCATAGGTGTCGAACATCCGGTCCATCTCGCCGATGTAGCGGGCGCCAAAGCGCGATTCGAGCAGGTCGTTGTCGCGATAGAAGCGGTAGTGGCCGTTGGCCAGTCGCCGGTCGTAGCCAAGGTAGCGGGTCGACTGCTCGAGGTAGCTCATAAGCCGTCCCCGTTCGAGCACCTTGGTGAGCAGATTGCTCGCCTGTTCGCACGCCAGGTGGACGCCGCCGAGCTGGGCGACGGAGTCATCGCCGTATTCGAAGAAGATCTTCTGGTAGAGCTCGTCGGCGCGCGCGAGCCCGACTGTCGCGTCGATGCCAACGTCGCCGGCGAGCTCGAGATCGCCGACGAACTCATCGAGGAAGAGCCGGCGCAGGCTCTTCGATGATCGCGAGTAGCGCGCAAAGAGAGCACCTTTCACGACCTCGGGCAGGTTGACCAGGGCAAAGACTGGTCCGTCGAGGTTGGTGAAGTAGCGCCGAAGCACGGCGACCTCGGTGTCGGTGAACTCTTCGACGACGTAGGGGTGCATGGCGTTACGAGACTAGGGGTGAAATCAGGGGCGCGGGTGGACGCTGGAGGCGCCCGCGACAACGCTGCGCAGCACGGCGTCGCGCGCGGTAAGGGCCACCTGGGCGATGTCCGCGCGCTGGTCGAGGCGCGCCAGCTGCTCACAGAGGTCGGCCACCTGCTTGGCGTTGCGCACGAAATCCCCCGGCGAGGTCTGGCCAATCTCGGCGTCGGCGAGATCGAGCACCGTACCCAGCGAAACGCCTCGCGCCCACGCCGCGATCACCCTGGCGAAGTGGCCGTCGGGCTCTTTGAAGGGCGACACCTGGTAGCGCAATTCGACTTCGCGGATCGCGGCTGCGATGAAGGTGATCTCAGCGAGCCGCTCTTCGATGCTGGTTCGCCGGTCCTGGCCCAGGCGGTCGTGGTGGACCCGCTTCTTCTTCGTCGACACGTGCTTCGCGGCGTTGGCCGCCCGCGACGCGCGCTTGGACTCGTAGACGAAGCACGAGAGGAGACCGGCCAACTCCGAGGCGCCCAGGCCCTCGAAGACCCCGGCGCTGATCGATTCGGCGATCAGCAGGTCGCATTCGTGGTAGATGGATCGCAGCAGTTGACCCTCTGGGGTCAGGTGCCAGCCCTCGGCGTAGCCGAGCTCCTCCAGGACGTGGTGGCGCGCCACCATCTGGTCAGTGAGGGGCCGACCCCGCGCGGCCGGGCGACGGTCGTTCTCGAACTGAGCGTAGGAGCGACGCACGACGTCGAGGGCGGTGTCGAAATCGAAGTGGTTGATCAGGTTGGCGGTGAAGTTGTACGTCGGGCGAAACGACGAGTGCAGATCGGCCGGCGGCGCCAGCGCGACGCGACCCACGTCGGTCAGTTCCAGGTCACTCGCGAAGCACACGATGGCGTGGCCCTCGTCGTCGAGTCCGCGCCGCCCCGCGCGACCGGTCATCTGGGCGTACTCGGCGCTCGTAAGAAACTGCCGGCCGGCGTCGGAGTACTTGGTGAAGCGCTCTAGGGCTACCGAGCGTGCCGGCATGTTGACACCGAGCGCCAGCGTTTCGGTCGCGAACACGACCGCGAGCAGGTTTCGCTCGAAGCACGATTCAACGATCTCGCGGAAGGCCGGCACCATGCCGGCGTGGTGCATCGTGATCCCGCGGCGCAGCGCGTCGACGAAATCGGCGTACTCGAGGGCCCTTAGGTCGTCGTCGGAAAAGTCCGTCAAACGCTCCTCGGCAATCCGCTCAATCTCTCGGCGCTCCTCAGGGGTCGTGAAGATGAGTCCGTCTCGCCGAAGCTGGTGCACCGCGTCGTCGCACGCCGCGCGCGAGAAGATGAACACGATGACGGGCAGGAGGTCGTCACCCTCGAGTGCTCGCATGAGTTCGGCCCGGCGTGGTGAGCGAAAGGGTGGCGGCGGCGCGCTCGAACGGGGCCCGTGCCATCTGGCTCCGGCGCGAAAGCGTCGCGAGGCGCTCATCAGGTTGTCGATGCGACGGGCCTCGTTCGAGAGGCGCGCTCCGTCGAGGAGGTCGTGGATTTCAGCATCAACTTGTCCGCGCCGCACGACCGCCACGTGGTTGTGGAGCTGGATGGGGCGGGTCCGTTCGACGACGATGGCCGTGGGGCCTCGGACCTGAGCGAACCACTCGCCGAGGAACTCGGCGTTACCGATGGTCGCCGACAGGGCGACGAAGCACACCGCCGGGGGGGTCAGGATAAGGACCTCCTCCCAGACCCCGCCGCGGAATGGATCCTGGAGAAAATGGACCTCGTCGAGCACGACGAGTCCGAGCTTGCTCAGCTGCTCGGACTCGGTGAGGAGCATGTTGCGCAGCACCTCGGTCGTCATGACGACGATCGGTGCGTTCCGGTTGAGTGAGACATCGCCCGTCAAGAGGCCGACTCGACCGGCGCCGTACAGTGCGCACAGCTCGTGGAACTTCTGGTTGGACAGCGCTTTCAGTGGCGTGGTGTAGAAGGTGCGTTGCTCGCGCTCGAGTTCGCGTCCGATGGCGTAGTTGGCGACGAGCGTCTTGCCCGATCCCGTCGGGGCGCTGACCAGCACGTTCACGCGCTTGTCGACGGCTTCGATGGCGTCGAGCTGAAAGGGGTCCAGGCCAAAGCCCAGGCCGTCGATGAATCGACGCCGGTACTCGATGACGCTCACTTATGGAGCAGCTTGCCGACGCCGATGGCGACGAAGTAAAACACGATCAGTGGCACGGCCAGGGCGCACATCGAAAGCGGGTCCCCGCTCGGCGTGAAGACGGCAGAGAAGATCGTGATTGCGATCACCGTGTAGCGCCACACGTGCAGCAGTTGTTTGGGCGTGACAACGTTGGCGAGCTCGAGGGCGACCAGCGCGACGGGGAAGAGAAACGTCAGGCCGAAGATGAACATCATCAAGAGGAAGAGGGTGAGGTACTGGTTCGGGTTGTACTCGGTGAGGAGCGTCGAGCCGCCGATAGCCCGTAAGAAGTGGATTGCGTGGGTAAAGCTGAAGTAGGCGACCACGACGCCCGCGCTGAAAAAGACGAGCGACGTCGCCACGAAGGGGATGATGTAGCGCCGCTCCTTGGCCTTCAGCCCTGGCGTGATGAACCGCCACACCTGCCAGAGGATCACCGGCGAGGCAACGAGGGATCCGCCAAAGAGCGCAATCTTCACCCGCAGGGTCAGGCCGTCCAGCGGGTTCGTCACCAGGAACTTGCAGTGCCCAGGAATAGCGGCGCAGTAGGGATTCTGGAGAATGCTCAGGAGATGGGGATAGAAGATGAACCCGAGGACCGCAAAGGCCGTCACGCAGGTCGCTACGACGAGGAACCGATGGCGCAACTCGGCCAGGTGCTCGGCGAGGGTCATGCCGCTCTGCGCGTGGCGAAACTTTGACACGGGCTCAGTTGAGCGAGGGATCGGGGGGCGATGCTCCGGTCGGTGGCGCTCGACGAGGCAGCGGCGGCGAGGTCAATCGGGGCGGCGCCTTCAACGGCGGTTCGCCCGGGGTGGCGGACTTCTCAGCGGCCTCCTTCGCGTCCGCCCGGTCGGCCAGTTGGTTCAACAGGTTCACCGGGCTGCGTGCTAGCCGGGCGATTTCGGCGGTGCTGGGTAGATCCGGCACCGCGTCACGGATCTCGCCCTCCACGCGCTCCTGCAGGTTCTTCAGGGCGCGCCAGCTCGCGCCGAGCTTGTGCGCCACCTCAGGCAACTTGTCGGGACCCATCACGAGCATGATCACGCCCGCGATGACCAGCAACTTCAGCGGACTCAAACTCAACACGCCCCCATTGTAGGGCGAGGCCCTTCACGGTCGCGGGGCTGGCCGGGAGATGAAGGCCTCATGTCGGAACCTTTGGGTGTGGTAGCGACGACCCTTAGCCGTGGCGCACGAGCGACGCCAGCAGTTTTTGAAATCGGTCGTCAGTGCTCTTGAAGGGATCCTTCAACAACACCGTGCGCTGCATTTCGTCGTTCAACTTCAGGTGCACCCAGTCCACCGTGTAGTCGCGGCGCCACTGCTTCGCCGCCTGGATAAACGTGCCGCGCATGTGGGCGCGCGTGGTTGGGGGCGGCGTCGTCGTCGCGCGTTCGATCATCTCGTCGTCGACCATGCGCACGAAGTGGTCGCGGGCCGATCGCCGATAGAACAGTCCCCGATCCAGATTGGTGTCGTGGTAGAGCAGGTCGATCAGGGCGATCTTGGGGTCGCTCAGGTCGACGCCGCTGCGCTCGCGCTCGCGGTCGATGATCTGGAGCTTGGCGATCCAGTCGACCCGGTCGGCCAGGCCCATCGGGTCGCTGCGGTACTGCTCGATGACCTCTCGCCACAGCCTCACCGCCCGCGCCTGATCAACGGGCAGGTCCCGCGCGGTGACGAACTTCTCGGCCCGCTCGCAGAGGTCCTCTTGGATCTCGAGCGCCGTGAGGTCGCGCCCGTTCATGAGCTTCACCGGCTCCTTGCTCCAGAGGTCGTAGGAGATGTCGCGCAAGGCGTTGATCGGCGAGGCCATCGAATAGTCGCGCAGCTGGACGATGTCGTCCTCGATCATGGCGAGCACCACCGAAGCGGTGCCGACCTTCAGGTACGTCGCGAACTCGCTCATGTTGGAGTCGCCGACGATGACGTGCAACCGGCGGAACTTCTCAGGGTCCGCGTGCGGCTCATCGCGGGTATTGATGATCGGCCGACTCCGGGTCGTCGCCGAGGAGATGGCCTCCCAGATGTGCTCGGCGCGCTGGCTCATCGAGTACGCCGTGCCCTTGGCGTTGGTGACGACCTTGCCGGCCCCGGAGAAGATCTGCCGGCTGATTAGAAATGGGATGAACACGCTCTCGAGGCGGCTCAGATCCTCGATGCGCTCGATGCAGTAGTTCTCGTGGCAGCCGTAGGAGTTGCCCGTCGAGTCGGTGTTGTTCTTGAACAGGTAGATGTCACCGCGAATGCCCTCATCGCCGAGCTGGGACTGGGCGTAACCCACGAGCTCGCGCAGTATCGACTCGCCGGCCTTGTCCTGGGCGACGAGGTCGGCCAGCGTGTCACACTCGGCGGTGGCGTACTCGGGGTGGCTGCCGACGTCGAGGTAGAGCCGGCTGCCGTTCTCCAAGAAGACGTTCGAGGAGCGGCCCCAGGCGACCACCTTGCGAAACAGGAAGCGCGAGACCTCGTCGGGGCTGAGCCGACGCTGGCCCCGCAGCGAGAACGTGATCCCGTATTCGGTCTCCACGCCGTAGATCCGTCGCAGCATGACGTCCCCCGAGCACTCAGCCCAGGAGCTCCTTCACCTGGTCGTCGCTCAGGCGCTGGAAAGTGCGCCGCGTACCGCGGTCCTCGAGGACGCCGACCTCAAGGTCTTCGGCGGGCAGCACGCGGTCCGGACCGGCGAGCGCCGCCGCGGCGTTCTTCAACGTGGTCGCGAGCGGCTCCAGCTCTGCTTCGGACAGCGCGAAGCGGTCCCGGATCGTCTCGGCGTCACCGCCGAGCACGGCGAATCGGGGCTCGTCCGAGATGGTGCCCTCGTAAGCGACGCGGTAGAGCTTGGTGGGGCGCAGGCTGCTGCCGAGCTGGGCGACGAGTATCTCCACTTCGAGAGGCTTCTGACCCTCGGTGAACATGTCGCCCAAGTGCTGCGCGTAGTAGTTCGCCAGCGCCCTCGCGTCCACGTCCTCGCGTGAGTACGTGAAACCGGTCGAGTCGGCCCATCGGATGCCGGCTTCGCGCAGCCGGTCGAACTCGTTGTACTTGCCCACCCCGGCGAAGGCGATCCGGTCGTACACCTCGGAGATCTTGTTCAGCGACGCCGACGGGTTCTCCGCGACGAGCACGACGCCCTTGTCGTAGATGGCCGCCACGATCGATCGGCCCCGCGCGATGCCCTTCTGGGCGAATTCGGCCCGGTCCTTGATCAGTTGCTCGGGCGAGACGTAGAAGTAGTTCGTCACCGCAGCGACCCTCCGGCCAGGCCGCGCGACTGGGTGCGCCGCTCGTTGATCTGGGCGAAGCGCTCCCCCACGTCGGACGCCGGCAGTTCCTGGAACCCATCGGCGTCGATACTGACCATCATGGGAAAGATGTTGCGAACGAAGTCCGGACCCCCCGTCGCCGGATCGTTGTCACCGGCCTCGTAGAGGGCCAGGGCCCCTAGCTCGAGCGCCGCTTCGCGGTCGAGGTCGTCGCGAAACCCGAGACGCAGCGTGCCCTCGGCGAACGGCGAGCCTGAGCCGATGGTCGCGAAATCGAGGCGCTCGTAGCAACCCCCCGCGCCGTCGTACTCGAAGATTCGCCCCTGCCGGCGACTGTCGTCCCACCCGGCGAGCAGGGGCAGCACGACGAGCGGCGAGGTGAGGTTGTTGCGCTGGACGATGGGTGAGAGGTAGTTGGCCTTGCCCTCGAGGCTCAGCTCCGAATCGGTCATCTTCTCGTAGTGCTCGAAGGAGAGCTGGGCGATCTTCAATAGCTCCAACCCTCGCGCCGCGCTGCCGGAGATGGCGAGAGCCGTGCAGCGGTCGGCCGGCTCGATCTTTCGCACGTCGCGGCTCGCGATGTAGTTGCCCGTGGCCTGGCGATCGGCGACCATGACGACGCCAATCTGGTAACGCACCGCGATCACTGTTGTGGCGTGGGATGAATCTGCTCGGTGCTCCCCGGATGAAGTCGAAAGCCCAACGCTCTGAGCGAAGTGCCAGAACGAGGGACCGGGATCGCCGTGGGCGCTGAAGAGCGGGAGACCCACTACTGCCCGCCTTTTTGCACGTAGTTACGTACGAACTCCTCAGCGTTTTCCTCAAGAACTTCATCGATCTCATCGAGCAGGTCGTCCAGGTCGGCCTTCAGCTGGTCGCCCTTGGTCGCGTCGACCGACACCTCCGCGGAGGTCTCGCTCGAGCGCTCACCGCGCTGCTTTTGAATTCGCTCTCGTTCAGTCATGACTTCAGTTCTACCTGTCTAATGCGTCAAGAAGTTCACTTGCCGTCGCACTCGTTTCTAGCAACTCAGCGGTCAGTGAATGGGTACCCCTTAGCGGATCGAGCATGGGCACTCGCTGCAGCGGACCGTCACCGAGATCGAAGACCACCGAATCCCAATTGGCGGCCACGATCTGCTCGGGAAATCGGGCCACGCACTGACCGCGAAAGAAGGCGCGCGTGCTCGGCGGCGGATTGTGAACGGCTTCACGAACGTCGGCCTGATCCCAGAGAACTCGAAGCCCGACGCGCTGCGCAAGTGAGTGGCTGGCCCGCAAATCGTGGTACTGCAGGTCGATAGCGCGCAGTTTTGCGTCGTGGGCGGCGAGATGGTGGCGCTCGCGAAAACCCTCGACGACCCGCCACTTCGCGACCCAGTCGACCCGGTCCGCTACGGCGGGGCGATCGTCGAGAACCCCGTCGAGCATCTCTCGCCACTGGGCCATCACGAGCGCCACCTCGCTGGGTCCGCCGACGGCGCCAGCGCCGCTCGCTTCCACGTAGCGTGCGGCGAGGTGCCACAGCTCATCCTGAAAGTCCCAGGCGTTCCTCGAGCGATCATCGTCGCACGGCACCGCTTCGCGCAGGCTTAAGTCGAGAGCGAACGCCCGCACGGCGTGAACCGGTGAGCGCGGCGGCGCGGGAAAAGGTTCGGGGCCGAACTCCTCGAGCGCGGCCAACAACAGCGCCGTCGCACCGAGCTTTACGAGTGTCGCCGTCTGACTCATGTTGGCGTCGCCGATGATCACGTGGAGTCGGCGAAAGCGCTCGGCGTCGCTGTGCGGTTCGTCGCGCGTGTTGATGATCGGGCGTTTGAGGGTTGTTTCGAGACCGACCACCTCCTCGAAGAACTCGGCACGCTGGGAGAGCTGGAAGGCGGGATTGTGCTCGAGCGCCGGCTCAGTCTCCGCGCCGACCTTGCCGGCGCCGATGACGATCTGGCGAGAGACGAAGTGCGGCACCATGGCACGAATCAGGTGAGCGAACTCGAGATCCCGGCGAACCAGGTAGTTCTCGTGCGTTCCGTAGGAATTGCCCTTGCCGTCGGAGTTGTTCTTGTAGAGCGAGATGGCCTGGGCCGGAGGGAGGTCCTCGTTGGCCATCTCGAGCGCGCGACGCATGATCTCTTCGCCGGCGCCGTCGTAGAGCGTCGCCTCAAGTGGAGTTCGGCACTCCGGTGAGGAGTACTCGGGGTGGGCGTGGTCGACGTAGAGCCGAGCCCCGTTGGTCAGCACGGTGTTGGCCAGGTGCGTCTCGACGATCGGCGCGAACGACGTCAGGTCAACTCGCCCACGAGCGTCGACTTCGGGCGTCTCGCCCTCGAAGTCCCAGTTGATCCGCGTCCGGCCCTGCTGCGCGTAGGAGTTGACGATGATGCTCGACGAGGTGATCGGGTCGAAGTCCGGTCCCCCGGCGATCCCGTACTCGGTCTCGATGCCGACGACTTTGGCAATGGCCCCGGGGCTAGAGATACTGGCCCGTGCCCACGTGCTGGATCGAGCGCCCGCCCTTCACGTCGTCTTCTTCCCGGTTGACGAGGGTGCGGATGAAGATGATCCGCTCACCCTTCTTGCCCGATATCCGAGCCCAGTCGTCGGGGTTGGTCGTGTTGGGCAGGTCCTCGTTCTCGCGGAACTCCTCGCGGATGGACTCGAAGAGATCTTCCTTCTTCAGACCGCGTCCGTTGCCGGCAATCTCGCGCTTCACTGCGATCTTCTTCGCCCGGCGCACGATGTTCTCGATCATGGCGCCCGAGGCGAAGTCCTTGAAGTAGAGGATCTCCTTGTCCCCACCCTGGTACGTCACCTCGAGGAAGCGATTCTCATCGTCGATCCGGAACATGTGGGTCACGGTCTCTTCGATTATGGCCTGGACGGCCTTCTCCCGGTCGCCGCCGCCGAGCTCGCGTATCGTGGCTTCGTCGAGCGGAAGCTCCCGGTGCAGGTAGCGCTGGTAAATCTGCGCGGCCGCCTCGGCGTCGGGTCGCTCGATCTTGATCTTCACGTCGAGGCGCCCCGGGCGCAGGATTGCGGGGTCAATGAGATCCTCGCGGTTGGTGGCGCCGATGACGATCACGTCGCGCAACGACTCCACGCCATCGATCTCGGCCAACAACTGGGGCACGATCGTCGACTCCATGTCCGAGCTGATGCCGGTACCCCGCGTGCGAAACAGCGAGTCCATCTCGTCGAAGAACACGATGACCGGCACGCCCTCTTCGGCCTTTTCCCGGGCTCGCTGAAAGACAACGCGGATCTGGCGTTCGGTCTCGCCCACGTACTTGTTGAGCAGCTCCGGACCCTTGATGTTCAAGAAGTACGAGCGCACGTTACGGTTGCCGGTCAGCTCGCCGACCTTCTGGGATAGGGAGTTGGCGACGGCCTTGGCGATCAGCGTCTTGCCGCAGCCCGGCGGGCCGTAGAGCAGGATGCCCTTGGGCGCCGGCAGGTCGTAGTCGTTAAAGAGTGCGCGGTGCAGGTAAGGCAGCTCCACGGCGTCGGTGATCGCCTCAATCTGGGCGTCGAGGCCGCCCACGTCGGCGTAGCTGATGTCGGGCACCTCCTCGAGGACCAGCTCCTCGGCCTCCTGGCGGATCAGCTTTTCCGTGAGCAGGTTCGATCGCAGGTCCAAAAGCAGCGCGTCGCCACTGCGCAGCTTTACCGAGCGCAGGGCCTCGGCGAGCTCGACCACCCGCTCCTCGTCGGCCCGCCCGTAGACCAGGACTCGGCGCTCGTCGAGGACCTCCTTCACGGTCACGACTTCGCCCTGGCCGTCGGCGTCACGAACGCCGATCACGGTAAATGACTCGTTCAAGACCACCTCGTCGCCGCGGGCGATCTGGGCGGGGTCGAGTCCCGGGTGCAGCGCTACGCGCATCTTGCGCCCGGAAGCGAAGATGTCCACCGACCCATCGTCGTTGAAGCCGGTGAACGTGCCGTACACCGCAGGCGGTTGGGTGAGCTTCTCGACCTCGTCGCGCAGCGCGGCGATCTGGTCGCGAGTCTGCTGGATGGTGATGGTCAGCTTCTCGTTGTTCGAACGGCTCTGGGCCAATTGGCCGCGCGCCTCGAGGAGCTTCTCCTCGAGCATCTCGATGCGCCGGTTCGCTTGATCGACATCACTGAGCGAGAAGTCGCGCGAGGAGCTGGCGCTCGAGGCGTCGTCTCGAGCGCCGCTTTGGGAATCCCTGAAACCTGGAGAACCGTCCATATCGCCACCCTAGGGGAGCGCATCGTGTCCGGCGAGGTCACGATTTCGGCCCCTCCCCCACTAGAGTAACTACACGTAGTCAGCTACGGAGGACAAGCAAATGAAGGTTTGGATCGACCAAGACCTCTGCACGGGAGACGGTCTCTGCGAAGAGATCTGTCCCTCGGTCTTCACGCTGCTTGACGATGGACTCGCCTACGTGAAGCAGGGCAGCGAAGTCAAGAGCAGTCCCGGCGGTGCCGAGGGCGTCGCCGTTGTTCCCTCGGAGTTTGAGGACGCGGTCGTCGAGGCATCTGAAGAGTGCCCCGGCGAGTGCATCTTTATCGAGCGCGACTAGTCGTCGAGGCGCCCGACAATTCGCCGGGCCGAGGTGAGAAATCCCGTGTGGGCCACCATCCGGTGATCGGGTCGCACCGAGCGGCCGTCAATGTGCCAGGTTCGCCGCAGGATCTCTGCCGTCTCCGCTAGGGCGAAGGAGTGCTGGTGCAGCGCCTCGCGCAGCAGTTGGGTCTGGTTGATCGTGGGCAGGTAGCAGAGCAAGATGCCGCCCGGTCGCAGGGCCCCTTCGGCGTGCTTGACGACGTCCCAGGGCTCGGGCATGTCCAGGATCACGCGGTCCACTTCGGCGGTGTCGATCCCCTGGGTGACATCGCGGATCTCGACGGTGTAGTCAACCTCGTCGCCAAGCAGGTCATGGACGTTCTTGATGGCGTGCTGGGCGAAGTCGTCGCGGATCTCGTAGGCCGTCACCGACGCCCCGGCACGCAGTAACGTCATCGAGAGCGCGCCCGATCCCACCCCCGCCTCAAAGACCCGCATGCCGGGCCCGACATCGGCCTGAAGCAAGATCGCGCCCAAGTCTTTGGGGTAGATGACCTGCGCCCCGCGGGGCATCTTCAAAACGACGTCGGCGAGCGTGGGCCGAAGCACCAGGAACATTCGCTCGGTGCTCGAGCGCGCGAGGGAACCCTCGAGTGCGCCGATCACGTCGTCGTGCTGGACGATGCCCGCGTGGGTGTGGAAGGCCGAGCCGACCTTGAGTGTGACGAGGTAGCGCCGGTCCTTCGCGTCGATCAGCATGACCCGCTCGCCCGCGGCGAGCCGGGCGTCATTCACGAAGACTCGCCCTTGGCTTTGCGAGCTCGGGCGGCGCGAGTGTCGATGAATCGAAGAAGCACGATCGCTAGGGCGAGGGAGAGCCAACGGGGCGACCTTTGTGCCCAGGCCCGGCCTAATGATGCCGCGGTCGCGATGCGAAACAGGCGCCGCAGCACCTAGGTCCTCTTCTTGGAGCGTCGTCCGCGAATCCAGCCCCAGACATAGCCGGTCACGACACCGAAGAAGCCGACGGTCGCGACGGTGGGTTTGGACGAGGTGAGGGAGCGGCCGATCTCGGGCGGTTCGGGCAGGATCGCGCGAAGTCGCGACTCGAGCTCGCGTCGCGTGGCGCTGGGTTCGATCACTTGGTGGCCTTGAGACGCCGCTTCGCCGTGCCGCTCGTGACGCGCCAGGCCGTCAGCGCGATCACGAGGAGCGCCAACAGCGCCACGATCACGTAGGGCAACCACGACAGTGATCCGTCCAGAACGGGGAATTGCCACTGGAGGTAGCGCAGCGAACCGATCAGCAATAGGACGGCCCCGAAGCCGACGAAGAGGCTGCCCAGCGTGCCCCAGATGAGGAACCGGCCGAGGTCCTTGACTGGCTGGATCGTCTCTTCCTTGACGTAGCGAACGAACACGGTGCGCAGCTCGTCGAAGTCGCGGCGCAGCGACTTGCCCCAAAGGAACTTGCGCCAGGTCCTGTTCTTCACGGCCCAAGCCTACTCAGCGCGCTCTTTTACGAGGTAGGTCGAACTCGCGGTCGCCACGAGGCGATCCTCCGCGTCGACGACCCTCGCCGTCACGAACGAGACCACTCGTCCCGCCTTCAAAACCGTCGCCTCGCACGTGAGCACGTCACCAACTCTCGCCGCACGCAGGAACGAGACCCTCATCTCGGTGTTGGCCACACTGACCTTTCGCTCCCCCGCTACGGTCACGGCCGACGCGCCCATGGCCGAGTCGAGCACCGCCGCGAGAAAGCCACCCTGCACGACCCCCGCTGGGTTCAAGAACCGCTCGTCCACCCGCACTCGCCAGCGTGTCGTGCCCGGCACCGACTTGTCGAGGCACGTCAGTCCGAGCGTCAGGTCACAGTTCGGAGGAATCTGCAGCGCCACGTGGCGAGGCTAGTTCCGAGCGCTCGACCCACGGGATTGATTCGGTACTGTTCTAGCCATGACCGACACTCTCTACCCCGGTGCCACGGCGCTCGAGAGCCGGGTGATACGCGAGATCGTGGCGGTGGCGATGGACGCGCCCGCCAAGGCCAACTCCGGACACAGCGGCACCGCTATGGCCCTGGCCCCCTTGGGCGTCATGCTCTGGGGACGGGTGATGCGCCACGATCCGACCGATCCGCACTGGAGCGACCGGGATCGCTTCATCCTCAGTAACGGTCACTGCTGCATCCTGCAGTACGCGCTCGCGCACGAGTTTGGCTATGACCTCACCGTCGCCGACCTAAGGGCCTTTCGCCAGGCCCACTCGAGAACGCCCGGCCACCCCGAGCGCGGCGTCGCGCCCACCGTGGAGGTAACGACCGGCCCGCTCGGCCAGGGGATCGCCAACGGCGTCGGCATGGCCATTGCCGAGCGAATACTGCGTACCGACTACGGCGAGGACCTCGTCAATCACCGCACGTGGGTATTCGCCGGTGACGGCTGCTTCGAGGAAGGGATTAGCCACGAGTCGGCGTCGCTGGCCGGTTTCCTCGGCCTGGACCGATTGACCATCTTCTACGACGACAACCACATCACCATCGACGGACCGACGGAGCTTGCCCTGCGCGACGACCCGGCGGAGCGATTCACTGCGTATGGCTGGCACGTGATCGATGTTGGAGAAAAGGCGAACGATCTCGACGTCCTCGAGGAATCCACGCGGGCGGCGATCGCCGAGACACGTCGGCCGACGCTCATTATTTTGCGCTCGCACATCGGCTTTCCCTCGCCCGAGATGATGGACCGACGCGAAGCGCACGGCACACCATTCAGCGCCGAGGCGATCAGCCACGTCAAATCGATCATCGGCGTGCCCGACGAAGCCTTCGTGTTTGACCCCGCCATCCAGCGTGAATTGGCCGACCAGCTGAGCGGCAATCGCGAGCAACGGCTCGCGTGGGAGAAGCGATTGCGGGCCGCCGGCGAAACGGGCGTTCGTCTCTTGGAACAGCTCGACACCAACGGTGTTGGACGGATTACGTCCCGGCCCGAGCCCTTCACCCCTGGGTCGAAGATCGCCACGCGAAAAGCGCTCCAGCGCGCCGTCGATGCCTTTGCACCGCAGACGCCCGGCCTCACTACGGGCTCGGCCGATCTGACCGACAATACCGGCGTCGAACTGAAGCATTCCCAGATCCAAGGCGCGGGCTCGCCGGGCGGCCGACAGCTGCACTACGGCATCCGCGAGTTCTCCATGAACGGCATCCTCGTGGGGCAGGCCTGTCACGGCGGGCTGCGACCCGCCGGTTCGACATTCTTCGTCTTCAGCGACTACGGGCGTGGTGCGATTCGACTGGCCTCGCTCAGTCACGCCAGCGTGCTCTTCGTCTACACCCACGACTCGGTCGGCGTCGGCGAAGACGGCCCGACCCACCAGCCGGTCGAGCAGTTGATGGCGCTGCGCGCGATGCCCAACCTGCACGTCGTGCGACCGAGCGACGCCAACGAGACGATCGACCTTGTGGACCAGTTCCTCACGCTAAAGGAGCCTCCGACGACGGCCCTCGTGCTCACGCGTCAGGACGTGCCGGTCCTTAACGAGAGCGACGCTGCAGCGAGCGCCGCCGGAGCGCGACGCGGCGGGTACGTCGTGCGAGAGAGCGACCGGGCCGTCTTCACCCTCGTCGGCACCGGCTCGGAAGTGAATGTCTGTCTCAGTGCCGCCGACGAGCTCGCAGCGAAGGGTATCGTGACCCGGGTCGTCGCGATGCCGTGCTGGCGCTGTTTCGACGCCGAGCCCCTCGAGTACCGCCAGGAGGTGCTTCGCCGTTCGATTCCGTCGGTCGCCATCGAGGCCGGCTCGACCCTCGGCTGGGCGAACTATGTCGACGACGCAATCGGCATTGACAGCTTCGGCATGTCCGCGCCGGGCAGCGTCGTGCTCGAGTACTTCCACATTGTCCCCTCGACCGTGGTGGCGCACGTCGAGCGAGTCCTAAGCGAGGCCCCTTGACGAAACTGAACGAGCTCTACGAGGACTACGGCCAGAGTCCGTGGATCGACAACATCCGTCGCGACTGGCTGAACGATGGAACGCTGGCCAAGTTGGTCGGCCAAGGGGTGCGCGGTCTGACGTCCAACCCCTCCATCTTCGCCAAGGCGTTCGCCACTTCGACGGCCTACGACGCCGCCGTCGCGGCGTCAAGTGACAGCGATCCAGAGGATCTCTTCGAGACGTTGGCCGTGGCCGACGTGCGCGACGCCTGCGACGTCCTGGCCCCCGTGCACAACCAGTCGCGCGCCGACTTCGCTGCCGGGCGGCGGCGCTACTTCGACGGCTTTGTATCGATCGAGGTCTCGCCGAGACTCGCCCGTGACACGGCGGGCACCATCGCGGCGGCGAAGCGTCTCTTCGCCCGAGTCGAGCGTCCCAACGTGATGGTCAAGATTCCCGCCACGCAGGAGGGACTGCCGGCCATTCGCGCCGTGCTCGCTGAAGGCATCAACGTCAACATCACCCTGATCTTCTCCCTGGATCGCTACGACGAAGTCATCACCGCCTGGACCCACGGTCTCAGCGACGCCTACGAGGCCGGCCACGATCTCGGAACGATCGCCAGCGTGGCGTCGTTCTTCGTCTCGCGGGTTGACGTCGCGGTCGACGCGCTGCTGGCCGAGGGCGACCCGCGGCGCGGCACCACGGCCAACGCCCAGGCCGCCGCGGCCTATCGTCTCTTCCGCCAGCGCGTCGCCGGCGACGACGTCACCGGTCTGCTCACCTTCGGCGCCCAGGTGCAGCGTCCGCTGTGGGCCTCCACCTCCACCAAGAATCCCGCCTACGACGATCTCCTCTACGTGGACAGCCTGGTCGCCGACGAAACGGTGAACACGATGCCCGACGCGACACTGGCCGACCTGCTGGACCACGCGAACTTCGCCTCCTCGCTGCTTTTGAGCGACGAGAGCTGGAATCAGGCCGCGGCACGGCTGGCGAAGCTGTCGCCGGACGTCTCGCTCGACAAGGTCACTGAACAGCTCGAGGACGAGGGGGTCGCCGCCTTCGCCAAGTCCTACGAAGAGGTGCTCGCGACGGTCGCCTCGAAGATGACCACGCATCGGTGACGATCGAGTGAGCGCCCTTGCACGTGGCGCCTCGCGCCCTCGCTGACGTCAGCGCCGCGAATGCAGCGTCCTAGGATGCAGCCATGACAACGCTGCGCGGGTCGAAAATCCTACGCGACCTGCAACGCGAGTCCGCGGCGACCCTTGCCGAACCCGCCTTCGCGAGGGCGCGCGTCACCCACGGCCGCGTCGTCACGTACTCGCCGAAGGTCTTCATTCCGCTCACCAAGCTCTGTCGCGATCGCTGCGGCTACTGCACGTTCGCCCAGGCGCCGGCCCACCTCGCCTCGCCCTACATGGGCTTGGACGAGGTGATGGAGGTCGCCCGGGCGGGTCAGCGCGCCGGTTGCACCGAAGCGCTCTTCACTCTCGGCGAGCGCCCCGAGCTGCGCTACGACGACGCCGCGCGCTGGCTGGCCGCGCGCGGGTACCGCTCGACGGTCGACTACGTGGCCGGTGCGGCCCAGATGGTGCTCGAAGGCACCGGCCTCTTGCCCCACGCGAACGCCGGAGCGCTCTTTCGCCACGAGCTCGCCCAACTGCGCGAGACCAGCGCCTCCCAGGGCATGATGCTCGAAGTCCTCGCCGACGTGCCGGCCCATCGCCTCGCACCCGACAAGGCGCCCCAGCGTCGCCTCGACACCTTGCGCTTCGCCGGTGAGCTCAAGATCCCCTTCACGACGGGGCTGCTCGTGGGCATCGGCGAGAGTCGCGAGGACCGGCTGGCTACGCTCACCGCGATCGCCGAGGCGCACGAGGAGTTCGGCCACGTCCAGGAGGTCATCGTCCAGAACTTCCTGCCGAAGCGGCGCACGGCAATGGCCTCGCATCCGGCGGCGAGCGACGAGGAGTTCCACTGGACGATCGCCGCGGCGCGCTTGCTCCTGCCAGCTGGCATCCATCTCCAGGCCCCGCCAAACCTGAGTGACGATCCCGCTCGACTGTTGGATTTCGGCATCGACGACTTCGGCGGCGTCTCGCCGGTCACCGCCGATCACGTGAATCCCGAGCGGGCGTGGCCCGCCGTGGCCACCCTCGTCGCTCAGTGCGCCGAGCGGGACTTCACACTGGTGCCGCGCCTCACGGTCTACCCCGAGTTCGTCGACGAGCGCCGAGGCTTTCTCGACGAGAAGGTGCGCCCCTTCGTACTCGCGCACGCGGACTCGCTCAATCTCGCGCGCGACGACCACTGGTACTCGGGCAGCGGCGAGTCGCCTCCGCCGGCGCCGACCTCCGCGACGACCACGAGCGAGCTCACCGCCCTGCTCGGGCGCTACCAGCCGGGCTACGAGTTCGACGAGCGCGAGCTCGTCGCCCTCTTTAGTGCTCGCGGGGGCGACTACCGGGCCGTCGTGGACCTCGCCGACGCTGTGCGCGGGGAACTCGTGGGCGACGCGGTCAGCTTCGTCGTCAATCGCAACATCAACTACACGAACGTCTGCACTTTCAAGTGCCGCTTCTGCGCCTTTTCCAAGGGGCCGCTCTCATTGAACCTGCGGGGCGATCCCTATCTCCTGACCCTGGAGGAAATCAGCGAGCGGGTGCGCGAGGCCGAGGCCCGCGGCGCCACCGAGGTCTGCTTGCAGGGCGGGATCCACCCCAACTTTGACGGCGAGTACTACGTCGACGTCGTCGCGGCGGTGCGGGCCGGCTCGCCGACGATTCACGTGCACGCCTTCAGCGCACTCGAGGTCTTCGAGGGCGCCCGCCGCTCGGGCCAGGATCTCGCGACCTACCTCACCCGTCTGAAGGACGCGGGCCTGAAAACGCTGCCCGGCACCGCGGCGGAGATACTCGACGACGAGGTCCGCGCCATTCTCTGTCCCGACAAGATCAAGAGTGACCAGTGGCTGGAGGTTCACCGCGTCGCCCACGCCGTGGGCTTGCGCTCGAACATCACGATCATGTTCGGCGCGGTCGAGGGTCCCAGCAGTTGGGCGACGCACCTCATCCGCACGCGCCAGCTCCAGCAAGAGACTGGCGGCTTCACTGAATTCGTCCCGCTGCCCTACGTCCACATGGCTACGCCGCTGTTCCTCAAGGGACGCTCGCGCAAGGGGCCGACCTTTCGCGAGGCCGTTCTCATGCACGCCGTCGCCCGACTGCACTACGCGACCCTCATAAACAACATTCAGGTCAGCTGGGTGAAGATGGGCGTCGAGGGGTCGCGCCGGGTCCTTCAGGCGGGCGCGAACGACCTCGGGGGCACGTTGATGGACGAGAACATCTCGCGCGCCGCCGGCGCCGTCCACGGCCAGGAGATGGACGCCGACGCATTCGGCGATCTCGTGGCGCCGCTCGGGCGAACCCTGCACCAGCGCAGCACGCTGTATCAGACGCTCTAGCCATGGCTTCATTGATCGAATCCCTCCTCAGTGACCTCGACCGCGACACCGCAATGTCGCCCGAGCGTCGGGAGCTGTTGAGCGAGCTTCTCGGGCGCGTCGTGATGATTGCCGAGTCTGACGCCGACACGATGGACCTGCGAGTTGCGGTGACCGCGATCGACGAGCTGCTCGAGGCCTTCACCTTGTTCCAGCACTTCCACGCGCGCAAAAAGCTGACGATCTTCGGCTCCGCGCGAACCCGGGTCGACAGCCCACTGTTCGAGATGACGCGCGAGCTCGCTCGGGCAATGGCCGAGCGCGATTGGATTATCGTTTCGGGCGCCGGCCCGGGCATCATGGAGGCGTCCTCGATGGGCGCGGGGCGAGCCAACACGCTCGGCGTCAACATCAAGCTGCCCTTCGAGCAGAATGCCAACGCCTACATTGATGCGGCGTCGAATCTCGTGACGATGAAGTACTTCTTCACTCGCAAGGTGGCCCTCACGCGGCCGTCAATCGGCTTCGTCGTGCTGCCGGGCGGACTGGGCACAATGGACGAGCTCTTCGAGATCCTGACCCTGCTCGACACCGGCAAGACGACGCCGGCGCCGGTGGTCTTGCTCGACACGCCCGACGGCAAGTTCTGGACCCAGTGGATGACCTTCGTCGACGAAGCGATTGTGGCCAACGACTACATCGGCGAGGGCAACATGTGCCTCGTGCGCTTTGCCACCTCGGTCACGGAAACCGTCGATGAGATCGAGCACTTCTACTCCAACTACCAGGGGTTTGCGATGAACGGCGACCGGGGCGTCATGACGCTGCGGCGCACGCCCACCGAGGAGCAGTTGAGCGGCCTGCGCGCTGCGGTGCCCATGTTCGACGTGGGCGAAGGCTATCGGCTGGAGGACGGGCACACTATCTCGTTCAACTTCGACGGACGAAACTTCCTGAAGCTGCGTGAAGTGATCGACCGCGTGAACGATTGGGGCGACTACCCGTCCTCGTAGTGGCGCAGGACGTGCTCGGCCTTTTGGAGGCTACGCCGGACTCTCGAGAGCTGGCGCTCGATCTCCTTGGCGGCGT
The DNA here is from genome assembly GCA_963749355.1 of uncultured Acidimicrobiaceae bacterium. Lineage (GTDB taxonomy): Bacteria > Actinomycetota > Acidimicrobiia > Acidimicrobiales > RAAP-2 > RAAP-2. The sequence goes on from CAVVMM010000009.1 coordinate 22,185, forward strand.
CGGCCTCTCCCTCGCGAAGCTGGGCCCGCACGGCGTCGTAGATGGCGTCGGCCACGCGCCGCTCGAGCGCGGCGATCTCGTCGGCCAGGTCCGCGAACGACTCCACTACTGGACGACCACGACCTCGAGCGCGCCCTCGGCGTACTGAGCGCGCAGGACCTTCTTGTCGAACTTGCCGACGCTGGTCTTCGGGACGCTTTCGATGAAGGTCCAGCGCTCGGGCAGCCACCACTTGGCCACACGCTCGGCGAGGAACCCGCGCAGCTCCTCGGGCGTTGTCGTCGCGTCAGGCTTGTAGCACCACGCAGCACAGCGGACGCTCCTGCCACTGCTCGTCGGGCACCGCGATGACGGCCGCCTCGAAGACCGCCGGGTGGGCCATCATCGTGACCTCCGAGCTCGACCGAGCTGATCCACTCGCCGCCAGACTTGATCACGTCCTTCGTGCGGTCACTGATCATCATGTACCCCTCGCCGTCGAGCGTGCCGATGTCGCCGGTGCGCAGCCAGCCGTCGCGGAACTTCTCGGGGGCGTCCTCGCCGAAGTAGGACGCGGTGATCCAGGGCCCGCGGATTTCGAACTCGCCGACCGTCTTGCCGTCGCGGGGCAGGACGGTGCCGTCCTCCGCGGTGATACGCAACTCGACCCCGGCGACCACCCGCCCGGACTTCACGCGGTACTCGATCTCGAGCTCGGGCGGCGTGCCCGCCGGGGGCATCGAGACCGCGGCCACCGGGCTCGTTTCGGTCATGCCCCAGCCCTGGATGACGTCGAGGCCGTAGCGGTCGCGGAAGGCCTCGATCATGGTGCGGGGCACGGCCGCGCCGCCGACCAGGATCGCGCGCAGGCTCGAGAGGTCCACGTCCTCGGCGGTCTCGGCCACGCGCAACACGTCGTTCCACACGGTCGGGACTCCGAGCGAGATGGTGGGGCGCAGCTCGCGAACCATGGCGAGGATTGGCCCGCCCTGGAGGAACATCTGGGGCATGATCAGCTCGACCCCCGCGAAGAACGCGGTGTACACGGTCCCCCAGGCGTTGACGTGGAACATCGGGACGATGACGAGGCAGCGGTCGCGCTCGCACAGGCCGATCGTGTTCGCCGTCGACTGGGCCATCGAGTGCAGCCAGGTCGAGCGGTGCGAGTAGACGACGCCCTTGGGGTTGCCGGTGGTGCCCGACGAGTAGCACATGATGGCCGCCATCGCGCTCGTCGAGTTCGGGCCACTCGAAGCCCGGACGCTCGGAGTTGACCAGGGTTTCGTAGTCCAGCGTTTCTCCGAGCACCCCGGTGGGCTCGTGGCCGTGGACGACAATCGTGATTCGCCGGGGAGATCTGGTCGCGCACCTTGGCGAACACTGCCGCTAGCGAGGCGTCGACGATGATGATGCGGTCCTCGGCGTGGTTGATGATGTAGACGAGCTGCTCGGGAAAGAGTCGGATGTTGAGGGTGTGCAAGACGGCGCCCATGCCGGGCACCGCGTAGTAGGCCTCAACGTGGGCCTGGTTGTTCCACATGAACGTCGCCACCCGGTCACCCCTCTGAACCCCGAGCCTCTCCAGGGCAGCGGCCAACTGTTCGGCCCGCTTGGACACCTCGAAGAACGTGGCCTCCTCGACGCCCTCGGGTGTGACCGTGAAGATCCTCTTGTCGGCGTAGACGAACTCCCCGTGGCGAAGGATGTTGCTGATCAACAGCGGGGCGTCCTGCATCGTGCTCTTCATGGCTCTCCTCGAAACACCGTTGGCTCGATGCTACAAAATCCGCCTGACGCGACTCACCACGACAGCGCGTAGGGCGCGATCGGCGCCGGCAGCTCGCTGGTTCGACCGGCGAGGTGCGCGTCAATCGCCGCCGCGGCGCTGCGGCCCTCGGCGATCGCCCACACGATGAGGCTCTGGCCGCGCACCGCGTCGCCGCACGCGAAGAGCGGGGACCGATCCAACGCGACGTCCAGGCGCCAGTCTCCTCCCACGGCGAACGTCTGGCGCGGCGTGAGAAGCGCCTTTACGTCGAGACCGAGATCGCCCACTTCGGGACCGAGAAAGCCGGCGGCGATAAGGACGAGGTCCGCCGGCAGCGACACCGACTCCTCGGTTGCGTGATCGATCAAGTCGAGCGACGTCACGCCGACGGTCGCCCCGAAAGGCCAGCGTCTCGGTGGAGAAGCGCCGCTCTCCGCCCTCGTCGTGGGCGGAGCTGGTCTTGAAGATCCGCGCCATCGTCGGCCACGGCTCGTTCGCCGGACGCTCGTCGGGAGGCCGGTCCAGGATCTCGATCTGGACGACGGACGCAGCCCCCTGGCGATGCACCGTACCCAGGCAGTCGGCACCGGTATCTCCGCCGCCAAGAATGACGACGTTGCGCCCCTGCGCGCTGATCACCGGCTCGGCGCCGTCGATCACGGCGCGATTGGACGCCTCGAGGTACGTCATGGCCGGGACCACCCCGTCGAGGTTCGCCCCAGGGACCGGAATGCAGCCGCGGGCGAGTCGAGCCGACTGCGAGCAGCACCGCGTCGTAGTTGGCGCGCAGTGTCGCGAGCGGCATCGCGCCGACTCGCCGATCGCCACCCCCGCGCGAAACTCGATGCCCGCCTCGCGCATCACCTCGAGGCGACGGTCGAGGACGGGCTTTTCCATCTTGAACTCCGGGATGCCGTAGCGCAGCAGTCCGCCGATCGCGTCGCTGCGCTCGAAGACCGTGACCGCGTGACCGACGCTGCGCAGTTGAGCCGCGGCGGCGAGACCGGCCGGTCCCGAGCCGACGACCGCGACCGAGCGCCCGGACTCGGTGCGGACGTCGGGACTCGCCACGGCGACGCCGCGGGCGAAGGCGTGCTCGGCCACCTCGTACTCGAGGCGTTCGATGGTGACCGGATCGTCCGCTGATGCCGAGCACGCAGGCCGACTCGCACGGTGCGGGACAGAGCCGCCCGGTGAACTCGGGAAAGTTGTTGGTCGCGAAGAGTTGCTCAGCGGCGCCGGTCCAGTGCGAGCCGGTAGATGCGATCGTTGAAGCTCGGGAATGCGGTTGCCCAGCGGGCAGCCCTGCATGCAGAAGGGGATCCCGCAGTCCATGCAACGAGCCGCTTGGTGGGCGATCTCCTCGTCGCTCTGGGGCTGGTAGACCTCGCGCCAGTCGCGCAGGCGCACCGCGACCGGTCGGTACCGGGGTCCCTCGCGGGGGTACTCGAGAAAGCCGGTGATCTTACCCACCCTTGACCTCGTCGCGCATCCGCTGGTACTCCGAGGTCTCGATGCGCACGAAGTGCATGCGTTCGCGACGCCAATCCGCGAGCAGCTGCGCTGCCCTCTTCGAACCAGTCTCGCTGGCGAATCGCTCGAGCAGCGCTCGCAGTCGCACGTCGTCGTTGGCCTCGAGCGGCTCGATCTCGTAGACGCCGGCGCTCAGGTGGTCGTGTACGCGCTCTTCGGGGTCGTAGAGATAGACCGTGCCGCCCGACATCCCGGCGCAGAGGTTTCGCCCGATTCGCCCCAGGATGACGACGACCCCACCGGTCATGTACTCGGCCGCGTGGTCGCCCGTTCCCTCGACGACGATCGTCGCACCCGAGTTGCGCACCCCACAGCGCTCGCCAACGACGCCGCTGATGAAGATCTCGCCGCTCGTCGCGCCGTAGCCGATGACGTTGCCCGCGATGACGTTGTCGTCGCTGTCAAAGGTGGCCGCATCGTCAGGTCGCATGACGACGCGCCCGCCCGACAGACCTTTGCCGGCGTAGTCGTTGGTGTCCCCGCGCAGGCGAAGCGTCATGCCGGTGGGCAAGAAGGCGCCGAGACTCTGGCCGGCCGAGCCGACGAGGTCGATCGCGACGAGGTCGTCCTCGAGGACCCGTTCGCCGAGGGCGCGGGTGATGGCGCTGCCCGTCAACGTCCCGACGGCGCGGTGGACGTTGCGCACCGTGGTCGCGTAACGAAATGGCGCGCCTCGCTTGGCGGCGTCCACCGCCTCGTCGAGGAAGAGCCAGTCGAGAGCGCCCTCGAGGCCGTGGTCCTGCTTGATGCTCTGACGGCGCTGCTCGGCTGCGACGGGTACCAGCAGCGGCGAGAGATCGAGGTCGTTGGTCAGTCGTCCAACGCACTCGACACTCAACTTCGTCACGTCGCCGATCACCTCGTCGAGGGTGCGCGCGCCGAGCAGCGCGAGGTACTCGCGGACCTCTTCGGCGATGAACTCGAAGAAGTTCTCGACGAACTCGGGCTGGCCGGTGAAGCGCTCGCGCAGCACCGGGTTCTGGGTGGCGATGCCGACCGGACAGGTGTCGAGGTGGCAGACGCGCATCATCACGCAGCCCGACACGACCAGCGGCGCGGTGGCGAAGCCGAACTCCTCGGCGCCGAGCAGCGCCGCGACGATGACGTCGCGGCCGGTCTTCAGCTGTCCGTCGGTCTGGAGGACGACCCGACTGCGCAGTCCGTTCGCGGCCAGGGTCTGGTGCGTCTCGGCGAGGCCCAGCTCCCACGGCGTGCCGGCGTGCTTGAGCGAGGTGAGCGGCGCCGCGCCCGTTCCGCCGTCGTGGCCCGAGATCAAGATGACGTCGGCGTGCGGCCTTGGCGACGCCGGCCGCGATGGTCCCGACGCCCTGCTCGCTCACCAGCTTCACGTGGATCCGGGCCCGGTCGTTCGCGCACTTGAGGTCGTAGATCAGCTGGGCGAGGTCTTCGATGGAGTAGATGTCGTGGTGCGGCGGCGGCGAGATGAGGCCGACGCCCAGGCGTCGAGTGGCGCGTCTTGGCGATCCAGGGGTAGACCTTGGTACCCGGCAGTTGGCCGCCCTCGCCCGGCTTGGCGCCCTGGGCCATCTTGATCTGGAGGTCGTCGGCGTTGACGAGGTATCGGCTCGTCACGCCGAAGCGGCCCGAGGCGACCTGCTTGATGGCCGAGCGCGGTTGTGGCGGGGGTCGGAGGTGTCGAAGCGCTCCTCGTCCTCGCCGCCCTCGCCGGTGTTGGACGTCGCCCCCAGGCGGTTCATCGCGATGGCGAGCGTGGTGTGCGCCTCCTCGGAGATCGACCCGTAGGACATCGCCCCGGTGCTGAAGCGCTTCACGATCGAGGCGGCGCTCTCGACCTCGTCGAGGGGCAACGGCGTCGCGCTCGCCACGAGGTTCAGCAGCGAGCGCAACGTCAGGCGCTCGTCGGTCTGGTCGTCGACGAGGGCGGTGTACTCCTTGAAGAGGTCGTAGCGCTTCTCACGGGTCGCGTGCTGGAGCTTCTGGACGGTGCGGGGATTGAAGAGGTGCAGCTCACCGTCGCGGCGCCACTGGTACTCGCCGCGGTTGGGCAGGGCCCTGACCTCGTCACGCTCCCGGTAGGCGTCGGCGTGCAGTCGCAACACGTCGCTCGCCACGTGCTCGAGCGTCACACCGCCGACGCGCGACCGAAAGCCCGGGAAGTAGCGAGCGAGTACGTCGTCGGAGACCCCGACCGGCTCGAAGAGCTGCGAGCCGACGTAGCTCGCGACCGTGCTCACGCCCATCTTCGACATGACCTTCACCACGCCCTTGTTGAGCGTCTTGCCGTACTGGTAGCGCGCCTCGAAGGCGTTCAGCCCCGTCAGTTCGCCCTCGTCGATCAGGACGTCGATCGACTCGTAGGCCAGGTACGGGCAGACCGCCGAGGCACCGAATCCGAGCAGCAGCGCGACGTGGTGGACCTCGCGCACGTCGCCCGCTTCGAGGATGAGGGCCACGCTCGTGCGCAGGTGCTCGTCGACCAGGCGGTGGTGGACAGCCGAAGTCAGCAGGAGGCTCGGGATGGCCGCCTGCGTCGCGGTCGTTCCCCGATCGCTCAGAATGACCACGTTCACGCCGTCGCGAACGAGCTCGACCACTCGGTTGGTGACGCCCTCGAGGGCCTGTGCGAGTCGATCACTCGCGCTGAGGTGGCCCCGCGCCGCGAAGAGCCCGTCGACGGCCGCCGTGCGGAAGCCGACCACGCCCGGTTGCTCGTCGATGTAGCGGATTTTGAGCAACTCAGTCGCGCTAAGAACGGGCGAGGGCAGAATGATCTGGTGACAGTGCTCTTCGCTTTCGTTGAGTAGATTCTCCTCTCCCCCGATGACGACACGCGTCGATGTGACGAGCTCTTCACGGATGGCGTCGAGCGGCGGATTCGTCACCTGGGCGAAGAGCTGGGTGAAGTAGTCGAAGATCGACCGAGGCAGCGTCGAGAGCACGGGCAGCGCGCTGTCCGAGCCCATGGATCCGATTGGCTCCTCGCCGACCTGGGCCATGTGGCGAACGATGAGACGCAAGTCCTCTTCCGAGTAGCCAAAGCAACGCTGCTGGCGCCGGATGGACGCGTACTCCGGGGTTAGCGCTGCGGGCGCGTCCACCGCGTCGAGAGACAGCTGATGGCGCTCGAGCCACTCACCGTACGGCGACTGTTGAGCGAGCGCGTCCTTCAGCTCGTCGTCCTCGATAATGCGCCCCTGGGCGACATCAACCAGGAAGACCCGTCCCGGCTGCAGGCGGCCCTTCCGCTCGATGTTGCCCGGATCGATGGCCAACACGCCGACCTCGCTCGCGAGAATGACGCGCTGGTCCTTGGTCACCCAGTAGCGCGCCGGGCGCAAACCGTTCCGATCGAGCACCGCCCCCGCCACCGTCCCGTCGCAGAAGGTCACCGACGCCGGCCCGTCCCAGGGCTCCATCAGCCCCGCGTGGTAGCGGTAGAAGTCCCGGCGCCGGGGGCTCATGGACGTGGACCGCTCCCACGCCTCGGGAATCATCATCAGGATCGCGTGCGGAAGCGATCGCCCGGCGTGCACGAGCAGCTCCACGACCTCGTCGAAGCTTGCCGAGTCACTCATGCCTGACGTGATGATGGGGGTGAGCTCGCTGATGGGCAGCGGCAGCTGGTCGCTCTCGAGGGTTGTCTCGCGCGCCGTCATCCAATTCCGGTTGCCGCGCACTGTGTTGATCTCCCCGTTGTGGGCGATGTAGCGGAAAGGTTGGGCGAGGTCCCATCGGGGCAGGACGTTGGTCGAAAATCGGCTGTGCACGACGGCGATCGCGGAGGCGAATCGCTCGTCCTCGAGGTCGGCGAAGTAGTAGCGCAGCTGGGGCGCCGTCAGCATGCCCTTGTAGATCAGCACCCGCGACGAGCACGACGACGCGTAGATTTCGGTCGAGTGCTCCAGCACCTTGCGCGCGCAGTAGAGCGATCGTTCGAGATCCACCTCGGCGCCTTGGTTTCGCGCGATCAGCTGTTGGAACATGAGTGGCTCGCTGGCCCGGGACGTCGCTCCAAGGATCGAGGAGTCAACTGGCACTTGTCGCCAGCCGAGTGAGGTGAGACCGACCCGACCGAGTACCTCTACGATGGTGGACTGCAGCGCTGCGAACTCCAATGATGGCGGAATCAACCACTGGGCGACGCCGTACTCGCCCGGCGCGGGAACCACGTCGCCAAATACAGCGCGGATGTATGCATCGGGCATTTGAGTGAGGATGCCGGCCCCATCGCCGGACTCGGTGTCGGATCCGGTCGCCCCACGATGCTCGAGGTTCTCCAGAATCGTCAACGCGTCGTGCACGGTGACGTGCGTCGGTGTACCAGTTAGGTCAGCCACCATCCCGACGCCACAGGCGTCATGCTCAAATGAGGGGTCGTAGAGGTTCTTGATCATGGCGTCGCACCGGGGCAACGCTGACCCTTGGCGGAATTATAACGAACGGCGGTTCTCCCACGAGAGCCCTACGCTGGTCGCGTGACGTCGACACAACGTGAGGCCCTCGTGGTGGGCGCCGGCGTTATCGGGATGACCAGCGCGTTTGGCCTCGCCCGTGCGGGCTGGCGCGTCACGCTGTTCGATCCGACGCCGGGAATGGGCGCGACGTGGGCGGCGGCGGGCATGTTGGCGCCGTTCGCCGAAGCATCCCCGGGGGAACGGAGCAACTTCGACCTGCAGCGTGGTGCCCTGGCCGCTTGGCGGAAGACCCGCGATGAGCTCTTTGGCGTGACCGGCGACGCGCTCGAGATCGTCGAAACCGGCACCTTGCTCGTCGGGTACGACGCTGGTGATCGCCGGCTGGCCGACCAGTTCGACGAGGTGTCTCGGACCTACGGCGGCGAACCAGAGCGGGTCGACCGCTCCACTCACGCCAAACTTTTCGAAGGCGTTAGCGCCCGCATCAGCGGCGGGCTCTTTCTGAGCGGCGACGCCTGGCTCGATCCTGATCGCGTCGTCCAGCTACTCACGCGGGCCAACGCCGCCTTGGGCGTCGTGACCGTTCGTCAGGAAGTGCTCTCGGCCAGCACCGTCGGAACTGAGGTCGAAGCCAAAACGGGCGATGCCGTTTTTCGGGGCGACATCGGGATCCTCGCGACGGGTGCTAGCCAATTACCACTCGGCGTCGCCGATACGGCCAGCAACGTGGTGCGCCCCGTGCGCGGCATGACGGTACGCGTCCGGCTGCCTGATCTCGATCGCTCCACCCTGCCTTCGGTGCGCGCCTACGTTCGCGGACGTTCCTTCTATTGCGTAAGTCGGCCCGGGGGTTACTGCGTCATCGGGGCCTCGTCCGACGAGCAACGAGAACTCATTGTCGAGGTGGGAGAGTTGCAGCGATTGCTACGCGACGGTCTGGACGTCATCCCCTCGCTCGAAACCGCATCGTTCCTCGAAATCCGACAGGGACTGCGCCCGGCGAGCCGGGACCTCGCCCCCTTCTTCGAGGTGCTGTTCGACCGCTGGGGCTGGCTGTCGGGCTACTACCGCCACGGCGTTACCCTCGCCCCACTCGCGGCCAATGAAGCGCTAGCGTTCGCTCGGACTCTGGCGTGATCCAGGTCAACGGCCATGACCAAGCCTTCTGCGGCGAGACGGTGAATGAGCTTCTTGCGCGACTCGAGATCGATGCGCGCGGCGTCGCGGTGGCGATCGACGGTGAGATTGTGCGCCGCTCGGACTGGCCGACCACGTTGGTTTCCGACCGTAGTCGTGTTGAAGTGGTCACCGCTGCGGCCGGCGGGTGAGCGAGGTTAAGATTGCTCCCTCGCGGGCTGTGGCTTAGTTTGGTCTAGAGCGCTTGGCTGGGGGCCAAGAGATCGGGAGTTCGAATCTCCCCAGCCCGACCAGTCCCCAAAGGTCACTCGCCAGACTGGATCGGCCACTCGTAGCGCCCGGCGCTGATGGGCGCATCGCCTCGCTTAACCAGATAGGAAGAGAAGCTTCTCAGCCACTCCTGGTACCACCCGCGGAGCGTGCCGTTGATTTCCGCGATCGGAACCTCATCGAGTTCGCCGAACTTGGCGCGCATGACATCAAACACGCCGAGGGCGGCTCGGGCGTCGTCGAGCGCCGAGTGGGCGTCGCCGGTGTCCACGCCATACTGACGACAGAGGTCGCCCAGCTTGCGCGGCCCTTTGCGCCACTTGTCGAAATGTCGGTCAATAACCAGGATGTCCATGACTGGCCCCACCCCCGAGCGCGCCTCGAAGGTCGCCAGGCCAAGTCGGCGGCACAGCGAGTCAACCATTGTCAGGTCATAGCCGACGTTCATGCCAACCAAAATGGCGCCTGATTGCCACGACGACGAGATTCGTTCGGCCATTAACTCGGCGGCCTCGGCCAACGCGATGGCGTCGGCCACCATCTCGTTGGTAATCCCGTGGATCGCCGATGCACCGGCCGGAATGCGGCGGCCGGGGTTCACTAAGACGCTGTCGCTCCGGGTGACCTCCTCGCCTCCCTCCTCGACCCGCTCGACGAAGCCAATGGAGACCGGCGCGTCGGTAAAGGAGCTAACCCCGGTCGTCTCGAGGTCGAACGCCACATAGTGGCGAGCGCTCACTTCGTTCCTCGCATTGCGGCAAGGCTACCGATTCGACGCGACCGTAGCGGGCGTGTCATGCGCAAGCAGCGCCGTGGCGACGTTGCGGGCTACCGCGCGTGAAGGCGGACGTTCATCGCCCGCGCAGGGACGTCCCGGTACACTGGCGAAGAACGACTGACGTCGAGTCGGCGTTCGCTCGGCGAACCCGACGCTTGGTACCAGGAGAGGGTGATTCCAGCCAACGGTTGGGCAGTATGCAGAAGAAGGATCCCTTCGTCTTGCGCCACCTCGCTGAGGTTCAGCCCGATCTCTGGTGGCTGGACTCTGACCCTCTCGAGCCGGCGTCGCACCCGGCACTCGTGGGTGACGTCACGGCGGACCTCTGCGTCGTTGGCGCGGGTTACACCGGGCTTTGGACCGCCCTTCTCGCCAAAGAGCGCGACCCGCGGCGCGACGTCGTGATCCTGGAGCAGTATGAGACCGGCGCCGGTGCGTCGGGGCGCAACGGGGGCTTCTGCAGCGCCTCGCTCACCCACGGCTTCACCAACGGCATGAATCGATTCCCGGCCGAAATGCCGGTATTGCAGCGGCTCGGGCGCGAAAACCTCGATGAGATCGAGGCCACCATTGCGCGTTACCAGATCGAGTGCGACTGGGAGCGCACCGGCGAGCTGCGCGTCGCAGTCGCACCCTGGCAGTTCGAGGGAATGGTTGACGAGGCCCGCCGTCGCAACGCGATGGGCGATCGCGTGGAAGTCTTCGATAGGTCCGAGGCGCAGGCTCGCATCCACTCCCCCTCCTACGAAGGCGCCCTCTTCGACATCGACGGCACGGCGCTCGTGGACCCCGCTCGCCTCGTCTGGGGCCTCGAACGCGCGTGCCTCTCCTTGGGCGTACGGATCTTCGAGAACTCGAAGGTCGAATGGCTCGAGGACCTCAAGAGCGCACTGCGCGCGCATACGCCTTATGGTTCCGCGACCGCAGCCAAGGTGGCACTCGCGACGAACGTCTTTCCCTCACTCGTGCGCCAGGCGCGCAAGTATGTCGTGCCGGTTTACGACTACACGCTCGTCACCGAGCCCTTGAGCGACGAGCAACTCGAGAGCATCGGCTGGCGCGGCCGCGAGGGCGTCGCCGACTCGGGCTACCAGTTTCACTACTACCGGCTTACCAAGGACAACTCGATACTGTGGGGCGGCTACGACTCGATCTACAACTTTCGCGCGAAAGCGCGACGAGAGTACGAATTCAATGCCGAGACCTACGCCACGCTCGCGAGTCACTTTCTCACGACGTTTCCCCAGCTCGCGGGAATCAAGTTCACCCATGCTTGGGGCGGAGCGATCGACACGTGCACGCGCTTCTCGCCCTTCTGGGGAATGGCCCACGGCGACAAGTCGGCCTACGTCATGGGTTACACCGGCCTCGGCGTCGCCTCCACGCGCTTTGGCGCCTCGGTCATGTTGGATCTCCTCGACGGCGTCGAAACCGAGCGCACGAGGCTGACCATGGTCCGCAAGAAACCGGTCCCGTTTCCGCCCGAACCGTTCAAGTGGATCTTTATCCGCATCACCCAGCGGGCGATACAGCGAGCCGACAACCACGGGGGCAAGCGCAACTGGTGGCTGAGGCTTCTCGACCTGTTCAACCTCGGCTTTGACTCCTAGAGCCAACGATGCCCGGTCCTCGCGGACCGGGCATCGTTGGCGGTTGGGTCCGGTGGCAAGCCACCAGTGACCCTCACGTTAGCCCAGCGGACCTACCGGAAGCACAACTTTCCCGTACGTCGAGTTGGTGACGCCCGCGAACGAGGCGTACCAGGCGGCTAGCGCCGTGGCGAGTCCCGTCCAGCCGCCAATTCGCACCATGTCCGTGTGGCCCGCACCCCAGTTTCCAATTGTCAGGAAAATAAAGGTAATCGACAGCAGGACGAAGACGGTCAGGACCGCGGCGTTGGTCTTGGTGGCGGCGATGGTCATGTAGACCGTGAAAATTGCCCAGCCCAACAAGAAGATACCCACCGTGTCCGCACCACCACCGGGAATGCCAAATTTAACAATCGCGTAAAACGAAAGCCAAAAAGCACCGTATGACGTGAACGCCAGCGCTGCGAAGGTGTTCTTGCGAACGAACTCCCACATGCCTGCGAGAAGTTGCGCAAAGCCACCGTAAAAGATCGCCAAGGCCAGGGCCGCCTCTACTCCGGCACCCTTCCACAGATTGGCGTTCGCACTGCTTAGGGCAAACGTAGTCATGGCGAATCCGGCCAAACCTAACGGACCGGGATCCGCTACTCTTTCATCGGCCATTAACTTCCTCCCATAAAGGATCACTGCAAGCCACCAAGATGGTGGCCCATAGTGAATTAAACACCAGATAGGACTGACTTTCCGGGATTACGTTGCGGAATATGTGACGCGCTTCACAAGCGAGCGGAATAGATCGGCAGTTGGAGGCCCTTCAGTGCTCCGCTCTGGTCGTTTCGATCCATAAGGGATCTCTCAGGCTAGGCGAGCACATCCAGGGCGTTTCGAAACGATTGCGTGTAGGTCTCGACCTCGGCGGCGTCCGCACCCCCTAAGACACGGCGTACCAACGCAGAGCCCACTATCACGCCGTCGGCGTAGCTCGCGGCTCGTGCGGCCTGGTCCGGTGTAGTGATCCCGATGCCGACGTACACCGGAAGGTCGCTCGCGGCGCGCACCGCCGCCACCACTCGCTCGGCCTCGCCGTCGTCGCTCGCGGCACCGGTGACCGCCATTCGCGCCGCGGCGTAGACAAAGCCCTGCGAGCTTTGGGCCACTCGTTGCACTCGCGCGGAGGGCGTCGACGGCGCGACGAGCAGGATCGCCGCGACGTCGCTCTCGGCGCAGGCCGCGCGCCAATCGTCGGACTCCTCGAGTGACAGATCGGCCGCGATCGCCCCCGTCACTCCAGCCGCGCCCAGTTGCCCCGCTGCTCGCCGCAGGCCGTAGTGAAGAAAGATGTTGTAGTACGACATGACGATCAGGGGCACGCCAATTCGAATCGCCGCTAGATCCTGACACGTCGAATCAAACGTCGTGCCACGCTCGAGCGCAATGAGCCCGGCCTCCTGGATCACCACGCCGTCCATCATCGGGTCGGAGAACGGCACACCGACTTCGATCGCGTCAGCCCCGCCGGCAACCGCGGCTTCGACGTGTCGAGTCCAGTCCGGGTTCACCCCCGCTACGAAGTAGGGCACGAGGGCCTTGCGCCCGCTCGCGCGCAGAACGCGCAGCCGCTCTTCGAGCGAGGTCACGACTCGCCCCGCAGGATCTCGTGGACCTGGGCGACATCCTTGTCGCCCCGTCCCGAAAGGTTGAGTAGCACCGTGGAGCCTCGCGGCAGCAGCGCGCCCGCTTCGCGAACGATCCACGCCAGCGCGTGCGCCGGCTCGAGGGCCGGGATGATGCCCTCGGTCTCGCTCAGCAGCCGCATCGCCGGGATCACGTGTTCATCGCCGACGGCGAAGTACTTGGCCCGCCCGGTACCCGCCAGGTACGCGTGCTCCGGACCTATCCCGGGATAGTCGAGACCGGCCGAGATCGAGTGGGCCTCTTGGATCTGGCCGAACTCGTCCTGGAGCAACATCGAGCGCATCCCGTGCAGCACGCCGGGCGAGCCGCTGCGCATCGCGGCGCCCCCGAGCGCCTCGACACCGTAAAGGTGCGCCGCAGTGTTGGCGAAGCCGCTAAAGAGCCCGGCCGCGTTCGAGCCGCCGCCCACGCACGCGACGACCGCGTCGGGCGTTCCCACTCCGAGTTCGTCGAGCTGGGCGGCCGCCTCGCGACCGATGACGCTCTGGAACTCCCGGACCATCCAGGGAAATGGGTGGGGGCCCATCACCGAGCCCAGGCAGTAGTGCGTGTCCGCCACGCACGTCACCCATTCGCGCAGCGCCTCGTTGACGGCGTCCTTCAACGTCCTTGATCCCGCCGTGACCGGCACGACCGAGGCGCCGAGCAGCTCCATGCGAAAGACGTTCAACTCCTGGCGACGCATGTCCACCTCGCCCATGAACACCGTGCACGAGAGGCCCATCCGTGCGGCGGCCGTCGCAGTAGCGACACCGTGCTGGCCCGCGCCAGTCTCGGCGATGACGCGGCTCTTGCCCATGCGCTTGGTGAGCAGCGTCTGTCCAACGACGTTGTTGATCTTGTGCGAACCCGTGTGGGCCAGGTCCTCTCGCTTGGCGAAGAGGTTCAGGCCGAGGCGCGTGGAGAGTCGTGGCAACGGTGTCACCGGCGTCGGGCGGCCGACGTACTCGCGCAGGACGGTGTGGAACTGCTCGAGGAACGTCTCGTCCGACCAAGCGCCTCGAAAGGCCTCCTCGAGCTCGACGCAGGCCGGCACCAGCGCCTCGGGCACGAAGCGGCCGCCGAACTCGCCAAATCGGCCACGCGCGTCAGGCACGCCCATCACGTTCTCGGGCTCTAGCACCTCACTCCTCACTCGCTAGCGCACGCCGAGCGTTTGCGACGAAACGGCCCAACAGCTCGTGGTCCTTGACGCCGGGGCTCGCCTCCACCCCGCTCGCGCAATCGACGCCCGACGCTCCTGTCGCGCGCACGACGCCGTAGACGTTGTCGGGGGTCAGCCCGCCCGCCGCCACGACAGGAACCGAGAATCGCCGTTCCCGGAGACGATCCCACGGGTGCTCCGTACCTGAACCGGGCAACGCGCCGTCGATCAACACCGCGTCCACGTCGATGTCGTCGAAGCACTCGAACTCTGAGCCAATAACACTCAGCGCCTTTACCACGCGCAGTCCTCGCCCGCGCAGATACGCCAGCAGTCCGGAGCTGAGCGTCCCGTGCACCTGCACCATTTCGACGTCCAGGGCGTCTAGCTGCTCGGTCACGAAGACGTCGTCGCTATTGCGGAACACCGCACAGCGCAGGATCGACCCTTCGGTGGCCGAGACGATCTGCCGGGCCTGGGCGAGCGTGACGCGACGGGGCGATTCGGCGAATATCAGCCCGAGCGCGCTCGCACCAGCATTCACCACGGCGACTGCGTCGTCCACCCTCGTGACGCCACAGATCTTCACGAAGTCCTCGGGTAATGCGCTAACCACGAAGCACGCTCGGCACCATGGAAAACTCTCGAACGGTCGTCCGCGGGTCCGTCGCGGTGACGAACGCTTCGCCCACCAGGACGGCGTCGTAGCCGAGCTCAGCGGCGCGCTCCACGTCGGCGACGCTCGACAGTCCAGACTCGCAGACGGCCAGGCACTCCCTAGGCAACAACTCGATGACTGAGGCGACCACCTGGGAGTCGACGTCGAACGTGCGAAGGTCACGCTGATTTACCCCGACGATCCGTGCGCCACTGTCCATCGCAAGACGAGCCTCTTTGGTGTCATGCACTTCGACGAGCGCGTCGAGCCCGCACTGAGTGGCCAGTTCAATGAATGTGGCTAGTTCGATGGCGCTGAGGGCGGCCACGATCAAGAGGATGGCGCTCGCGCCCGCCTCGGCCGCGTCGAGGACTTCGTTCTCACTGACGATAAAGTCCTTGCGCAAGACTGGCAGGTCCACACTCCGTCGCACCAGCACCAGATCGTCCAACGAGCCGTCGAAGTACTCGTGGTCCGTCAACACCGACACCGCGCTCGCCCCCGCGTCCCGGTAGGTGCTGGCCAATTCAGCCACATCGAGATCGGGCGCGAGGGCGCCCTTGGAGGGCGAGCGTCGCTTGATCTCGGCGATGACCTTGATGTACGGGGACGATCCGCGACGTAGGACGAGCTCGAATGATGGCCCGTCGTTGTGGACTGCACCGACGCGCTTGCGCCAGTCGCGCGCGTCATTCGCGGAGCGTCGGCGATGGCTTTGGACGATCTCGTCGAGGTACGCGAACGCCATCTAGAAATCGTAGTAGTGGATTACGTTCAATCGGCTCCGAGTATCGTGTCGCTATGTCAGCACCTTTCGCCGCGAAGCGACGCTCGTGAACTCCTTCGCCCAAGAGGTGCTGAATCCGCTCGTGCACGGCACAAACCTTGAGCGCGACGAAGCCCGCTTGGCGCTAACTGACATTCTCGAGGGACGCGTCGACGGCGTCCTGATAGCGAGTTTTCTCACCGCCGTCACCGCTAAGGGCGAGACGGCCGCGGAGATGACGGGCTTCATCGACGCGATGATGGATACGGCCGAAACGTTTGTCATCGGACCCGAAGCGATCGACGTCGTGGGTACCGGCGGCGACCAGCTGCACAGCGTGAACGTCTCTACGATGGCGGCCTTGGCCGTGGCGGGCTGCGGGGTGCCAGTCGCCAAGCACGGCAACCGCGCGGCGTCGTCCTCGGTGGGGTCAGCGGACGTGCTCGAGGCCCTGGGCGTTCGTCTCGACGCGCCGGCGGACATCGTGCGGGCCTGTGTCGATGAGGCCGGCATCGGCTTTCTCTTCGCCCCCGTCTTCCACCACGCGCTCGGACAACTCGCGCCCATCCGCCGAGCCCTTGGCTTCCGGACTGTCTTTAACATCTTGGGGCCGATGGCCAACCCCGCGCGCGTCGAACGTTCGCTGATTGGCGTGGCTCAGCCCCGACTGCTCGACAACATGGCCCAAGTGGTGCAGGCCCGCGGTCTTCGCTACGCGATCCTCGTGCATGGCGACGATGGACTGGACGAGCTCTCCCTCGGCGCTCCCTCCACTCTGCACGTCGTTACCTCCGAAGGACGATTCGTCGAACGCGTCGATGCCGGCGCGGAGCTGGGCCTGCGCCACACGCCGGCGGCCCTTCGCGGCGGCGACGCCGAGCACAACGCGAGCGTCGTGCGTTCGTTCCTCGAGGGCCAACGGGGGCCGATCTTTGACGTCGTGTGCGCGAATGCGGCACTCGCGTTGCGAGTCGCGGGGCGCGCTGACTCTCTTCCTGAGGGCTTTGGCCTGGCGAGCGAGAGCGTGCTCGAGGGACGGGCCGCCCGCGTTTTCGAGCGCCTCGTGGCAGTCTCAAACTCCTAGAGCCGGCGCAGCTCTTCGCGGTAACGCCTGGCGTTGGCCGCGTAGAGCGAAGCCGAAGCGACGGCGACGGCTTCGTTGGAGGAATCCGGCCGCATGGTCGCCGGCACGCCTAGTGCGGTCGCATTGGGCGGAACCTGCGCCCGATTGCGCACGACGGCCCCCGCGGCCACGGTGGCGCCGGAGTGGACTTGGGCTTCGTGCAACACAATCGAGCCGCTGCCCACCAACGCCCGGTCGTGGACCACGCAACCCTCCAGGTGCGCCAGGTGCCCGATCACACAGTCGTCGCCTATCACGGTCGGGTACTCCGCCACGGCGTGCACCACCGCGCCGTCTTGGATCGAGGTCCGCTCGCCCACCATGATCGTGCCGTAGTCGCCGCGCAGCACCGCGAGGGGCCAGATCGACGAGTCGGCTCCCACGCGCACGTCGCCGATAACGACGGCGTCGGGGTGAACAAAGGCGTCGGGGTGAATCGCCGGAACGCGATCGCCGAGGGCGTAGATGGGCACCGTGGACCTCCTAGTGGGCTAGCCACGAAATTAATTGATAGATCCGCCAACCGAGATAGATGATGGAGATGACGATGAAGAACCGCCAGCGCCAGGGGACTGACTGGTGCGAAGCCTCGACCACCTCGGCCCCACACACCTCACAGGCCTCACCCTCGATCGGGCGATCGCAGTTCTCGCACCAGTTCGCCACTACTCGGCTCGGACGCGCACGCGAATGGGCGACGCACCGAGCTCGAAACGCTCGCGCAGGCTTCGCTCCACGTAGCGCAAATACGTCGAGGGCAACTTGCCCGCGACGAAGAGCGTGAAGGTGGGGGGCTCGGTCGCTCCCTGGACCGCGTAACGGATCTTGCCCGTCGGCGCAGGCTGCTGGATCTGGAGGTCCCGGATTGCTCGGTTGAGGGCACCCGTGGGCACGCGCTTCACGTAGTCCGTGGCGGCGCTGGCGAGCGCTGGCAAGATGCGTTGCACCCCCTTGCCCGAAACGGCCGTCGTCTTTAGGACGGGCGCGCCGCCTAGAAAGGCCAGGCGATCACCGACTCCTGCCAGCACCGCTTCGCGATCATCGGGCTCGAGGAGCTCCCATTTGTTCAGCACCACGATGGCCGGGCAACCGGCGGCGGCGATGCGCTCGGCGAGGCGCTGGTCCTGACCGGTGACACCGTCCGTCGCGTCCAAGACCAGGATCGCGATGTTGGCTCGATCCAGCGCGTCGAGACTGCGCAGCACGGTGTACGTCTCGAGGCCGGCCGCCGTCCGCGCTCGGCGTCGCATCCCGGCGGTGTCGATGAAACGGATGCGGCCGGCCTCGGTGTCGACGACGGTGTCGATAGCGTCACGCGTCGTGCCGGGCAGATCGTGGACGACCGAGCGTTCCTCGCCGATAAGGCGATTAAACAGCGTCGACTTGCCGACGTTCGGGCGACCAACGATAGCCACGCCCAGGGAGTCATCGTCCCCGGCGTCGACGATCGCGTTCGACGCGCCCAAGTGATCCACGATCTGGTCGAGGAGATCACCAACCCCGCGGCCGTGCTGGGCGCTCACCATAAGAGGCTCGCCCACGCCGAGGCCGAGGAACTCCCAGCCCGCGGCTTCATGGCTCTCGTCGTCCACCTTGTTCACCACCAATATGACGGGCCGCCCGCTTCGCCGCACCCAGCGCGCGACAGTGGAGTCCTCCTCCACGGGCCCGGTCGCGGCGTCCACCACGAGCAGCACTAAGTCCGCCGCGGCCAGGGCCGCCTCGGCTTGTCGTGACACCTTCAGCTCGAGCGAGTCACCCGACTGCAGCCATCCGCCAGTGTCCACGACGTCGAAGGCCACCCCTCGCCAGTCGGTTTCCACGGCCTTGCGGTCGCGCGTGACGCCACGGCGCTCCTCGACGACCGCGACCCTTCGCGCGACGAGTCGATTGACGAGCGAGCTCTTGCCCACGTTGGGTCGTCCGACAATGACAACCTGAGGCCGGCTCACAATCGGCTCAACGTCTTCGCACGCGCGGATTCAAGTGCGACGCGAAGGTCCTGACCGGTGGTCGCGACGCTTACGACAGGTCGTGGCAAGTCGTCGAGAGTCAGGCCGTCGAGAAAACGGCCCTCCGAGAGGCAAACGTCAGGTACGAGACAGACGCTTGTCGGCTCGACCTCGTCGAGAGAGATTCGCAGGTCTTCGCCAGTCATCAGCCCGGCCACCTTGATATTGCCCCCGAAGAAGCGGTTCTTGACGGCCTTCACTTTGACGTCGCTAAATCCGTGCTCGTCAAAGAGCCCGCGCAGGATCGGCGCCGCGTACTCACCCGTCAGCACGGTCACGCTGTCACCCTCGACGTCGCGGTTCGCGAACGTGCGCGTTGCCCGGTAGCCCAGCGCGGGCGCGCCGTCGACGGACTGGAAGAAGCCCGAGCCGAGCTTGGCCATCGACGCGCCCATCGCGAAACTCTCGACAAAGGCCGCCACAAGTCCGACGCCGTTCTCGGCCTCGTCCAGGCTCTCAAAGCTCTCGGCACCCGGGGGTCGCAGTCCAGCGACGAGGTAGAACTCGTCACTCGCGAAGACCTTCGCGTGGCCGAAGATCTCGCGAGTCAGACGCTGGAACCTCTCGGCGAGGGCGACCACGTCCTTCGCCTCGTGAGCCACGTGGGATCGCATCGCCGGCTCAGGCGACTGGTCACTGACACCTACCGGCACCAGGGCCACCGACTTGAGCTCGGGGTAGAGCGAGAGCACGTCGTAGAGCGTGCGCTCGAGCTCGACGCCGTCGTTCACCTCCGGGCAGACGACGACCTGGCCGTGCACCTCGACCCCCGCGCGCAGCAGCTCGCGCAGCCAGCGCAGGCTTGTCGCCCCGCGTGGATTGCGCAGCATCTGGGCGCGCAGCTCGGGATTGGTCGTATGGATCGACACGTAGAGCGGCGACAGCCCCTCGTCGAGCACGCGCTCGAGGTCGAACTCCGTGAATCGAGTCAACGTCGTGTAGTTGCCGTAGAGGAAGGAGAGGCGAAAGTCGTCGTCCTTCACGTAGAGCGAGCGGCGCATGCCCTTGGGCAGCTGGTAAATGAAGCAGAAGGTGCAGTGGTTGTCGCAGGTGCGGATGCGATCGAAAACCGCCGAGTCGATGCTCAAACCGAGCGGTTGGCCCTGGAGCTTCTGAACCCTCACCTTGCGCGACAGTGGCTCGCCATCTCGCTGCACCACGAGCGTGACCACGTCGCCGTCGATGAGCTGCTGGTACTCGATGATGTCAGTCGGCGCGCGGCCGTTCACGCTGATGAGCTCGTCGCCGACCGCAAGGTCGACCCCAGCCGCCGGTGAACCCGTTGAGATTGAGAAAATGCGGGCTCCGGGCACCTCACTAGCCTAGGCACCCACAAAATCCTTACTTACTAGGCTTGGCGGAGTGGATGTTGAAAGAGTCGTGCTGGCCTCGCCGAGAGGCTTTTGCGCCGGCGTCGAGAAGGCCATCAAGGCCCTTGACTGGATGACACGGGTCTTCGAGG
The DNA here is from genome assembly GCA_963749355.1 of uncultured Acidimicrobiaceae bacterium. Classification (GTDB taxonomy): domain Bacteria; phylum Actinomycetota; class Acidimicrobiia; order Acidimicrobiales; family RAAP-2; genus RAAP-2. Next base: position 42,496 of record CAVVMM010000009.1, read on the forward strand.
CGCCCGTCTACTGCTACCACGAGATCGTGCACAACAGATTCGTGGTCGAGTACTTCGAGTCCGTCGGCGTGGTCTTTGTCGATGACGTGGCCGTTGTTCCGCCGGGTGCGCCCCTCATGCTGAGTGCGCACGGCTCGCCCCCCGCCGTCGTCGAGGCCGCCCGCAAGAACAGCGGCACCGTGATCGACGCTGTCTGCCCTCTCGTGACCAAAGTCCATCACGAGCTCAAGGTACGGGCCAATAAGGGCTACACGGTGCTCTACGTCGGCCACGAGTATCACGAAGAGGCGGTCGGCACGATGGCGGTTGCTCCTGAAGCCGTGCACCTGGTACAGACCCGCGAGGACATCGACGCCATCGCTTCCTGCGAAGGCCCCGTTGCGCTGCTCAGCCAGACCACGCTCAGCATGGACGAATGGCAGGACCTGCGCGAATACGCCGAGGAGGTGTTCCCCGACATCTGGATGCCCAGCCGCAGCGACCTCTGCTTTGCCACGACAAACCGTCAGGCGGCGCTGCGCGAGGTCGCCGAAGGGGCAGACGCCGTCGTCGTTATCGGTTCGGCCAACTCCTCGAATACGGTTGCGCTCACCAAAGTCGCCGAGGCCGAGGGAAGTCCCCGAGTCTTGCGCGTCAACGGCGCGTCCGAACTTCCCGACGACCTCTTCGGCACGATCGCCGTGACCGCGGGTGCATCGGCTCCCGAAAGCCTCATCAGTGAGGTGGTGGCCTTCCTTAAGCCCGTCGAGGGTGTCACTGTCAAGTCCGTCATTGTCGAAGACGAATACTTCCCGCCGCCCCCAGAGCTGCGCGAAATGCTCCGGGCGCTCTCCGCGGTCGTCGATTTGGTTCTGCAGACTCCGGCACGATCAACGTTCGACGGACTGGCAGACCGTGATGTGACCGCGGCTGAGGTGCTGGCGGCCTTCGCCCGATAGGACGAGATAACCGTTCATAGCGCACGGTGACCGCGCGGCCCGGCTCAGACGATGCCAGGCGCTGCAGGAAGATGGAGAACGTTGCTCGAAGGAGCGGCGACCGATCTCGCATTGCGCCGGAACATCGCAGTCGGCACCTGTCAGCACTTCGCGCCTTCGCTGCGGCGAGCCGCCGCACGAGTCGCATCATCGATACGAGCAACGATGATCGGACGTGAGCGCCGTCACGGATCTAGAAAATCAACAGGGATGGTAGGTTAGCGTCCGTCAGACATGGGAGAAGGGGTCGCCGCTGGTGTCAAGCAAATTGACTCAGACGATAACCAGCATGTTCGGCTCACGCGACGACTTCGCGGCCAAGGCCAGCCACGAGAACTTCCCGGTTGCTTTGCGACTTCTGCCACCTGACACCCGCTCCCAACTGATGGCGATCTACTCATTCGCCCGCTTCACCGACGACATCGGCGATGAAGCCGAGGGAGATCGTCTCACCTTGCTCGATTGGCTTGACGACGAACTGACCCTTGCCGGCGAAGGACGCGCTATTCATCCGGTGTTGCAACGTCTGACCCCGGTGATCCACGACTTGAATCTGAGTCTCGAACCATTTCGCAGTCTTATCGAGGCCAATCGGGTTGATCAGCGGGTGACGCGCTATTCGACTTTCGATGATTTGGTGGACTACTGCATGCTTTCGGCAGCGCCGGTTGGCTACCTCGTACTCGCCGTGTTCAACGTGTCTTCTGAGCAACGTGCTGAATGGTCCGACAAGGTGTGCATCGCCCTGCAGCTCGTCGAGCATCTTCAAGACGTTGGCGAGGATGCTCGTCGTGGGCGCATCTACCTGCCGCTCGAGGACCTCGAGACGTTCGGCTGCAGCGAAGAGGAACTGCTCGCGCCTTCGGCGAGCCCCGAGTTACGAGGCCTCATCGCGATGGAGTCACGTCGAGCACGAGAGTTGCTGGCGGCGGGATCGCCGCTCGCTTCGTCGCTTCCCTTTCACGCGCGCCTCGCGGTGTCGGGCTTCGTCGCGGGGGGCCTCGCCGCAGCCGATTCCATCGAAAACGCACACTTCGACGTGCTGTCGGTTCGTTGTCGGCCGAGTAAGCATCGCGTCGCCGAACACCTCGCGCGAGGTTTCATCGCGGCGAGCTTTCATGGGAGTGCCGCATGAACATCGAGGCGGCCTACGAATGGTGCGAAGGCATTACTCGGCGGGAAGCGAAGAACTTCGCCTACGGCATTCGTCTCCTGCACAAACCCGAGCGTCAAGCGATGTCGGCGGTCTACGCGCTGGCGAGGCGCATCGACGATATCGGCGATGGTACCGACACCCCCGACGAGAAGCTCGCCGGCCTGCAGCTCGTTCGTAAGGAAATCGATTCGCTAGATCCGAAGACGAACGACCCCGTGCTCGCAGCCGTCGCCGATGCCAGGGGCCGCTACAACCTTCCGTTGGAGTGCTTCGGAGAGATCATTGACGGCTGCGAGATGGACGTCATTGGGACGACGTACGAAACGATCGACGACCTCGTCAAGTACTGTCGCAACGTCGCGGGTTCGGTGGGCCGGCTCTCTCTCGCGATCTTCGGCACCGATCAACCGAGCGTCGCGGTCCCCCTCGCGGACTCCCTCGGCGTCGCACTGCAGCTCACAAACATTTTGCGCGACGTCGTCGAAGACCGTTCCCTGGGGCGCGTGTATCTACCCACGCAGGACGCCCTTCGCCTGGCCTGCGCGCCGGACCTCACAGGCCCGGCGTCCGAGATCGCGCGGCTCGTCGCCTTCGAATGCGGTCGGGCCGAACAGTGGTTCTCGGAAGGGTTGCAGCTGCTGCCGCTGCTCAACAGCCGGAGCCGCGCCTGCGTGGGAGCAATGTCGGGCATCTACCGGCGCTTGCTCGCGCGTATCGAGCGCAATCCCCTCGCCGTGACACAGGGGCGAGTCTCCGTCCCGACCTTCGAGAAAGTACTGGTGGCGGTCAACAGCCTCGTAGCAGCCCGCGGATGAAGCCCATTCACGTCGGCGTGATCGGTGGGGGCCTCGCGGGAATCGCGGCGGCACTCACTCTCGCGGACGCTGGCGTTGGAGTGACGGTGCTCGAGAGGCGCCCTCAACTTGGAGGACTCACCACATCCATTGAGCGGGACGGACTCTCCTTCGACAACGGTCAGCACGTCTTTCTCGGATGCTGTTCGGCTTACCGAGAGTTCATCAAGCGACTGGGCGCGCTCGAGCAGGTCTATCTGCAGCCTCGACTCGACGTTCCTGTTCTCTCCCCTATTGGCGCTTCGAGTTCGATAACCCGCTCGAGACTCCCCGCCCCACTGCATCTCGCGTCGGCGCTGGCGCGCTACCGTCACTTGTCGATCAAGGAGCGCATTCTGCTGGTGCGCGCCGTGGTCGCTCTGCGGCGTCTCGACCTCAGCGACCCGTCACTTGACACCCAGGCCTTCGGCGACTGGCTGAGACGGCACGGCCAGTCGCAACACGCAATCGATCGACTTTGGAATCTCATCATCCAGCCGACGCTCAACGTGACGGCCGACGAGTCGTCGCTCGCGCTAGCCGCCCAGGTCTTCCGCGTCGGTTTCCTTGAACGACCCGACGGCGCCGATGTGGGATGGTCCGTTGTGCCGCTCGCGGCCCTGCACGGGGTCAATGCTGACCGAGCTCTTCGAGACGCGGGCGCCACGGTACTCCTCAATGCGGCAGTCGACTCGATCACCCCCAGGTCCGACGGCGGGTTCTCCGTGCGTGCCGGAAGCGAGACCCTCGCCTTCGACGCCCTCATCGTCGCCACCGCTCCGAGGACAGCGGCGGCGCTCGGAGCGCTCCCCAACAAAGATCAACTCGCCGAGCGCTTGGGCGTCTCACCGATAGTGAACGTCCACCTCGTGCTTGATCGCAGGGTCACCGACCTCGCGATGGCGGCGTGCCTCGATTCACCAATCGAGTTTCTCTTCGATCGAACGGGGTCGTGCGGCGTGACGGCGGGCCAGTGCCTCACCATCTCGCTCTCGGCCGCCGACAAGTACATCGGCATCGGTACAAGCGAACTCGTGCCACTGTTTCTGAACGCGCTACGCGAACTCTTCCCACGGGCGCGTAACGCCGAGCTCGTCTCGGCCATGGTTACACGTGAACACGCAGCCACCTTTCGTGCAACCCCGGGAATCGAGGCACTGCGACGCTCAACGACAACGACGGCGCCGGGCCTCTTTCTCGCGGGCGCCTGGTGCGATACGGGCTGGCCAGCAACCATGGAGGGCGCGGTGCGAAGCGGGAACGAGGCGGCGGCGAAGGTCCTGAACCTTTTTTCAGGCTCAGTGAGCGCGGAGACCACCAATCGCGAGAAGGTAGAGACGTGACGTTGGCCAATTCACTCTCCAAGCGGGAGAACGAACTAACCGCGCTAGGCATCCTGTCGAGAACGAAAGAGCTCGTCCACCCGGCGCTGCAAGCCGCAACGAAACGGCTAAGCGTCGAACTGCAACCCATTGTGACCTATCACCTCTCAGCCGGTGGCAAGTACGTTCGAGCGAGCCTCGCCCTGCTCTCGGCGAACGCCGCGAGCGCGGACGAGCGCGTCGGCCTACCCGGAGCCCTCGCGATCGAATGCGTGCACAACTTCTCTCTTATGCACGACGACATCATCGACGGCGACGTCGAGCGACGCCACGAACCAACGGTATGGGCGAAGTACGGCGTCGGTCCAGCGCTCATCGCCGGCGATGCGCTCTCAACCCTCGCCTTTCAACTATTGCTCGAAGAGCCGACGGCCGAGCGAGTACGCGCCGCCCAGCGCCTGGCCGACGCAACCCAGGCAATGATTGTTGGCCAGGCCGAAGACATCGCTTCGGAACATCAACTCTCGCTGTCGGTCGAAGAGTGTCTGCGCATGGAAGCAGGTAAGACTGGCGCCCTTCTCACTTGCGCGTCGTCGATCGGCGCCGTCCTCGCCGGAGCCGACGACAGCCTCGTCGACGCCCTGTCACAGTACGGCGGGCACCTCGGGCTCGCATTTCAGGCGATCGACGACATGCTCGGCGTGTGGGGCGACCCGAGCGTCACCGGCAAACCCGTAGGAAATGATCTTCGCTTGCGCAAGAAGACGCTGCCCATCTCGATAGCGAACGCGAAGGGTTTTGACGTCTTCGTCGAGCCGGATTCGCCCTTGGACCAGGAACTCTCCGACGCTCAGGTCGGTGAAGCGATGGTGCTTCTCGAAGAGTGTGGGGCACGTTACGAGACGTTGGAACTGGCCGAGAAGGAGCTTGGCGCGGCGCTGGCGGCGCTCGAGCGCGTGAACATGGACGGCGCGGCGCGAGCGGAACTCATCGTCGTTGCCCGCTACGTGATCGAGAGGGACCAGTGAGCAAGGTTGATCGCCGCGGCGCCTTTGGCACGCTCGGTGCCCAAGGTTCCGGGTCGCCGTCTTTCGACCGCGACGTCAAGAATTCCTTAAAGAACGCGGCGGACGCGCTCATCGCACTTCAGCAACCCGGCGGGTGGTGGAAGGGCGAACTCGAAACCAACGTCACGATGGACGCCGAGGATCTTCTCTTGCGAGAGTTTCTGGGAGTCCGCACCGAGGTGCAGACCGCCGGCGCGGCCCAGTGGATTCGCTCGCGCCAGCGCGACGACGGGACGTGGGCCAATTTCTTCGGAGGGCCGGCGGAACTCTCGACGACCGTCGAGGCCTACGTCGCACTGCGGCTGGCGGGCGACTCGCCCACCGATGAACACCTCGAGCGAGCGCGGGACTTTATTCTCGCCGCGGGCGGCGTCGAGAGCAGTCGTGTCTTTACCCGAATCTGGCTCGCACTCTTTGGCCTCTGGCCGTGGAGTGATCTGCCCGTGATGCCGCCAGAACTCATCTTTCTGGGCCGTCGCGTTCCGCTCAACGTCTACGACTTTGCCTGTTGGGCCCGCCAGACCGTCGTGGCCCTCACCATCGTGAACGCGCATCGCCCGACGCACCATCTCGAATTCACTATTGACGAGTTGAGGGCCGGCACTCCCCCGCCACCACGAGATCCGCTCGCCACGTGGTCGGGACGATTTCAGGCGCTCGACGTGCTTCTGCACGCGTACGAGCGTCACCCGATCAGATTCCTGCGCCGAGCGGCGCTTCGCCGAGCTGAGCGCTGGATCGTGCAGCGCCAAGAGGCCGACGGATCGTGGGGCGGCATCCAACCGCCTTGGGTCTACTCGCTGATCGCCTTGCGGCTGCAGGGCTACGCGCTCGACCACCCCGTCATGAGAGCGGGCGTCAACGGACTTGACGGTTTCACTATCGAGGATGACGCGGGACGCCGTCTCGAGGCCTGCCAGTCACCGGTGTGGGACACCGCGCTCGCGGTTACCGCACTCGCCGACGCGGGACTTTCCCCCGAAGACCCCGTCTTGCGCTCGGCCGCGCGCTACCTGCTCAGTCAGGAGATTGACGTCCCCGGTGACTGGTCGATTCGCCGACCGAATCTGGCGCCAAGTGGGTGGGCGTTCGAGTTCGAAAATGACACGTACCCCGACGTAGATGACGCGGCCGAGGTGCTCTTAGCCCTCCGGCGAACGGACGAGCCGACCCAGTCGGCCGAACGTCGCGGATTGACCTGGATCGAAGGGATGCAGTCGGGCGACGGCGGTTGGGCGGCCTTTGACGTCGACAACTTCCAGACCCTCTGCCGCGAGCTTCCCTTCTGCGACTTTGGTGAGTTGATCGACCCGCCGAGTGCCGACGTTACGGCCCACGTGCTCGAAGCCCTCGCCGGACGCGCCGGCGAGCAGGGCTCGATCGAGCGCGGCGTCGAATGGCTGCTGCAGGCCCAGGAGGCCGACGGCAGCTGGTTCGGGCGTTGGGGCGCCAACTACGTCTACGGCACGGGAGCCGCGATTCCCGGTCTCGTCGCCGCGGAAGTGCCGACCCAACATCCAGCCATACGGCGAGCCGTGACGTGGCTCGAGCAGCACCAAAATGAGGACGGCGGCTGGGGCGAGGACCTCCGTTCGTACCGCGAGCCTTCCTACCGTGGATTCGGTCCCTCCACGGCGTCCCAGACCGGCTGGGCCCTGCTCGGACTGCTCGCCGCTGGGGAGCGCTCAGCGTCGCTTGATCGGGGCGTCGCCTATCTCGTCGCGACGCAGCGTGATGACGGTACTTGGGACGAGCCGTGGTTCACGGGCACGGGCTTTCCCGGCGACTTCTACATCAACTACCACCTGTACCGGCTGGTATTCCCGCTGATGGCGCTGGGCCGCTACGTGGAGCGAGGCGGTCCCAATGGCTGAGCTCAACGTCCTCGCGCCACTGCGCATCGAATCGCTGGCCTACGGTGGCGCCGACACGATCATCGGCGCCGGTCGGGATCGTGCGCAACGAGCGGGAGCAAAACTCGCCGCCCGCCTCGACGAACTGACCGCGGTAGCACTCATCGGTGTCGCCGGCGCCCTCGATCCGCAGCTGGTTCCCGGCGACCTGATTGTGGCCAGCGAACTTCGCAGCACCGAGTCGACCACTTCGAGGAGTCTGCCGAGCGCAACACTGCTCGGCGCGGAGTTCCGGCGCTCCCGCTTCGCCGTGCACACCGGTCCCCTCGTAACGTCGCCAACGTACGTGCCGTTCGACGAGCGCGCGACACTCGCCGCCTCGGGTGCGCTCGCCGTCGATATGGAGTCCTCCTGGATCATGGACTACCTACCGAATAATCCACAGGCCGTCGTTCGTTCGATCTCTGACACGACGACCTGCGGTCCAGTGCGAGGAGGGCTGCGCGCGCTCGGCTCACTTTCAACGGCCCGCGGGCCGCTGGAGCGCTGGGCCCGCGCCTGCGGGGAGCACGAGATCATCCTCGCCTCACCCCGTTCATTTTGTGCCGGAGTAGAACGCGCCATCGAGACCGTCGAGCGGGCACTGCGCCAGTTCGGCGCTCCGGTCTACGTTCGCCGTCAAATTGTGCACAATCTCCACGTCGTGCGCCGCCTCGAACAGCGAGGCGCCATCTTCGTCCAGGAGCTCGACGAGGTTCCTGATGGCGCCGTCGTGGTGCTGGCCGCTCACGGCGTCACTCCCGAAATCCGTCGCCAGGCCGCCGAGCGAGCGAGCCTAAGCGTGATTGACGCGACGTGCCCGCTGGTGACGAAGGTCCATACGGAGGCGCGCCGCTTCGCCGGTCAGCACTACAACCTCGTGCTGATCGGTCACGCCGAGCACGAAGAGGTGGAAGGTACCTTCGGCGAGGCACCCGAACGAACCCGCATTATCGCGTCGGTAAGCGACGTCGATCGCCTTGACTTCGAAGAGGGCCAGGCAATTGCGTATCTCACCCAAACGACGCTCGCGACCGACGAGACGGCCGAGATCATTAGCGCACTTCGAGCCCGGTATCCCGACATTGCGTCACCGAGCTCAGCTGACATCTGTTACGCCACTCAGAACCGCCAAGACGCCGTTCGCTCCATCGCGCGCCGATGCGACCTCCTGATCGTCGTCGGCTCGAGCAACTCGTCTAATACTGCGCGCCTCGTCGAGGTTGCCGAGCGCGAGGGCTGTCAGGCCCAGTTGATCGAGGACGCCAGCAAGTTGGAGCTGGGCTGGTTGGGCGGCGTGAGGAGCATCGGCGTGACGGCTGGCGCCTCGGTCCCTGACCTGCTCGTGCAAGACTTAGTCGTAGCGATCTCGTCGCTCGGACCAGTGCACGTCAGCGAAGAGAAGATCCTGCAAGAGACGGTTCGCTTCGCGCTTCCGGCTAGGGTGCGGTAATGGGCGTTCCGCTACGTCAGAACCTGCGCATCGGTACGTACCTGGTGAAGCACCGGATCAAGAGGACCAAGTACTACCCATTCATCATCGAAATTGAGCCGCTGTTCGCGTGCAATCTTTCGTGCCCCGGCTGCGGCAAGATCCAGTACCCGACCGAGATCTTGCGCAAGCGACTTTCGGTCGACGACGTGGTCAGGGCCGTCGAGGAGACCGGAGCACCGATGGTGTCCATTGCGGGCGGCGAACCGCTACTGCACCCCCAGATCGCCGAGATGGCGCAAGAGCTTATTAAGCGCAAGGTCTACGTCTACCTGTGCACGAACGCCGTGCTGCTCGAGCGACGTCTTGATAAGTTCACGCCTTCTCGCTACTTCTCTTGGGTGATCCACATGGATGGTCTACAGGAGCGTCACGACCTCGCCGTCAACCGCTACGGCGTGTTCGATGAGGCGGTCGCGGCGATCAAGGCGGCGAAGGCCAAGGGTTTTCGCGTCACGACGAACTCCACGTTCTTCAGCACGGATCAGCCAAAGACCGTGCGCGACGTCCTGGACTTCTTGAACGATGACCTGAAGGTCGACGCCATGATGATCTCGCCGGCGTACGCGTACGAGAAAGCCCCTGATCAAGAGCACTTTCTCGGCGTCGAGCAGACGCGCAAACTTTTTAGGGAGGCCTTCGCCGATGGCCACCGCAAGAGATGGCGTCTCAACCACTCGCCGCTCTTCCTCGACTTCCTCGAAGGCAAGCGCGACTTCCAATGCACGGCCTGGGGCATACCGAGTTATTCGGTATTCGGCTGGCAGCGGCCTTGCTACCTGATGGCCGACGGCTACGCGACGAGCTACAAAGAGCTCGTCGAGACGACGGACTGGTCGGCGTACGGTCGCGGTCGCGATAAGCGCTGTGACAACTGCATGGCGCACTGTGGCTATGAGCCGACGGCGGTCATCGCGACGATGGATTCGCTACGCGAATCCATCCGAGCCGTGCTGAACCGCTAGCCTTCCACGTTTCCCCCGTCGTCGTTTCCTGAGACTGCTTTAATTCGACGCGACCGACACGGACCTCCTTGGCGGTAGTCTCGCAGCGGTGCGATTAGGACCGGCCAAGACGATGCTTGACGCGCAGCGGGAGACATCCAGCTTCGAGTCACTACGGTTAGCGATGTCGTCATGCGACGTTCCAACGGTCCGAGCGCCTTGAGCACCGCATCCGACACCAATGACGCGGCTGTTGCGACCAAGCCCGCCCTCAGCCAGAACACGTTGCCCAGGTTCACTCTCACCCGAGAGGTTGATCGTTTGTGGCTCCTCGCCCGCTACGGATGGTCGCGCGGCGCACGGCCGTGGCTCGGCGTTGCCACTGCTTTGGCGACCGTGCTGGTCGCGGTCCTGCTGCACGTTCACTTGCTGCGAGCCGAGCTCTGGCGATCCGGCGACGTGTATGCGACGCTTCCGATCACGAGCGAACTGGTGCGTATGCCGATGTCACTCCTTTTTCCGACCGCGTACCTTCCCCTGTGGGCGGCGTGCGCGCAGCTTCTGGTTGTGGTCGGCCTGGGTGAGCTCATACTCGGTCGCTGGCTCACGATCGCCGTAGCCCTGATTGGGCACGCTGGCTCGACGCTCATCGCGCGAGTGGTGCTGGAGTCGGTCCACGGACACGTCTTCGGCTTGACACCCGCGCTGGCTCATGCGCTCGATACGGGACCGTCGGCCGCGACCACCGCCGTGGGCGCCTGCTTGCTTGTCGCAGCCGGAATGAACCGATGCACCCTACTGCTGAGCGTCGCACTCATCACGGCGGCCATTGTCGTGCCAGGCGTCGATGGCGTTGAACATGCGGCGGCTCTCGCCTGGGGCGTTGTCGCCGGTGTGGTCTACTACGCCGTGGCAGCGAGGGCCTCCATACATCGTCGCGCCGCTCAAAAACCGTGGATCTCACGACTTACTAGGCCGCGTCGCACCTTCAAGTCGCCTCGGTCAGCGCTGGCGGGCATGCGAGACAGGTAGCGAGATCTCATTAGAATTCTGATGTGCCGTCCTTTCCCAGCATGGACGTCTCCACCCGGGAGCAGTGGATGGAGATCGTCGAACGAACGATCGAGGCGCAACCCCGGGTGGCGCGACAGATACTGGCCATGGTGAAGGGTCTCAGCGACATCACCGATGGATTTTCTCTCGATCAGATGCAGCACGCCCTCCAGACCGCGACGCGCGCCGAGCGCGATGGAGCCGACAAGGAGGTTATCGTCGCCTCGCTCCTGCACGACGTGGGCAAGCTCATCTCGGTGCCCAACCACCCCAGGATCGCCGCGGAGATCCTTCGGCCCTACGTACGCCACGAGGTGTACTGCATGGTCGCGTTCCACCAGGACTTTCAGGGCCGCTACTACTACGAGCACCTCGGGATGGATCCCACCCTGCGCGAGCAACACCGCGACCAGCCCTGGTTCGCCCTGGCCGAGCGCTTCGCTGACCACTACGACCAGAAGGCCTTTGATCCGGCCTACCCGAGCGAGTCGCTCGAGCACTTCGAACCCATGGTCGCGAATGTATTCGCCCAGGCGAATTCCATCTAGGGAGTTGCGTGTCCACCGATGACCTAGAGCACCGTCGTCTAGCGCGCCTGCGCGCCTTCGCCATCGACCAGGCCATGGACCGCTTCGACGTCGACTACGCCAAATTCCAACCCGAGGCCATCGTCGCCTCAATCTGCGCCTACGAGGAGGAGGGCAATATCGGCGACGTGCTCGCCAAGATGCCCGAAACGATCGCGGGCGATGCCTACACGATCCTCGTCGTCGTGGACGGCGGTGAGGACCGCACGGCCGAGATTGCACGAGGCTTCCCTGGCGTCAAGGTCATCGAGTTCCCAGTCAACCTTGGCCACGGCGTGGCGCTACAGGTGACGTACCGCTACTGCATCGATCACAACGTGAAGTACGTCGTCACCCTCGACGCCGACGGCCAGAACGACCCCGCCGAGATCCCCCAGATCATCGCACCGCTCCTCAGCGACGAGTGCGATTTCGTCGTCGCCAGTCGTGTGCTCGGCGTGGACAAGACCTCCGATATCGTGCGCAAATCCGGCGTGCGGTTCTTCTCCTTCGTCATGAACCGCATGACCGGCGCGAAGCTGACGGACACGTCGACGGGTTACCGCGCGCTGCGCGTGGCCATGCTGGCCGACGTCGTCGACCGACTGACCCAGGAGCAGTATCAGACCGCCGAGCTGCTGATCACCTGCCTCAAGCGAGGTTGGCGCGCCGGGGAGGTACCGACAGTGTGGTACCCGCGGGCGTCGGGCACCACAAAGAAGGGCAAGAACTGGCTCTTCGCCCTGCGCTACGCCCGAGTCGTCATTGCCACGTGGTGGCGGGAGCGTTAGGCGAGTCGCTCGCGGCTTCGGTCGTACACCGCCTGTAGTTCTCGGCGCAGCTCCTCAGATTTGTCAGCGATCGCGGACCGCGCGATTCGCCCCTCGCCCCAGGGCGGCGTAATCGGCGTTCCCACCACAACCGAGATCTTCGTGAACCTCGGAAACTTAGCGCCGACCGGCAGCGCTCGATCGCTGCCCGCAATGCCGACGGGCACGATGAGGGCGCCTGTGCGCGCGGCGACGAACACCGCACCGTCGTGCAGTGGCCCGATCTCGAGTCCCTCTTTGCGAGTGCCCTCGGGAAAGAGCACCAGTGCCTCACCGCGCCGCAGCACCTCCTCGGCGAGGCGCAGAGAAGCGCGGTCCGCGCTGTTGCGATCGACCGGGAAGACGCCGAGCCGGGTGAGGAGGGCCGCGAAAAGGCGGGGCCGAAAGATACCGTCCTTGGCCATGAAGAAAACCTTGCGCGGCGACATGAAGAGGCTGAAGGCGAAGTCGACGTTCGATCGGTGGGTCGGCGCGATCAAGACCGGTCCGGTCAAGGGAATGTTCTCGACCCCGACCACGTTCGGGCGGAACCACAGCCGGGCGAGACCGGTCACGATGACCCGGCAGATTCGGTAGGTGAAGGTCTTGCGCGGGTTTAGGACGAGGTCCGAAGCTTCAGACATTCGATGATCTCCTCCACGACGTCCTCGACGCGCCGCTGCGTTGTGTCAACCACCAAGGCATCCTCCGCCAGGCGCAGCGGCGACGCCTCGCGCGAGGAATCAGCGTCGTCGCGCCGGGCGACCGAGGCCTCTCCCTCCTCGCCACGGCGTCGGGCGCGCTCCTCGAGTGACGCGGTAAGAAATATCTTCACTGACGCCCGCGGAAAGACGACGGTGGTGATGTCCCGCCCTTCCACGACCGTGCCAAGGGGCTGGACGGCAGCGAACTCTCGCTGGCGACGCACCATCTGGGCCCGCACGAGGGGGTTTGCCGCGACTTTCGAGACGGCGACATTGACCTCGTCGGTGCGGATTTCGTCTTCGACGTCACGGCCGTTCACGCTGACCCTGGGCAGCGTTGTCAGTCGAGCCTGCTCGGCGATCTCCCCGACGGCCACTTCGTCATCCAAGTCAACGCCACCGCGCAGCGCCTCAACGGTCACCGCTCGATACATAGCTCCGGTGTCAAGAAACGACCAGCCAAGCGCCGCGGCGAGCGCACGAGCGACGCTCGACTTGCCCGATCCCGCGGGACCGTCGATAGCAATGACCTGTTCGCTCATTGGAGCAATGCTAGGTCGCGAAAAAAATGTGGATAGCTGGACGACACGCTGGCCGCGCCCTCGATGACGCAGCCCTGGCCCGCGCAACCCGCCACGGCGCTGGCCATCACCATTCGGTGATCCAGCGTCGAGGTGAAGGTGAACTCTGAGAAACGTGATGCACTGCCGAGTCCCTCGACAAAAAAGTCGTCGCCATCGGACCACGCCCGGCATCCGAGACTTTTCGCCAGAGCGATCGAAGCGCTAAAGCGATCCGATTCCTTCAGTCGCAGTTCGCCCATGTCGCGAAAGGCGCTCACGCCGCCCGCCGCGCACGTCGCGACCGTGAGCACCGGGACTTCGTCCACGGACGGAACCTGTCGGGCGTGAATTTCAGTCGCCTGAAGTGTTGAGCTACGCGAGCGCAGGGTCTGGACCGAGCCGTGGTCCACGATGCGCACGTCGGCACCCATGCGCTCGAGCACGGCGACGAAGCCGACGCGTTCGGGCGATGCGTCAAGACTCAGCACCTCCAGTGTCGCGTCAGCGTGAATCGCACCGAGCACGGCGAAGAAGGCCGCCTGCGACGGATCACCGGGCACGAACCAGTCGCGGCGGCGCGGCCTGCCCGGTCGAAGAGTCACCTCTCGTCCCCCGTCAACGTCGCGGGACTGTAGTTCGACACCTGCGGCGCGCAGCATGTCCTCGGTCGTGCGGCGTGTGCGCACATCCTCCCTCACTGAGGTCGGTCCATCACCGGAGAGCCCCGCCAGCAGAATCGCGGACTTCACCTGCGCGCTGGCGACAGGAACGCGATAACTGATCGCTCGCAGCCGATCCGGGCTCTCAATGACGAGCGGAGCCGTCACGGCGTTACCGTGCCCACGCACCACCGCCCCCATGAGCCCCAGCGGTATTGCCACCCTGTCCATCGGTCGCCTCGACAGCGATGCGTCGCCAATCAGGTGGTGTGTACCCGCAATCGAGCTGACGACGCCGCTCAGTAGCCGCATCGTCGTGCCCGAATTCCCGCAGTCCAGCGGCCCCGCCGCGACGTGGAGGCCTTCCTCGGGTCCGCGAAGAAGAACGAGACCGTCCTCATCAGCGCGCTGGGCACCCAGCTGCTCAAGGATTGCGCTCGTCGCGGCGACGTCGTCTCCCGGCGACAGCCCAGTGACGGTGCTCTCGCCAGAGGCCAGAGCGCTGAGCATGAGCGCGCGGTGCGACGCGCTCTTGTCACCGGGTACGCGAATCGAACCGCGCAGTCGCCGCGCGGGCGCCACACGCTCGATGTCCGTCACTCGTGACCCACCTGGTAGCCCCGGGCCACCAGGAGCGCACTGAAGGGCTCGGCCTGGCGCGCGTCCACGGCGAGGAGCAGCGTGCCGCTCTTGCCCTCGATGCCGTGGGCGATTTCGATGTCGTAGATGTTCACGAGCATCTCCGAGGCCGCCGTCGTCACTGCGGCGAGTACCCCTGGCTGGTCGCTCACCGCCACACGCAAGTAGGCCAGGTTGTCTGAATCGAGCGCCCGACCCGGCAGCTGCCGTCGGGCGGCGGACGCACGGCGCAGGTCGGCGGCGACGGTCTCGTGGTCGTCACTGAGTAGCGCACCGCGCAGCGTGCCCAATCGTTCCTCAAGGGCCCGGAGCGACTCGCTGACGGCCTGGCGGTTCTCGAACAGTACGTCGGGCCAGATGTCCGGGTCTCCCGCCGCGACCCTCGTCATGTCACGAAAGCCACCTGCGGCGAGCTGCAAAAGGACCGCGTCCTGCTCGGCCACGCGACTGGCCTCGTTCATCAGGGCGCCGGCGAGCAAGTGAGGGACGTGGCTCGCCACAGCCACCAGTCGGTCGTGGTCGCCGGCGCCCACGGCAACCACGGTGGCGCCAAGTTCGCGCAGCACGCCGTGCAACGTCGTGTACGTCTGGGGCTTCGTGTTCGTCGTGGGTGTGAGGACCCAGGTGCAGCCCTGGAAGAGGTCGGATCGTGCGCCGGCCAGTCCGCGCAACTCGGATCCAGCCATTGGGTGGCCGCCCAAGAATCGCGGGTCCGACACGTCACTCACGATCGTGCTCTTCACGCCAGCGACGTCGGTCACGATGAGCGACTCGTTGCTTGAAGCGCGCAACACCGCGTTCGCGACCCCGACCACCGCGCCCGCGGGTGTCGCAATCACGACGAGCGAGTCCTCGGCGCTCGATTCAGTGCCGACGATGACGCCCGTGCAGAGCGCGACCTCCACGATGGCCGGATCGAGATCCGTGCCGGTGACGACCCAGCCGACCTCGCCCAGGGCGAGGGCCGTCGAGGAGCCGATCAGCCCGAGTCCCACCACGTGAGCCCGGCGGCTAGTCGGGGAGATCATCGCGGAGCGATTGCGCGTTACGAAGATAGATGTGGCGCAACTCGTCCCGGGGGCGGTCGCTGTAGGCGTGCAGCAGGACCCGCACCGTATAGGCCATGGCGCCAGGCACATCAATCTCGGTCGCGCAGAGCAGCGCCACGTCGCCAAAGCCAATCCCCCGAGCGGCCAGCGCGGGGAAGATCGCGTTCAGATCGGGCGTCGCCGTGAAGAGCACACTGATCACGTCGTCGTGGCTGAGCCCGTTTCGCTCGAGCATCGTGAGCAGCAGCTCCTGGGTCACTTCGGTGATCTCTTGCTCGGTGTTGGAAACGCACGTCGACGCGCCACGAAGACCTCGAACCACGGCCGAACTCATGAAGGCATCGTAGAGGCCAGCTCGGGCGTGATCCCGACTGCTTCCATCAGCCGACGCACCTCGTTGAGCGAGAGCTGCCGGTACGATCCGGGCGAAAGCGTCGCGTCCTGCAGCGGTCCGATGCGCGTGCGCACCAGCCGGGTCACCTCGTGGCCCACCGCAGCGCACATCCGCCGCACCTGGCGGTTACGTCCCTCGTGAATCACGATGCGCAGCAACCCTTCGCTGACTCGCGACACCTGCGCCACGGCCGTCATGCCGTCATCGAGAAGGACTCCGTCGCGCAGGCGCCGCAGGTCCCCCGGGGAGGGATCGCCCTCGACGCGCACGAGGTACTCCTTGGCGATGCCCGAGCTCGGGTGCGTCAGGAGGTGGGCCAGTCGCCCGTCGTTAGTGAGGATGAGTAGGCCTTCGGTGTTCATGTCAAGCCGGCCCACCGGAAAGATGCGCACCGGCGACTCCACGACGTCAAGGACTGTCGTGCGCCCCTGGGGATCTGACGCCGTCGTGACCACGCCCCTGGGCTTGTTGAAGAGAAAGTAGACCTTGCTCTGGGCGGTGGGCGCTAGTTTGCCGTCCACGCAGATCATCTGCACTTCGGGGTTCACCCGGTTGCCGAGCTCGGCGACGCGGCCGTCGACCGTGACCCGGCCCTGATCGATCAGGACCTCGCAGGCCCGGCGCGACCCGTAGCCCGCGCGGGCCAGGGTCTTTTGCAGGCGTTCGCCCTCGTTCATCTAGGAGACCTCGGAATCGTCGAAGCGCTCGGTCATCTCGTCAGCCAGCGCGTGGGCCGTCTCGACCGGTGGCATGAACTCCTCGATCGGTGGCAGGTCCGCGAGCGACGCCAGCCCCAGGCGGTCGAGAAAGAGCTCCGTCGTGCCGTAGAGGATCGCCTGGCCGGGGCCGGGCGCCCGGCCCAGCTCTTCGATGTAGCCGCGCTGCTCGAGCAGTCGCACGACACCGTCGACGTTGACCCCGCGCAGGGCCGTGATCTGGGCGCGCGAGACGGGCTGGCGGTAGGCGATGATGGCGAGAGTCTCCAGGGCCGCCGAACTCAGTCGGTACGAGACGTCGCGGTTGGCGAACTTGACGACCCAGGGGGCGACGTCGGGCGCCGACTGCAGCACCCAGCCGCTGGCGAGTTCGACCAGCTGGAAGCCACGCCGCTGCTCGACGAACTCGTTGCGCAGCGCGCGCAAGACCGCCTCAGCCTCGGCGGCATCGACTTCGGCGACGTCGGCGAGCTCTTCGGGCGAAATGGGTTCGAGGGCCACCGTCAGCATGGCCTCAAGCTTCTGTTCGAGCGAGAGCTCACCCCTCATAGCTGTCCACCTCCGTAACGTCAAGGCGCGCCGGACTCTCGAGCCACTTGATCTGGACGTCGCCGAAGGTGGCCCCCTGACCCAGTTCAACCTGGCCCAGCTTGCACAGCTCGAGGATCGCGAGGAAGTGCACAATGATCTCGATGCGCGTTTCGAGCCCGTCGATCAGTTGACGGAACGACAGCCGACCGAGCGACGGCAGACGCTGGGAAAGCGCGGCGACGGTCTCAGCCACGGTCACTGCGTCGACGGTCAAGTGCTGCAGGCGAACGACGCGCACGGGTTTTTCCTCGATGCCTCGCAGGTACGCCATGGCGACGAGGTCCGGGGTAGTCCCGGCAAGGAGGTCGGGGGGCTCGACGACCAGACCGTCGTCCGTGCCGCGCAGTCGCGGGAATGCCCGACCGGCCCGCTCGAAGAGTGAGACGAAGGCGTCGGCCAGCGCGGCGTAGGTGCGTAGCTCGAGAAGCCGAGCCAGGAGCACGTCGCGCTCTTCCCATCCCACGTACTCCTCGTCGGGCTCGCCGCTGTCGGGACCCGGCAGAAGCCGCTGGCTCTTCATCTCCAGGAGGATCGCGCCGATCAAGAGGAATTCGGAGAGGTCGTCCATGGGCAGCGGCGAGGACTGGTCGCGCAGCATCGCGACGAAGGCGTCCACCACGGGCGCGAGCGGCACGTCGAGGATGTCGATCTCGTGACTCGATAGCAGTTGCAAGAGCAGTTCAGCGGGTCCGCTGAAGGACGGCGTCGTCACGACGAAGGTCACCCGCCAACCTTAACCGGCGGCCCCTCGCGGGCCCCTCATCTACGATTGAACGATGAGGATACTTTCGGGCATGCAACCGTCAGGCTCGCTGCACCTTGGTAACTACCTCGGGGCGCTTCGCCAGTGGGTTGTGGCACAAAACGCCGACGCCTACTACTGCGTCGTCGACCTGCACGCGCTGACCTTGCAGATCGAACCCGAGGAGCTGCGCGCCAACACGACCGACCTGCTGGCCACGTACCTGGCGGCGGGCCTCGACCCCGAGGTGAGCACGATCTTCATCCAGAGCGAAGTGCCCTACCACGCCCAGCTGAACTGGCTCCTCGAGTGCGTGGCCACCTACGGCGAGTTGTCGCGCATGGTTGCCTTCAAGGAGAAATCCCAGCGGCAAGAGGGCTACCGCGTCGGCCTCTTGACCTACCCGGTCCTGATGGCCGCCGACATCCTGCTCTACGAGACCGAGGAGGTCCCGGTCGGCGACGACCAGCGCCAGCACCTCGAGCTGACCCGCGACGTCGCCGAGCGCTTCAACAACCGCTTCGGCGAGACCTTCACGGTGCCCGTCGGCGTACTGCCCAAGGTCGGGTCGCGGGTGATGGACCTCCAAGAGCCCACGCGCAAGATGAGTAAATCCCTCTCGAGCCCACTTGGCACGCTCTACATGTTCGACCCGCCCGCGCAGATTGAGCGCAAGATCGCCAAGGCCGTTACCGACACCGACGGTGAGGTGCGCTTCGACTGGGACAAGAAGCCCGGCCTCTCGAACCTGCTCGAGATCTTCGCGAGCCTGGGTGGCGAGTCCCCCGAAGTGGTCGCGCGCCGCTACGACCGCTACGGGCAGCTCAAGACCGACCTCGCCCTGCTGATCATCGAGACGCTGGCACCGCTGCGGAGCCGTTACGAGGAACTCCTCCAATCACCGGAAGAACTGCGCCGTGTCGCCACGCAGGGCGCCGAGAAAGCCGCCCTCGTCGCCGGCGACGTGTACCGGCGCGCGGCGCGCGCCATGGGCCTCAGCTAGAGCAGCCGCAACCACCACGACTCGAGGTTGTAAAGCCAATCCTCGCCGACGTGCGTGAACGTAAAGAGCAGGATGATGCAGATGAAGAGCACCGGCAGGGCACGGGCGCGCAAGTGGTAGTACCGCGGAAGGCTCCGCCTCGGGAGGAATCGCTCGATGATGGCCGATCCATCAAGCGGCGGAATCGGAACCAAGTTGAACGCGGCCAGCACGAGATTCACCAATCCGAGGTAGACGCCAAAGGTCAGCGTGCCCGAACTCTGGGACACGTGCAGGGCGAATTCGCAGATGCCGTAGCCGAGGGCCGAAAGCGCGACGTTGACCGCCGGTCCCGCCAGCGCTACCCACAGGGCGTCCTTACGGGGATTGCGAAGCCTTCCGACGTTGACCGGAACCGGCTTGGCGTAGCCAAAGGCCGGCAGGTGCGAGAACAGCAGAAGCGCGGGCATGAGGACCGTGCCGAAAGGGTCGATATGGCGAAGGGGATTGAGCGTCAGGCGATGCTGCTCCTTGGCCGTGGGGTCGCCAAACAAGTTGGCCACGTAGCCGTGGCTGACCTCGTGGAGGACGACCGAGGGCACCAACAAGGCGAACCAATACCAAAGATTCACTGCGACCGCCTGTTAGTCGTGGGCTCGTGGATGAGCGTTCTGATATTCGCGCTGCAACGTCGTCACCGACACCGCGGTATAGAGCTGGGTCGTGGCGATGGAGGCGTGCCCGAGCAACTCCTGGACCACTCTAATGTCCGCTCCGTGGGCGAGCATGTGCGTCGCGCAGCTGTGGCGAAAGACGTGCGCGCTCACTCGCGAGCGTTCGATGCCCACCGCGAGGGCGCGCTTGTGCACGACGAGGTCGACGCCCTGGCGCGAGAGGACTCCCGAGCGCGCGTTCAGGAAAACCTTCGTGCTCTTCTTGGAACCGGACAACGCTGAGCGTCCCCCAGGCCCGAGGTACTCAAGCATGGCGCGCCGAAGGGCGGCCCCGAGGGGCACCAAGCGCTGCTTGGAACCCTTGCCTTGCAGGAGCACGAGCTCCTCATCAAAGTCGAGGTCCGAGAGGTCGAGGCCGACCGCCTCGCTGACCCGCGCGCCGGTCGAGTACAGCAGCTCGAGGAGGGCTCGGTCGCGCAGATCGAGGGCCGTCAGGTCTGGTATCGAGTCGAGCAGCTTGAAGACCTCCTTCTCGGCGAGCGGCTTCGGCAGGGATCGGCCACGCCGCCCACCGCGCAGCCGGACGGCGGGATCAACGTCGAGCAGACCCTCCTCGACGAGGTACGCCGTAAAGCCACGCGCCGTCGCCACGGCGCGCGCGATCGTGCTCGGGGCGTGCTGGGTCCGACGCAGTGAGTTGAAGTAGCGCTCGAGGTCCTCCTCGCGCAAGCCCTCGAGCCCGATCCGGCGCTCGCCCATCCACTTCAGCAGCGCTTCGAGGTCGCGCCGATACGCCTCGATGGTCGCGCGACTGCGGCCCTTCTCAATGGTGAGCCACTGCAGGTACCCGTCGAGCCGGGGATCAGGGGCCGTCAAGAAAGTTCCCGAAGACCCGGTGCAGAGCGATCGCCGTCGTCGAGTCGATCGCCCGCGCCCCGCGCAACTCCTGGCGGAGCTCGTCCCGGGAGAGCCAATGGATCGTTGCGCTGCGCTCCTCGGGTCCGGCCGGCTCGCGTTCACCCCGGGTCAGCTTGGTCGCTTGGTAGACGGTCATCACCTGAGTGCTCCAGCCGGGCGAGTTCATGAACCGGCCGAGCAGCGTCCACTCCCCCGCCACGAACCCCGTCTCCTCGAGGAGCTCGCGTTTCGCGGTCTCGAGCTCAGCTTCGCCCTCGACGTCGCGGGTGCCAGCGGGGATCTCGAGTAGCGCTTCGTCGAAGGTTGCCCGGTACTGGCGGATGAAGCCCACCCGCCCCGCGTCGTCGATCGCGAGCACCGCAACCGCGCCCGGATGCACGGCGACGTCGCGGGTGAAGGTCGCGCCATCGTGATGGATCGTCCGGCGCTCGACATTGAAGACTCGCGACCGAAACACGACGTCGGCTCCTTCAATGCTGAAGGAGTCGCTCACAAGGTGCTGTCGACCGTCGAGGGATCGATGATGTGCGGCTCGCGGCCCTCGGCGCGCAGGGCGGCGGCCCGTAGTAGGCCCATGAACAGGGGGTGGGGCCGATCGGGCCGCGACTTGAACTCGGGGTGCGCCTGGGTACCGACGAAGTACGCGTGTCCCGGCAACTCCACGAATTCGACGAGACGACCGTCCGGCGAGATGCCCGAGCAACGCATGCCCGCGGCCTCGAACTGCTCGCGGTAGCGAAGATTGAACTCGTAGCGGTGTCGGTGGCGCTCGGAGACGACCGTCGTGCCATAGAGCTCAGCGACGAGGGAGCCCTCATCGAGCATCGCCGGCCACGCACCGAGGCGCATCGTCCCGCCGAGGTCGGTCACGTCCATCTGCTCGGCCAGCAGCGAGATGACGGGCGCCGACGAGCTGTGCGTGAACTCGGTCGACTGCGCATCGCTCAGCCCGAGCACGTGGCGGGCGAACTCGATCACCTGGATCTGCATGCCGAGGCAGATCCCGAGGTAGGGGATATCGCTGTCGCGGGCGATTCGCGCGGTCGCGATCATTCCTTCGATTCCCCGCTCCCCGAAGCCACCCGGCACGATGATCCCGTCGAACTGGCTGAGTCGTTCCGCAGTGATCTCGGCGGGCACGCGTTCGGCCTCGAGCCACTCGACCGCCGTCTCAGCGCCGAGAGCGAAACCCGCGTGGCGTACGGCCTCGCCCACGCTGAGGTAGGCGTCGGGCATCGTCACGTATTTGCCGATGACGCCGATGCGCAAGGTTCTCGTTGTGTTGTGAACGCGATGCACGACCCGCTCCCAGGCCACCAGGTCGATCGGGTGCTCCTCCAGATCGATCTTCAACGTGTTACAGACGATCGTGTCAAGGCCTTCGCGATGCAGGGTGATCGGAATGTCGTAGATGCTCGCCTCGTCCACCGCTGAAATGACCGCACTCACCGGCACATCGCACAGCAGTGAGATTTTCCGCTTCAAGTTGTCCGATATCGGCTGGTCACTGCGGCAGACGATCACGTCGGGTTGGATACCGCGCGAGCGAAGCTCGGTCACGGAGTGCTGGGTCGGCTTGGTCTTCTGTTCGCCCGACGGCGCCAGATAGGGCACGAGCGTCAAGTGGACGTAGCAGACGTTGTCGCGTCCCGCGTCGCGGCGGAACTGGCGAATCGACTCGATGAACGGCACGATCTCGATGTCCCCGACCGTGCCGCCGATCTCAACGATGACGACGTCCGCGCCGAGGGTGCCCTGTCGGCGGATCCTCTCCTTGATCTCATCGGTCACGTGGGGAATGACCTGGACGGTCTTACCCAGGTAGTCGCCGCGTCGCTCCTTGGCGATCACGTTCGAGTAGATCGAGCCTGTCGTTGTGTTGGAGATTTTGGAGAGCGACTCGTCAATGAATCGTTCGTAATGCCCGAGGTCGAGGTCGGTCTCGCCACCGTCATCGGTCACAAAGACTTCACCGTGCTCACCGGGGTTCATCGTGCCCGGATCGACGTTGAGATACGGGTCGAGTTTGCACATCGTCACCTTGAGCCCCCGCGACTTCAACAGCCGGCCTAGTGAGGAGGCGGTGAGACCCTTGCCGAGTGAACTCGACACTCCACCCGTTACGAAAACGTATTTGGTCACCGTGCGACCGCGCTTCTCACGGAACACCATCTTATCGTGAAAGATCCGCCTCCTGACGAACTTCGATGGAGTTTTCGAGCAACTGCTGCGCCAGCGCTTTCGATTCGGGTGTGATGCCGTCGCCGACGAGCATTCGAGCGATTTCACGAACCCGGTCGTCATTGCTGACCGCGTGCACGTTCGTCCTCGTGACACCGCGGTCAATCACCTTTTCAATGACGAAGTGGTGGTCCGCCCGCGCGGCGACCGAGGCGAGATGGGTTACCGCCAGCACCTGCTGGCGCCGACCGACTTCGCTCAGGCACTCGCCGATCTGCTGGGCGACCTGGCCCCCGATTCCTGCGTCGACTTCGTCATACACGGACACCACGCCGTCGTTGGATGTCTCAAGCGAAATCGCGAGCAGCACTCGGCTGAGCTCGCCGCCACTGGCCAGCTGCGACAGTGGTCCTTCGGGAAGTCCGGGGTTCGGCGCAAAGACGATCTGTACATCGGAGCCGTCCTCGCCGCCGACCGTAAATCGCAGGGCCGCGTGCGGCAACGCCACTCGTGCCAGTTGCCGGCGAATGGCCCGAGTGAGCTTCGCGGCGGCCATCTCCCGCTCTGCCCTGGCCCGCTGCGCCAGAGCCAACTCGCGTACTTCGAGCTCGCGTATCGATTGATCCAACGACGCCGCATCCTCGGCGTCGCCGCTCAGGCGATCGACTTCCCGGCGAAACTCGTCCGCCGCCGTCAGGGCCGTCTCCAGCGTCCCGCCGTACTTGCGCGCGAGCCGCTGGAGTTGGCCCGCGCGGACCTCGAGCGTTTCGATCGTGCTCGGCTCGATGGCGTCGGGGTCGCCGAATGCCGCAAGCTCGTACATCGCCTCGCGTGCTTGTACCAGCGCTCCACGCAGAGCGTGGCGTGCCCCGTCGAAAGCCGAACCCTCGGGCAGCCGTTCGAGCGCCCGGGCGAACTGGGCGAGCACGGCGCCGTCCTCGTCGCCGTCGAAGAGGTTGACAACGTCGGCCACCGCCGCCTGACCGTCGCGCAGCGTTGTGAGCCGAGTCAGCTCTTCAAGGACGTCGCCCAGTTCGCCGGCCGAGCGAATCGAGGCTCCCTCGAGCTCGTCGAGCTGAAAGGCCAGAAAGTCCAGCTCACGCTGTCGCGAACCGCCATCGCCGCCAAGTGCGTCGCGATGGCGGCGGGCTTCGCGCAGCTCTCGACGAACGCCGTCGAGATCGGTGGTGTCGATCGCGCCACTGCCGTCAAGCAGACTCAGCGTCTCGGCTCGGCTGCGCAGCGACAGGGAGTCGTGCTGGCCCTGGATGACAATCAACTCCTCGGATGCCGCACGTAGGGCCTCCGCGCTCGACGGCGTCCCGTTCAAGGAGCTGCGCAGACGTCCCGAGCCAGTCATCTCCCGTGCCAGAGCCAATTCCGACGTGTCTTCACGCACAAACACCGCGACGGCTCGGGTATCGCTGGTCAGCGCGTACCTCGAGGCACTGGTATCAGCACCGACGCAGAGGCCCAACGCACCGAGCAGCAGCGTCTTACCCGCTCCTGTCTCACCGGTAATGACGTTAAATCCGGGGCCGAACTCCAGGTGCGCGTCGTCGACAACCCCGAGACCGTGAGCGTAGAGTTCAACGAGCTGGACCTTAGGCATGTCCCTCTCGCAGGCTGCGTCGCAGTCGCGTGGCCAGATCGAAGCTACGCGTCGCCACAACGTGCACCGGCGTCGGGTTTTGGCGGACTTCGACGTACTGCCCGGGCTCGATGGCGCTGATGGTTCGGCCGTCGGCCACCAGCATCGCGGGCTTGTCGTCAACAAGCAGTCGAATGACCCTGTCGGCCGGCACGACGATCGAGCGGTCGATCGTGAAGTGGGGCGCGATGGGAGTGAGGATCATGAGGGCCAGCGACGCGTCCACCACCGGCCCGCCGGCCGAGAAGTTGTAGCCCGTGCTGCCGGTCGGCGTGGCGACCATGACACCGTCAGCCGAGTAGGTCAGGTACTCCTCGTAGTTCACGAACGTCTTCACCCTGACCATGTGGCCGGCACTCGCGTGCTCGACAACGACTTCGTTCAAGGCAAATTCATCCTTGCCCGCCCCAGAAAACGTGATCTGCAGAGCTAGGCGCTCGGAAACGGAGCTGTTCTCGATCGCCCCCTTAACATTCTCAGCGATCTCGTTGGACGGGACGTTTAGCAGGAAGCCCACTTGGCCAAGGTTGACTGCGACGACCCGGGCTCCCACGCCGTGAGCGAGCCTCGCCGCGCGCAGAAAGGTCCCGTCGCCGCCCAAGCTGACGACGAGCGTGGAGGCGGCCACCTCGGGTTCTTCGGTCGAGTCCAGAAAGTGCAGTGTCGAGGAGATACCTCGGGCGCTCAGTTGTTCGCCGACCTCGCGAGCGAGGGCAATCGCGTCATCACGCTGGCTAAAGGCCGTAAAGAGCAGTTGCGACACGATTCACCTTAACTTCATGCTAGTGACAACGGTCCCTTCGACTTAGAGGGGCCCGAAAGGAATCCGCCATGACGGACGCCTTGATGAGCCGCGCCGGACCCCACTGTCAGCGATTCGCCGATCGGAAAACGTGGCGACGCTGTCTCAGTGCCAGGTGCGGTTACGCCCACACGACATGACCATCGTCGAAGCCATCCCTGATGACATCAAGACGCCCAGTCGCCACCTTCTGGGATGGCGACTGGGCGCGGTGCCGGGGAGCAGCTCACGTCAGACGTGGTACCGAATTACATGCTGAACGGCACCCTCGCGAGCGAGCTACTAGCTCGTCCACGAATCAGTGGCCGGACTGGTGGTCGCGGTCGCCGCGCCACCCGTGGCCACCACACCGGTCAACGACGGCAGCGAGAAGAAC
This sequence comes from uncultured Acidimicrobiaceae bacterium, assembly GCA_963749355.1. Lineage (GTDB taxonomy): Bacteria > Actinomycetota > Acidimicrobiia > Acidimicrobiales > RAAP-2 > RAAP-2. The sequence goes on from CAVVMM010000009.1 coordinate 68,248, forward strand.
GTGTTCTCGCACGCCGAGGGTGCACTTGCGGTCATGGACGCGTCGTTGGTGAAAGTGACCGTGAGCGTGCCGCTCGCCGCGACCGTCAAAGGCGTCGTCAGGGTGTGCGCGCTGCCCGACGTCCCGGTCGAGTAGTTCCAGATCACGTCGCTCGGCGATGCCGCGAGACAACCCGTTTGGGTTGTGGTCAGCGCCGAGGTCGTGTACCCAGTCGCATAGGTGGCGTTGGTCGGCAGGTCGACACCCGTGATCGTTACCGGGTACGGGTTGGGGTTCGTGATGGTAGCCACCACGTCGCCGTTGCCGCCCGGGTACAGCTGGTCCGTGGCCGCAGGCGAGGCTACCGCCGTGATCGTCAGGTTCTGGACCGTCGCCGACTGACCCTCGCCGGAGGAACCGGCAGTTAGTCCGACGATCCAGTTCGTGGCCGCGTACGCGCCACCCCCGACGAGCGCCATGCCCGCGAGGGCCGAGACTATCTTGCGGGCGCGCGTTGCGCGAAACTTGCGAAACTTCAGATTACCGACCCGTGTAAGATTCGCATCCAACGTGGATGACGCCGAACCGGCCGGCGCTACGTTGATGACCATCCTCGTCGTTCGGTTCGTACGAGTGTGCTTCATGTGGTGCCTACTCTCCATTTAGGGACTGGGTCACGATCGGCCAGTCCCCTCGTTGGTCTCCCTCCTCTCGAGGGAGACCGCAGGAGAGTTGCCCTTGCGTGAGTTATACAAGCCGTATCCTGCTAAACGAATGACAAACCCTTGCCTAGCGATTGACAAAAAGAAAACAATTCGAAAAATCTTTTTCTTCAGCGCTCGATTCGCGATGAGGCTTGAACAGATCGGAAGCATTCAATTCGGACGCACTCAACTCGCTCGCTCATTCAGGACGCCATCCCGCGTTCGAATCACCTCGGCCGCACTCTCAATTTCGGAGCCAGGTACTCGAGCCCGGGCGGACTGTCGCCAAGTCGGACTCTGGCGTTGGTGTCGGTCCGGGAGCGCTGAGCGACACGATCGTCGAGTCATCGACACTCATGTTCCGGTCAGGCCCTTGCCCGTGAAGGTGACAGAACCGGCGGTGCCAGGTACTCCCCCAGCGCCTCCGCCACCACCGCCACCGTTACTGGCGGAGGAGACGGTCACGCTGTAGGTAGCTGTGCCGCCAGTGTACGAGGCACCGCCTCCGCCGCCGCTCCCGCTGTGACTCGCGTTTCCCCCGTCGCCGCCGCCGCCGGAGGCCAGACCCCCGCCGCCGCCGCCGCCGGCCCCATCTCCAGCTGAGGTCTGGGTGGCGCCGCCAACGCCCCCACTGTTTGTACCGGTCCCGGTGCCACCGCTACCGCCGCCGGGGCTCTGCTCACCCGTACCGCCAGCGCCGCCACCGTAGGTGATCGTGTAGGGCGGGGTGCTCGCCGTCGTCACCACGCCGCCGACACCGCCGCCGGCGCTTCCGCTCGCTGTTCCGGAACCGGCGGTGTTCGTGCCCGGGTTGGACGTCGGGCCACCGCCACCAGCGCCACCAACGCCAGTGCTGCTGGCACCACCCCCACCACCGCCGCCACCGACGAGGACGATGGTCCCGGTGGGCGCGCCCACGAGATAGATGCAGGTCGAGCCGCCACCGCCACCACCGCCGGACGCGGAGCCACCGCTTGTCCCGCTGCCCCCTGCGCCGCCGGCCGCGCAGCCGGTGCCGCCCGTGCCTGCGGCGCCGCCCGTGATGCCACTACCCCCGCCGCCACCGCCACCCACAATGACGGTGAACTGCGTCGAAGAGCTGCTGGACGGGATAGTGATCGTTCCAGAGATGGTGCCGCCAGCTGCCCCGCTCGCGCCGCCGGCCCCGCCGCCACCACCTGCCCCACTCATGGTGAACGTGAACGAGGTCACACCGGCGGCCACCGTAAGGGTGTGAGTGCCGGCCGTACTGAAACTGACGACCGGAGCAGACGTCGTTCCCTGGAACGAGGAACTGGCGCTGCTCGTCCAATTGCTTCCCACTACAGCGCTTACGGTGTAGGTGTACGTCGTGCTTGCCACGAGTCCGCTGTCGGTGCACGATTTCGCGCTTAATCGTGCCGAAGCAGCCGCTTCCACTCGGAACCGGCGAGCCGTTGCGCGTGATCGTGTAGCCGAATGGCGGAGCGCCAGTGCTCGGCGCGTTCCAACTGATCAAGAGGCTGGTTGATGTCGGACTCGTGGCACCACCACCCGTCGGCGGGTTGAGCTTGGTCGCCTGAGACTGCGCAGGTTTCGAGCCTGACGTGAGCCCAACCACCCAGCTCGTCGCGCCGGCTACACCGGCTGCACCAAGAACCGAGAGGACCACGATCGATGTGATGGCCCGCGACGTCCGCTTGGCCACGATCTCGACCCCAGTGGGATTCGAGACGACGGTCCCAACGGGGGCGCTCTCGATGCCTCATCCCGGGATCTCCTGGTCCATCGCTGCTCATACCCCGTGAACGGTCTGTCCGTCGATCAGCTGGTCCAGCTGTCAGTGACCGGGCTCGTGGTGGCAGTCGCGGCTCCACCGGTAGCGGCTACTCCGGTAAGCGAGGGCATTGAGAAGTAGGTGTTCTCGCAGGCCGCCGGTGCCGATGCGGTCATCGAGGCGTCGTTTGTCAGGGTGACGGTGAGCGGGTTATTGGCGTTCCCGCTCGCCCCGATCACAAGGGGGGTCGTCAGCGTATGCGCGCTGCCCGACGTCGACGTCGAGTAGTTCCAGATGACGTCACTGGGCGTCGCCGCGATGCAGCCCGTCTGGGTCGTCAATAGGGACGATGTCGTGTAGCCGGTGGCGTACGTCATGTTGGTTGGCAGGTCCACGCCAGTGACGGTTACCGGATAGGGATTGGGATTAGTAATCGTGAGGACCACGTCGCCGGTGCCACCGGGGTACAGCTGGTTCGTAGGCGCTGGCGTCGCCACGGCCGCGATTGTCAAGTTCTGGACCGAAGCGGCCTGGCCCTCGCCCGACGAACTGGCCGCCAGACCGACGATCCAGTTCGTCGCCGCGTAGGCGCCGCCACCCACGAGAGCCACGCCCAAAAATGCTGAAAGCACCTTTCGCCCTTTAGCGCGGCGTCTCGTGGGTGGGCGGCGGATTTTGGGGTGCACGGACGGCACCGACTCGTCGAGAGGAACCCGGAGCGCGACGTTCACGGTCCGTTGGCGTCCGTCTTCCATCGCGCTCCCCGTCCGACCCCAGAAAATGTCACGAACTCGACGAAAAGTCTATTTTCCAGGCATTGTCCGAGGGTGGATGCTTAGAGCAAGAAGTCCACTCCAAAGGTCGGGCGTGACGCGCATTTTCGGCTCCTGGCGCTCAGCTAACCGCGTCTAGCGGCCTTCTGGCTCGATTACCTCACACCGGTCCGTGAAAAAGATGATTGCCTCACTTGACGGCGTTCCGGTCCCAAAGCGGTGAGCTCGACCTCATCCGCCGCTGTTCGCTCGTCGCCGGAGCGGCGGTTCGGTCGGGGGAATGGTGCGCCGGGGAGGTAACTCGTTCAAGAGATCAGTCGTCGCGACCACGATTCGCTGGACGGCGCGATCGATCGTGGCTTCGGTGCTCTTTGACAACGACTGCACGCCGCTCACCTTCCTTACGAACTGGCGAACCGCGGCTTCGATCTCTTCTGGCATTGCCGCGGGTTTAAGGCCCCGCAGCGTGGTGATGTTTCGGCACATGCCCTAACAGTAGGGCAGACGACTCCAGACTCACTAGCCGGCGTTATGGACCCGTTCATCCGGGCGGGTCCATCGTTAACCTGGGGCCGTCGAATCGAAGAGAGGTGGGATGCGATGAGTGAGGAGTCGTCCGGCGCGGTCGCGCCCGATTCGGCGGAATCATTCAACACGAAGGTGATCAATGACTTTCGCGCCCACCAGGGTCGAGTCGGCGGAAACTTCGAAGGCGCGCCGATTCTGCTCTTACACACGGTCGGAGCCCGCAGCGGGGCCGAGCGCGTCAATCCGATGATGTACCTAGAAGAAGGTGGGCGGATCTACGTCTTCGCCTCGAAGTCCGGAGCCGACACCAACCCTGACTGGTACCTCAACCTCGTCGCCCACGCCGCGGTGACGGTTGAGCGCGGGACGGAGACCTACCAAGCCACGGCCCAGCCGATCGAGGGTGAGGAGCACGAACGGATTTACGCCATCCAGGCCGCTCGGTACCGGGGCTTCGCCGAGTACCAGGCAAAGACCTCCCGCGTCATCCCCGTCGTCGAGCTGGTGCGCGACTGACCAGCGGCGCTGGCCCATCTCCGAGGAAGCACTCCGCCGCGGTTCAGGCGTTACCTGCGCATCTCGACCGGCACCTCGTCGCCGTTCGCTGCGGCGAGTGGCGCGACTTACTCGCCCTTGATGTCTCGCATGGTGAAGGCCGTCACGCCCGCCGCGGTCAAGATCACCGCGAGGCCGACCATGACGCCGTTCACCGTCCAATTGATCGGCACCGACGGCGCAGCGGCCATCTGATGTAGCGCCGAGGTGTCCATGACCCAGTGGTTCAGTTTCGTGATCCCGCCGAGCAGTTCGACGAGAAACCACCAGGCGAGCACCGCGTAGACCGCGGCGTTCACGACTCGGGGCAGCACGCCAAAGACCAGCACGCCGATGCCCAACAAGAGCAGCCCTGGCGCGACGGTGTTGATGCCGGCTCCGAGCATGGTGGAGATGGAAACGCCGGCGTGCTCGCTCGCGGTCCCCGCCCAGGTGGAGAGCCCGACCACGATGCCTGCCAGCACGAGGGCCGACATCGCCAAGAGGATCCGGCCGCTCAGCCATGACGTCCTCGACGTCGGTCGAACGAGAAGGTTGTCGAGCTGGCCCGTGGACTCCTCCTTGCGCGCGGCGCTGACCTGGCCGGCCGCGATGAAGTTGAGGGCCACCGCCATGATCAGTAGCGCGATGCCGAGGTAGGCGGTCGCTCCCGACACGCCGAGCCGTTCGAACACGAGGCGCAGGGTCGGTGAGCTGGTGATGGCCTGGCCTCCCGCCTTCGCAATGCTGCCGAGCAGCAACCCGTAGGCGACGAGCGAGACGAACCAGGCGACAAGGCTGGGGCGAACGAGGCGAAACGCGAGGCTCCAGGAACCGTGCAGGAGACCCAGGCGAGCCTTGGTTGATTCTCGCTCACCGAGCACTGCCGATCCGAGGTCACGCCCGGCCAGCTGAACGGCGAGCACGCCCACGAGGACCGTGAAGACGATGATCGGCACGAGCGCGAGGGGTCGAGGCTTCGTGAGGGGCTGAAGCTCTTCGATCCATCCCAGAGGCGTCACCCAACGCAACCACGCGAGGCCGTTGATGGAATCGGCAACCATGCGCAGTGCGTAACTCACGCCTAACAGCGCGGCCGCAAGTCCCGCCGCTTGTCGACGCGACGTCGCCAACTGCGCGGCGAGCGCCCCCACGGCTACGAACATGATCGCCCCCGAGGCAATCGCCAACGCGAAGAAGAGTCCGCTGGACGGGCTGATGCCGACCTTGTGGGAGTTTCCAACCGCCACCACGACGACCGCCGTTGCCAAGAACAGCGCGTACGCGCCGGCGCCTAGGCCGACGATGGCCTGCTCCGCCGCCTCGCGTCGCGTGACCGGACCGGCTAGCAGCAACTCCCAGCGGCCCGCGTCCTCTTCGCCCCGGGTCAGCCGGGTTCCGGTCAAGAGCCCCCAGACGGCGCCGGTGATCGCGAGCACGGTGAGGCACTTCCACGCGGTGAAGCCCGGCACCGTGCTGATCTGCCGCGCCGGACCGACGAGCGCGCCGATGCCCGCGTTGGACCCGAACTCCTGGGCCAGCAGGCGTCGCGCCGCGATGGTCTTGTAGCTCGTGGCGTAGGTGAGGGCCTGGGTCGCGACGTATAGGCCAAAGACCAGTCCCCAGCCGACGCCGGAGCGGACCGCCTTTCTCGCAGTGACGCGCGCGATGACGGTGCCGGCGCGAGTCCGTCGGCGGGCGGTTCTTACCGTGGCCTCAACTGGCATGGCCAGGCGAAACCTCACTTGTCGGCGCGGCCCCGTAATGCGAGATGAAGAGCTCTTCGAGCGACGGCTCGCGGCTCAAGAGTTCACGCACGTCTGA
>CAVVMM010000010.1:0-17502 GCA_963749355.1 uncultured Acidimicrobiaceae bacterium
CCCTCCGCCGTAACCGTCAACGAGAAACTGACTTGGTAAGCCCGAACAGAAAGACTTGGTACCGCTGATGCCGCGTACTTCAGTCGATCATCCAACTCGCCGGCCACTACTATCCCCACCACTTTTTGGCCCGGCGCCGCGAGATGTTGGCGAACCCAGCCGATGTACCGAGCTGCTTGTCCGACAACCTGATCGGGAAGTCTTTCCCTTAAGTTCGATGACAACCAACTCGTCAAATTGAATGTCTCGAGCAAGGAGATCGAGCCGTCCGATGGGAGTATTAAGTTGATGACCCGATTGACCGACGCCATCATCCCAGATCTCCAACTGTCGACCCCAGTCGATAAGGTCCCAATTCGTCACTATGAACTCTTCCAGGTACGCCTCCAGAGCAAATTCCATGGACGAGGTGGAGGCAAGGCTTGACGCGACTTCGGGTAGAACGTTCGCGATGTCGTCTTCTTCATCGATTTGCGTGTCTTTCGAACGCTCGGACGTGAGCGGCTGGATCGAAGCGAACCAGACTTCCTTTTCCGATCTGGAAAAACACGGGAGTTCGGCGCGCAAGGCTCGGAGTGCCTTTTAGTTGATTATTAGCCGTGAGCCCGATGATGTGAGCTCGAATGGTTCCCACTTGAACTCGTGGGTAAGTTTCGCGAAACCATGCAATGACGGCGCCAGACGTGATGGGCTCGTCCAGTGCATTCGCCGCATCGCGCATGAGGTCTGCCACCGACTTGTCGTAGAGCATTGGCCTCCTTTCTATCAGGGCTGCGCCGACCCACGGCAAGGCAGCGCTCCTTGAGCAAGTCGCGACCCACAGGTGACCGGCGGTGAATTCCTATTCGGACGCCTAAAAGAGAACGCCAATCAAGATGAGGGGATAGTTTGTCAAACGTTCTCAGATCGACATGACGGTGCGCAAGTCTCCGATCCGTCCTCCAATTTTCAACAATTGAATCGCGAAGCTCACCAAATATCTGTTTGTTAGTCATACCTTCGACCCAGACTTCCGTCATCTTGTAAAGCTGTTCGAATGGACCTGTCGGGTGCCGATGAAAGCGTTCGCCCTTACGGAAGTGCAGATAGACCTTGACAACGTCATGGAATCCCACAATTTCGATCCAACCAAGGACCTCGTTGTACTCCCACTCTTGCCATCGCACGATGCGAGAGGCAAAAGACCGCGCTTCATCAATCGGTCTCGTCCTTGACATCGCTGTCACATGTGGTTCAGCAAGTTTGTCCTCAGCTTCAACCCAGGCATCGAACGTCAGCCGGTATACCGGAATCTGGAACAGCAACCGACTTCCGTCCGAGTCCATATGGCACTCACATTACGAGTCGTACGTCTCAAGACGCGCTCATTAGGGCCTTGGACTTAGAAGCGGTTCCAAACCCGTCGCATTTCGGCGAAAAGCAAAGTTTCGAAATCTGCGTCGGAGGCGTCTGTCTGAAGTAAGCCATTGCGAATAAAGGCGGTGCGCATCCCGGTTCCAACCATGTCATCACCCGCATAAAGAACAATGGCCGTCAAGATGACTCCAAAAACGGCGGCTGCTCTCATCGGCCACCTCGCCGAGAAGTTCTGAATACCTCCTTCGCTCCTCGCGGTTACTAAAGTTGACTGGCTCTAATTCAAGAACTTCTGCTTACTTCCTCGGCCAAGCTCTCCGTAAGTGATCGTTGGCTCACCGCGCCCGGCGGCGACGCGTTGAAGGATATTGAGCATCGCGTTGACTCGATCCGCGTCGTCATCGAAGAATCCCATTTGCAGACCGTACACAAATATCGGCTGATAGACAGCAGCCCGCTCATCAGGTGACGAGTCCCAGCAATAAGTGGTACGTCCCAAGGAATTTGTTTCTCGTCAGCGAATAATCGTGTGAAGAGATCTCTATTGTAATGGGGCCGTGCGCCACGTTCTCGAAAGGTAATTCCGCCAGTTCCCTCGTCATCGCCCCGGTCGGCACGCTCCTCGTCAGAAGAAAGGTGAACGATGGCGGATGTAGTCGCGTGGATAGCCTTGATCATCGCTTTCGCATCCGTCGGCTGGCAGGTGGTGACCTTCGTGGGGTCTGGTAGCCGAGTGAAGGCGCGGCTGAAACTTGGACTTTACGATTCCGCCATGACTATGGCGATTGTCCTGCCATTAACGCCCACCGCCTTTGCGGATTCGAAGAGCATGATCAAGCAGGGTTATTCGATTCGTTGCCTCGTAATCGAAGTGACCAACATCGGCCGCATCGGAGTGGACGTTATTCGGTGTCGAGCCAAGCTCACGAACGGGGCCATTCTTGACCCACTTTCGTCGGTGCCAGCGAATCCGAAACCAAATTCCCTGGCTCGAGCCTGGCAAACGCAGACCTGGTACATCCCCCTCTCCCCCTTGCAAGGAGTCGTGGACATTGCCCACACCGGTCGAATTCCAAACTCTTCAAACGCACAAAAGACATGGGGTCTCGTCGAACTCGGCACAAACAAGGAGATCCGAACGAAGGAAAAGTGGGAGTTCACGGCGAGTGACGAGGTCGCAGCCGACTGACTGGACTGCTGTGCGCCATCAGCCAACCTGGGTTTGGCAAAATCGAATGCCCGCGAGATTGTGAGCTTTAACTTTCCCTCTTATTTCATATGCAGAGGAGCGACTGGCGAGGAAGCCGTCAATGCGATTGTCGGCATCCATGGCATCTCCGCGCACATGAACAGCGGATTTACACTTCCAGCACCAGGAGCTGGTAAACAAACGGACTGGATTTTGTTCAGCCGATCGAGTTTGTCTCGAGCGTCGATTCGAGGACGTGACGAAGCGATGCGACTTCGCCATGCTCTGGGCGGACCAGCACTGCCACTATGGCGCATGGCAATCACCCGGCATCCGGTACCTCGATTTACGAAGACTCCCACTTTGCGGGAGGGAGATTGGTTTTCCCAACGATCTTTGCCGATGCCACCAATCTCGACGATCTTTTCAAATCCAATGACAGGCAAGACGTCGAACCAAGGCTGGCCGAAGGCGAATGTCCAGTCCGAACCAAGAGCGGCGATGGGTTGAGCAACGTATGTATCAATGAGGCTTTGCACCTCCGGGCATCGAACGTCGATAGAACTCCATGACTTGGAGTGCCAGGGATACAAATCAAATCACACCACTTCGTCAGGTTCGACAGGTTTTTCGGATACCCAGTCGTTTACAAACCGCATTCTCGAAGTGACAAACGGGTGCGGCGATCCGCCGTTCAGTGCTGGCCAATCGAACGGGCATCGAGCCCACTTTGTATATGAGCCGCCACTCTCCTCTATTTGTTGGGCGAATCTTCCCGCCGGCTTTGCAAATCTGGCATTGGTTGTCGCCCCATCCAAGTTTCCACACCCATGAAAGCGTTTCCCGGATTTAGGGCCAGCATGATTGCCTTCGGTTTGCGATCCAATCTCCCGTTGAACGGTTCCGGCATCGCATCATCTACCCTTCTCGTCGTAGCTGTCGTACCTCGATACGCATCGACCCAGGGTCGCAACTCCTCCGTCCATGGTGGAGCGCCGTCTATGAAGTTTTCCACGACTTCATCCCACATCAGCGACATGCGCTGCAACACTGGATGGACAGCGTTTTTGGCCACCAGTTTGACTCTATGGCCTCAACGACACAGATACCAGATAACGCGTCTTCGGCAAATGGCATGCTGGTAGCCAGAGCCGTCGACGTGACTGCTCAGACTTCCGGTGACACCGCGACCTGCCGCCTTTGTAGCCCTTCAGGTAAGCAACCGTGTAAGCAACGCCGAAATCCTTAAGAAGACTCTTCAGCAAAACTATGGTGGAACAGATGGCAGCAATTACAGGCAAAATCTGAACAGCCACGCACGCCCGACAACGATCTCAGCGTTGATGGCATGCAAGGGGTCCGCATTGTCCGCCGAATCGAAGTCAATCATTCCTTCAGACGTCGTTCCAGAGTGCTTGGTCCATCGCGTCTGCGGCCGCCTCCCGGTCAGGCGCCAGGATGTGTCCGTATACGTCAGCCGTCATTCGGATCGACGCGTGGCCCAGCACTTCGCTGACCACCTGAAGTTTGACGCCGCTCGCGAGCATCAGGCTTGCCGCAGAGTGACGAAGTTCGTGAGGATGCCAGTGGTCGAGTCCTGCTCGCCGGCAGATGATTGCGAAGTCTCGATTGAGATTTCTAGGATCAATTGGAGTACCGAAATTGGTCGTAAAGATGAAGCCAGTTTCAGTCCAGAGTTCGTCCATGACGTTTCGCTCTTCCTCCTGCGCCGACGGTGCTCCACCAGTAGATTCACGAGACCGCGAGGAAGGTTCACTGACCGACGACTTCTCGCCGTCTTCGTGTCGGCGGTGACGAGGGATCCGCCTTCACGCTTGAGTTGTCGACGCACTGAAATGACTCTCGCCTCTCGTCGAAGTCGTGCCACTTAAGACCCAGGCCTCGCCGCGCCGTAGCCCTGTGGAGAGCATTAGGGAATACAGCGCCTCGTGGCGATGGCCTTCGAGTTCCTTGAGGAGTCTTCGCGCCTGTTCGTAGGTGAGCGTCCGTCCCTCACGTCGTTGCTGCTTCGGCGCCCTCGAGAGTCGCGCCACATTTCTGTTGACGCAACCCCACCGAATTCCTTGATCGATGGCCTGACCCAGAACGCCTCGAATCCGTCGGACCGTGGAGACCGAAAGTCCGCTGTCCATCTTCGATGAGCAGCAGTCGATCAACGTCGGCGGTGGTCAGGTTCACGATCCTCTTGCTACCCAGGGTCGGAATGATGTGGTGTTTCGCGACCGTCCAGTAGCTGAGCGCGGCGCTTGGGCCACCTGGTGTCGCAGGACGTCGTCATGCCAGTGGGTGAGCAGTTGAGCCACCGTCATCTTCATATCGGGTGCTGGGAGACCGTCGTCGAGTTGTCGCTGGAGCTTCTTGAGCTTGCGAACCACCTCGGCCCGCGTCTTCGCCGACACGGTCTTGCGAACCACTCGCCCGTTGCCGTCTCGCCCGATTGTGACGACGCCGAGCCAGCGTCCATCGGACGACCGCTGGTATATTGAACCTTCACCGTTGCCTCTAGAACCCGCCACAGGGCCTCACTTTCACGTTGCTGACACGACTGCTGACAACGGTCGCTCTCGGCGGGATTTTGGTGAAAAGTGGTCCGAGGGCACTGCCTCTAACCAGGGATTTTGTTAGTGGGCCGTGCAGGACTTGAACCTGCGACCCCTTGCGTGTCATGCAAGTGCGCTACCAGACTGCGCCAACGGCCCCGTGGAGTGCCAGCCTACCATCGGCAAATCGGCCACTCCCCGGCCGACGCACCGAATTACTTCGATTCAAAAGCCGCGAGATACTCGTCGCCGTCCGTTGGTAGCAAGAGCGACGCCTGACCGTCGTTATTGAAGACAACCTGCTCAATAAACACCTCGACGGCCGCCCTCGCATCGCATAGTGCGTCGTGCCCGCCCGGCGTGACGCCGTAGTGCTGGCAGAGGTGCGTCAGGCCGCGCCGGGGGCGCTGAGCGCGGCTGGGCTCGATGGCGAGGTCGTGCTCAACGACGTCGATGATTCGCAGCAGCGAGATGTCGAAGTAGTCGTCCTGGAGTCCGTTCCCGAGCACCGAGATCGAGCTACGCCGCAGCATCTCCAGATCAAACCGGCCAATGTTCGAGCCAACCACGTACGCCCCACGAAGGTCGAAGTCGCGCAGAATCTTGATCGCTTGCCTGAGGCCAGCGTCCACGCTGTAGACCTTTTCGCGGCCGCGCTTTTTCTCGAGGTCTTCGAGAGTAAGGCCGTGCACGCGCCGAGCGCCGGGGCTGATCGGACAGTCGGGAATGACGAAGAACTCCTCGGACCACAAAGGCACCCCGAAGCGGTAGGCGCTGAATCCGTAGGAGATCGCGCGCTCGCTCTGCACGCTCAAACCCGTCGTCTCGGTGTCGAATCCCAGGATCAGTTCGGGGACCTGGAAGTATTTCTTCACCGCCCCCACTTTGGCAGTCTCTTGTCACACACGCCAATTCGAATGGCTCGTGGCACGACGCAGCTCCTCGCGAAGGGACCACTGCAGCGAAGTCCGGCGGGGTCAGGCCATGAGCTCGTGCACGAGCGGAATCACCTCCGTACCGTAGAGCTCGATCGATTGCATCAGCCGTTCGTGGGGCAACTGTCCCGCGCTGTACTTCAGATCGAAGCGGTCCACCTTTAATGACGTGGCGGTGCGAGCAATCTTTCGCGCGACCGTCTCGGGCGAGCCCACGTAGAACGATCCACCGTCCCCGACCTCTCGATCGAAGCTCGCGCGCGTCATTGGCCCCCAGCCCCGTTCCGCGCCGATGCGGTCCCGCGATCGCTTCATGAAGGGCCAGAGCTCCTCGCGCGCCTCCTCGTCCGTCGCTGCGACGTGACCCGGCGAGTGCAAGCCAACTGGCAGATCATCCCAACCGAAGGACGCCAGCGACTCCCGGTAGAGATCGAGCAGTGGCGAAAATCGCATCGGGTCCCCGCCGATGATGGCGAGCATTAAGGGTAGGTGGTAGCGCGCGGCGCGCACCACCGACGGCGGGCTCCCTCCGACTCCGACCCAGGTCATCAGTCGACCCGACGCCGTCGGCGGATAGACCCGCTGCTCGCTTAGCGCCGAGCGCGTGGTACCACGCCAGGTGACGGGCTGCTCGCGCAAGAGCTCGGCGAAGATCGCCAGCTTCTCCTCGAAGAGCACCTCGTATTCACTCAGCTCAAAGCCAAAGAGCGGAAAGGACTCGGTGAACGATCCGCGCCCGAGGATGACCTCGGCCCGACCGCTGGAGGCGGCGTCGAGGGTGGAGAAGCGCTGGAAGACCCGTACGGGGTCGTCAGAGCTCAGTACGGTCACCGCCGAGCCAAGACGAATTCGGTTAGTACGTCCGGCAATGGCGGCGAGCACTACTTCCGGCGCGGATACGGCGAAGTCGTCGCGGTGGTGCTCGCCGACGCCGAAGAAATGGACGCCGAGGTGGTCGGCCAAGACCGCCTCGTCGATGACGTCACGAATGACTTGCGCGTGCGAGAGGGTCCCACCACCGACCCCTTGGGTGACGTCGCCGAAGGTGTCCAGCCCTAGTTCCAGAGTTCGGCCCACGCTACCTTCGGTCTCGCCACGGCCTTCGAGACTATCCGGGCGCCATTGGCGCTCGACTCTGGCGGGCCGGATTGGGTAGGTCGCGCCGGGTCATCGACGAGGTCGCGTGCCTGGAGGCGGCGTCCGGATTCGAACCGGAGTACGGGGCTTTGCAGGCCCCCTATGGAGCGAATCAGAGCGTTTCACTCGGGACCACCGAACTCCCGATCACCGGTCGTTGATCACCGCCTCGACGATCTCTTCCCAGTGTTGGGGCACGATGAGGTGGCCCTCGCCCTCCAACTCGACGAGAACGGCGCCCGGCACGCGAGCCGCCACTCCTCGCGCGATGGCGAGGGGAACGTTGCGATCAGCGGTTCCGTGCCAAATTCGCACCGGACAGGTGATCGCGCCAGGGTCGAAGTCCCACGCCCGCGTGTGCAACATAATCTCTTGGGCCGTCGCCCTGGTCCCTTGGCGGAAGGACTCGGGACCCGCGGTGAAGTTGATCTCGACGAGCCGGGGTTCGCGCATCACCGCGCGGTCCGCGTCGGGCATGTCCTTTGACTTCACCGCGTTCTCCAGCACCTTGGTGGGGTTACTCCGCATGGCGTGAGCGCTGAGCGCAATCACCGCTCGCACCGTCCACGGCACGCGGCGCGCCAGCGTGAAGAGCACGCGGTTGCTTCGAAGGAGCTGATTGAAGGTCTCGGGCCTGTCCAGCGGGCCCGCCCCGGCGATGACCAGTACGCCCGCGACCCGGCCGGGCAGAGCCGCGGCTACGGCGAGCGCGAATGGCCCGCCGCCGGAGAATCCTGCCACGTGGAATGCCTCGATGCCGAGCGTGTCCGCCAGCTCGCACACGTCCGGCGCCCAGTCTGTGAAGCCGCTTAGGGTCCGGCCACTCGACAACCCGAAGCCGGGCCGGTCTGGCGCGATGATTCGGAGACCCGGAGTCTCCTCGCGCCACATCTCCTCTACGGCCAGGCGATTTCCGGGCAGTCCGTGGCACACGACGAGCGGCACGCCCGTCGCGTCTCCGTACTCGCAGTAGGCCAGGGTGCGCCCGTCAGCGAGGCCTAGCGTTTGGTGGCGCCGGTCTTCCCCGGGGCGATCACCTAGCGGGGTGCCATGCACCGGCATACCCTAATAGCAGAGGCCGGTTGCAGATTCCAGCTCGAGGCGGCGTCCGGATTCGAACCGGAGTACGGGGCTTTGCAGGCCCCTGCCTAACCGCTCGGCCACGCCGCCAGAACCGACCATCCTAGTGGGCGCGCGGGCGCCTAATGGTGCTGGTGCGAGAAGTGGTGGTACACGCCGTAGCACACGGCAGCCACGATGAGCACGACGATGACCGAACTGAGGATGGCCGTGAGGATCCCGATGATCTTGAAGACAAGCCATAGCGCGAGCAGGATGACCACGACCACTCCCACCGTTTTGATCATCGACATGTGCCACCTCTTTCGTAAGGCAATTGTAAGCCGGGGGTATAGGAGCCCTCGATAACCTAGAGGAGTGAAACGACGCTTCGGGGTGGCTTGTGCGCTCACGACCTCGATGATCTGCACAATTCTGGCGCCGTCACTCGCGGCATCGGCGGGCACCACGTACCGCGTGTCGGCGACGGCGCCGACTTCGCTGGCACCGAACCTGCCGCTGCTGCGCCTGCGTTTCAGCGCGCCGACCAAGGCCACGTCACTGCCCCCGCTCACTTCCAAGCCGGCCCTGTCGATGAAATGGCAGCAGATTGCACCTAACGCCGTCCAGGCCGTCGCGACGAGCGCGCTAAAGCCATCTACGACGTACACCTTCAGCGCGCCGACCGAGGTCACGTGCGCCAAGACGTGCTCGTTCATATCGCTGCGGCCGTTGGTCGCAAGCGTGTCGACCAACGTCACCTGGGAGGACCAACTCCTCGCCGAACTCCACTACCTGCCGCTCACCTTCACGCCAGGTACGATCCAGAGCTATCCCTCCGAGCAGGTCAACGGCACCTTTACCTGGGCCTATCCGAACCTGCCCGCGAGCCTCAGCTCGCGGTGGGCGCTCGGCATCGACAACGTCATCCTGCGCGGCGCGCTCATGACCTTTCAGAGCCAGTTGTCGCTGCCGGTCACCGGCGTGGCCGACGCCACCACGTGGTCCGATCTGATCAGCGCGGTCAACGCGAACCGAATTGATTCCGCCTCCTACAACTACGTCAACGTCGCGGAGACGCTGCCCGAGACGCTCACGCTCTACGTCGCCGGCAAGTCGTTTTTCAAGACGCTCGTCAACACTGGCATCGCGGTCGTGCCGACGGAGGCTGGCACCTACCCGGTCTACGAGCGTTTCTTCACGACGACGATGTCGGGCATCAACCCCGACGGCACGCCATATAGTGACCCGGACATCCCCTGGGTCTCCTACTTCAACGGCGGTGACGCGCTGCACGGCTTCATCCGCGCCTCCTACGGCTGGCCCCAGAGCCTCGGCTGCGTGGAGATGCCCTTCGCCTCGGCGAAGACCGTCTTTCCCTATACCCCGATCGGCACGCTCGTCACGGTCCAGCCGTAGGATCGGCGCCGTCACCCGGGCCGAAGGCGTGGCGGCCGCGCTGGGTCGCAATATCGAGACCCCCCTCGCGTAGCTCACTGGCCGTGCCGAGCGAGGTGCGCCCGAAGCGCTGTCGCACCTCGTCGATCGCGTCGCGCAGCGCCTCGTTGGCGACCTGGTGCTCGCGCGAGAGCGTCTCGGCTTCGTGCTTCGGGTCGCGGGCGGCGCCCGCGATGCCAAAACTGAGCTGCAGCTCGTTCTCGGCCCGCTGAAGGAAGCTCGAGGCGTGCAGCCCGAGCAGCCGCACCGACCTCGAGTAGTCGATCGACTGCAGAAGGGCCGCACAGATCGACTGGATGGCGAACTCGTCGTCGATCCCAAAGGAGAGGGTCTGGGATCGCGACACGGTTGCCAGGTCGTCAAAGCGCACGACGACGGTGATCGTGCGCGCGACCTGGCCGCGCCCGCGCAGCGCCCGCGCGACGACCGCCGAGTGAACCTTCATCGCCTCGGCGACCTCATCCAGACCCGAAAGCGAGCGCGCGAACGTCTGGTCGTGACCGAGGGACTTCAGCGCTCGGTCGACCACCACCTCGCGTGAGTCCTCGCCCCGGGCGTAGCCGGCGAGCGCCTTCGCCATGGCCGGGCCGACGTGCTTGGCGAGCGTCGCCTCATCAAGGCGAGCGAGGTCTCGCACCCACGTCAGTCCAAGCTGGTGCAGCTTCGTGGCGGTCGCTGGCCCGACTCCCCAGAGCGCCCGAACTGGCAGGGCTCCGAGCCACTTGGCCTCGACTTCGCGGCTGACCCAGACGACACCGGGTCCCTCGACCAGGCCCCGCTCGACGACCCGGGGCTTGGACTCCTTCGACGCGAGCTTGGCGAATAGCTTGTTTCGCCCGAGCCCCACGCCGCAGCGCAGCCCCAGCTCGTCGTTAATTCGCCCCCGCAGCGTGGCGGCGGCCTCGAGGGGCCGCACGTCGAGGCGGCGTAGGCCGCGAAGGTCGGCGAAGGCCTCGTCGAGGCCCAGCGGTTCAACAATCGGCGTGAGGTCGAGCACGACATCGTGGAACTGCCTCGAGTACTCCTCGTATCGGTCGAACCGGCCCGGCAAGATAATGAGCTGAGGGCAGAGGCGCCGTGCGACCACGCTCGCCATGGCGCTGTGAACCCCGAAGCGCCGGGCTTCGTAGCTCGCGCTCGCGATGACACCACGCGCTCCAGCGCCCCCCACAGCCACCGGCTTGCCCCGCAATGTGGGATCGTCGAGCACCTCAACCGACGCGAAGAAGGCGTCGAGGTCGACGTGCAGGATCGGCGCCTCGTCGACGGTCGGGTTCTTAGAAGGCGAGCTCAATGCAGCGGAACGCTTCGCCAAAGGCCACGCCGACCGGTCGGCCCGCTTGCTCGGCCCGCTCGAGGACGACGCTCCGAATCGCCTCGGCGTCACCGGCAAGCTGCGACGCGTGCGCGAGCACGGCCTTCACCTTCATGTCGATGGTTCTCGACACGTCGGCAACGACGTCAGGCTCGTGCGTGCCACTGAGCAGCAGCACGCCCACTTGATGGGGTGGTCCCTGTTCCGGGAAGTACAACGGCATCGCAGCCGCGGGGGCGACGGCGTCGAGCAGCGCCCAGCCCGCCTCGCGATGGTCGCGGTGGTTCACGTAGACCTCGCCGAAGAACGTCGCCGTCGGATCCGGTCCGAGCACCACCTCGGGCTTAAGCCGGCGAACGAGGCCGACCAGTGTCTCGCGCAGCTCCGCGGAGTTAGTGACCGTGCCGTCGGGCCAGTCGAGGGAGGTGACGGTTCGCGCGCCCAGGAGGTCAGCGGCGAGTTGGAGTTCCTCGCGCCGTGTCTCGCGAATGACCGCAGCGTCGGAGTGCGGTGAGTGTGAGCCCTTCGCGCCGTCGCAGATTACAACGAGATGGACGTCGACGCCGTCGTTCGCCCACTGGGCCATCAGGCCTCCCGCCGCTACGTCGGCGTCATCAGGGTGGGCGTAGATGGCCAGAGCCGAGCGAGGTTGCAGCCGCAGCGCGCGCACGGCTATCCGCGAAGCTTGGGAGCGGTCGTCTTTACCAGCATGCCGATCTCCCGGGCGAAGTCCTCTGTCCCCTCGAAGCCCTTGTAGACCGAAGCGAAGCGGACGTAGGCGACATCGTCGATTCCGCGCAGGGCCTCCAGAGTGGCCATGCCGATCTCTTCGGTCGTGACGTCCCGATTGAGCAGGCGCATCGACTCCTCCACAACGACGACGATGCTCTCGAGGACCTCCTCGTCAACGGGGCGGTTCTTCGCGGCCGCTCGGACGCCGGCGAGAATCTTCTCGCCGGTAAAGGGCTCGCGTTCACCCGAGCGTTTGACCACATAGAGGCCGATTTCTTCGATCCGCTCGTAGGTGGTGTAGCGCTGTCCGCAATTGGCGCACTGACGACGACGACGTATCGCGACGCCGTCTTCTGCGAGCCGCGAGTCGACAACACGATCGTCATCGGCCGAGCAGAACGGGCAGCGCACCACCTCAAGATACACCTAAGAGCCTGATTTCTCAGGGGATTAGGACGTGCTCGCCGGGCACGACGACGGATGAGCCGAGCTCGTCAATGAGTAACTTTCGAGCGGCCAATGGGCTGGTCGGGTTCACGTTTCGAGCGATGGAGTTAATGGTGTCGCCGGGCTGGACGATGTAATCCATGCCAGAGGCGAGAACGGAAGCACTTGCGAGATCACTCGAAAGCCCAGCACCCGTCGTCGCACCGAACACGTGGCCCGGTACAGCGAGCACAGTGAGCGCGCCGACGAGCACCGAGGTCGCGAGCGCCCGGCGACGTCGCCGTAGGCGTCGAACTCTGGCGGCGCGACGTTGACGCAGGCTCGGCCCGCATCGAAGGGGTTGGACGTCGGGAGGGTTCGGTACGAGCCGTAGCGGGACCAACACGCGACTGCCTTCCAAAAAGTCGCTTTCGAGGACATCGACTGCGGCCATTTGTCCACCTCCGTCACCGTACGAACACTTGTTCGTGAGCGTAGTACGAACAGGTGTTCGATGCAAGCCCCTGGCGCTGTGTGCACAAAAGAGCGCGCCGACCCAGAAATCAACCCACAGTTAGGCTGGAAATGATGGAAGAAGAGTACGACCCGGACGGGCGACTCAGCCTCGATATGAAGTCCGAGAAGGGCTTGCGAGCCACGCTGGAGGGCGCAGGAACCGAGGAAACGCGCCCTGACATCATCAGCGACCCCGGCGTCGAGGGCGGCGTGGACGCCCCCAACGAGAGCACCGAGGAGCCGGATACCGAGAACTGAGCGATGGTTGACGAATCGCTTCTGGAAAGCCTTGCCAGACCCTTGGGATCAGACCTTCACTTTGACCACATTGCGCCTGTTTCCAGCAGACAGTGGCCCACTCGGCCGAAGTTCGCCAGCCGTGATCGAGGCGTGGAAAGGTTCGATTGAATGGTCTTGGTTGCCTCGGTGAGGTCGCGCGCCAAGCGAATGCGGTGACGCCGCACCAGCGTCGCGCACTCTTCGGTCAGTGCCTCGTCGGGGTGATCGTGGGAGTCGGTGACCTGGCCGTCGGTGACCCAGACGACGGGTTCGTTCGCTCGGCGCTGGGCGATGGCCCAGTGCAGCACTGGTCCGTCGACCCCGTTGCCGACGTTGCCCGAGGGCCATGTTGTCGCGACGGTGCCTCGATCACATAGCAGCCAGACGTTCGGTGTCGCACCGCGATCACCGGGTCGATGACTGTAGCCGACCACGAGCGCCGCCGGCGCGTCGCGCAGTAACGTTCGCAACGATTCGCCGTCGAGGTCCATCGACCCTGACTGGTCAATAACTACGATGCCGCCGTGCCGACGCGCGCGCTGTGCGAAAGCGCGCCGGTGCTCGTCGGTGAGAAGTCGTCCCGGATAGCGCATCGCTACTCCGGTCATTGACGGGCGCATCACTCGCACGCTCGCGGCTGAGGGGCGGCTTCGACGCGCCAGGGACTCGTCGAACACGAGCGGCGCGAACTTACCAGTTGCCGGACGTCGACCACCAGGCTCGAGGGAGCGCCGAAACGAACGAAGCTCGTCGGCGACCATGGGCACGCGCGCTTCCATGGCACGACTCAGGGCTCGGGCCAGCACCAAGGTGGAGCACGCGTAGCCACTCGGCAACCCCTCATCGTTGAGTCTCGTCCTTGCGAGGGTGTGCGTGCTCTGTGCGAAGACCGTGAGCGCACGCTTTCGAACTGCGCGCAGTGGGGCGAGCCACGACGGACAACCCAGCCGGATCCCGGCGAGGTAGTCCTTCTCTGCGCCGGTGCCCAGCACGGCCAACATGAAGCAGAGTGCTTCGGCCCACTCCCCCGCCTCGCCAAGACGACGCCCGCCAATCTTTTCGGTGCCGTCGCGCAGGAGCGACACGTCGAAGTCGAGCCGGCCGAGCAGGGTGTTGACACGCAGCTCCTCAGCGCACTCGAGAGCGCGAGGCGAGACCTCATCGAGCGCGCGCTCGAGATGGTGCGCGTGCGGGCTTACGCGGGCGTGCATGAGCTCGTGCGCGCGCACCACCCGGGCTTGTTCGCTCAGGTCGAGGGGCACCTCGAGAATCCGCGCGGCCAGATCGCAACTGGCGGCGCCTCGATTGGTGGAGCCCTCGCGAACGATCCAGGGTTGGGCCAGATCCTCGTCCTCGCGACCGCTAAGAAGTTCGGGAAAGATGACCGCGCGGGTCACGCGACGGCGCCGATGGCGAGGGCGTCGAGGACGCTCTGGGCCGCCTCACTCCCAAAAACCAACTGTGCCGCTCGCGACGCACCGTGGTGGTGGCGCAGCTGGTCGAAGGCGTAGAAGCAGCGCAGTGAGACTCGACGCTGCTCGGGGCCGAGTGATCCGGCGAGCGCGGGCTCCCGCAGATCGCCGCTCAAGCTCGCCACGGCCGCCGGGTGCGGTCGGTCGACCCGAATGGCGACCGGGAATCGGTCACGCAGGGGCCGTGGCACATCGTCGAGGTCGTCGATATTCGAAGTCATGACGACCGAGAACTCCGGCCCGGGCCGCACCCACTCGAGGGTCTCAGGATTGCGCCACCGCGCTGACGCGGTCGAGTCGGTCATGGCCAGCAGCGTCGCGAGCGCGTCACCCGAGGCTCGATCAACCTCGTCCAATACGAGTCGTGAGCCAAGCCCGTCGGCGCCTCGCCACGCGCGTATCGCCGGTCCCTCACGCCATTCGAATCTCGCCGCGCCCGCGGGCATCCACGTCCCCGTGATCTCGCCCGACGTGAGGTCCTCGGTGCACACGAGGCGCTCGGCGGGAAGGCTGCCGCATCCGTGATGCAGCGCGGCGAACGTCTTTCCCGTGCCCGGTGGCCCGTAGAGCAGCACCCGGGACACCCCGGCAGCCAGCACGTCAGCGAAGTCTCGCCAGCATGGTCCCACGATCTCATCGGCATCCACCGCGCCCCCTTTGACGTCACGCAACGGTCGCGACGCGGGTGATGCCGTTCGCGAATCGTGCGCCGGGGTCTTGCGGCGCGCTCGCTACGCCTCGTCGGCCGCCTCGCCTAAGTAGACGGCGCGTACGCGCTCGTCGTGTAGCAAGTTCTTCGCAAGGTCGCCGAAGGCGATGCGGCCATTCTCCATGACGTAGCCCCGGTCGGCGAGTCGCAGCGCATGGGCGGCGTTCTGCTCCACCAAGAACACGGTCGTGCCGCCGGCTCGAATCTCGCCAATAATGCCGAAGATCGTCTCAACGATCATCGGCGCAAGACCCATCGAGGGCTCATCCAAGAGCAAGAGCCGGGGACTGCCCATGAGCGCCCGGCCGATCGCCAACATCTGCTGCTCGCCGCCCGAGAGGTTGGCGCCGATCTGCTTACGACGTTCCTTCAGGATCGGGAACGTCTCGTACATCTTGTCCATGTCGTCGCTGAATGATCCCTTGCGGGTGAACGCTCCCATCTCGAGGTTCTCTTCCACCGTCATCTGGGGAAAGATCCGCCGTCCCTCGGGCACGTGGCAGATGCCGAGTTGCGCAAAGTCGTGGGCCTTGGTGTGGGTAACGTCCTTGCCCTCGAAGGTGATCTGTCCGCTTGACGGTGCGTGCAGTCCAGATATCATGCGGAGCGTCGTCGATTTTCCCGCGCCGTTAGCGCCGAGGAGTGTGACGATCTCTCCTTGTTCAACGTTGAACGAGATCCCGTGCAGCGCGGTGATGGCGCCGTATCGTACGACGGCGTCACTGACTTCGAGCATCATTTGCTGTCCGTCTTCTCGGTCGACGTGCCGAGATACGCCTCGACGACGACTGGGTTGGCTCGAATCTCCTCGGGTGTGCCCTCGGCGATGACGCTGCCGAAATTCAAGACGTAGATGCGCTCGGCGAGAGCCATCACCAACTTCATGTCGTGCTCGATGAGAAGAATCGTCACGCCCATGTCGTCGCGCACGCGGCGGATGAGCTTGACGAGTTCCCGCTTCTCGGTTGGATTGGTTCCCGCGGCCGGTTCGTCCAAGAGCAACACCTGGGGATCCATGGCCAGACCTCGCGCAATCTCCAAACGGCGACGATCCCCGTAGGACAACGAGGAAGAGATCGTATTGGCCTTTTCGGCGAGGCCGACGAAATTCAAGAGCTCATTAGTGCGAGCGTCCGATCGCTTCTCGTCGCGCCGCGTCGCCGGGCCACGCAGCATCGCGCCGACCACGCCAATACCGTGGTGGCTTTCAGCTCCGATCTTGACATTCTCGTACGTTGTCATCGCGCTAAACATCCGCGACGCCTGAAATGTTCGGGCCACGCCGGCGTTCGCCATGCGAAAGGCCTTCCGGCCAATGATCGACGTCGGTTTGCCGTTGCGACCGACGAAGATGATCTTGCCCTCCTGAGGTTGGTACACCCCAGTGAGCGAGTTGAAGAGCGACGTTTTCCCGGCGCCGTTCGGGCCGATCACGGCGAGGATCTCGCCACGATTCTGATACAGACTTACGTCATTCAATGAAATGACACCACCAAAGCGCAGCGTGACGTGTTCGACATCGAAGATTTTGTCGGTCACGTGTCGTCCCCGGTCAAGACCTCGTCCAGGTGACCTTCGTGCTCAACCTCGGAAAGTCTTATCTCACGCTTACGACGTCGCGAGGGAATGAGGCCCGCCGGGCGGAAGATCATCATCGTGACGAGCAGAGCGCCCAGATAAATGTAGAGGTCTGAGGGCTGGTAGCCCGACGGCGGCGAATGCGACAGATACTCGGTCACCGTCTGGATCAGGATTGCGCCCAAGACGACGCCCGCGATCGAGCCCATCCCTCCCAGGATCACCA
Source organism: uncultured Acidimicrobiaceae bacterium (assembly GCA_963749355.1). Taxonomy (GTDB): domain Bacteria; phylum Actinomycetota; class Acidimicrobiia; order Acidimicrobiales; family RAAP-2; genus RAAP-2. The sequence goes on from CAVVMM010000010.1 coordinate 16,949, forward strand.
GCACCAAGACGTTGATAGAGAAGGACAGAGTGAAACTCGACGGGAAGACGTAGTTGGACTGGCTCGCCGTGATGACGCCTGCGAAACCGGCCGACGCCGCCCCGATCGCGAAGGCCATCACCTTGTACTTCAAGGGGTTGATGCCGACGGACTCCGCGGCGACCTCGTCCTCGCGAATCGCTGTCCACGATCGCCCGACTCTCGATCGTTCGAGCAATGAGAACACGACCAGGAACAGCACGATGAAGCCGAGGGTCAAGTAGTAGTACGGCACCGGCGCCAATCCCCAGTCATACTTAATGGGCCCAAGGTGAATTGACGGATGAGGAATGAGCTTCGAGCCCAGCGATCCGCCGGTGATTCCGTAAAGGTTGTTCGCGAAGATCGTGATGATCTCTCCGAAACCTAAGGTGACGATTGCGAGGTAGTCGCCGCGCAGTCGCAGCGTCGGTGCACCCAAAATGACCCCGGCAAACATGACGATCAGGATGGCGATAGGTATTGCCCAGAACGGGTTGAGGGCGTGGCCAAAGAGTGGCGGTGTCGGAAGTGCG
>CAVVMM010000011.1:0-82871 GCA_963749355.1 uncultured Acidimicrobiaceae bacterium
CCAGTGACCCACGCCGTCGTGTACGCGCCGATCGCGTAGAAGGCAACGTACCCGAGGTCCAACAGTCCGGCAAAACCCACGACCACGTTAAGGCCAATTGCCAACAGGACGTAGACCGAGATCTGTTCAACCATCGCGGCCTGCCAGAACGGCTGCGTCTCGATGTGGGGCAACAGCAGCGCGAAGGCCAGGAGTGCGCCCAGGGCCGCCCAGCGGACCGGCCGCCTCTCGAACGCTCGTCGAGGCATCGCCGAGGCGTCGTGAAGGCTCTTCTTGATGCGCGGTCCCTGGGAGAACCAGACGCTAGCGATGCCCCAGCAGATCAGCGCGAGGCAGAAGAACGCCACCCAACGCTGCGTTCGAAAGAGTCCAAAGAACGAGGACGACTCCCCAAAGGAGTGGGAGAATCCGTAGATCGGCTCCGTATTGCTGCCCGGAGGACCCGTCATCAGCTCGATGACGGCCACGACGCCCACGGTGATGAGGAGCCGGCGAACGGCGGTCTTGGCGAGGAGCTCCTTCATCAGGCAGCCCTGCCTAGGCGCTCACCCAAGATTCCGGTTGGGCGAACGAGGAGCACCGTGACGAGGATGCCAAAAGCCACAACGTCGATGTAGGCCGCCTGGACGAAGACCACCGAGAGGCTCTCGAAGATCCCGAGTATCAGTCCGCCGATCATTGCTCCCCGCAAATTACCGATCCCGCCGAGAACTGCCGCGGTGAAGGCTTTCAGAGCCGGCACGAAACCCATGGTGTAGACGACGCCGTAACCGAGGCCGAAAAGAAAGCCCGCGGCCCCACCAAGGGTGCCTCCGACGATGAACGTGATAGCGATCGTTCGGTCGATGTTGACACCCATCAGCGACGCCGTCTCGGCGTCCTGCGCGACGGCGCGAATCCCCCGACCCAGCCTTGTCTTCGAGATGACCCGGTCGAGGGCCACAAACATAACTAGTCCCACAATGAAGATGATGACGAAGTACATCTGCACGGGCGCGCCGAAGATGTGAAAGACCGGATGATTGATGTAGGGCTGCGGCGTAGATACGGCCAAGTGGCCGAACTCCTTGCCGGCCAGGTTGAAGAGGAAGTACGAGGCGCCGATCGCACTGATGAGGTAGGCCAACTTCGGGGCGTTGCGCCTCCGAAGCGGCCGATACGCCACGCGCTCCAGCACCGTCGCCATCACGGCCCCGACGGTGCCACCGGCGACGATGCCCAAGGTGATGAGTCCCACACTTGCTATCCCGGCGGGCGGTGCTCCGGCGCCGACGAGAGCCCTCATCACGAAGTATCCGGCGAACCCCCCGGACATGAAGATCTCGGAGTGCGCAAAGTTAATGAGTCGAAGGACGCCGTAAACGAGCGTGTAGCCGACAGCGATCATTCCGTAAAGGAGTCCATTCGCCACACCACCGACGAAGAGCGCCCAGAACTCCAGTCTCAGCGTGTCGAAGTGTGCCGCCAAGTAGTGACCGAACGCGCCCAAACTGTCCCCTCGCAGACGAAGCCAAATTGTACCTAACAGCAGGAGTCGGGGGTCCAACCCCCGACTCCTGCAAAAAAGGTTAAGAGTGTGACTTACTCGAGGCCGAGCTGAACGACACTTCCGCTCTCTACTTCATTCACGTAGATTGCCGAACCAGAAATGTTGCCATCGCTCTGGAAGTGAATCACCTTCGTGATGCCCTTGTAGGTGATCTTGTGCAACTCCGCCACAATCCCGGCACGCGTTACCGTCTTCAACTTCGCCATGGCCGCAATGATCACGTTCGTAGCGTCATAGGCCTCAGGAGCGTACGTTGCCGTCGCCGCCGAGAAGTTCGACAGATTCTGGAACTCCTTGTTGAAGGTCTTGTTGGTTGATTGCGCGCAGGCGCACGACATTAGGACATCGTTCGCCGCCGAAGGGGGCGTGGTGCCTTGAATCAAAGCGGGTGAGTCGGAGCCGTCATCTGACAGAACCGTGCCCGTCCAGCCAGCCGAACTCAGCGCCCCGAGGAAGAGACCGAGGTCGCAGTAGTAGCCGCCGTAGAACATGGCGCCGGCCTTGCTGGCAACTGCTTGGGTTGCCGCAGCGGTGTACTCCGTCGCGGATGCCGAGCCGTCTGAGCACTGCGCCGTGCCCGGCACAGTAGCCGTCGTCACCGTTGCGCCGTCAGTCGTCGCTTCAGTGGCAAACGCTGACGCTACGCCCGAGCCATAGGCCGAGCCGTCGTTCACGACGTACACCGACTTGAAGCTCTTCGTCTTTACCAAGTAGTCGGCGTCCGCGGGTCCCTGGACGCCGTCGTCAGCCACCACGCGGAAGAAGTTATTCCAGCCGCTCGTTGCCAAGGACACCCTCGTCGCCGAAGGACTCACTGTCGCAATGTGAGCTGCGGAGTAGTAGGGCTCTGCAGCCGCCGTCGCACCCGAGAACGCCGGGCCAACGAGAGCCATCAACTGGTGATTAGCCACCGCAGACTGAGCCTGCGTGGGTGAGATTGTCGGGTCACCCTGGTCGTCGTAGCGAGCCAGCTTCAACTTGAAGGGATACTTACCCGAGGCATTGGCCTGATTGATGGCCAACTCCACGGAAAACACCATGTTCAAGCCGAGCTGCAGGTTTCCACCCGACAACGGGCCCTCGTATCCAATGACGTAGGTTGGCTTTGGCTTTGGCTTTGGCTTGTGAACGGCTCCTGAAGCCGACGCCATACCGACAGCCGGCACGGCAAGCAACAGCAGAGCACTTGAAGCCACCACCGCCACCGTCTTGTTCAAACGAAGCTTCATGAGCAACGTCCTTCCTTAACTGTGTTGATTCACTTCTCATCATCGGGTTCACTTTCGTGTCACCTAAGAGACACGTAAGAAACTGATCGAAGACGTTCGGGCCGACTTGGCCTTTGCTGAACGATAGCAGCGTCGAAATGCATCAAAAGGTGCGCCCCCGTTGAAAAATAGTCCGAAAGGCCTCTTCAATTCTTACGAACAGGTGTTTGAGTTCGAGCGTCGCCGGGTGTAGCCTACGAACAACTGTTCGTTGACTGGAGAACCCGTGGCTGAAGTGCTGACACCGATGCGTCGACAGATCCTGGAGTTCATCGTGACCTGTCAACGCGAACGCGGCTTCCCCCCGACCATCCGCGAGATCGGCGAGCACGTCGGTCTCTCCTCATCGGCGACGGTCGCCAATCACATCAGCGTATTGCGCGACGCCGGTTACATCGAGAAGAATCCCCAGCAGCCACGGACCTTGACGGTTCGCCTCGACGCGGCCAACCCCGCGCCCGAACAGCACATCCGACACATCCCCTTCGTCGGCGACATCGCCGCCGGTACGGGCGTGCTGGCGGTAGAGAGCGCGCACGAACTGATGTCGATCCCCGAGCAGTTCGCCGGCCGAGGTGACAGCTTCGTGCTTCAGGTGCGCGGCGACTCGATGGTGGACGCCGGAATACTCTCGGGCGACTTCATCGTCGTCGCGCGCCAGCGAACCGCACGGGCAGGCGAGATCGTCGTCGCGGGCATACCCGGCGACGAAGCGACAGTCAAGCGATTCTTCCCCCAGGGACCTCGCATCATCCTGAAGCCGGAGAACTCGACGATGGAGCCGATGGACTTCGATTCGAACGAGGTCGAGATTTACGGCCGGGTCATCTCCGTCCTGCGCCACTACTAGTCGCGGGCGACCTCGATCCTCAAGCGAGCCAGGATCGCAGCACGTCGGCGAAACGGTCCAGTTCGCCAAGCGTGATCCTCTCGTCGCTGCGGTGCGCGTAGCGCGGATCCCCAGCGCCGAAGTTCGTGGCGGGAATGCCGAGTTCCTGAAAGGTGGCGACGTCCGTCCAGCCGGCCTTGCCCTTGGCCGGGGCGCCGCTCAACTCGACGAGAGCGTGCAAGCGCTCGTTGGTTAGTGACGGCTGGGCGCCCGGCGCCCAGTCGAGCACGTCGAATCGGTCATCCTCTTCGACGAGTTCGCCCACGTAGCCGCGTAGCCACGCTACGGCCTCGTCCTTGGAGCGGTCCGGCGCGAAGCGGTGATTGACGGTGAGCTTCGCGAGATCCGGCACCACATTCGCGGCGACGCCGCCCTCTACGCCGACGGCCTGGAGCTGCTCGGTGTAACTCACTCCGTCGATCACGACCGTCCTCGGTTCGTAGCTCGCCACTCGCAAGATCACGTCGGCCAGTCGATGGATCGCGTTGCGTCCGGTATAGGGGCGCGCGGTGTGGGCGCGCCGTCCGGTTAGCTCGATGCTGACTCGCAGCGTCCCCTGACATCCGGCTTCGACAACACCGTCGGTGGGCTCAGCTAAGAGGGCCACGTCGCCGACTAGGAGCTCGGGCCGCAGTTCGGCGATCTCCAGTAGGCCCGACTCGTGGCGCGTGATCTCTTCGCGCGCGTAGAAGATCCAGGTCACCTCGACCGATCGGGGCGAGTTATCCCGGGCGAGCTCGAGCATGACCGCGAGGGACCCCTTCATGTCGCACGCCCCCAGGCCGCAAAGCTCGTCGCCCACGATGCTTGCCTCGCGCGGGTCGCCGGGCACGGTGTCCAGGTGGCCCGCGACCAGGACTCTCGTGGGGTGCGATCCCCTAGTGCGAGCAACCACATTGTCCCCGATGCGCTCGACTTGCAATTCGACTGCGTCGCCCAGCCGCGTCTCCACGAAGGAGGCGAGAGTCGCTTCGTGACGGCTCACCGAGTTGATGGCCACCAGCAGGAGTGTCTCGTCGAGACGGCTCACGTCGCGACGCCGTGATCTCGTAGGATCTCGTTGAGCGTGACCTTGTCGTGACGCTCGCCCTCGCTAAGGCGCTTGATGATCAGCACGCAGGGTAGGTGGAACTGGCCGCCGGGATACTCGCGTGGTCGGCTGGCCGCCACCGCCACGCAGTAATTGGGCACGTAGCCTCTGGAAACCTCTTCGCCGCTCTCGGCGTCGATGACGGGAATCGAGGGGTTGAGCACGGTCCCCGCGCCGACCACGGCTCCGCGGCCCACGCGAGCCCCCTCGACGATCGCACTGCGGCTGCCGATGAAGGCGTCGTCTTCGATCACGACGGGCACGGCGTTGAGCGGCTCGAGCACGCCGCCGATGCCCACTCCCCCGGAGAGGTGGACGTTCGCGCCGATCTGGGCGCAACTGCCCACCGTCGCCCAAGTGTCGACCAGCGTGCCGGCACCGACCCACGCACCCACGTTGACGTAGCTCGGCATGAGTACCACGCCGGGGCTAAGAAAGCTCCCACGTCGAGCCGACGCACCGGGAACCACGCGCACGCCGCGTCGCTCGTAGTCGTGCTTCAGCTCCAGGCGGTCGAGATATTCAAAGGGACCAACCTCGATCCTCTCCAGCCCTCGGAGTCGAAAGAGCAAGTGGATGGCCTGTCGGACCCACTCGCGCACGAGGATCGAACCGTCCGCGGCGACCTCGGCGACGCGCACCTGACCATCGTCGAGTTTGGCGATAACGAGCTCGACGTCACGACGCGCTTCGAGACTGCTCGGTGACAGCTCGCTGCGCTGCTCGTACCAGGCGCCGATCCGCGCTTCGAGGTCGCTCATGGTTCAAGCGTAGTTTCGACCCTAGAGAGCTTCGAGACGTGACACCGCGAGTTCGAGGCGGTCGTCGGGCTGGACGACGGCCAGGCGCACGTGGTCGCTCCCGCCGGCGCCGTAGAGCTCGCCCGGGCTCGCGACGAGCCCCGCACGCTGGGCGAGCACGGTGGCGAGGGACCATCCGTCATGGCCCTCCTTCGAGCACCAGAGGTAGAACGAACCTTCCGGCAGCGGCGCGTCAACCTCGATGCGCTTGAGCGCTTGGCTCATCATCTCGAGGCGCGCACGGTAGCGTTCGCGCTGCGCGTGAACGTGCTCGTCGTCGCCGTAGGCGAGGGCCACGGCGGCCTGCACGGGACCGGGCACCATGTGGCCCGCGTGCTGGCGCACGCTGCGCAGGTAGCCGACGAGTTCGTCGTCGCCCGCATAGAAGCCCGCACGCAGTCCCGCGAGGTTTGAGCGCTTCGAGATCGAGTGCAGGGCGAGCACGCCGGCTCGGCCCGTCTCGAGGATCGACCGTGGACGGCCGGCCCAGGTGAACTCGGCGTAGCACTCGTCACTCGCGACCGGCACGCCGTGACCTCGCCCCCACGCCGCAACGTGCTCGAGGTCATCGAGAAAACCCGTTGGGTTTGACGGCGAGTTCGCCCACAGCACGAGTGCACGATCGATGTCGGCGGGATCGATTGTGGCGAGGTCGAGCCGGCCGCGGACCATGGCCACGGGCACTGCGCGCAGCCCAGCCAGCGTCGCACCCATGGCGTAGGTCGGGTAGCTCACGCCGGGGTAGAGCACGGTGTCGCGCTCGGGACTGCGCAGGTGCAGGTAGCCCGCCAGCGACCCGACGAACTCCTTCGTGCCCACGCACGCGGCGACGTCACTCGCCTCGAGTTCGACCCCAAAGCGCCGACGCACCCACGCGGCCGCAGCCTCGCGGTAGTCGAGCGTGCCCGCAGACGGCGGGTAGCCGCGCGCGCCGGCGCCGCGGGCCAGTTCATCGATCACGAAGGCGGGCGGCGCATCGACCGGGGTTCCGATCGAGCAGTCGATGGCCCCGCCCTCGAATGCCGAGGCGACCTCGCGCAGCCCGTCGAGGCGCTCGTAGGGATACGCGGGCGGGGCGAAGCTCACGCCGGCACGCGCCACTGGCTGAATCGCGCCGCGCCCACGGAGTCAAGGACCACGTGGACGAGGACGCCGTCTTCGCTGACCGACGTGTCGAGCACCTCGCCCTCGCGGTGGGCGGCCGCAAGCAGGTCGCCCCGATCGAGCGGTAGCTGCAGGGTGATGACGCGGTCGCGCGAGCGCAGCCGCTCGGCGACGGTCGCGACGACTTCGTCGAGGTTCTCGCCAGTCTTGGCTGAAGTCCAGACACTCCCCTCGTAAAGCTTGGCGAGGTCCTTCGCCCTCGAGCCAGTGACGTCGGCCTTGTTGAAGACGAGCAACTCGGGCACGTGGTCGGCTCCGATCTCGACCAGCACATCGCGTACTGCGGCAATCTGGGTCTCGGCGAAGTCGCTCGCGCCGTCGACGACGTGCACTAAGAGGTCGGCCAACCGCACCGACTTCAGCGTGCTCATGAAGGCTTCGACGAGCTCGTGCGGCAGGTTCGAAATGAAGCCGACGGTGTCGGTGAAGAGCACGGTCTCGCCGCCGGGCAGCTGTCGTTGCCTCGTGCGCGGATCGAGGGTCGCGAACAGTCGATTCTCCACGAGAACGTCGGCGTTGGTCAGCGCGTTCAGCATCGAGGACTTGCCGGCGTTGGTGTAGCCGACCAACGTCACCTCGCGGTGGCGACCGCGGTCGCGCCCCTGGCGCTGCACCTGGCGCGTGCGGTCGATCTCCTTCAGTTCCGCGCGGATGCGGTGCATGCGCTGGACGAGTCGCCGCCGGTCGACTTCAAGTTGCGTCTCGCCGGGACCGCGCCTCCCAATGCCACCGGCCTGCTGGGAGAGTGAGCCGCTGGCCCGTCGCAGGCGCGGCAAACGGTACTCCAGCAGGGCGAGCTCGACCTGAGCCTTGCCTTCGGGAGTACGCGCATTCTGGGCGAAGATGTCGAGGATTACCGCCGTGCGATCGATCGCCGTTCTTCCAAGGATCTTCTCGAGGTTGCGCTGCTGGGCCGGTGAGAGCCCGTGCTCGAAGACGACGGTATCCGCGTCCAAGGCGAGGGCGATCTCGCGCAGCTCCCGCACCTTGCCCGAGCCCAGGAACGTCGCCGGATCGGGGGTCTCGCGACGCTGCACGACGCGAGCGACGACGTCGGCGCCCGCGGTGTCAACGAGCAACGCGAGCTCGTCGAGCTGCCGATCGAGCTCCTCCTCGCGCACGCCGGGAAACAAGACGCCGACGAGGATGATCTTCTCCCGGATCGTGCGTTCAATGAGCGTGCTTGGGATGTAGGTCAAGCTTCGAGCCAATCCACGTCCGCGACGAACTGCACCGGCCCACTCAAGGTCGCGTGGGCTTCCTCCAACTCGACGCGAAGGGCGCCGCCCGGATTCACGACGGTGACCACGTGACCGCTCAGGCCGGCCCGGCGCAGGGTGGCCGCGACCGCGACCGAACCCGTGCCACACGACAGGGTCCATCCCACCCCGCGCTCGATAACCCGGATGCTGACGTGGCCGGGCTCGAGGAGGGTCACGAATTCAACGTTCGCCCCGCCAACCTGCGCGGCGAGCTTCTCGGCCAGTTCCTCGCGGGCGACGTCGCTCCAGCTGGTGTCATCGAGCACCACGACGTGAGGGTTGCCGACGTTGGCGAGACCGAACGTGCCGTCGAGGGGTTCGGCGAACGTCACGTCGCCCATTGCGACACTGCCGTAGCCGGCGCAACCATCCATCGCCAGGCGCACCGTCTTGACGCCGGCGGCCGTGGCGACGTCGAGCGTGTCCCACGTGGCATTCGTCGCCCGACGCACCGCCGCGGCGAGGCACCGGAGCCCGTTGCCCGAGGTCTCAGCGAGCGTTCCGTCGGCGTTAAAGAGCGTCATCGCGACGCGTGCACCGAGCGACGCCACGAGCAGTCCGTCGGCACCAACACCCGTCGAGCGTCGACAGAGCGCACGGGCCCGCTCGGGCGTCCAGTAAGGCGTCGCGCCCTCTGCTTGGACGTCCACGAGGAAATCGTTGCCGGCCCCGTGCCACTTCTGCAGCGTCCGCAACGTCACCGCATCAGTCTCGCACGAACGCATTCGGGCCACTCAGCACCTCGCGGACTCGCGCACCCGCCAAGTCCACGTCGTCGAACCACTCGATGCGGGGGTCCCGGTGGAACCACGAGCGCTGTCGGCGCGCGAGACGCCGGCTGTGGCTGATGGCGCGCTGCACACACTCCTCGAGGGGCTGACCATCTTCGAGGTGCCCCAGCAGCTCCTTGTAGCCGACTGCCTGGCGCGCACTGCGGCTAAGACCACCGGGGGCACAGGCCAGGCGCGCGACTTCCTCGAGCAGACCGAGGTCCATCCACTCGAGAAAACGCCGCTCGATAGAAGCGTCGAGCAGCTCGGGTTCGACATCCACACCGACCTGGATGACGCTGGAGGGCCCGTAGCGAAGGAGACCCTCGCCGTAAGAGGAGAAGGGACGCTTTGAGCCGAGCGTCACCTCCAGCGCACGCACCACGCGCCGGGCGTTCGACGCCTCGAGGCGGCCGGCGGCTACCGGGTCGAGAACGACCAGCTCGTCGTAGAGCGGCCCGAGGTTCTTCGCGGCGCGCTCTTCGAGCTCGCGGCGAACTTCGGGGTAGCGACCGGGAATGTCAAGGTCGTCGATGACCGCCCGGGCGTAAAGGCCGGTCCCACCGACGTAGAGGACGGCGTGGCCCCGGCCCTCGACGAGGCTCTTCGCAGCCCTCGCCGCGGCCTGGTACTGGGCGACCGTGAACTCCTCGCTCGCGGCGACGAGGTCGATGAGGTGGTAAGTCACTGCCTCGCGCTGCGCGCGAGTGGGCTTGGCGGTGCCGATGTCCATGCCTCGATAGACGCCCATCGCGTCGACGCTCAAGATCTCAACGCCGCCCCGCTCAAGGGCGACCGCGTGGGCGAGCGCCGACTTGCCCGACGCAGTCGGACCGACGAGTGCGACCAGGGGGGCCGCCAACGGGTTCACGAAGTAAGCAGCGGCACGCGGATACGGTGGCGCGGCACGCGGATCACCGCGCGCATCTCGCCTAGTAAGTAGTAAGGCGCGCCGTAGGTAACGTCCACGCTGACGAGCGACCCGGGTCGCACCGTCTCGCCGGGCGCGGGGAAGTGGATCAACTTGCCCTGGCGCGTGCGCCCCGAGAGCATGCGGTCGTTGCGCTTGGACGCGCCCTCGACCAGTACCTCCTCGTGTTGCCCGACCCGGGCGCGGTGGTGCGCCAGCGCGGATCGATCGGTCACCTCGACCAAGCGAGCAAAGCGCTCGCGAATGACGTCCTCGGGGACAAACTGCTCGACCAGCCTCGCCGCGCGAGTGCCTTCGCGTGGCGAGAAGATGAAGGTGTAGGCGGCGTCGAACTCGCAGGCCGCCGCGACCTCGAGCGTCTCGTCAAACTCCGCGTCGCTCTCGCCCGGAAAGCCCACGATGAGATCCGTCGTCACGGCGAGCTCGGGAATGGCCGCTCGGGCGGACTCGAGCTTCTCCCGGTACCGTTCGGACGTGTAGCCGCGGCGCATGGCCGTCAGCACGCGGTTCGAACCTGACTGCAGCGGCAGGTGAAGCTGGTTGCAGACCTTCGGTGTCTCGGCCATCGCGGCAATCGTCTCGGGGCGCAGGTCCTTGGGATGCGGGCTGGTGAAGCGGATCCGTTCGAGCCCATCCACGTCGCCGAGGGCGCGCAGCAGTTCAGCGAAGAGCGGCCGGCGGTGGGTGATGTCGCGACCGTAGGAGTTGACGTTCTGGCCGAGCAGCGTGATCTCGGTCACGCCCGCCTCCGCGAGCGCCGTCGCCTCCTTGAGCAGGTCGTCCATCGGCCGGCTGATCTCGCCGCCGCGCACGCTCGGTACGATGCAGAATGCGCAAGAGTTGTCACAGCCGGTCTGGATCGTCATCCAGGCGGCGAAGGGCAGCTCGCGCACGGCGTAGAGGGCCGGCGCGAGATCGCGGTTGGCCACTGGGTCGGGGGCGTCAAGTACCTCGACGAGCGGCCCCTCGGCACGGGCACGGCGCAAGAGCGACGGCGCCGAGGCCAGGTTGTGCGTGCCAAAGACGACGTCGACCCAGCTGGCCCGATCAAGGATGGTGCCGCGGTCCTTCTGGGCGAGGCAGCCGCCAACGGCGATCTGCAGGTCGGGGCGCAGGTCCTTCAGGGCCTTCAGCTGGCCAAGCGTCCCGTAGAGTTTCTGGTCGGCGTTCTCGCGGATCGTGCAGGTATTGAGCACGATCACGTCGGCCTCGGCGTCGCTTCGAGCCGGCACCAGCCCGTCGGCGACGAGCAACCCGGCCAGGCGCTCGGAGTCGTGTTCGTTCATCTGGCAACCGAAAGTGCGGATGGCGAATGACCTGGCTTCAAGCACCACACAAGCCTACTGAGGCAGTTCGCCCTCGCTCACCGCCCAGTGGTACATCACTCCGGCCCCCGCTACAACGACGCAGCCCAGGCCCACGAGGTCCCACCCGCGCACGCTCTGGTCCAGGAAGAGCCACCCGACAAGAAATGCGATCGCGGGGTCGGCGGCCATCAAGACGCCGGCGACTGCAGGCTTCAGCCGGCGCAGTCCCTCTAATTCGGCACCGAAGCCGAGCACGATGGCCATCACCGCGACGAGCGCCAGGCGCGCGAGTGTCTCGGGGTGCTCGCCCACACGGGCGATGGAGTTGATTGAGAAGGGCAGCGTCAGTATCGCGGCCACCGACATTGAGACGGCCAGTCCCTCGAAGCCCCTGGTGGTGCCCCCAACGCGACGCGAGGCGAAGATGTAGCTCGCCCAGCCGACGCCCGCCCCAGCGGCGAAGAGCGCGCCGGTGGCGTTGAGGCCGTTGCCCGGGCGCGTCAGCGCAACGACGCCGAGCCCGGCCAACGCCACGAGCGCGAAGTGCCAGAGCGTTCGCTTGCCGAACGCGGCGACACAGAATGGCCCGAGATACTCGATGGCGACGGCGCCCCCGAGGGGGATTCGCGAGATCGCCTGGTAGAAGCAGAGGTTCATTAGGGCCACCGTGGTGCCGAGCGCGAGGGCGCCGAGCCACTGCCGCCTCGTCCAGCGACGCACCTTCGGTCGGGCGATCGCAAGCAGGACCATTGCCCCGAGAAGAAAACGCCAGGCGCTCGCGTCCGCGGGACCGATGACCGGAAAGACGTGGATGACGATCGCGGCGGTCAGCTGAATCAACGTTGCCCCGAGAAGGATGCAGCCCGCGCCGCTGAGCGTGCGACCCCGGACCCGGTAATCGGCCTGGGTCAACGCGTGACCAGACCGATCCGATCCGCGTCGAGCACGTGCACCTCGCCCGGGATGGACGCGGCGTGCAAGAACTCCTTGGCCGCCGTCGCGACCTCGGACGCCGTCTCGTCGGTGACGAGCGCGAGCATCGTCGATCCAGCGCCCGACCAGCAGGACGCCGCTGCGCCGCTCTCGCGTAGCAGCGCGAGCAGCCCCTCGGAGAAGCCGAGCAGCTCCTTGCGGTACGGGCGATGCAGGAAGTCATCCATCGACCACGACACGAACTCGTGGTGGTTGGCGAGCCCGGCGATGAGCAGCCCCAACGCGTTGAGGTCGTGCACGGCGTCAGCGAGTGGCACGTGGCTGGGCAGGACCCGACGCGCGTCGACCGTGGCGAGCTCCTCCTCGGGCACCACGGCGACGAAGCGCCACGTGTCGTCGAGTGGTAGCTGGCGAGCCACGACGCCGTCGTGTTCGGTAACGCTCGCCACGACGAGCCCGCCCAGCACCGACGCCGCGGCGTTCTCGGCGTGGCCGTCGATGCTGGTCGCCACGTTCAATGGATTCGACGCGCCGGCGGCCGCCGCAGCGGCGACCGCGAGCGCCGCCGACGAGCCCAGTCCTCGCGAGATCGGGATTGACGAGGTCACGCGCATGGCAAAGTTGGTGTGGCCGAGAATGCCGCCGGCTACGCGCACGCCGAGGTGGCGCTCGTCGTCGAAGCGTCCCGCCCCGCAGCCATCGCTGACGATGCTGAGGCTCGTCGCGGGCTCGAGCGACACATCGACGTAGAGGCTGAGCGCTACGGCGAGAGTGTCAAATCCCGGCCCGAGATTGGCCGAACTGGCCGGGGCGCGCGCGAACATGAGGTCAGCGTAGGCGCTCGAGCAACGTGAGCGGAGCGAGTCGACCAAGCGCGCGCAACGTGTACGTGCGTTGCACCGCGCCATCGACCGTGAGCTCGCCGACGACTTCGCCTTCATGAATGGCGGACGTGAAGCGCCGCACGCGCATGCTCACATCCAGCGATCCCTCGGTGGGCCACCACCACAGCACGTGCGACTCGGTGAGTCCAACGGCGACGTGACGGACCCCAAAGAAGATCTCCCCGAGCGGCTGATCCTTGACGAACGTGTAGTGATTCCGCTCGGCAACAGCTGAATTCGCGAGCGCCAGCGCCGCCTCGCCGGCTGGTCCCAGCAGGTTGCCGCCCCGTTGGCCAAGGACAACCACGTAAACCACCCGCGCGTCCGAACCTTGCTGAAACGTCATAGCCATGGCGTCGCAGCCGCCCGCGTCTAGCGTGCGACCCGACTTCACTCCGATGACGTTGTCAGTGCCGACGTAGGGCGTGAAGGAGTTGACGACGCCCACAACGGGCAGCGTCACGCTCGGTTGGATCACGATCGAGCGCACGAGGGGCGACTCCATCAACAGCGCCGTGAGTCGGACCTGATCGAGCGCGGTCGACTCGGAATCGGGCGAGAGTCCCGTCACGTCGACGTAGTCGGTGCCGGCGAGCCCGAGCGTCGCGGCCTCTTGGTTCATGTCCGCCACGAACGCCGTGTTCGAACCCGCGACCATATCGGCCAGCAGCACGGCGTAGTTGCCCGCCGAGTAGACCAGGAGACCGTTCAACAGGTCGATCTCGCAGAGCTGCTCGCCCTCGGCCACGCGCAGCGTCGACTCACCGAGTGCCGCGAGCTCCCGGTAATCAGCGACATCCTGGCTCGACACGACAAGGCATGGTCCGCTCTGGCCGAGTCCGAGCGGCAGCTTCGCCAAGGCGACGTAGGCGGTCATCATCTTGGTCAAGCTGGCGATGGGTACGACCGCGTTCTGGTAGCCCTCGAGAACGCCGAGCGAGGGAATGTAGAGCGCCGACGAACCGACGCTCGGCCACGCGAGCGGCGCCGATGTCGACGGCAGCGAAACGTTCCGCAACACCAGACGCGCGCTCGAAGGCCGGTGCAGCAGCGGCAGTTGCATGCCGATGATCGAGGCCCCCGCAACGACGAGACCGATGATCAGCCCGAAGAAACGAATGAAGAAGCCACGCAGGAGCGGTCGCCGAGGGGAAGCTGATCGTGACAATTACTTACAACGAGGTCTGTTGGTCGTACTCTTCGGGCGTCTTGAGGACCTTGCGCGCCTTCGAGCCGTCGCCTGGCGCGACCACCCCTTCTTCTTCGAGTTGGTCCATGATACGCCCGGCACGTGCGAAGCCCACCCGGAGCTTTCGCTGCAGCATCGAAGTGGAACCGGATTGGGTGCGCAGCACCAGGTCCCGCGCCTGGCGAAGGATCTCGTCATCGTCGTCGCTGGCGCCGCCGCTGCCCCACGGGCCACGGACGACGGGCTCGTCGAGGGCGACGACCGTCTCGAGCCGACCGCCCTGCGCACGCCAGGCCTCCACTACCCGTCGGACCTCCTCTTCGGAGACCCACGGCGACTGCAGTCGACGCGCCACGTTGCTCGACGCCGTAACGAGCAGCATGTCACCCTTGCCAATGAGTCGCTCCGCGCCCGCCTGGTCCAAGATGACGCGGCTGTCGGCGAGCGACGATACGGCGAAGGCCATGCGGCTGGGAATGTTGGCCTTAATCACGCCGGTGATCACGTCCACACTCGGACGTTGCGTGGCAATGACCAGATGGATGCCGACGGCCCGCGCCATCTGAGCGATGCGCACCACCGAGTCCTCGACGTCGCGCGCCGCCACCATCATCAGGTCGTTCAGCTCATCGACCACGATCACGATGTAGGGCAGCTCTTCGGGCCTGCTCGCCTCGACGTCCGACGGTAGGCCCGTGGCCCGCTCGATGGCGTTGGCGACGTGTTCGGCGTTGGTCGCTTCGGGTATCAGCTCGCCGCGGGCGATCATCTGCTGATAGCTCGTGATGTCACGCGCGCCCGATTCGGCCAAGAGGTCGTAACGCCGTTCCATCTCCTTCACGGCCCAAGCGAGGGCGCCCGCCGCCTTCTTCGGATCGACGACGACCGGTGCCAAGAGGTGCGGCAGGTCGTTGTAATGACCCATCTCGACGCGCTTGGGATCGATGAGCAGCAGCCGCAGCTGATCCGGGGTGTCGCGCATCACGAGCGCGGTGACGATGGAGTTGATCGCCGAACTCTTGCCCGCCCCGGTCGCGCCCGAGATCAGCACGTGAGGCATTTCGCCGAGGTTGACGAACACCGTCTTACCCGAGATGTCGCGGCCCACCGGCACGTCGAGCGGGTGATTCGCGACCGTCGCCTCTTCCGAGGCGAGGAGGTCGCCCAAGGCGACGAGCGAGCGCTGACGATTGGGCACTTCCACGCCGATGGCGGAGCGACCGGGAATGGGCGCGAGGATCCGTACGTCGGGCGATGCCATGGCGTAGGCGATGTCCCTGTGCAGCGACGTCACGCTCGACACCTTGACCCCGGGGCCGAGCTCGAGCTCGAAACGAGTCACCGTTGGTCCCACGGTGTAGCCGATGAGAAACGTGTCCACGCCGTGAGCGGCGAGGGCGTCAACGAGCTCCTCGCCGGCCGCCTCGGTGTTCGCTCGGTCGAGCCGCTGATCCTTCGTGCGCTGGAGCAGCGACAGTGGCGGCAGCTCCCAATCGCTTTCGACCGTGATGTAGGTGACGGGTGACGGGCTGGAAGTTGCTTCTTCCTCGCTCGATTCTTCGTCGTCCTCGTCGTACGCCTCATCGTCGTCTACGTACTCGTGGCCGAGAAACTCGTCGAATACGACGGGTTCGGGTTCGACATCGATCAGATCTTCGAGTGGTGGCCTCGCGTTGGTGACGTCGGGTTCGCCGCGCTGATCGGATCGGGGCCGACCCAGCCACCACCTCGAGACGATCCGGCCTATCGAGCGAACGAACGAGCCAGTGCCGGCGAGCAAAGCGCGCAGCCCAATACCGGTCGCGACGATTGTGGCGACCACGAGCAGCGCCAGAAACACGACGATCGCGCCGGCGACGCCGATGCCCTTCGCGAGTCCGCCACCGAGCACGACGCCGAGCCACCCACCGGCGTGGCCCAAGAGCCGCGTCGTGGCGTGCAGGCCCGGCCGCCCGCCCGCGAGATCCGCAATGCCGCTCACCGAGGCAAGTCCAAGGGCCGCGCCCCAGACCAGGCGCCGGCGCTCAAACGCCACTCCACCCCACACCAGTGCCACGCCCAGCGCCAGCAATATGGCAACGAGCGCGAAGCGGCCGACGCCCAGGAGATCGGCGAGAGCCCGAGAGATGGCGCGACCAACTGGTCCCAGAGCACCAATCTCGGCGAGGGCGACGAACAGTCCAGCCACCACGAGAGCCACCACCCAGAGGTCGCGCTGGTGTCGCTGCCAGACGTTCTGGCCCTCGGAGTTCGAGCTCTCACGCCTTGCGCGCTTGGCCGTCTTCTTGGCCGGCCTCTTGTGCTTTCGCGCTTGTACCACCGTTATCTAACCTACTAACGACCCGTTCGCATCTTGGATCAATCACTGTTTTCCCCGATTGTCAACGTCGATGCAGGACTGCCCTCGTGATAGAGCCACGAAGGGATGGCCATCCACAACTTGGCGGCGTTTGAACGCCCTCGATGAGCGGCGTCGGCCGTTGGCGCATCCGCGCAGCGCCTACCGTGTGGCTCGCTCAAGCGGGCGAAGAATGAACCCTCTCGATGGTCCGCTTCGACACTTTGTCGTTCGTCGGGCTGAACGAGTTCGAAGTCGCTGTCGGCGCACCCGCGAACCTCCATGACCGCGAACGTTCGGCGGGCGCGGCGACGTCTCCTCGTCCGACGTCCGCTCTCCTAGGCTCTACTCGTGGCCATTGAACCCGACGACTCCTCCGTGGCCCTCGCAACGCGTCTCGGCGCCGTCGCCACGCTTTGCGAGCTGGTCTCGAGTCGGCCACTCAGCACGTCGCTCTACGAAGTTGTCCTGCGCAACAACGCAGCGGCGCTCACCGGCGTGCCGGGCAACGACGTCATGCTGCGCTTCGTGGACGAACACGGCCGCCCCGTCCGGCGTCGCTACAGCGTGCGCGAGCTCAACGACGCCAACGACACCTTCACGCTGTACCTGACGGTCGATCACGAGGGCCCCGGCACCGCATGGGTAAAGAGCGCGAACCCCGGCGACCTCGTTGACGTGATCGGCCCGCGCGGCAAGATACCCCTCGACCCCGACGCCGCGTGGCATCTCTTCGTCGGCGACGCCAGCGGGTTTGCCGCCTTCTTTCGCATGGCCGAGAGCATCGCGCTTCCCGGGCGAGCGACGTTCATCGTCGAAATCGACGCGGCCGATGATGCACTCACCGCGCCCTTCGACGAGCGCCTCGAGGTGTCGGCCGTCTTCGTCGATCGAAGGGGGCGCAGTCCGAGCGACCCCTCGGGCCTCTTGAACGGTCTCGCCGCCCACGAGCTACCCCCGGGGCCAGGCCATGCCTATCTCTTCGGCGAGTTCCACGTCATGCGCACCATCCAGAGCGCGCTGCTCGATCGGGGGATGACCCCAGGAACGATCAGTCACAAGGCCTTCTGGCGCGCCGGGCAGAGCAACGCCGAAAACGGCGAACCCGATCGCGAACCCTAGAGAACGATGATTGCGGGCAGGATGACGGGCTGGCGCCGATAGCGCTGGCCGAGGAGTCGACCGGCCGTGCGCTGGGCCACCTTGGCCAGAGAGTCACCATCGAGGTCGCCGCTCTTGAGGGCTTCCTGGAGGGCGGAACGCACCTCGCTCGTCAAGTTGACGAGAAGCTCCGCGTCACTGGATCCCTCGAACCAGCCCCGGGCTGACACGGCCACCGGCTGAGCGATGGTGGCGCTCTTGCGGTCGATCCCCGCCGAGACCAGCAGCACGCCGTACTCGGCCAACATCCGGCGCTCTTCGAGGGGCCGCTCGTCCAGGTCGCTCGCGCTGCCGTCGATGTAGTGAAATCCGGCCGACACCGTGCCCGTGCGCCGTATCCCTTTCTCGTTGACCTCAATCTGATCGCCGTCCTCGCAGATGAGCACGTGCTTGGTCGCGAGTCCCATCGATACCGCGAGCTCGGCGTGGTGCACCAAATGGCGGTACTCGCCGTGCACCGGAACGAAGTTCTGGGGGCGCAGCAGCTGCTGAAAGGTGCGCAGCTCGCCCTGGCGAGCGTGGCCCGAGGCGTGTACGGGCTCCTGGTCCGAGTCGATGACCTCGGTCGCTTCGCGGTGGAGATCATCGATCACGCGCCCGACCGACCATTCGTTGCCCGGGATGGGGTGCGAGCTGAGGATCACCGTGTCGTCGGGGCCGACCTTGAAGTTGCGCGCGTCCCCTCGCGAAAGCCGCGAGAGGACGGCCAGGGGCTCGCCCTGGCTACCCGTGCACACGACGCAGACCTGCCCGGGTCCGAATCTCCCGATGTTCTCGACGTCGATGATGTCCGCCGGGTCGACGCGCAGCAGGTGCAGCTTTCGCGCCAGCTTGACGTTCGACTCCATCGAGCGGCCCATGAAGGCGATCTTGCGATGGGTCTCGTGCGCGACGTTGGCGATCTGCTGGATCCGGTGGATGTGGCTGGCGAAACAGGCCACGACGATGCGCCGCTCCGGCCGCTCGAGGAAGAGTCGACGCAGGGTGTGACCGACACTGGCTTCACTGGGGGTGAAGCCCGGCTGCTCGGCGTTCGTCGAGTCGGCGAGCAGCAGCACCACGCCTTCGTCGCCGAGCGCCGCGAAGCGGTTGACGTCGGTGCGCCGTCCGTCGATCGGCGTAAGGTCGAGCTTGAAGTCGCCCGAATGCACGACGACGCCCGCCTTGGTGTGAAAGGCCAGCGCGTGTGCGCTCGGCACCGAGTGGGTTACCGGGATGAACTCGACCTCGAAGGGACCGATGCGCCGACGCTCGCCGTCGGCGATCTCGATGAAGGTGAGGTCGCGCGCGATCTTGGCCTCGATCAACCGGTGGCGCGCGAAGCCGAGCGTCAAGGGCGAGCCGTAGATCGGCACGTTGACGTCCTTGACGAGGTAGCGCAGCGACCCGGTGTGGTCCTCGTGGCCGTGCGTAAGAACGATGGCGTCGACGCGGTCTCGCCGCTCGATCAGCCAGCGAAAGTCGGGCAGGATCAGATCGACGCCGTACATGTTGGGCTCGGGGAACATCAGCCCGGCGTCGACCACGACGATCCTTCCGTCCTGCTCGAGGGCGAGGCAGTTTCGGCCGATCTCGCCGAGCCCGCCGAGGAAGGTGACCCGAACGCTCTCAGCCACGGGCGCTCTTCAGCGACGCCACGATCTCGGCCGCGGCGGCATCGAGGTCGGGGTCGCTGGGCCCGTGGGGCAGCCGGCAGTCACCGACGTTGAATCCCATCACGCGCAGCGCAGCTTTGGTGGGCATGGGGTTCGGATAGGCCTCGGTGCTCTCGAAGGCAAAACTCGCCGCCGCGCGTTCGTAGAGCCGCTGGGCCTTGCGCCATTTGCCCATCTCCACGGCGTCGACGATGCCCACGACTTCGGGACCGGCCCAGTGCGCCGCGACCGAGACGATACCGACACCACCAACGGCGAGGAACGCGAGCAGCATCGAGTCGTCGCCGCTGTAGAGGTCGAGATCGTCGCCGAGCACGGACTTGGTGTGTGCGGCCGAGGTGAGGTCGCCCGAGGCGTCCTTTAAGGCGATGATGTTCGGGTGGTCGTGCACCAGCGAAATCGTCGTTGACGAGGCGATTTTGCGTCCAGTGCGCACGGGGATGTCGTAGAGCATCACCTCGAGGGGAGTCGCGTCGGCGATCGCCCCAAGGTGCCCGGCGATGCCCCTCTGGTTCGGTCGGGCGTAAGCCGGAGTCGTGGCCAGCACGCCGGCCGCACCGGTTGCCTTGACCTGCTTGGTGAGAGCGACCGACTGCTGGGTGTTGGCGAAGGTCGACCCGGCGAGCACCGGGACGGTAACGGCCTCGGCGACCGCGGCGAAGAGGTTCAGCCTCTCCTCGTCGGACAGCGACGAACCCTCGCCGGTCGAGCCCGCCACAACGATCCCCTCGTTGCCCTCGCTCACGAGGAAGCGGGCCAGGTCGCGCGCCACGTCGTAGTTGACCGAACCGTCGGGCGAAAATGGCGTCACCATCGCCGTGAGGACGCGTCCGAAGCGGGGCTCACTCATAGCACGAAGTTACCAGTCGTCGCCCACGCCACGCCGATGCGATCACGCGATGAGCGATGAGATCCCTTCGAGCAGCCGTGGTGCAGCGTCGATCGCGCTCGCCGCCAGCGCCACGCCGTGCACGAAGCTCTGACGATCAAAGGAGTCGTGGCGGATCGTGAGGCCCTCGCCAGGCGAGCCAAAGAGGATCTCCTGGTGCGCGACGAGTCCGGGCAGGCGCACCGAGTGGACCTGCACCCCGTCAACGGCGTTCGCGCCACGAGCCCCCGCGACGGTCTGGCGAACCGTCGGCTCACTCATCGCACTAAGTCCGGCGCGGCGCCTCGAGTCAGCGATGGCGTGAGCGGCCGCGATCGACGTGCCCGACGGTGCGTCCACTTTGCGGTCGTGGTGCAGCTCGATGACCTCGGCTCGCTCGAAGTACGGCGCCGCCATAGCGGCGAATCGCTCGGCGAGGACTGCGCCGACTGAGAAGTTGGACGAGATCACCACGCCAACTCGGGTCGCGGCCTCGCCCACTAGCCGGCGCTGCACGTCGCTGAGGCCCGTCGCGCCAACGACGAGGGCGACGCCGTTCGCGGCGCACCAGGTCGCCGACTGGACGACGCCCTCGGGTGAGGAGAAGTCGATCACGACGTCAATGCTTGAGGGATCGACCTCTTTAAGCGAGGAGGCGTGCACCGCGTTAAAGAGGTCACGCGGTGTGGACTGATCAACCAAGGCCACGACGCGGAACTCCTCGAGCGCCCCGAGCCCGGCGCCGAGCGCCTGGCCCATTCGACCGGCCCCGCCAACGATGGCCAGTGACTTCACGAGACGACCTTACCCCGGCGTCGACGGCGCTCCTGGTCCGCGAGGATAGCCACGACGCCCAGAAAGAGCGCCCCGGACACCGCGGACACGGTCGTGCTTACTTCGATGTACGGCGCGCGGTAGTGGAAGTGGATCGTCCACTCGCCCGCCGGCACGCGAACCTTCTCGATAAGTCCGGCCCGATGAATAGTGAGCGAGACCGCTCGCCCGTTGACGTCGTTCACGGCGGTGGCTCGCCACCCCGGCAGGTACGCCTCGCTGCGCTTGAGCGTGCTCTCTTTGGCGAGTTTCACCGTCACCCACGTGTCGCCCCACGAGGCGGTGCGGATCTTGGTCACCCGACCGTACGACGGCGAGGTCAGCCAGGCGGGCGGCAGTAGCTTCGTCGCGCGAAAGACGGCGAAATCGTATCGGGTATACGTGAGGTGCCACGTTCGCTGGTCGATCGCCAGCTGGAAGCTGGTGTTGAGCTGATAGGTCGGCCGGCCGTAGGACGCGACGACCGCACTGGCGACCCTGACGCCGGTCGAGGACTTCACGACGAAGCCGGCCGCCTTCGTCGGTTGGTTGAAGGCGTAGACGGCTTTGTTGGACGACGCCTCGGTAGGAGAGAGCCAGGAACCTTCCGGCCGGCCGTTCGCCCTCAGCAGCTCGAGAGCCAACGGGCTCGCCGAGAGCACTCGGCCGTCGCCGCCGGTCAGGATCACGTCGCGCAGCGTAAGGACCTGCCCGAAGTAACGCCGGGTCGAGGAGACCCGCGCGATCTTTACGCAGCTCGAGGTCACGCTCGGGCTTTCCGCTACCTTCGTCGCCAGCAGCGCCCCGGCGATGGCGACGGCGCTGAGGCGGAGCTGGCGAAAGTTGCCCTTGGCGAGGTTGCAGACGTTCAAGAATGCCATCGGGTGCGTGCCGGTCGCCTGGTCGTAGATCGTTGAGATGAGCGAGCCGTAGCCCTGAACACTTGGAAGCTCCGTGAATACGTTCATGTTGGGTTCGCCCAGCGCGCGGTAGATCCCCGTGTGCTCGCCACCCGTGTCCACCAGCGCGAAGCGTCCCTTGGTCCCGAGCAGGGCGACGGCCGCGCCGCGCGACGGCTCGCTCGGGCCCGAACCGCCGATCAGCCCGGTCGAGGTGAACACCAGGAAGACGACGACGTCGACGACCAAGACGACCATCAGCCATCGAAACCGCCGACGCCCGTCGCGCAGCACGAGCAGCACGACTGCGGCCCCGAGCGCGATCACGAGGTGCACGGCGTTCACAAACTTGAGGCCGGTCTCGAGGTACGACTTGCCGTTGGAGATATTCACCCGGTCAATGACCCATGGGCCCCAGCCAATGAGAGCGACCGAGAGCGCCGCCACCAAGAGCGCCGGCAGCGACGTGACCCATCGCGCGCCGCGCGCCAACCCGGCCCGCACGGAGCCGTCGTGCACCTGCTGGAGCCACCAGCCGAGCACGACGGCGAGCGCGAAGTCCACCAGAATGATGTTGCGGCTCTGCAGCCGAGTCACGCCGAAGAGCGGAATCGCCCGAAAGACGTGGCCGAGCGGCGTGAAGCTCCCCCACGTCGCGAAGAGGCCAATCACGCCGACCACGACGTAGATCGCATAATCGCGCTCGACCCCGCGCCAACCCCTACGGGTGCAGCGCGTGAGGAAAGCCGCGCCGGCCACGAGGGCCAGGATCCCGACGTAGCCGGTCACTTCGGCCAGGTTGTAGTTGGCGAAGTACCCACGCTGGTCGAGCGTGCCGTTGCCGCCAAAGAGGTCGGGTGTGGCGAGCAGGGCGGTCCAGTGCACCGCCAGCGAACCCGCCCCGAAAAAGCTGTAGTTCTCAACCGATCGCTGCGAGTAGTTGATGAACGACCACCCAGGCAGCAGTTGCACCAGTCCAATGCCGACGCCCCAGGCGAAGCCAGCGGCGAGCGTGGCCACGTAGAGAGCCCGCGCGCGCCAACTCTCCAGCCAGTAGGACGTGCGCAGCAGCAACACGCACGGCACGAGGACGATGCTCAACAGCTCGATCTCGGCGATCCCGCGCGGCTCGCCCGAGAGGAAGACCATCCCCCACAGGAGCGCCTCGGCGCAGACCCACGGCACGACCGCACGCCCGAGCTGGCGCCAGGACGCCTCACTATCCAGCGTTCCGATTCGGCGCGAGAGGGCCAGCAGGATCAGCACCGCCCAAGGAATGAACGAGCTGCCCTGCACCACGCCGAGGTGCACGATCTGGCCGATCATCGCGCCCGAGTAGGCGTAGGTCATCGCCGCGGCGAACGAGGGCCAGGTGCGCAGCCCGTGCCAGCGCAGCAGGGCAAAGACCCCCAGGGCGGCCGTGACGTAAACGGCGATCAGGTTGATCAGCCACGCGGCGATCGCCGGCACGAAGGCGAAGATCACGGTGAGCGGGTACAGCGCCCCCGCGTTCAAGCCGCCGAGAAGGGGCGTTCCGGCGTAAGTGAGCGGGTCGAGCAACGGCAGGTGTCCCGAAGCGATCTGGTGTCCGGCGAGCACGCGCAGCGGGAAATTCTGGATCAGATTGTCGGCGTCGATTGCCGGGCGACCGAAGAACGCCGGCACGATGAAGAGCAGCGAAGGTACGGCGACGAGCCAGAGCAACGCCCAGCGATCGGCGCGAGCGGGCGCGCGCCACCAGGGCGTGGACGACACGGCGGCGGGGCTCACGGTAGTCACGCTACGAAAAACAAGGGGGCCGTGTCGCGCAGTTCACCGCGCGATCGGGGCCGTCAGTTAGCGCCGGCGCGGCCGAGGGCTGCGGCGTCCTCCATCGCCTTCGCTGAACGTCGGACCACCGGGACCCAGGTCACCGATCTCCCCGGCGAGCTCGGCCTCGAAAGTGGCCTCGAAGGACGAGGGTCTCGGCGCGGCGCGCTCCGAGCGCTCCGGACGACGCTCGCGGTCGCGGTCGCGATCGCGCTCAGGACGACGCTCGCGAGAACGGGGCGCCTCATCGATCACGTCGGGGAAGTCACCGACGAGCGAGAGCGAGACCTTGCCCTGGGGATCGATATCATCGACCTTCACTTCGATCGACTGGCCGAGCTCCAGCACGTCCTCCACCTGGCCGATCCGCTTGCCTCCATTGAGCGGCGCGAGCTTCGAGATATGCAGCAGCCCGTCGCGGCCCGGGAGAATATTGACGAACGCCCCGAACTTCGCGATCGAGACCACACGACCTTGGTAGATCGCTCCCACGTCGGCCGAGGGTGGATCCAAGATGAGCGAGATGCGTCGGCGGGCCTCTTCGACCGCGAGCCCGTCCTTGGCGCCGATGGTGACGGTGCCGACGACCCCATCGTCGTCGACGGCGATGTCGGCACCCGTCTCCTGCTGGAGGGTGTTGATGACCTTGCCCTTGGGACCGATCACCTCGCCGATCTTGTCGATGGGAATCTCGAACGACACGATCTTGGGCGCGACATCGGCGACCTGACTGCGCGGCTCGGGGATTGTGTCGGTGATGACCTTGAGGATCGCGAGGCGAGCGTCCCTCGCCTGGTGCAGCGCCTGGGCGAGCACGTCGGCCGGCAACCCGTCAATCTTCGTGTCGAGCTGCAGGGCTGTGACCGTGTCGGCCGTGCCGGCGACCTTGAAGTCCATGTCGCCGAAAGCGTCCTCGGCGCCCAGGATGTCGGTCAGGGTGACGTAGGCGCCCTCGTCGAAGACGAGGCCCATCGCGATGCCCGCGACCGGTGCCTTGATCGGCACGCCAGCCGCCATCAGCGACAGCGTCGAGCCGCACACCGAGGCCATCGACGTGGAGCCGTTGGACTGCATCACATCAGAGACAACGCGCAGCGTGTAGGCGAACTCCTCCTCGCTCGGCAGGACGGGCACCAGGGCCCGCTCGGCCAGCATGCCGTGGCCAATCTCGCGCCGCTTGGGCGCGCCGACCCGACCGGTTTCGCCGGTGGAGTAAGGCGGGAAGTTGTAGTGGTGCATGTAGCGGCGGAACTCGTCGGGTCCGATCGTGTCGAGCTGCTGGCGCATGCGCGGCATGCCAAGCGTCGTCACGTTGACGACCTGGGTCTCGCCGCGCTGGAAGAGCGCCGAGCCGTGGGTCATCGGAAAGAGGTCGATCTCGGCCGAGAGCGGACGGATCTCGCTGACGCCGCGACCGTCGATGCGCACGCCCTCTTCGACGATGCGTTGGCGCACGAGCTTCTTGGTGACCGATCGCACGGCGGCCTTGATCTCGCCCGCGCGGCCCTCGAACTCGCCGCCCAGCTCTTCTTGGATGGCCTTGGTCGCCGCCTCGAGCGCCTCGGCGCGCGCCGCCTTCGTCGTGATTCGGTTGGCGCTCGCGAGGGCCACTTCGCCGAAGCTCGCCACGCGCTGGTACACGTCGTCGCCGTAGTCGGCGAAGGTCTCGTACTCGAAGCTCGGCAGCGGCCCGCGGTCGGCGACAAAGTCGCGCACGAGGGCTCGCTGCAAGTTGATCGCCTCACGGATCCAGGTCTTGGAAGCCTCGAGGCCGTCGGCGAGGACCTCCTCGGAGACCTTGGGCGCGCCGTCGAGGTACTTCTCGTACGCCCCCTCCGTGCCGCCGGCTTCGACCATCATGATGGCCACGTCGGCGTCTGGCGCTTCGCTCAGGGCCCGGCCGGCGACGACCAGTTCGAACGTCGCGGCGTCGCCCTCGGCGAAGGTGGGGTGGGGCCGCCACTCACCCTCAGTGGTGTAGGCCATGCGAACGGCCCCGATCGGCCCATCGAAGGGGATGCCCGAGATCATCAGCGCGGCCGAGGCGGCGTTGATCGCGAGCACGTCGTGCGGGTTCTCCTGGTCGGCGCTGAAGATCGTTCCGATGACCTGGACCTCATTGCGAAAGCCCTTTGGGAACGAGGGCCGCAGCGGTCGGTCGATCAGTCGGCAGATCAGGATCGCCTGATCCGAGAGCTTGCCCTCGCGGCGAAAGAACGCGCCGGGGATCTTTCCGGCCGCGTAGGCCCGCTCCTCGATGTCGATGGTAAGGGGGAAGAAGTCCAGCCCCTCGCGGGCCGATTTGGCGGCGGTCGCCGTGGCGAGCACCATCGTGTCGCCGAGACGCGCGAGCACGGCGCCGTCAGCGAGCTGGGCGAGGTGACCGGCCTCGAAACTCATGGTCTTGTCGGTGCCCGTTACGGGGCTGCTTACGCGAATCGCGTCAGTCATGGGATGGCTCCTTGTGTAGCAACACTCCGACCGAATCCCAGTGGGCGACCTTCGCCGCGGGCGACTGTCCTCCACTGGCCTTCGGGGCCTCGGATGTTGAACACGTCGACGGCGTCGACGTGCGTTTCGGCTAGCGACGTATGCCGAGTCGGCCGATCAACGCGCGATAGCGCTCTACGTTGCCTTTCTGCACGTAGTCGAGCAAGCGGCGTCGTTGGCCGATGAGCTTCATGAGTCCGCGGCGGGTGTGATGGTCACCCGGGTGAACCTTGAGGTGCCCGGTGAGGTGGGCGATCCGGTCCGTCAACAGCGCGACTTGAACCTCCGGCGAACCGGTGTCCGAGGCGTGCTGCTGATAGTCCTTGATGATCTCCTGCTTCTCAGCCATAGCGTGCGTGCCTAATTGAATCGGGGGTCTCGGTGCGAGCCGCCAACGAGACGACCCACATGATCAGCGTCGCTGACCGAACGTCCATCCTAGCAGTTTCGCGTCGTCCTCCGTTAACTGCTGGAAGACCCGCTCGGTTTCTACGACGTCGCGCCCGATCTGGTCGGTCAGCTCGCCGACGTCGACGAAGCTGCCTTGAGCGCGCAGCCGCGCCAGAAACGCGACGTCGAGGCGCTCGTTGTAAAGGTCGCCGTCAAAGTCCAGGACGTGGGCCTCGACGAGGAGCTCACCGTGGGAGTAGAACTGCGGACGTCGACCGACGGAGATCGCAGCAGGCCACCAACTTCCTTCTAGGTGCGTTGCACCCGCGTACACGCCCTCCTCGGGCAGCGCCTGCTCGGGCGCGACCGCGAGATTGGCCGTTCGAAATCCGAGGGTGCCACCGCGCTGGTCACCGTGCACGACCTCGCCGCGCAGCGAGAAGGGCCGCCCCAGGATGCGCCTCGCCGAGTCGAGGTCGCCCGAAGCCAGCGCTCGGCGCACCGCTGTTGAGCTGAATCGCTCGCCGTCACCGTAGAGGGGTGCGGCAATCACCTCGAAGCCCGCCCTGGCACCGGCCTCGCGCAGCGTCGCCACCGTGCCCAGGCGGTCGTGGCCGAAGTGGAAGTTCTCCCCCACGATCACCCCGCGGGTCCTTAGGTCGCGCACGAGCACCCGATCGATGAAGTGCGAAGCCACTTCGTTGGCGAGCTCGTGGTCGAAGTGCAGGACCCGGACCTGCTCGACCTGCAAGCTCGCCAGACCCTCGAGACGCTGGTCGAGCGTCGCGAGCAGTTGTGGTGCCTTGCGCGGTGCGAGCAAGGCGGCGGGCGGTGGGTCGAAGGTCACCACCGTGGTGATCGCGCCGAGGCGACGGGCGAGACTGACCAGTTGGTCGATGACGGCCTGGTGGCCGAGATGGAGCCCGTCGAAGACCCCGATGGCGACGGCGCTCGGGCCGTTCGACGTCACCTTCGCTTCACCATCTCGCAGGATGATCACGTCAGCAACCTACTCGCGCTCGCTCGTCGATTCGGGTGGCAAGACCACCACCGGTTGCCATGTCTCGCCCCGTCGTCGCACGATCGCGACCAGTGAACCCGCGACGTTGATCGCAGCAGCTTCGTCGGCGTTCGCCGCCTCGAGCGTGACGCGCTGGCCCATGCGCAGCCGTCGCTCGTCGTCGAGCGAGACCTCGGCCTGCTCCAAGTGTGCGACGAGGGCAAGCGCGGGTTGCAGGACCGTTGCGTGATCGCGCACTCGCACCTCGAGCTCGTCGAGCGTCACCGCGCTCTCGACTCGGTGCGGGCCGCTCGCGATTCGGCGCAGGGCACTCAAGTGCCCAACCGTGCCGAGGCGTCCCGCGAGGTCGCTCAAGAGCACGCGCACGTAGGTGCCGACCGAGCAGGTCACGTCGAAGGTCCACTGCTCGGCGCGCGTGGTCGGCGCGAGTGAGAACGCCTCGACCGTAATGGGCCGCGCTTCGCGCTCGACCTCGATGCCCTCGCGCGCCAGGTCGTAAAGGCGACGACCCCGCACCTGGATGGCTGAAACCATCGGCGGCACTTGCAGCTGGGGCCCGAGCATCTGCGCCGCCCGAGCGCTGACTTCGCCGCTCGTAAGCGTGGGTGCCTCGCGCCGCTCGACGACGGTGCCGTCGGCGTCAAGGGAATCCGTGGCCGTGCCGAAGGTGACGACCCCGCGGTAGCGCTTGGCCCCGCCCTGGGCGAAGCGCAGCAGACGCGTGGAGGGGCCGACCCCGAGGACGAGTAGTCCGGTCGCCATTGGGTCAAGCGTGCCGGCGTGGCCGACGCGAGTTTCGCCGAGGATGCGCCGCACGCGCGCCACAACGTCGTGGCTGGTGATACCGGCGGGCTTATCGACCAGCAGCAGGCCGTTATTCGTCGTCACGGTGCTGACGACGGAGCAGCTCTTCGATCGCCGTACCGCGCGCCACCGCGGGATCCGCGCTGAAGGTCAGCTTGGGCGTTCTCTTCAGCCGAGTCTGGGCGTTCACCGCCGCCTGGAGCTGGACGCGTCGTTCCTCGAGGGCCGTCTTGGCGTCATCGTTGAGCGAGTCGAAGTACACCGTGGCCTGGCGCAGGTCGGGCGTCGTCTCCACGCCGGTCACCGTCAGCAGGCCGAGACGCTCGTCGACGTCGGAGACGCGCACGAGCTCTTCGGAGATCACTTCCCGCAGGATCTGATTGACCCGTGCGGTGCGCGGGTAGGGGTGGTGCGAACCCGAGGAGTGGGCCATGAGCTAGGCCGTGCGCGGGATCTCGCGCTCTTCGTAGGTCTCGATGACGTCGCCCGCCTTGAGGTCCTGGTAGTCCGACAGCCCGACCCCGCACTCGAAGCCTGCGGGAACCTCGCGAGCGTCGTCCTTGAAGCGGCGAAGCGACGTGACGGTGCCCTTCCAAATGACGGTGCCCTCGCGCAAGAAGCGCACCCTCGAGCCGCGCGTGATGACACCGTCGCGCACGAAGCAGCCCGCGATTGCGCCGACGCGCGGAATTCGAAAGACCTCGCGCACTTCGGCCTCGCCGGTGACGATCTCCTCAAAGACTGGCGTCAAGAGACCCAGCATCGCGGCCTCGATCTCCTCGATCAGCTTGTAGATGATCTCGTAGGTGCGGATCTGGACGCCCTCGCTGAGGGCGAGCTCGCGACTGCGCTTGTCGGGCCGCACGTCAAAGCCGATGATCGTAGCGTTCGAGGCCTTGGCCAGCTGCACGTCATTCTCCGTGATGCCGCCCACTCCGCGGTGCACGATGACGAGCTTGACGTCGTCGCGCTCCAACTTGCGCAGTGACTCGGTGCAGGCTTCGAGGGAGCCCTGCACGTCGGCCTTGAGCACGATGTTGAGCGTCGCTGTCTCGCCGCGTTGAATCTGCTCAAAGAGGTCCTCGAGGCGGGCGCCGCCCGAGTTGGCGACGGGCTGCTGACCTACGAGCCGGGTGCGCTGCGCTCGCGCCTCGGCGAGGGATCGCGCGTGCCCCAGGTCGCGGGCGACGCGCATCTCGTCTCCCGCGAAAGGCGGTTCGCTGAAGCCGAGGATCTGCACCGGTGTCGAGGGTCCGGCGGACTTGACCTGTTCGCCCTGGTCGTTGATGAGGGCCTTCACCTTGCCGAAGGCCGGTCCGGCGACGACCGGGTCGCCGACTTCGAGCAGTCCCTTTTGCACGATCACCGTCGCGACGGGCCCCCGTCCGACTTCGAGATTCGCTTCGAGGACGGTACCGGCGGCTCGCCCGGTCGGCCGCGCGGCCAATTCGCCAATCTCAGCGACGAGCAGGACCTGCTCGAGCAGCTCGTCGATGCCGGTGCTCTGCAGCGCCGAGATCTCGACCACGATCGTGTCGCCACCCCACTTCTCGGGCACGAGGCCCTGCTCGGAGAGTTGCTGGAGCACGCGATCGGGATTGGCGTCGAGCCGATCCATCTTGTTGATCGCCACGATGATGGGCACGCCCGCCGCCTTGGCGTGGTTGATGGCCTCCACGGTCTGGGGCATCACCCCGTCGTCGGCCGCCACCACCAGAATGATCACGTCGGTCACTTTGGCTCCACGGGCGCGCATGGCGGTGAAGGCCTCGTGGCCGGGCGTGTCGAGGAAGGTGATTGACTTGCCGTGCCAGGTCACCTGGTAGGCGCCGATGTGCTGGGTGATGCCGCCGGCCTCGCCCGAGGCGACGTTCGTCTTGCGTATCCGGTCGAGCAGCAGCGTCTTGCCGTGATCGACGTGACCCATCACCGTCACCACGGGCGCTCGGGACGCCACCGGAATGACGTCATCGTCATCGTCCTCGTCGAAGAACTTGGCGAGCAGCTCGGCTTCCCTTTGCTCGCCGGGATCCACCAAATGCACCTCGGCGCCCACCTCGGCGGCGTAGAGCTCGATCATGTCGTCCGAGAGGTTCTGGACCGCGGTGACGATCTCGCCCTGGAGGAAGAGGAAACGGATGATGTCCGCAGCGCTTCGATTCAACTTTGGCCCCACGTCCTTGGCCGTGGATCCGCGCTCGATGATGATCTCGCCCTCGGGCACCGGCGCACTGCTCGGTTGCCACGTGGTCATTTGGGTTGGTTCGAGCTCCTCGATGTTGCGCCGGCGTCGGCGCGTGACCTTGCGCTGTGAACCGCGTGGGCCACCAGCGCCCCGCGCCGCGCCGCTGCTTCGCCCCGCTGCGGGGGCGCCCGAAGGAGCGCCCGGCCGCGAGGCGTTGAAGCTGCCACCAGGGCGCGACGTTCCAGAGGTGCGCGGCGTCGTGACACCCGGTCGCGCGCTCATCGGGCGCGGGCCGCTCGAGGGAGCGCCGCGACTGGCGCCACCGGGCATCGTGCGACGCATTCCCGGCGGCGGTGGGATCGGTCGACCCGAGGAACTGAGTGGGCGACCCGGCGGCGGTGGGATTGGTCGACCCGAGGAACTGAGCGGCGGTCGCGTTGCGCCGTCCTCGCCGGGCCCGCGTTGCGTGGGCCGTATGGTCGTGGGGCCATCGGGAGACGCGCTGCGCACCGGCGGCGCCTTCGGCGGCACGGCGCGCGATCGCACCACTTTGGGCGCGTTCGAAGGACGAAGCGTGGGGACCTCGGTCGACGCGGGCGTCGCCGACTCGGCGGCCACGGCCGGGGAAGGTTCGACTGGCGCAGGCGCGGGCGCCGCCATCGTGGCGCTCGCGGCTCCGGCTGACACGCCCGGCTCGGTCCTCGTCGCTGACGGCGCGGCACTTGCAACCTTCGCGGCCTTCGCGGCGCTGGTGGCCTTAGCGGTCTTCTCGGCCTTCGGGGCCGCGGGGGGCACCTCGCGGCGAAGGCCGTCAGCGTCGGCACGCCGACGAATCCGGTCCGCTTGGGCATCCTCAATCGACGCGGAAGGGCTCGAGGCACCAATGCCTAGTTTCTGGGCGAGTGCGAGCAACTCCTTGCTCGTCAGCCCGAGCTCTTTGGAGAGCTCGTGCACTCGTATCTTCTTTGGCGCCAAAACGCTTCCTTACTTCACGCGCCCGTTCGTTCGACGGGCACAGTTTCCCATTCTTTCACAACTACGGTCTTTTCCCCGTCGGGTCCGCAGCGGCGCGAAGCCGCACGAAGACAACTCGGGTCCGTTCGCGCTACGCCTCGTCCTCCAAAGCCGTCTCAACATCGACGACCTCCTCGACGTTGCCTTCGGCGTCGGTGGCGACCACGTCGGCGACGATCACGACCTCGCCGCTGGCCTCTTCGACGACCACGGCCTTTTCGTCCACCACGACATCGCCCTCGGTCCAGACCTCCTCGACAACTTCATCGTTGCCCTCGTTCTCCGAGCGGATGTCGATGCGCCATCCGGTGAGCCGCGCGGCGAGGCGAGCGTTCTGACCCTCCTTGCCAATCGCCAGTGAGAGCTGCTGGTCGTGGACGATGACCGTGGCGATGCCCTCGACCTCGTCGAGGCGGACCTCGCGCACCCGCGCGGGCTGCAGCGCCGCTTGGATGAATTCGACGGGGTCGTCGCTGTACGGCACGACGTCGATGCGCTCGGAGCGCAGTTCGTTGGTGATGTTGCGCACGCGCGATCCGCGCGCACCCACGCACGCTCCCACGGGGTCGATCATCTGGTCGTTCGAGGCGACCGCGATCTTCGACCGGTGGCCCGGCTCGCGTGCGAGTGCCTTGATTTCGACGATGCCGTTGGCGATTTCGGGCACCTCGATCTCGAAGAGCTTCGCCACGAGGGCCGGGTGCGTGCGCGAGACCACGATCTGAGGGCCTTTGTTGGTCTTACGAACCTCGACAATGTAGACCTTGATGCGGGCGCCGTGCTCGTAGCGCTCAAAGGCGATCTGCTCGGCCTGGGGCAGCAGCGCCTCCACCCGGCCGAGGTCGAGCAGGGTGTAGCGGTTGTCGTTCTGCTGGACCGTGCCCGAGACGATGTCGCCCTCGCGGTTGGCAAACTCCTCGTACATCTGGCGGCGCTGAATGTCGCGGATGAGCTGCATGAGCACCTGCTTGGCGGTCTGGGCCGCGATACGCCCGAAGTCATCGGGCGTGGCGTCCCACTCGCGCGTGACGTTGCCCTCGAGGTCGAGCTCGAGCCCCCAGACCTTGATCTCGCCGGTCTCGGGGTTAATCTCCACTTCGGCGTCCTCGGCCGAGTCGGGCCGGCGCTTGTAGGCGGCCAGCAGGGCGTTCGCCAGGGCGATCAACAGCTCGCCCTCGTCGATGTTCTGGTCGCGCGCGATCTGGCTGAGCGCCTCAAGAAATTCGAAGTTCGCCATGTCTAGCCTTTCTTACCCGTCGAGGACTTCGCGCGCTTGGTCGGGGCGGGCTTCGTCGCGCCCCACTCGAAGACCGTGCGGGCGCGCTCGATCGCCTCGAACGACACGACGACGTCGCCAAGTTCGTGGTCGTGCAGCGTGACGCTCTGCTCGCCCACTTCGGTCAGTGTGCCCTCCAGTCGGCGCGTCGGCTCGCCTTCACGCCGCTCGCGCAGCGTCACCACGTCCCCGAGAGCGCCGCGAAAGTGGGTCAACGTGCGCAGGCGTCGCTCGAGTCCCGGGCTCGAGACGTCCAGCGTGTAGCGCCCGGCGATCGGATCGTTCGCGTCGAGCCACGCCGAGACGGCTCGGTTGGCCCTCGTCAGCGCCTCGACGTCGACCCCGCCCGGCCCGGTGACGACGACACTCAGCGTGCCACCCGAAAACTCGACGTCGTAGAGCTCAAGACCGAGGGGGGCAAGCAGCGGCGAAAGCTCGTGTTCCCACTCCATCGCCACCTCCTTTCTCCTGGTCGCGGACGCCAAGACATTGAAAAGCGCGGGCCAGAGGCCCGCGCTTAAACGAGTCCAGACGTCCTGAGCGGACTGTAAGGGTTAATTGTAGCAGTCGAGGGCGATCTTCACAATCGGCGCGATGTCACAAGCCGCCGAGATTTGCCCAGGTTTTGCTCAGTAGGACTTCGCGACGAGGCAGACAAGACCCTCCTCGTCCTCGCTGGCGGGCATCGAGCCGTCGGCACGCTGCAGGCAGCGCACGCTGACGGCTTGGGCGTTCAGCTCGGCTTCGCCCTCGCCCGCCACCACGTCCCAGGCCAGCCGGGCGAAGCCATCCCGGGCGGCGTCGAGCGCCTCGGCGATGGTCGTCACGTCACGGGTGCGCTCATCGCGGTGTCGGAGCGCCCGGGCAAAGAGATCACGTTGAATGGTTTCGAGCACCGAGGGCACCTCGGCGCCAAGGGCCTCCAAGCGTAGGGCCGACTTCGCTCCCGAGTCGCGTCGAACCAGGGTGACGAGGCCCTCGGCGAGGTCGCGCGGGCCGACTTCGATGCGCAGCGGCACACCCTTGATCTCCCAGTCGGTAACGCGCCGCCCGAAGCTACCCCGGCCCGCGTCGGCCTCGACCCGCACGCCCGCCTCGGCGAGCGCGAGGACCACCCGGCCGGCCGCCTCGTTGAGCCCCGGCTCGTCGCGCACGCTGATCACCACGACCTGCACCGGAGCGAGCCGCGGCGGTACGAGCAGCCCCGCGTCGTCGCCGTGGGCCATGATGAGACCGCCAACGAGCCGAGTCGAGGCGCCCCAGGACGTCGTGTAGCACAGCTCGGCCTGGCCCTCTTCGCTCTGGTAGTAGATGTCGAAGGCGCGCGCGAAGTTCTGGCCGAACTCGTGAGTCGTCACCATCTGCAGCGCCTTGCCGTCGCGCATGATGCTCTCGGCGGTGAGCGAGTTGACCGCGCCGGGGAACCGCTCGCTGGCCGGCTTTATGCCGAGGTAGCTCGGCGTGGCGAAGACCTCCTCGAGGAAGTCGTTATAGACCTCCTCGTGGATCTTCTTCGCGTAGGCCGACGCGTCCTCGTTGGTCGCGTGCGCCGTGTGGCCCTCCTGCCAGAGGAACTCCGAGCTGCGAAGAAAGAGCCGCGGGCGCAGCTCCCAGCGCACGACGTTCGACCACTGGTTGAGCAGGAGCGGCAGGTCCCGGTAGCTCTGGATCCACTTGGCCATGAACTCGCCCACGACGGTCTCCGAGGTGGGCCGCACGACGATGGGTTCGGCCAGCTCTTCGCCCCCAGCGAAGGTGACGACGGCCAACTCGGGACTGAAGCCCTCGACGTGCTCGGCCTCGCGGGCGAAATAGCTCTGAGGTATGAAGAGGGGAAAGTAGGCGTTCTTCGCGCCGGCTCGCTTGATGCGCGCGTCAATCTCACTCTGGATGCGCTCCCAGAGGGCGTAGCCGTAGGGGCGGATAACCATCGTGCCGCGCACCGGGCCGTTGTCGGCCAGCTCGGCCTTGGCGACAACGTCCTGGTACCAGCCGGGAAAGTCATCTTGCTGCGAGGTCAGAACGCTCGGGGATGCCACGGTGCTCCTTGGTGAGTGCACCGAGCCTATCGAGGGCGTTCGTGCTCGACGTGCCGGCGAATCTTGTCGATGCGCTCCTGAGTGCGGTTGACGTCGACGCCGCGATCGTCGAGCAACGCGGCGCGATCGGCCGCGGCCTCGGCCTCGGCCGAGACGTCACGCGCGCTGAGTCGCGCTTCGACGCCTTCCTTGGCGATCTTTGTCGCCTCTTCGACGAGAGCGCTGACCATCTCGTCCTCGGGCACCACACGAATGATCTGGCCCTGGATGAAGAGGTGCCCGCGATGCTTGCCGGCCGCGATCCCGAGGTCCGCGTGGCGCGCCTCGCCCGGGCCATTCACGACGCAACCCATCACCGCGACCTGCAGGGGGATGTCGAGCGCGTTGAGAGCGTCCTGGGCCTCGTTGGCCACCTTGATGACGTCGACCTCGGCCCGCCCGCAGCTCGGACAGGCGATGAGATCGAGGCCCTTTCGCTCGCGCAGGCCCATGGCCTCGAGGAGCTGGCGCCCGGCGCGAGCCTCCTCCACGGGGTCGGCGGTCAGTGAGTAGCGCAGGGTGTCGCCGATTCCCTCGGCCAGCAGCGTCGCGATACCGGCCGTACCCTTGACGAGCCCGCCGGGCAGTGGTCCCGCTTCGGTGACCCCGAGGTGCAGCGGGTGGTCAAACGTGGCCGACGCGAGCCGATAGGCCGCGATCATTGTCGCCACCGACGAGGCCTTTACCGAGATCTTCACGTCGGTGAAGTCGACCTCCTCGAAGTAGGCGAGCTCGATGCGCGCGGACTCGACGAGCGCCTCGGGCGTGGCGCCGCCGAAGCGCTCGTAGATCGCAGGGTGCAGCGAGCCGGCGTTCACGCCGATGCGGATCGGCACACCACGATCCCTCGCCTCGGCGGCGACGAGCTTGATCTCCTCGGGCTTGCGCAGGTTCCCGGGGTTCAGCCGCAGCCCGTGCACGCCCGCCTCGAGCGCGGCGAGGGCCATCTCGACGTGGAAATGGATGTCGGCGACGATGGGCACCGGCGAGCGCGGGACGATCTGAGCGAGGCCCTCGGCCGCCGCCTGGTCGTTGCAGGTGCAGCGCACGATGTCCGCTCCGTTGGCGGCGAGCGCGTAGACCTGCTGCAGCGTGCCCTCGACGTCAGCCGTCTTGGTCGTGGTCATGGACTGCACCGAGACCGGTGCGTCGCCGCCAACCTTGACCGAGCCGACCGAGATCTGACGGGTGACGCGTCGGGGGCTCAGAGAACTGGCGGTGACGTCCACTCCCCCATTCTGCCGTGCCGGGGGATGCCCCGAAGCGTCTAGCCGAAGGGGTTGGCGATCGGGTGGGCGATGTCCAGGTAGAGCGTGCAGGCAAAGAGGACGAGAAGGATCGTCATGAAGGCGTAGATCACCGGCGCCAGCTTGTTGACGTCGGCCTGGTAGCGCACGCCCCGTCGCGAGCGCAGCCGCTCGTAGGTGGCGATGGCCACGTATCCCCCATCGAGGGGCAGCATCGGCAGCATGTTGAGCACCCCGACGAAAATGTTCACGGCGATGAGGATGGCGAATAGCTGGCGCGCCCCGGCGTGCGCGCCCTGTACCGCGATGCGCACAACGCCCACGATCGAAACCGGCCGGGTGTCCTGGTTCTTTACGTTGGTCGCCGCCTTGGGCGATGTCACCTGATGGAAGAGGCTCTTGAACTCGCCGGGCGAAAAGACGTGAACGATCGCGCGCGCCGCCGCGGCGATCGTCGTGCCGACCT
Source organism: uncultured Acidimicrobiaceae bacterium (assembly GCA_963749355.1). Lineage (GTDB taxonomy): Bacteria > Actinomycetota > Acidimicrobiia > Acidimicrobiales > RAAP-2 > RAAP-2. The sequence continues at coordinate 36,551 of CAVVMM010000011.1, forward strand.
GGGTGAAGGCCCGCGGCACCGCGTCGAGGACCGAGGCGTGCACGGTCAGCGCCCCCACCTCGACACCGATGTAGCCGCCCGAGCCCAGCGTCACCCCAGACTCCTTGATCGTGCGCCCGCTGACGGGCGTCGCGTGGAGCGTGAGGGTGCGACCATCGCGCTCGACCACGATGGTGAGGCGCTTATCGGCCGAGTGGTGCACCAAAGTCGCGAGCTGGGTCGAGTTCTTGATCGTCGTGCCATCAATGCGCACGATCTGGTCGCCCACCTTCAACCCGGCTAGCTGGGCGGCGTTCTCCTTGTGGCCCTGCCACTCACTAAAGGCCAGCACGCCCACGTGGCTCGCCGATGGCAGTCCGATGAAGGTCAGCGATGCCCAGGCGAGCGCAAGGGCCATCACGCCGTGCATGAACGAGCCGGCCGAAGCGAAGACGACCTTCTTCGGGTACGAGGCTTCGCGATAGGTGCGGCTCTCCTCGGCCGGGTCGACCGGCGCACCCCAGGTCATGCCCGGTACCTTGACGTACCCACCGAGCAGGAGAGCTCGCACGCCGTAGCGGGTCTCGCCGCGGGTCGTGGACCAGATGATCGGGCCGAATCCGACAAAGAAGTCGGTCACCAGCAATCCGGCCCGCTTGGCGGTGATGAAGTGCCCGAACTCGTGGCCCATCACCATGGCGACGACCAGGAAGATGACGAGCGGCAGTGCCCAGCCGAACGCCCAGGTGAGCAGGGCCACAAATCCCACGACGCCCAGGAGAAGCGCCAGCGGCGACTGGCGGAGTGACGACGACGCTGCCATGGCTACCTCTTGAGGCTAGCGCGGGCCCATCGCCGGGCGGCCGCGTCACTTTCGTGCAGCGCCGCCACGGTTGTGAGGGGATCGGCCTCATAGTGGTCCAGGGTGACGGCCACGACCGGCACGATGTCGCACCAGCCGATCTCGTCAGCGAGGAACGCCGCGACCGCCACCTCGTTGGCCGCGCTCAGCCACGCTGGGGCGGCACCGCCCTCGCGGGCGGCCGCGTAGGCGAGGCGCAGCGCCGGGAAGGCATCGTGGTTTGGCGGCTCGAAGGTCAGTTCCAGCGCGCCCGTGAAGTCGAGCTCGCCGTAGCGGTGCGCGAGCCGCTCGGGCAACCCGAGGCAGTATGCGATGGGAAGGCGCATGTCCGGCCGGGAGAGCTGGGCGAGCACCGATCCATCAACAAATTCGACCATGGAGTGGACAATCGACTGAGGGTGGACGACGACCTCCACCCGCGCGACCTCGATGCCAAAGAGCGCCGAGGCCTCGAGCACCTCGAGACCCTTGTTCATGAGCGTCGACGAGTCGATCGTGATCTTCGCCCCCATCGTCCAGGTCGGGTGGCGCAGGGCGTCCTCCTTGGTTGCCGCCCTCAGCCGCTCCTCGCTCCAGCCTCGAAAGGGTCCACCCGAGGCCGTGAGCAAGAGCCGACGCACGTCGGGGTAGCCCGCTTGCGATGAGGAGCTCGCGAGGCATTGGTGGATCGCGCAGTGCTCCGAGTCGATCGGCAGGAGCTGCGCGTTGGGCGTGTCGCGCACCATCGCGACAAGGGGAGCGGCAGCGATGAGCGACTCCTTGTTCGCGAGCGCCAGTCGCTTGCCGGCGCCGAGGGCGCCGAGCGTGACGGGCAGCCCAGCGAAGCCGACGACGGCGTTCACGACGATGTCGGCACTCGAGGCGAGTAGCGAGAGTCCCTCCTCGCCGACCACGATGTCGGCCCCTGATCCGAGGAGATCGGCGAGCGAGCGACGGTGTTGCTCGCTCTTTACGGCGACGCGTGACACCTTGAACTCGCGCACGATCGCCGCCAGTTCGCTCAGCTGTTCGCCGCCCGAGATCGAGACCAGCTCGAAACGATCATGCTCGCGGCGCAGCACGTCCAGGGTCTGCACGCCAATGGAGCCGGTCGCGCCGAGCAGCGCCACGCTTCGGCGCGGGGACGACATCGTTAGCTCAGTTTGAGAACGTGCAGGAGGTAGTACATCGTCGGTAGCGCGAACAGCAGCCCGTCGATACGGTCCAGCAGGCCCCCGTGTCCGGGCAGCAGGCGCCCGAGGTCTTTCAGCCCGAGCGTGCGCTTAACCATCGACTCGAACAGGTCGCCGAGGGGCACCACGATCGAGAGCGCGACCGCCGCCTCGACCCCGTGGGTCAACGTCCATGGGCTCACCCGCGGCAGGAGGATCGCTCCGGCGATGAGTGTGATGATGGTGGCGCCAATAGCGCCCTCCACCGTCTTGTTGGGCGACAGCCGCGCGCTGAGCGGCCGCCGCCCGAGCGCGCGCCCCACGAAGAGTGCGCCCGCGTCGTTACAGATCGTGAGCGCCACGGCCCCGAAGAGGTAGGCCATGCCGTGGCGGTGGACGTAGGTGTGCGGCGAGAGCATCACCACCGCGTAGGAGCCGAGCACCCCGACCCAGACGTACACGAAGATCGTCGCGCCGAGCCCGTCGAGCACGTCGATCTTGCGCTCGGCGCTCATGTACCAAATGAAGCCAAAGATGACGAGCAGCGCGGTGACGGCGCCCACCACCACGAGTCCCTTGTTGTACACGGCGACGCCGAGGGTGAGTACCGCGACGATGCCAAGAATCGTCGCCGGGTGGGCCCCCACCGAGCGGAAGGCCGCGAAGGCCTCGGCGCTCGCAAAGCCCAGCGCGACAAGCACGAGCACCGTCAGCGGCAGCGGCCCGGCGAGGAAAATGCCAAAGACAAGAGCGGCGAGCACGATTCCCGTCGTTGTAGCGCGCGTGACGTTGCTCGATGAGCTCTGGCGCACGGCCCGGCCGGCCAGTGGGTTCTCGGTGGCGCGCCGACGCGTGCGCGGAATCCGCGCGGGCTCGGGCCGGGGGGCCTCGACGGCGGGTTCGTCCTCTACGACCGCCTCGGCCAGCACAAACTCCCAAGGCCGGGCGTCGTCCGCCCGCTCTTCGCCGGCGAGGATCGAGGCGTCGAACTGCTCTTCGTGAGCCACCCAGTCGGCCTCGCCTTCGCGCCACGCCGGGCCGGGCACCGCCGCCCACGGATCGTCGCTCTGGGCGGCCTCGCGAGCGACGACGATCGGCACTTGACCCGTCGGCGCCTCCGTCCAGTGCGGCAGCAGGGTCGTGGGGTCGACTTCGGGTGCCTCGTCCACGAGCTCTGACGCCATCTCGGCGCCGGTGATCGTGACGCGCGGGTCGTTCGTGCTCGCCACCGGGTACTCGCCAGTGGGTTCGTCGGCCAAGGGCTCGTCGTCAGACTTCAAGAAGTTCGTGCTCCTTGTGGGCGAGCAGCGCGTCCACGACGGCTACCTCTTCCTGGGTCATCTTGTCGAGCACTTTCTCGAGTCGCTCGATTTCGTCGCTCGAGAAGCCCTGCTCCTTTTCTAGGCTTTCCAGCTCCTTGCGGGCGTGGTGGCGCACGCCGCGCAGGGCGACGCGCCCCTCCTCGGCCTTGGCCTTGACCATCTTGACGAAGGATTGGCGCCGCTCTTCAGTGAGGGCGGGAAAGCCCAGTCGGATGACGTGACCGTCGTTCGAGGGCGTCAGCCCGAGGTCCGCCTTGGCGATGGCCCTTTCGATGTCCTTGATCGAGCCCTTGTCGAACGGCGACACCACTAACAGACGAGGTTCGGGCACCGAGAAGTTCGCCAGCTGCTTGAGCGGCGTCTCGGTCCCGTAGTAGTCGACCAGCACGCCCTCGACCAGCGTCGGCGTGGCGCGGCCGGTGCGCACCGCGCCGAACTCGCTCTTCACGTGCTCGATCGCTCGCGCCATGCGCTCACGGGTGTCTTCCATCACCAGTTCCACGAGTTCGTTCTCCATTACTTCACCAGCGTACCGACGGGCTGGCCGTCGAGGGCGAGCCGCAGATTCCCGCGAGCCATCAGGTCGAAGACGCGAATCGGCAGGTTGTTGTCCTTGCAGAACGTGATAGCCGTCATGTCCATGACGCGCAGGTTGCGCGCGAAGACTTCGTCGAAGGAGATCTCGTCGAACTTAACGGCGTCGGGATTAATGCGCGGGTCCTCAGAAAAGACGCCGTCAACGCCGCCGTGCGTGCCCTTCAAGACAATGTCGGCCTCGATCTCGGCCGCGCGCTGGGCCGCCGGGGTGTCGGTCGTGAAGTAGGGATTGCCCATGCCGGCGGCGAAGATGACGACTCGACCCTTTTCGAGGTGGCGCACCGCGCGTCGGCGGATGTAGGGCTCGGCCACCTGGTGCATGTCGATGGCCGACATCACCCGGGTCGCACGGCCGTGGCTCTCGATCGCGTCTTGTAGAGCGAGCGAGTTGATGACCGTCCCGAGCATGCCCATGAGGTCCGAGTTCGCCCGATTCATCCCGGCCATGGCGCCCATGGCCCCACGCCAGATGTTGCCCCCGCCGACCACGACGGCGAGCTCGAGCTCGCCGTGCGCCATCGCTGCGGCGATCTCGCGGGCGAGGAAGTCCACGGTGGAGGCATCGATGGTCTCATCGCTCGCGGCTGAAGCCAGCGCTTCGCCCGACAGCTTCAAGACGACTCGACGCACCGCGCTGTCCTATCCCCCGACGACCACTTGAGCGTAGGCGCTGACCGTCGCGCCCTTCAAGAACTGTTGCACCGTCTCCTTCTCGTCCTTCACGTAGGGCTGCTCCAAAAGGACCCGCTCCTTGAACCACGCGTTGAGTCGGCCCTCGACGATCTTGGGCACCGCCGCCTCGGGCTTTCCCTCGTTGCGAGTGATCTGCTCGACGGTTGAACGCTCTTTGTCAACCTCGCTCTGGGGCACGTCTTCGCGTCGTAAGTAGAGCGGCCTGGCGAAGGCGATGTGCACGGCCAGGTCGTGGGCCACCTCTTCTCCGGCGCCCTTCACCACGACGGCGACGGCGTTGACCCCGCGGCCCGACTGGTGGTGCACGTAGGTGTCGACGACCTCCCCGGGACCGGCCTCGAGCCGATATACCCGGCCGATCGAAATGTTCTCCTTGAGGGTCGTGAGCATCGTGTCGATGTTCTCCTTGAAGTGGGCGATGGACTGATCCCCGTCGGCGCAAACCCGTGCCGCGATCTCATCGGCGAGGGTCACGAACTCCTCGGACTTCGCCACGAAATCAGTCTCGCAGCGCAACTCGACGATCGCGGCGACGTTGCCGTCACGCACCACGGCGACCGCACCTTCGCTGGCCTCTCGATCGGCGCGCTTGGCGGCCGAGGCCAAGCCCTGCACGCGCAACCACTGCGTGGCCGCCTCCATGTCGCCGTTGGTCGCCTCGAGTGCCCGTTTCGCGTCCATCATGCCCACGCCCGTCGCCTGGCGCAGGTTCTGTACCTCTTTGGCGGTGACGGTCACCTTGGTTCTCCTCTTCGAATCATGACGTTCAGGCGTTCGTCGGGCTCACCACGACGGCCGGTCGGTTCTGGCGAATGTAGCGGCCCTCGGTGACGGCATCGGCCATCAGCCGGCACAGCAGCGAGCCGGCCCGGATGGCGTCGTCGTTGCCCGGGATCACGAAGTCGATGACGTCGGGATCGCAGTTGGTGTCGACGACCGCCACGATCGGAAGTCCCAGCTTGCGCGCCTCCGTAACGGCGATGTGCTCCTTCTTGGTGTCGATGACAAAGATCGCGTCGGGGACGCGCTCGAGGGCCGCGATGCCGCTCAGGTTGCGGTCCAGCTTCTCGAGTTCGCGCGAATGGCGCAGCGCCTCGCGCTTGGGCATTGCCGCGAAGTCGCCGGCGCGCTCCATCGTGCGCAGTTCGACCAGCCGCTTGACGCGTCCGGCGACCGTGGCGAAGTTCGTGAGCATCCCGCCCAGCCAGCGCTGGTTCACGAAGGGCATGCCGCAGGCCTGGGCGTAGTCCGCGATCGGGCCCTGGGTCTGCTTCTTCGTTCCCACGAAGAGCACCACGCCGCCTTCGGCCACCAAGTCGCGTACGAAGGCGTAGCTCGCCTCGATGCCGGCGAGGGTCTTTCGCAGGTCGATCAGGTAGATGCCGTTTCGCTCGCCGAGAATGTACCGGCGCATCTTGGGGTTCCAACGTCGGGTCTGGTGCCCAAAGTGCACGCCCGAGTCCAGCAGTTCCTGCAGTGTGACCAGCGCCACGATTCAGTTTCCTTTCGTATGGTTGCTGACCCCGCAGAGCACCGCGAACGGCGACCGTACGAAACCACGGGGACGACTCACTCGCTCGCCCACCCTGGGAGAGCCCGACCATTGTAGTCGAGGCGGTCGGCTAGCCCCGCGGGTGCGTTTGGCGATGGACCTTCTGGAGTCGCGACTTCGAGACGTGCGTGTAGATCTGCGTGGTGGCGAGGCTCTCGTGACCGAGCAGCTCCTGGACGACGCGCAGATCGGCTCCCCCTTCAATGAGGTGCGTGGCGTAGGTGTGGCGCAGCGCGTGGGGATAGACGTGACCACGCGCGACCCGATGATCGAGAATCCGGCGCACGTCGCGGGGCCCGAGTCGCCGGCCTCGACGGTTCAAGAACAGCGCCTCACCTGGGGACTCCTCGCCGGCGATGTCGGCGCGCGCGTCGTCGAGCCAGAGCCGGATCGCGTCGAGACCCTTGCGGTGTAGCGGTACGATCCGCTCCTTGCGGCCCTTGCCGAGCACACGGACCAGTCCTTGGGTGAAGTCGACGCTTCCCACGTCGAGCCCGCAGAGCTCCGATACCCGGAGTCCCGCCCCGTAGAGCACCTCGCAGACCGCGCGGTCGAGCCTGGCCCACTCGTCGTCGCCCCAATCGTCATCAAGGAGGTTGTCAAGCTGTTCGCGCAGGACGATCTTGGGCAGTTGCGACGACGCGCGCGGCGCGAGCAGGCGCGCGGCGGGGCTCGCACTCAGGTGCCCCCGCTCCACGAGCCAGGCGAAGTAGCGGCGCAGCGAAGCTCGCCGGCGCACAATCGACGTCCGCTCATCCCCGCGCTCGGTCATGAAGACCAGATAGTCCCGTAGCTCCTGCTTCGAGATCTCGCTCGGCGCCGCGACGTCGCGCTCGCGGGCCCAACGTGCGAAGGCCCTCGCGTCGGCGAGGTACGCGCGCTGAGTCGCGTCGGCGAGGTCGAGCGCGCGCAACGTGTTGGCGTACGCCACCAGGTGCCACCCGGAAGCGGTCCGTTCGCCATTGCGCGCAGCCGACACGTGTCAAGGCTAGTGAAAACCGGCCGTTCGGCATTGACTAAGTAGTCTGGGCGATGATTCCAGAGGAGTTGGAATGCCCCGCATCTTGATCGTGGAAGACGACGACCACATTCGCACCGCGCTTCGACTCATGTTCGAGGGCGAAGGTTTCGCCGTCGACGACGCGCCCTCGGGCGAGATCGGTATCGCCCTCTTCGCACGCATGGCCTCAGATGTCGCGATTGTCGACGTCATGCTGCCGGGGATGACTGGTTTTCAGACCTGCGAGGCGCTGCGCGCCTCGAGCGACCTGCCGATCGTGATCGTTTCGGCGCGCGACGAGACGGCCGACGTCGTGCTGGGCCTCGAGTCCGGCGCCGACGACTACGTCACGAAGCCCTTCGTTCCCGAGGAGCTGCTCGCGCGCGTGCGGGCCCACCTGCGCCGGCGTCCCGACAAGAGCACTAACGCCTTCCAGCTCGGCGAGCTGCGCGTCATTCCCGACGAGGGCGTCGTGCGACACCGCGACGGCGCCGAGCTGCACCTCACCTCAACGGAGTTCCGACTGCTCACCAATCTCGCCGCGGCGAATGGGCGGGTTCTCTCGCGTGAAGACCTGCTCGAGCACGTCTGGGGCTACGACTACTTCGGCGACAGCCGGCTCGTCGACGTGCACATTCGACGTCTTCGCATGAAGATCGAGCCCGATCCCGCCAACCCCACGTACCTCGTCACAGTTCGGGGAACGGGTTACAAGTTGGTCATCTAATGGCCCAGCGAAGTCTCCGACTTCGTCTCCTCATCACCTTCGGACTGGGCGCCCTACTGCTGAGCGGCCTTTTCGCCGCCCTCACTTACGAGGGCGTGCACCACGAGCTTGTCGACAATCTCCAGCAGGCCGACCTCCATCAGAGCTTCGAGAACGCCGAGATCGTGCGCAGCACCCTCTACACATCGCCGCCCGAGCTGGCGAGCGAATTGAACTCGATTGAGCACGCGACGAACTCGACCGTGCTGGTCGAGACGCACAACGAGTGGCTCTCACGCAGTACTGGCGCCTCGACCAACGACGTGCCGAAGGACATCATCGCGAAGGTCGCATCCGGCGATCCGACGGCCCAGATTCTCAACGTGAACGGGCGCATCATCTTCGTCGTGGGCGTTCCGATACCGGCCGTCGAGACGCAGTTCTTCGAGGTCTACACGTTCAATTCGCTCGAACACACGCTGCGCAACCTGATGCTCGTGCTCGGCCTCGGGGCGCTCGCCACCTCCCTGATCGGCATCTCGGGCGGGCTGTGGGTGGCCCGCCGCACCGTACGTCCCCTCGAGCGGGTCTCGGTGGCGGCGGCGGCTATCGCCGACGGCAACCTGACGACGCGCCTGGAGGTCACTCGCGCCGACTTGGAGGTGCAGCAGCTCACTGACTCGTTCAACGAGATGGTCAGCCAGCTCGTCGACCGGATGGAGCGCGACTCGCGTTTCGCCAGTGACGTCAGCCACGAGCTCCGCTCGCCGCTCACCACGCTCGCCACAACGGCTTCGGTCCTCCAGCAGCACCGGACCGAGCTCTCGCCCATCGCCCAGGAGAGCCTGGATCTCTTGACGGCCGACCTGTCGATTTTCCAGTCGCTGGTCGAAGACCTGCTCGAAATGGCTCGCAGCGACGCCGACGCGGTCCCCCTCGTGATCGAGACCGTGGCCGCCGTCGAGCTCGTGCGCCAGTCGGTGCGCTCGGCCGCGCGCCGCCACGGACTCAGCGAGCCGCCCGTCGACGTCGCCCCGGCGCTCGAGGATCCCCTCATCTCCGTGGACCGTCGCCGCTTTGAGCGGGTCATGACGAACCTGATCGACAACGCTCGCCACTACGCCGGCGGCGCCACCGCGGTGCGTCTCGACTACGAGCTCGGCCAGCTCGCGGTCAACGTCGACGACGCGGGGCCCGGCGTGTCCCTCGAAGAGCGCGCCGTCATCTTCGATCGGTTCGTTCGCGGCCGCGCCGCCCACGATCGCGGCGGGGCCCGCGGCACGGGACTCGGTCTCGCGCTGGTGCGCGATCACGTTCGGGCCTTCGGCGGATCGATACGGGTCCTCGAGAGTCCCGACGGCGGGGCGCGCTTCCAGATCCTGCTGCCCATCGTCGAGGAGGCGCCGTCGTGAGACGGCTGCACGTCGCCCTGCTCGTGGGCTTGGGGGCGCTCGCGCTCGCCGGGTGCACGCTGGTCGCACCCAACGCCGCCCCCCAGTTCATCGCGAAGTCGAAGGTCCCCTTCGGCCTGCTCGGTCCGACGATTCCCGGCACCAACGATGCGCGAGTGCGATTCGTCACCCAGCCCGTTTACATCATCGACGCCACCGGGCACCTCGCGCCATCGAGCCGCATCGTGCCCTCGCCGCCGGCGCTCACGAGCGTCATCGATCAGCTCCTGCTCGGTCCGCTGCCCATCGAGGCGTCGGCGGGCTACACGAGCGCGCTGCCCAAGGACCTGGTGCTGCTCTCGGCGAGCGTGCAAGGTGGGATCGGCACCATCGACTTCGCAACGACGCTCGACGCGCTTTCACGCTCGGCGCAGATCCTCGCGATCGGCCAGCTCGTCCTCACCGCCTACGACGTGGGCGCCACCAGAGGCATCATGGTCAAGGCCGCGGGCGTCACCCAGCATCTCCTCACCCCCAGCGGTGTTCGCACGACCCTCATCACCCCCCAGAGTTTCGAGGATCTGCTGAACGGTTGACTAAGCGACGGGCTGGCCGCGCAGCGCCGGGGCGGCGCTCCAGAGGTGCTCGAGGTCGTAGTACTCCCGAGCCGTCTCGTCAAAGACGTGCACGATGACGTCGCCGTAGTCGAGCGCCACCCACTCGCCCTCGCGTAGACCCTCGACGTGGTTCGGCTTCACGTCGAGGGCGAGACCCACGCAGCGCTCGATCTCCTCGGCGAGGGCGCGCACCTGGCGGTCGTTACGCCCCGAGGTGAGAACCAGCGCGTCGAAGGAGTCCACGAGGGCTCGCAGGTCGAGCACCACCGTGTCGAGCCCGATCTTCTCGTCCGCCGCGACGATGGCTGCGTTCACGACGGTCGCTACGTACGTCGAGTGGGGGCCGCGAGAGCTCTCGCCGCTCGTCACGAATTCACTCAGTGGGCCACTCCGAGAGCGACGAGAGCACCAAAGAAGGGGATTGCGAGCGCCAGCGCGCCGACCAGGGCGTAGCGCTGCTTCGTGCGTCGAAGGTGTTGACGCCGCGGCGCCCTCTCAAGAACCTCCAGCCGCGACGACTGCGGTTCGGTCAGGTCGAACAGTCGAACTGCCATTTCTTCGACTCTAGCCTCAGGCGCCGACGAGGAGCGGAATAACGCCCGCCGGCAGGAGCTTCTCGAGTCGCGGGTCCTTCGGGTCCAACTCGCGAACGTACGTGCTCGATAGATCAACCGGCTCCATCGCGATCTCGTAACCGCGCCAGCCGACCGGCACCGCGCTCGCGGACCCCGGACGCGGCACGACGCCCACTTCAACCAGCTCGCGCAGTTCTTCGGCCTCGTGCCAGTGGGGCAGTTCGCCCGCGAGATCTGCCCCGACGATGAGGTCCACGGCCCTCGCCTCGGCAAGCAGCTCGCGCACCGAGTCAATCGTGTAGGAGGGACCCGGTCGGGCAATCTCGCGCTCGGAGACCACGACGAGCGCTAACCGATCGAAGGCCGCGTGCGCCATCGCCAGACGAACCTTGGCCGGGCGCACGCCCGTGCCCTTGAGGTACGGATCGCCCGCGACCGTCACCTCAAGGCGGTCGAAGCGTCCGCTGCGCGCGGCGGCCTCGAGCGCCGCGACGTGGCCGAGATGCGGCGGATCGAAGGTCCCGCCGAAGAGCCCGACGCGCTCGACTTTCATCCCGGCAGCCTAAAGGCGATTGGCTGGGCGCGACGGCAAGACCGTACGCTTTACAGATGGACTCGACGTCGGCGAACTGGACGCCTCGTTTGTGGCGCGAGTACCCCGTGGCCCAGAGCCCCACCTGGCCTGACGCTGACCACCTCGAGCGAGTCGAACGAGAACTCGCGAAAAAGCCGCCGCTCGTCTTCGCCGGCGAGGCGCGTCGCCTCCAAGAGCAGCTGGCCGAGGCGGCGAGCGGCCGCGCATTCCTGCTCCAGGCCGGCGACTGCGCCGAGTCCTTTTACGAGTCGGCAGCCGACACCATACGCGACAAGCTAAAGGTCATCCTGCAGATGGCCGTGGCACTGACCTACGCGGCCGGGGTGCCGGTCATCAAGGTGGGACGCATCGCCGGACAGTTCGCCAAGCCCCGTACCGATGACTACGAGGAGCTCCACGGCGAGCGGCTCGAGGCCTTTCGCGGCCACATCGTCAACTCCGAGGAGTTCACCCAAGAGGCCCGTCGCCCCGACCCCGAGCGGCTGCTGCGCGCCTACCACCAAAGCGTCGCCACGCTGAACCTGCTGCGCGCCTTCACGACGGGTGGCTTTGCCGCCCTATCGCGCGTGCACGCCTGGAACCAGGAGTTCGTCGCCAACTCGCTCGAGGGCAAGCGCTACGAGGTGATCGCCGACGAGATCGAGCGCGCCCTGCAGTTCATGAAGGCCTGCGGGATCGACCTGGCCGACGACAGCGCCCTGCAGAGCGTGGACTTCTACATCAGCCATGAGGCGCTCATCCTGCCCTACGAGGAGGCGCTGACCCGGCGCGACTCGCTGACGGGCGACTGGTACGACTGCTCGGCGCACCTGCTGTGGGTGGGGGACCGCACGCGCCAGCTCGAGGGAGCCCACGTGAACTTCCTGCGCGGGGTGTCCAACCCACTCGGGCTGAAGGTCGGCCCGACGATGGGGGTGGACGAGCTGCGCCGTCTCACCGAAGTGTTGAACCCCGAGAACCGGCGCGGGCGACTGACGCTCATCGCGCGCATGGGCCGCGAGCGCGTGAGCGAGCTGCTGCCCCCGCTCGTCGAGGCTCTGCGTGACGACGGCCGCAGCGAACTCTGGGCCTGCGACCCCATGCACGGCAATACGTTCGTCGCCTCAGGCGGCCAGAAGACCCGCCGCTTCGACGACGTCCTTTCGGAGACTTCGCAGTTCTTCCTCATCCACCAGGCGCTCGGCACGTGGCCGGGCGGGCTGCACGTGGAACTGACCGGCGACGACGTGACCGAGTGCCTCGGCGGCGGGTCGCGGCTCAACGAGACCGACCTGCACCAGAACTACACCTCGATCTGCGACCCGCGCCTGAACGCCACGCAGAGCTTGGACCTGGCCTTCCACGTGGCCGAGTACCTCCAGCGCTACTCGACCCCGGTCGGCGAAAGGTCGTTGTAGCGCAGCAGCCGCGTGCGCTCGCCGTCGAACTCGATCTCAGTCATGGAGCAGTTCTCGATGCGCGGCCGAAGTCGCACGCCGGCGCCGAGTCCTTGGTAGAGCTTGAGGGCCTGCTCGATGAAGCCCCCGTGTACGACCGTGACGACGAGCTCCTTTGGGTGGCGAGCAACGAGGCGTCCGATCGCGCCGACGCAGCGCTCGAAGAACTCGACGAGCGATTCGCCCCCGGGGACGTTCTTCTGGCTCGGGTCCTCGTCCCAGTTGGGCAGCGGGTAGCGCGCTTTGATCTGGGTCCAGGTGAGCCCGTCGGCCTCGCCGACCCCGAGCTCGCAGAGCGCTTCGTCCCTCGTGGCGACCAGGCGCTCGTTGATTGCGGGGCGCACGATCTCGCCCGTCTCAATCGCTCGCGGCAGGGTCGAGGTGTAGAAGGCCGCCGCGCTGTCGAGCTCGCCAGTGATCGCGAGCCGTCTCGCGAGCGCTCTCGACTGGGCGCGCCCGAGCTCGGTGAGTCCGCCGTCGCCGATTGGTCCCCCGGCTAGGCCCTCGACGTTGGCCAAGCACTCGCCGTGGCGGATCATGAGCAGCCGCGTGCCCGTGGGCGGGCCACCGCGCTGGCGGAATCCCTCAGGCGGCAGCCGCTCGTCCACTCAGGCCAACTCGCCGACAAAGGCTTCGAGCTGGCGCAACGTCCGGCACTCGACCACCCGGTCGCAGTACGGCGCGTACTGGGCGACGATCGAGTCACCGCTATTCCAGTAGCCCGTCGGCTCGGGGTTGAGCCAGTAGACGGCCTTGGCCCGGTAGCGCAGGTCGGCCAGCAGCTCGGCGTGGGCCTGGTGGTAGTTGTTGCGCGCGTCGCCCAGTATCAGCACGGTCGAGCGCTTGGTGAGAGAGGGGGCGTAGCGCTCGTGAAAGGTCGTCAGGGCCCGTCCGTAGTCGGAGTGGCCGTCGAAGGCAACGACGTCCGCTTCGGCGTTGATGCGCGCCACCGCGTCCGCCGGGTCCTCGGCCACCTCGAACAGGTGCGTCACCTCGTCGAGTCCGTCGACGAAGACAAAGCTGCGGACCTTGGAGAACTGCGAGCTGATGGCGTGCACGAGGTGCAGCGTGAAACGGGCGAACGAAGCCACCGACCCAGACACGTCGGCGACAACGAAGATCTCGGGCTTGGCCGGTCGCGGCGGCTTGAAGCGCAGGTCGATCGGCACCCCGCCGGTCGAGAGGCTCCGGCGGACCGTGTGGCGAAGGTCGACCGGGCCGCGGCGCCGGTGGCGCCGCTTTCGCGCGAGGCGCACGGCCAGTTTGCGACTGAGTGGCCGCAGGGCCCGCTCGAGCTGGGCCATCTCCTCTCGGTTGGCGTGCATGACGTCGAGATCCTCCGGCAGGGGCTTGCGCACGGACTTCGCGAGTGCCTCAGCGCCGCGGTCCTCGACGAGGCGCTCGCGAATCTCGCGCTCGAGCGCCGCCTTCAGCTGCTCGACGCGAACCCGAGCGTCGTCGCGTGCCAGGCGCTCGGCGAGCTCGCCGGGCTCGAGCCGCGCGGCTTCGAAGAGTCGCCGCTCGAGTGCCTCGACGTCAAGGTTGCGCAGCGTCCGGTACAGGTAGTACGTTCCGCCGACGGGACGACCCGGCTCCATGCCGGCGTAGCGCGCGACGGCCTCTCTCGCGCCAAAGCGCATTGCCTCGAGGTCACCGGCGAGCATCGCCCGAAAGAGCAGCTCGGCGAGCTCGCCGGCGCTGAGCTCGCCCGCGCCGCCCGCGCCTTGGCCGCGGGAGCGGCCCGGCCCGCTCGAATTCGCCGCGCTGCGCTTATCTGTCGACGTCTCGTCGAGCTCTTCCTCGATACTGGCGAGCGAGCGCACTGAGAAAAAGACGTCGAAGGCGGCGTTGAAGACCGGCAAGTGATCGCCGTCCTTGACGAGTGTGGCGGCGAGCGTCGCGCGCAGCAGCTCGCGGTCGCCGAGGTCGATCACGCCCAGGGCCCGCGCGGCGTCGACGTGCTCGCTCATCGACACGGGTATTCCCGCCGCGCGCAGCTCGCCGATGAAGTCGCCCGAGCCGGTTAAGCAACGGGCCTCGCGCGTCCGAGCAGCTCCTTGCGCGCGCGCTCGATGTCGGACTGGTACTTCAGCAAAATGTGCAGCGTGGCCGCCGTCTCCTCGTCGCCGATCTCCTCGCGGCCGAGGACGACGAGCGTGCGCGCCCAGTCGAGCGTCTCAGCAACCGAAGGGGCCTTCTTGAGGTCGATCGCGCGAAGCGAGCGCACGACCTGGGCGATCTGCGCGGCCAGCGCGCTCGAGACCCCTGGCACGCGCAGGAGGATGATGTCGCGCTCGCGCTCAATGCTCGGGTAGCCGACGTAGAGATAGAGGCAGCGTCGCTTCAGCGCCTCGGAGAGCTCGCGGGTGTTGTTGGAGGTGAGAAAGACCATCGGGATCTGTTTCGCGCGTATCGTGCCGAGCTCGGGAATCGAGACCTGGTACTCCGAGAGGATCTCGAGCATCAGCGCCTCGGTCTCCAGCTCGACCCGGTCGACCTCGTCGATGAGCAGCACGACGGGATCGCTCGCCGAGATCGCCTCGAGCAGGGGCCGCGTCAGCATGAACTCCTCGGCGAAGATGTCCTCTTCGAGGTGGTGCCACTCCTCGGCGCCCGTCCCCTCGGGTCGGCCGGCCTGGATGCGCAGCAACTGCTTGCGGTAGTTCCACTCGTAGAGGGCCTTCGTCTCGTCCAGTCCCTCGTAGCACTGGAGCCGGATGAGCCGCGCGCCGATCGAGTCCGCGACCGCCTTCGCGAGGGCCGTCTTGCCGGTGCCGGCCGGTCCTTCGACGAGGACGGGCTTGGCCAGACGATCGGCGAGGAAGGTGACCGAGGCGATGGCCTCGTCACCGAGATAGTCGTTCGCGGCCAGGAGCTTCTGCACCTCGTCGGGCGATTGGAAGCGAACCGGCGGGATCTCTTCGAGCCCGAGGCGCTTGGCCAGCTCTTCTCGCGGGTCGAGGGCGCTCACCGGACCTGTCCCTCTCCGCGCACGACCCACTTGAGACAGGTCAGCTCGCGCAGGCCCATCGGGCCGCGCGCGTGGAGCTTTTGGGTGGAGATGCCGACCTCGCCGCCCAGCCCAAGTTCCCCGCCGTCGATGAAGCGTGTCGAGGCGTTCACGAGCACCGCGGCGGCGTCGACGCGACGCACCCAGCTTTCGGCGCTCGCATCGTTATCGGTGACGATTGCTTCGCTGTGGCCGGTGCCGTAGGTCGCGACGTGTTCGATCGCCTCGTCGAGCGACGACACGACCTTCACCGCCAGGATCAGATCGAGGAATTCCTTGGCGAAATCCTCTTCGCTGGCCGCTACGGCGCCGGGAAGATAGGCCATCGCGCGCTCGTCGGCGCGCAGTTCAACCTCGGGGATCGCCGCCGCGAGGGCCGGCAGGAAGACCGGTGCGATCGACGCGTGGACGAGCACCGTCTCGGCGGCGTTGCACACGCCGGGCCGAGAGGTCTTGGCGTTTTTCACGATGGCGACGGCGCGCTCCAGTGGAGCCGACTCGTCGACGAAGACGTGACAGTTTCCGTCGCCGTCAAGGACGTAGGGCACGCGCGCGTGCTCGCGCATCGCGGCAATGAGCGCCGGTCCCCCGCGAGGAATCAGGCAGTCCAAGACGTCGGTGAGCTGCATGAACGCTGCGACAGTGGCGTGCGAGGGGTCCGCGACCAGCGCGACCCCGTCGCGCGGCAGGCCTTCCTTCTCGAGAGCCTCGTGCCATAGATCGACGATGAAGGCGTTGGTGCGCTGGGCGCTCGAAGAACCGCGAAGAAAGGCGGCGTTACCGCTGCGCACGCACAACCCAGCCACGTCGGAGGTGACGTTGGGGCGGTTCTCGTAGACCACGCCGATCACACCCAACGGCACCCGAACCCGCTCGACGCGCAGGCCGTTAGGTCGCGTCCCTCGATCGACGACCTCGAAGAGCGGGTCGGGAGCGTTGGCGACCTCCCGCAGGGCGCTCGCCATCGCCGCCACCCGGTCCTCGTTGAGCAACAGCCGGTCCCGGCCCGGCACCCGATTCGCCGTAGTCCGCGACCTCGAGGGCGTTGATCGCCAAGAGCTCTTGGCGAGTCTCCTCGAGGCGATCGGCCACGTGGCGCACGACGGCCCGACGGACCTCGTCGGACGCGCGACCGAGCTCGAGACCGGCTCGCTTCACCGCGGCGCCCTGGGTCGCTAACTCGCTCGTTGGCATGGTTAGAGCGTAACGGAGGTCGTCAGACCCGCCGAAGGAGAACGAGGTCGTCGCGGTGCACGACGACGTCGTCACCGTCGTAGAACGACTCGGCCGACACGCGCACGAGACCCTTGGCGATCGTGAACCCCTCGGGGCCCTTGACCTCTACGGCGTCACCTTCGACGAAGGACCCCTCAACGGACACGACGCCCACGCGCAGAAGGCTTCGCCCATCGTGCTCGAGCGCTCGCTGGGCGCCCTCGTTGATGGTGAGCGAGCCCCGGCTCGCCACCGCGAAGGCGATCCACGACTTTCGAGCCGGGAGTCGTTCGCTACGTGCGCGAAACGTCGTGCCAAAACCTGGCTCTCCCAGCAGCGCCTGGCGCAGCGCGTGACTCGTCCTCGCCTGAGCGATCACCGTGGTGACGCCCGACCACGCGGCCATGTGGGCCGCCGCCAGCTTCGAAGCCATGCCGCCACTGCCCACGCCCGATCGGCTCGATCCGGCGGCCTCTAACAGATCGGCGTCGAAGGCTCTCACCTCTTCGATCAGCGTCGCCGAGGCGTCCAGGTGCGGGTCCGCGGTGAGCAGCCCGTCGGTGTCGGTCAAGAGGACGAGGTGTGACGCGCCGACGAGATTGGCGACGAGCGCGGCCAATCGGTCGTTATCCCCGAAACGAATCTCCTCATCGGCCACGGCGTCGTTCTCGTTGACGATCGCCACGACACCGAGCGCGGCGAGCGCCTCGAGCGTGCCGCGCGCGTGGAGGTACTGGCCCCGGTGCGAGAAGTCGAGGGGCGCGAGAAGGACCTGGCCCACGGCGGCGCCGAGCTCGCCGAAGGCGTTGCGCCACGCGTGCATCAAGAGTGGCTGGCCCACGGCCGACACCGCCTGAAGCGTCGCTGCGTCGCGTGGACGCGGGCCGTGACCCACTTCGGCCCAGCCCGCGGTGATGGCCCCCGAGGTAACGACAACGACCGACCAGCCTTCCTCGCGCAGCGTCACGACGTCCGCGGCGAGGTTGACCAGCACGTCGTAATCGACCTTGCCGTTAGCGTCGGTCACCGACGAGGTGCCGATCTTGGCTACGACGCTACGACTCGTCATCGCTCTCGCCGTGATCGAGCCGGCCGTGACGTGCGAGACGCTCTCGACGAGTCGCTCGGTGGTGCTCGCCTCGGTCGAGGCCGGTGGCGACCGCATCACGCCACCACTCCAATGCGACGTCACCGACGGTAACGACGTCGCCGTCGCGCACCCCCGCTCGCCGCAAGAGTCGATCCACACCGAGCTCCTTGAGTCGCCGCACGATTTCGCCGAGCGCTTGGTCGTCCGTGAGATCCTGGAAGCGCACCGCGCGTCGCGCGCTACGGCCATCGACGATCCAGCTCGTTGGCCCGAGGCGGCGCACGGTGATCTCGTCGAGTACGGGGCGGTGGACAACGATCTCGTGCACCCGCGCCTCAGCCTCGTCGCGACGCGCCGTAGCCACGAGGTGCGCGAGTTCTCCGACCAGCCCATCGATACCCTGGCCCGTCACGGCCGAAATCGACTCCACACCAGCCATCTCGTGGGTCGCGACGTCGGCCTTGGAGCCGACGACGACCCGGGGCCGTTCCAGCAACTCGGCCAAGTGGGCACCAAGCTCGCCGAGGAGGATGGCGAGCTGGTCGCTCGGCGGGCACGGCGCAGCTGCCGAGAGATCGAGCATCACGCAGAGCACCTTCGCGCGCTCGACGTGGCGCAGGAAGTCGTGGCCGAGGCCCCGACCTTCGGCCGCCCCCTCGATGAGGCCGGGCACGTCGGCCATGACGAACTCGGTCGCGTCGCCGGGGCGCCCCAAGCGCTCGCCGACCCGGACCACCCCGAGTTGGGGCACCAATGTGGTGAAGGGGTAGTCGGCGATCTTGGGCCGCGCGGCCGAGACCTTCGAAATGAGCGTCGATTTGCCCACGTTGGGAAACCCGATAAGAGCCACGTCGGCCCGCAGCTTCAGCTCGAGATTGACCCAGCGTTCCTCGCCGGTCTCCCCCTGCTCGGCGAATGCCGGCGCGCGTCGCTGGTTCGAGAGAAACCTCGCGTTTCCTAGTCCGCCGAGTCCTCCTTCGGCGGCGAGCCAGCGGTCTCCGGCGCCGGCCAGGTCGACCAGCAACTCCCCCTCGACGGTGTAGACCATGGTGCCCACCGGAATCGGAACGACCAGATCACGGCCGCGAGCGCCGTGCCGGCGTTTCGAGGTGCCGTGCTGGCCGTCGGTCGCCCGGCGAAAGGGATGGTCGCGAAAGCCGAGCAGCGACGCCTGATTGTGGTCAGCCTCGAGCCAGACGTCGCCGCCGCGTCCCCCGTCGCCGCCGTCGGGACCGCCCTTGGCCACGTGGGCCTCTCGGCGAAAACTGACGCTGCCGGCCCCGCCGTTACCGGCTTTGGCGTGCAATTGCGCGCTATCGACAAAGGCGGACACCCCGCCATCCTACGGCGAACACCTGCAATCTCCCTTGGGTGAAGTTGCTCGCTCACGCTGGTCTCTACGCCGACGGACTTAAGAAAACGATTGGCCGCGACGCCGATCGCGAGACGACGCCAAGCGCGTGTACGGTGTTCGCCCCTTTATGCCGACACGAAGCGCCGCCTCATCGAGCATTTTCCTCGCGGCGCGAGAGGTGTCGTCGGACACGTTGAATGCGCAGCCAAGAGTTTCGCGGCGCGGTCCCCAAGACTCGATCGCGTGTTGACCTCGCTACCCCCGATGACCGCTCAAAAGTGCTTGTTTTCAGGCCTTTGGCGACGCGAAGGAAGGTTCTCGTCCGCTGCAAGCTCGGGAGTTTTCGGCGAGTCGCGATGAACGCGGGCGCCATCAGGAGTTTTGTAAAATCAAAACTGTAATAACAGCCAATTCTTACGGCCGTATCCCAAGATTTCCTTGATTTTACGGTAAAACTGACGGTGGCTGCTGGGAACGCCCAGTTCCGTATTCCATGAGAGCAAGGAGTCGACCGGTGAACAAGGCCGAGTTGGTAGAAGCAATTGTCGCCGAAAGTGGCGCCAACAAGAACACGGTGGCGGAAGTACTGAAGGCCTTTGAGGACGTCGTGGTCGGCAACGTGTCCCGGGGCGAGAAGATCGTACTTTCGGGTTTCCTGTCATTTGAGCGCGTCGAGCGCAAGGCGCGCACGGCCCGCAACCCCCAGACCGGAGAAGCAATCCAGGTCCGCGCCTCCAGGGCGCCGAAGGTATCCATTGGCTCGACCTTCAAGAAGACCGTCAAGAGCATGTAGTTCTAGCCTTACCGCAGACGACCCCCGGGCCTGGCCCGGGGGTCGTCTGCGTTTAGAGGGAGAGTTCAGTCAGTGACGACGTCCACGAGCTTTCGCCCGCCGCGGAAGCCGAACTTCACCGTGCCCTCAGTGAGGGCGAAGAGCGTGTCATCCTTGCCGATGCCGACGTTGCGTCCCGGGTGAACCTTCGTGCCGCGCTGGCGCACGAGGATGCTGCCCGGCGCCACGCTCGTCCCGTCGAAGGTCTTCACGCCCAGTCGTTGAGCGTGCGAGTCGCGTCCGTTGCGCGTCGAGCCGCCCCCTTTGGTCTTGGACATCGCTGCTCCTTAGGCTTTCGCCGAGATCTTGGTGATCTCGACCGTTGAGTAGTGCTGACGGTGGCCCCATCGCCGGCGCTGGATCGCCTTGGGCTTGTAAGTGAGGCCACGAATCTTAGGCCCCTTCTCCTCCCCGACGATCTTCGCAGTGACCTTGGCTCCCTTTAAGGCGGGACCGGCCACGACTTGATCGCCGTCGACGAGCAGCACGGGTTGGAATTCGACCTGCGCGCCGACCTCCTCGGGGCGCAGGTCAACGCGCACTACCTGGCCCTCGACGACGCGCTCCTGGGACGTGCCTATACGGATAACGGCGTACATAGGGTTTCCATACTAGTCGACCTCCCGTCGACCCCGGCTAGAGGCCGGTGTTGACGATGAAGCCCCGTCCGTCGCAGACCCCGCACACGACCGACAGCGACTCGAGGAGCCCCACGTTGACGCGCTTGCGGGTCATCTCAATGAGACCCAGCTCCGAGATGTCAAAGACCTGGCTGCGCGTCTTGTCGCGCGCCAGGGCCTGGCGCAACGCCGAGGCCACGGCCTCGCGGTTCGCCCGGGACTCCATGTCGATGAAGTCGATCACGATGATGCCGCCGATGTCGCGCAGGCGCAATTGGCGCGCGACCTCGTCCGCGGCTTCCAGATTGTTGCGAAAGACGGTCTCCTCAAGGTTGTTGGTGCCCACGTTCTTGCCCGTGTTGACGTCGATGACCGTGAGGGCCTCGGTACGCTCGATGATCAGCGATCCGCCCGATGGGAGGAAGACCTTGCGGTCGAGGGCCCGGTGCAGCTGCTCGTGGACGAAGTAGCGCTCAAAGAGCGGCAGGTCCTCCCCCTCGCGGTCGTAGTACTCGATACGGTCGGCGAGCTCGGGGTTCACCGCCGTGACGTACTCGCGCACCTTCTCATAGAGGGTGCGATCATCGATCAGGACCGCCCGGTAGTCGTCGTTGAGCTCTTCGCGCAGTACCCGCACGGCGAGGTCGAGGTCGCGGTAGATGAGCCGGGGCTGGTTGGAGCGAGCGACTTCGGCCTCGATGGCCGACCACTTCTCGACGAGCGAGGTGACATCCCGGGCCAAGTCGTCAGCCGTGACTCCCTCGGCTGCCGTGCGGATGATGATCCCGTGGCGCTCGGGCTTCACTTCCTCGACGATTCGGCGCAGGCGTCGCCGCTCGCCGTCGGGCAGGCGCTTCGAGATCCCGATCGTGGAGGAGTTGGGAACGAGCACCGCGAAGCGCCCGGGTAGGGAGACTTCCTGGGTGAGACGGGCACCCTTGGCCCCGATGGCGTTCTTCGTGACTTGGCAGAGCACCGTCTGGCCGGCCCTGATCATCTCCTCGATGCGCTTGTTGCTGGTTGGTGCGCCGTCCACGTCCTCGGCGTCGAAGGAGACGTCGCCGCGATAGAGGACCGCGTTCTTGGGGATGCCGATATCGACGAAAGCGAGCTCCATGCCCGGCAGCACGTTCTGGATCCGCCCCAAGTAGATGTTGCCGTCGATCTGGTTCGTTTCGTCCGCGGTCTTGGCCACGGTGTACTCGACCATCGTCCGTCCTTCGAGCGTGGCGATGTGGGTGCCGTTGCTCGCGGTGTGCACGGCCATCAGGTAGCGGCCCTGGGCCCGGGTGCGCTTCTCGCCGCCGCGGCGACGGCGACTTCTTCCTTGACGGCCCGCGCCATCGCTGGCTTCGGGTGCCGAAGCCTCGATTGGAGCGTCGGCGCCGGGTCGCGCCCGCGCGGGTGCCAGCGATCCGTTCGAGGAGAGCTGTCCATCACGGTGCTCTCGATTGCCCTGGCCTGAGCGGCCTCGCCCGCCGCGGCGACGGCGGCCCCCGCCACCCGAGCCGGGCGTGGTCGGGGCGACCGGCGGCGCGGCGGCTGAACTTCTAGGACTCGGGCGAGTGTCGCCTATCTGCGGGGCTGGTCGCGTGTCACCAATTCGAGGGCTAGACGATGAGGGTTGGGGTGGGTTGGTTTCGTCGCTCACGACGGGTACTCCTTGCGTTCTGAGTGGTTAGGGCGTGGCGCACGGCGCCACGGGTCGGAGCCGGTGGGCGCGCGCGGCGCGCTTCGGCAAGGGGAAAGAGACTGAAGGCTCGTTGGGCCGTGACGACAAAGAGGGTCGCGATGGTGAGTGAAAGCAATGCACTGGCCTGTACCACGAGAATTCCTCACTGCTGGGTGACGGAGCGAAACCACTGCGTCACCGCGACGTTCTTTTCGCGCCTGGCACCCCGTGTGCCAGCTCGCCCAACACCACCAGGCTAGTGCGCGTTGGCTCTAGTTGGACTTCTTTAGGGCCACCACCGACTTCGTGGACTTGCCCGGTCGCTTCGGCGCCTTTAGTTGGGGCTTCAACCGCAGCGCCGGGACCGGGTGGGCGACGAGGTAGTTGAAGGTCTCCGCCACGACCGGCGCCGAGGCGTCCGCGCCGTAGCCGCCCTCGTCGATCACGCAGAGCACGACGTACTGGGGGTGCGTCGTCGGCCCGAAGCCGATGAACCACGAGTTGGGCTCGAGACCGGGCGCGTTGCTCGCCGTGCCGGTCTTACCGGCGATGGGAAAGACGGCCTGTGAGTGGTGGAAGTAGGTCTGGAAGGCCGGGTAGCCGGTGCCCTTGGGGCTCGAGACAACGCCGGTGAGGCCCTGGAGGATCGGGTCGCGCACGCTCGCGGGCAGGCTCACGTGGCTGAGCACGCGAGGTTGGTAACGGACCATCACCTTGCCGTGCGGGTTCAAGATGGCGGCCGCGACCTCGGGCGCGAAGTGCGTGCCGCCGTTGGCGAACGTCGCGTAGGCGTCGGCCATCTCAATTGGGGTGACGGCGGTCGTGCCCTGGCCGAAGGCCATCTCGATGTTGTCGCCGGTGTACCAGCTGACCGTGGGGAAGTCCTTCGGCGCCTCGGCGTGGAGCTCCTTGCGAACATTGGGCGAGTCGACGCGCCCCTGGGCCTCGTCGGGCAGGTCGATGTTGGACGTCTCGGAGAGCCCATAGTCGGCGGCGACGTTCTGGATCGGAGTCTGACCGTACTGGGCCTGATCGTTCCAGAAGAGATAGCCCAGATTGTAGAAGTAGTAGTCCGACGAAACCGTGAGGGCCGTGGGCAGGTCCACCTGCCCGGCCGCCTCGTTGTCGTCGTCGTGAAAGACGCAACCGTGGTTCACGCCCTTCAGGCAGCCCGGCACCGTGAACGTACCCGTGTCGTCGACATACTTAGATGGCGAAATGATTCCGGTTTGCAGCTCGGTCGTCGCGGTGATCAGCTTGAACGTGCTACCCGGGGTGTAGAGGCCCTGAATGGCGTAGTTGTTGAAGGCCCCCTCTTCGATGAGCTGGTGGAACGCGGCGTTGGAGAGTCCCTTCACGAACGAGTTGAGGTTGTAGGAGGGGTAGCTCGCCATCGCGTAGACGTCGCCGTTGTTCGGGTTCATCACGATCGCTGCGCCGTTTAGTGCCTCGGGCACCTTGTGCGACACGGGGTCGATGGAGTGGCGGTCGGCCAGGATCTCGTTCGCGAGGTAGCCGTCGAGCGCCTCTTGCAACGGGGTGTCGATGTTCAGCACGACCGAGTCGCCCACGGTTGGCGCCGTCGCCTTTATCGAGCCGAGCACCGAGCCGGTCGCGCTCACCTCGAGCGTGCTCGTGCCCTCCTTGCCGCGCAGATACTGCTCGTAGTACGACTCGATACCGGTCTTGCCAATGGCGGAGTCGGTCTGGTAGCCCTGGCCGGGGTTGGCGTTGATCTCGGCCTGGGTGATCGGGCCCACGTAACCCAGCACCTGGGCGCCGACACTGCCGCCGTTAGGGTACGAGCGCGTCGAAGTGTCGAGTACCGACACGCCGGGGAACTCGGCGGGGTGAAGCCGGATGTACTCGACGACCTTCGCGGGAGCGTCACTCATGATGGGCGCAGGCTGGTACGGGTCATACTGCTTGTCGTTGAGGTCACTGTTGATCTGAGCGACGCTGAGCCCGGTCAGCGAAGAGAGCGAACCCTTGATGGTCGGGTGCAGCGCAGCCTCGGCCCTCGAGAGGCGAAGTTCAGTCGTCGTGATGTTGGTGACGAGCGGATTGCCCTCGCGGTCATAGATCTCGCCGCGCGTCGCCGGAATCGTGGTGACCCGCAGCGAGTTCGACTCGACGGCGGCGACCGACGCGTGGTACTCGAGCACCTGGAGAAAGAAGAGCCGTACGAGCAGCGCCACCAGCAGCAGCGCGAAAAATCCACCGATCACGAGCCAGCGTCGTCCGGGGCGGACCCGGACCTCCTCCGGCGAGGCCATGAGGTCACGGATGCCGACGGGCTTGGGCTCGTTGATCGTTCGGCCACGACCACGAAAGGGGTGCAGGTTCACCCACGGGCGCCACAGGCGCGAGAACCACGAGCCGGTCGGCCGGTCGCGCCAGGAACTCACCGCGCTCCCCCGGCGTGGCCGACCCAACGGGCCAGTCGCGTCATTGGGCGCGCGAGCACGAAGAAGGCAACTGCGTTCACCACCATTGCGGCGACGAGGCCGTCGCGCCACAGCGAGAAGTTGAAGGTGAGAAAGCTGCCACCGACAAAGAGCACCGGCGCGATGAAGCCGGCCGCCGCGGCCAGCAGCGGCGTCACCCACCAGGCCGCCGAGTCGAGGTCGCCCACGCCCTCGCGGCCCAACCGCGAAGCACCGTAGGCGAGAACTACTGCCACGAGCGCCGTCAGACCAAAGGGGGTCGTGGCGTGGGTGTCGAAGAACACCCCGGCCACGATCGCGCACCACAGCGCGAGCGTCGTCAGCCCGGCGAGACCCATGGCGAGCGGCCAAAGCCAGACAATCATCACCACGACGCCGGCAAAGCGCAGGCTAGAAAAAATTGAGAGCTGCACGGCGACGACGATGAGCGTGACGACGGTCACTGGCAGCAGAGCTCGTCTCATCCCGGCGGCTCCCAGAGCACGACGTCGAGATACGCCAGGTGGCGAAGGTCGGCGGCCGGCTGCAGGGTGAGGTTGTAGGTCGCGGCTCCGGGCGTCAGGGTCACCGTCTTCACCGTCGCTACCGGCAGACCGGCGGGATACAGCCCGCCGTTCAGGCCGTCGGTCGAGAGCTTGGTGCCAGGAACGATCGAGGTACCCAGGGGCACGCCCGTCGAATCGAGTCCGCTGTTCAGTCCACGGCCCGAGACGACGATCGAGGTCTTGCCTGACTTGAAGGTGACCCCGACCGACGAAGCAGTGTCGCTGATCAGGCGAACGGTGGCGCCGCTGGGCGTGGTCGCGATCACCCGCCCCACCAGTCCCCCGTCGGCGACGACCGGCATCCCCACCAAAATGCCGCTGTCGCGACCCTTGGAGATGCCCACCGTCGCGGCGAAGTTGGTCGGCGAGAGCGTGATGACCTGGGCCGATACCGTGGGCAGCGACCCCACGAACGGCACGTCGAGACCAGTCGTGAGCTGCTGGAGTTGGCGCGCGTAGGCCCATGCTTCATTGGCCCGCTCCTCGGCAAGGCCCAGCTGGTAACGCAGCTTCTGGTTCTGCTCGACGACGTCGCTGTAGTTGACGGTGCCGGCTAGCAAGTGGCCGATCGGGCGGGCCACGGCGTTGACCGCCCAGCTAAAGGGTGTAATGACGATGTTCGCTCCGGCGCGCAGCCCCGTGGAAACCCCCGTCGTGAAGTACAGCACGAGGACGGTGGCCAGGACCGCGATGCTGAGAGTCCAGGTGCGACGACGCGTACGGTCGGTCGCCACCGCTTAACGCGTAGGACTGGTCTTCAACATGCGCGCGAAGACGTCGAGTTCTTCGAGACACATTCCACTGCCGAGCGCTACGCAGTTGAGTGGGTCGTTCGCCACGATGATCGGCATGTTGGTCTCATACTCCAACCGGGCCGCCATTCCGGCGAGCAGTGCGCCACCGCCCGTTAGGACGATGCCCTGCTCCATCAAGTCCGAGGAGAGCTCGGGGGGCGTCCGGTCCAACGTGACCTTCACCGCGTCGACAATGGCTTGGACGGGCTCTTCGATCGCCTGGCGGATCTGCTCGGTGGAGATGACGACCGTCTTAGGTAGACCGGTCACCAGGTCGCGCCCGCGGATCTCGGCGCGCAACTCCTCTTCCAGTGGGAAGGCCGAGCCCAACTGCATCTTGATCTCCTCAGCCGTTCGCTCGCCGAGGGCCAGCTGGAACTCCTTCTTGACGTAGGCGACGAGTGCCTCGTCAAGCTCGTCGCCACCCACGCGGATCGATTGGCTGGTCACGATCCCGCCCAGCGAGATCACCGCGACCTCCGACGTGCCGCCACCGATATCCACGAC
This sequence comes from uncultured Acidimicrobiaceae bacterium, assembly GCA_963749355.1. GTDB lineage: Bacteria > Actinomycetota > Acidimicrobiia > Acidimicrobiales > RAAP-2 > RAAP-2. The sequence continues at coordinate 63,113 of CAVVMM010000011.1, forward strand.
CATGTTGCCCGTGGGCTCGTGGATTGGCAGCCCAGCGCCGATCGCGGCGGCCATGGGTTCTTCGATGATGTAGGCCTTACGCGCTCCGGCAAACTCAGCGGCCTCCATCACTGCGCGCTGCTCGACGCCAGTGATGCCCGACGGCACGCAGATCACCATGCGTGGCTTCGCAAAGCGACGCTGGTGCACGCGATGAATGAAGTAGCGCAGCATCTTCTCGCAAATCTCGAAGTCCGCGATAACTCCGTCCTTCAGAGGGCGTATCGCTTGGATGTTGCTCGGCGTGCGCCCGATCATCCGCTTGGCCTCGGCGCCGACCGCCAGGGGCTTGCCGTCTTTCACGTCAACCGCCACGACGGAGGGTTCGTTCAACACGATGCCGCGTCCGCGGACGTACACGAGAGTGTTCGCCGTTCCCAGGTCGACGGCCATGTCACGACCCAACAGCGAAAACCGACTATCGACCATTGACTTCCTCTAGCAAGACGTCCGACACAGCGCTGCCCACAAGGCTAGGTCATCCGAGCACCGTCGGGCCAGACGACGTGCTAATCCAAGTCCGGAAAGAAGATCGCAATCTCACGAACGGCCGACGTTTCGGAATCCGAACCGTGCATCAGGTTCTCCATCGTCGTCGTAGCGAGGTCGCCACGCACCGTTCCCGGCGCCGCCTCGGCCGGATTCGTCGCTCCCATCATCGCTCGCACGATCCTCCAGGTGTCCTCTGGTCCCTCCACCACGGCCAGCAGCACCGGCGAGCGCGTGATGAAGGCGACCAGAGCGTCATAGAAGGGCCGGCCCTCGTGCTCGGCGTAGTGACGCTGGGCCGTGGCGTGGTCGATGGTGCGCAGCTCCGCCGCTACGATGCGCAAGTTTCGATCCTCGAGGCGCGACACGATCTCACCTACAAGTCCGCGCTCGACGGCGTCGGGCTTCACGATCACGAGCGTACGATTCACGCCAGGCAATCTAACAGTCTCAGCTGGCGTGCCTTGAAGCGATGTGCAGCACCTCGCCTCGCACCTCGGCCACGAGGTACAGGCTGCCCGTCACGACGATGAGGTCGTCGTCGCTTGATCGTTCGCGCGCGTGCGCGAGGGCCGCCATCGCACTTGGGTGCGCGAAGGCGACCGCGCCCATCGACTCGAGCGCCGCGACAACTTGACCGGCGGGCACCGCGCGAGGCGAACGGGGCGAGCAGCAGTGGAACTCCGTGAAGCCCGCGCCCACGAGCGGTGCCACCATGTCGTTGACGTCGCGTCCGGTGAGCATGCCCAGTACGCAGCGTCGCTCGCCTCGCACGTCAAATGCCCCGTCCAACGTGGCGACGAGCGCGCGTACCCCGGCGGGGTTGTGCGCACCGTCGATGACGATCATCGGGTTGCGAGCAACAATCTCCATGCGCCCGGGCATCTCCGCGCGGGCCAGCGTCGTCGTCACGACCTCGTCGCCGAGTGCCCGGCCGAGCAGTGCCTCGCAAGCGACAATGGCCGTCGCTGCGTTCACCCCCTGATGGATCCCGTGGAGGGTTACCAGCACCTCCTCGTAGTAGTCGTATGGCGTGCGCAGCGTGATCGCCCGGCCACCGACGGCGAGCTCGTTCTCGTCGACGGCGAAATCGTCGCCGAGGAGCCAGAGCGTCGCGCCGATGTCCTCGGCGCGCTGCCTCGCGATCTCGACGACGATGGCGTTGGTCGTGGCGACGATGGCGACACCATCGGGACGAAAGATTCCTACCTTGTCCGTGGCAATGGCGCCGATCGTCAGGCCCAGAACGGCCGTGTGATCGAGGTCGACGTTGGTCAGCACCGCCACGTCCGAGTCGACGACGTTCGTCGAGTCCCACGTGCCGCCCAAGCCGACTTCAATGACCGCCACATCGACGCCTTCGTCCGAGAAGTGCAGCAGGGCCGCCACCGTGAGCAGCTCGAAGCGCGTGAGGGTGATCCCGGTCACCGACTCGACGTCGGAGAGCCGCTCAAGTACGCCGATCAGGGACTCGTCGTCGATGGGCGCACCGTTGACGGCGATGCGCTCGTTCACCGCGTGCAGGTCCGGGCTGGTGAACGCGCCTACCCGCAGCCCCGTCCCCACGAGCAGTGCGCTCGCCAGTGTGGTCGTGGTGCCCTTGCCGTTCGTGCCGGTGACGTGAATGATGCGGTAGTCGCTCTGCGGGTCGGCGAACTGTTCGAGCGTGTCGCGAATCGGCTCAAGGGTGGGCACTGGTTGACGATTCGGCGCGAGGCGCTCGTAGTCAACGTGTGATTCGAGCCAGCGCAGCGCTTCGTCGTATGACGCGAAGCGCACGCCCTAGCTCGCGCGACGGGTGCGCGTCGCCTTTCGCATTTCGTAGTTGGGTGCCTCGTGCTGGCGGACGCTCGCCGCGGTGACGACGCACTTGATGACGTCGCTGCGCCCGGGCACGTCGTACATCGGCTCGAGCAAGACGTGCTCGAGGATCGAGCGAAGCCCGCGCGCCCCGGTTCCGCGTTCGAGGGCGAGGTCGGCGATCGCCACCAACGCGTCATCCTCGATCACCAGCTCGACGCCGTCCATCGCGAGGACCTGCTGGAACTGCTTCACGAGCGAGTTCTTCGGCTCGGTCAGCACGCTGATCAGCATGTCCCGGTCCAACTGCTGCACGGCGCCAACGATCGGCAATCGACCGATGAACTCGGGAATGAGTCCGAACTTCACCATGTCCTCGGGCAGCACGAAGCGGAAGAGCTCAATGTCGCCGCCGCGCCTCGACTGCACCGGCTGGTTGAAGCCCATCGACTTCTTGCCGAGCCGGCGCTCGATGATCTCCTCGAGTCCGGCGAACGCACCGCCGCAGATGAAGAGGATGTTCGACGTGTCGATGTTGATGAACTCTTGGTGAGGGTGCTTGCGCCCGCCCTGGGGCGGCACGCTCGCGACGGTGCCCTCGAGGATCTTGAGCAGCGCCTGCTGCACGCCCTCGCCCGACACGTCGCGAGTGATCGAGGGGTTCTCGGCCTTGCGCGCGATCTTGTCGATCTCGTCGATGTAGATGATGCCTCGCTCGGCGCGCTTCACGTCGAAGTCGGCCGCCGAAAGCAGCTTCAAGAGGATGTTCTCGACGTCCTCGCCGACGTAGCCCGCCTCGGTGAGTGCCGTCGCGTCGGCGATGGCGAAGGGCACGTTCAGCATTCGCGCCAGGGTCTGGGCGAGGAACGTCTTGCCACAGCCCGTCGGGCCGAGCAAGAGGACGTTGGACTTGGCCACCTCGACGTCGTCGTCGTGCAATGGGCCCGTCTGGATGCGCTTGTAGTGGTTGTAGACCGCCACCGCCAGGATCTTCTTCGCGTCGACCTGGCCGATAACGAACTCGTCGAGGAAGGCCGAGATCTCGCGGGGGGTCGGCAGGTCGTCGAGGATGAACTCGGGGCGATCACCGAACTCGTCGGCGATGATGTCGTTGCACAGGTCGATGCACTCGTCGCAGATGTAGACGCTCGGACCCGCGATGAGCTTCTTCACCTGCTTTTGACCTTTCGCGCAGAAGCTGCACTTGATGAGGTCGCTGCCTTCACCGAATTTCGCCACGAAGTCCCTCCGACACGCCCACCGCCCCGCCTATCCTACGAGTCCCCCAACGAGAAACGAGGTACCTACGGCCGAGCGGTAATGACTTCGTCAATCAGGCCGTATTCCACGGCCTCCTCGGCGCTGATGATGAAGTCGCGGTCGGTGTCCTTGTTGACGCGCTCGACCGACTGGCCCGTGTCGGCGGCGAGCATGGAGTTCAGCATGTCCTTCATCCGCAGGATCTCGCGCGCCTGGATCTCGATGTCCGAGGCCTGCCCGCCGACGCCGCCCCAGGGCTGGTGGAGCAGCACGCGCGCGTGGGGCAGGGCGTAGCGCTTGCCCTTGGAGCCGGCGCCGAGCAAGACCGCGGCGGCCGAGGCGGCCTGACCGAAACAGAACGTCGACACGTCGGGCTTGATGTACTTCATGGTGTCGTAGATCGCGAGCAGTCCGGTGATGTCGCCGCCGGGCGAGTTGATGTAGAGATTGATGTCCTTGTCGGGGTCTTCGGACTCGAGGAAGAGCATCTGGGCGCAGACCAGGTTGGCGATGGTGTCGTCAATCGGCGTGCCCAGAAAGATGATGCGCTCGCGCAGGAGCCGGCTGTAGAGGTCGTAGGCCCGTTCGCCCCGGTTGGACGACTCGACGACCGTTGGGACGAGGTAGTTCTGGGCGCGGTGGTTATCGGTCACCCGGCCATCTTACGCGTCGAGTTCTTCGCTCTGGTCCGCCTCAAGCAGCGAGCGATCGACCTCGACGCCCTCGGGATCGACGTAGGTGACGTGTTCGTTCAGCCAGCGCGACGCCTTCAGCTTGGCGACCTCGGATCGAAACGCGATGACTCGGCCAGCTGTCGCGCAGGTTTGCGCCGCAACACATCAGGCGCGACGCTCATCGACTCGGCGGTCGAGGCGAGCTCCTCGTCGATCTCCTCGTCGGTCGGCTCGAGGCCCTCGGCTCGCACCAGCGCCCGCAGCGCCAGGTCGATGCGCACTGCGCGCTGCGCGTCGGCGCGCAGTGACTCGAGCAGCTGCTCGGAGGTCTGGTTCGTGACCTGCAGAAACGTTTCGAGGTTGAGCCGCTGCTGGCCGAGACGGTGTCCAAGGTCGTGGAGACGCTGATTGGTCTCGTCTTGGACCAGCGAGTCAGGCACCTCGACGTCGCCAACAAGGTTGCTCAACGCGACCAGCACGGCGTCGCGCCGAGTCATCTGCGCTTCGATAACTCGACGACGTCGCATCTGGGCGAATATCGTGTCGCGCATCTCGGCTTCGCTTTGCCACTCCGTGTTCTCCTGGACCCACTCGTCGCTTAACTCGGGCAGGACTCGCTCCTGCACCTTCTTCAGGGTCAGCTCGTAGGTCGCCACGACGCCCCCGCCGATGTTGCCGTTGAGCTTCAGCTCCTCGCCCGCCTTCATGCCAAGAATGAGGTCGTCGACCCCCTCGGTGATCGTGCCCGAGCCGACCGTGTACATGTAGTCGCTCATGTCGAGCGGCTCGACCTCTGTCGCGATCTGTTGGACGTGCACGTCCATGGTGACGAGGTCGCCGCGCACGATCGGGCGCTCGACGTCCTTCAGCACCGCGTCGGTCTCGCGGAAGCGGTCGATCTGGGCGTTGACCTCCTCGTCAGTGACGACCGGCGAGGGTATGGTCACGCGAAGGTCGCCGTAGCCGTGGATTTCGATCTCGGGGCGAACCTCGACATCGGCTTCAAAGACCAGCTCGCCCTCCTCTTCGCCCTGGGTGACGTTGATCTCGGGTTGGGCAATCGGGTCAATCAGGGTGTCGGCGACGGCGCGGGCGTAGAAGTCAGGTATCGACTCGCGCAGCGCTTCGCTGCGCAGCGCCAGGGGTCCGCCCAGGTGGGCGATCAGGACGTTCTTGGGCACCTTGCCCTTGCGAAAGCCCTTGACGGTGACCTGTTTGGCGAGTTTCACCGCCGCCTCGTCGATCGCTCGGGCTACCTCCGCTTCGTCCACCTCGACGACCAACTTGACCCGGTGGTTCTCGAGTGAGGTGGCCGTCGCGCGCATAGGAGACGCCAGCCTACCGGTTCGATGGTTCGTTACTAAATCATGACGACGAGGCGCTCGGCGAGAGCCGCGCGCAAGTTCGCGGTCTCCGCGCACGTCGGTCGCCGACGACCGGAGAAAGGCGACGGCGCTGATGCGACCGGCGGCCCGTCGCCAGAAGAGTGCGACGGGCGTCGTCACTTCGAGATCGGGTGCGCGATCGCTCGCCGCCACCGCCCGGCCACGGCCGTCTCGTACTTCGAGCAGCACTGTTCGCGCGAGGCGTCCCGTCAAGTTGATCCGCACGAAGGTGCCCTCCTTCGCCCCGACTCGCTTGCCCAGCACGTACGGCAGTGCGGCCTCGAAGCGGTTCACGACGATCTCCTCGCCGGGTCCGTGGTCGTCCGTTGGCTCGAGCAGGGCGTCACGGATGTCCTGCAGGTGGATCCAGCTGTCGAGGACCCGCGTCTCCTGGAAGCGGTGGTAGGGTCGGTCGCCCTCGGGGCTCCAGCCCACCTTCTCCCAGTCGGCCTCGCTCAGCGCGCGCAGCGCGTCGAGCGAGGCGCGCGTCGCCTGGCTAAAGAGGTCGAGGATCTCGGGGCCGGACTTCGCGCGGTAGGCCTCGACAAAGGCCTCGTTGACCTCACCGATTGGATTCTTCACGTAAGCGGGCCATTCGCCTTCGTGCGCTGGCACCGGCGCACCACGCAACATGAGCTCAAAGCCGGTGAGATGGCTCAAGACGTCGCGCACGCTCCAGCCTGGACACGGTGTCGACGCGTCGTACGCCTCGAGGGGCCGGGTCCGAAGGGTCCGATCGATCGACGACCACGTCTCGTCGAGTGCGTCGATGATCCACTCGTAAGCCACGGCTCTCCTTCGCTTGAGCCGATCCTACGCAGGCCACTGCGACTGTGGTCGATCGATTGTGTGCCACGATGGAGACCTCGGGAAGTAGCGCAGCTTGGTTAGCGTGCCTGGTTTGGGACCAGGAGGTCGCGGGTTCAAATCCCGCCTTCCCGACCGATGCGCTGCGTGACGTCGTCGGGGACACCTGGCATTCGTGCCCCCGGCAGGAGTCGAACCCGCAACCTGACGGGTAGAAACCGTCTGCTCTATCCAGTTGAGCTACAGGGGCGCGGTCGTAAGCGTAGTGAACGAGATCGCGCCCAACGGGCTAACCCGAGAGGGCCTGTGCAATACTGGTAGATCTTGGTGGGCGTAGCTCAGTTGGTTAGAGCGCCAGGTTGTGGTCCTGGAGGTCGCGGGTTCGACCCCCGTCGCTCACCCCAAAGTCACGCATTCGCACTTCATCGGTAAGCCATCTTCCTCGCCAGGCACGGGCGCCAGGCAGGCGAGTAGATTTCGCCTTAGCGCTCCCCTGACGATCGCTACTGGAGGGTCTCATGACCATCGTTCGTGACTCGTTCTATATCAACGGCGAGTGGGTTAAGGCCACTTCATCTGACGTGCTCGAAGTAACGACCTCGGGCACGGGCGAGCTCTACGCCACCGTACCCGCGGGCACCGTCGAGGAGGCCAATCGGGCCGTCGAGGCGGCCGCCGCGGCGTTCAGCGCGTGGGCAAACACCAGTCCCAAGGAGCGTGGTGAGTACCTGATGCGGATCTCGGAGAAGCTGGCCGAGCGCAGCGACGAGATCGCCCTCACCATCGCCAACGAGGTCGGCATGCCCCTCATGCTCTCCAAGGGAATCCAGGTCGGACTTCCGACCATGACTTTCAGCGACAACGCACAGCGGGCCATGGACTTCGTTTGGGAAGAGGAGGTCGGTAACTCGACACTGGTGCGCGAGCCGGTGGGCGTGGTCGCCGCCATCACGCCGTGGAACTACCCGCTGCACCAGATCGCCAACAAGGTTGCGGCGTCACTGGCCGCGGGCTGCACGGTCGTGCTGAAGCCCAGCGAGGTCGCACCGGTGAACGCCTTTCTCTTCGCCGACATCGTCCACGAGGTCGGACTGCCCAGGGGCGTCTTCAACATGGTGACGGGCCTCGGACCGGTAGTCGGCGAAGCTATCGTCGCCCACCCCAAGACCGACATGGTCTCCTTCACCGGTTCGACCCGAGCCGGCAAGCGCGTCATGGAGCTTGCCTCCCAAATGGTCAAGCGCGTCTCGCTCGAGCTCGGCGGCAAATCGGCCAACGTCATCCTCGAAGACGCCGACCTCACCAAGGCTGTCCCGGACGGCGTCTTCAAGTGCTACCTGAATTCTGGCCAAACCTGCTCGGCCCTCACTCGCATGCTGGTGCCGCGCTCTCGCTTGAGCGAGGTCGAGGATCTTGCCGTCGCGAGCGCCGCGGGCTTCATGCCGGACGACCCCATCACCGGCTCGAGCCTGCTCGGACCGCTGGTGAGCGCCACCCAGCAACAGCGAGTGCGTGACTACATAAATAAGGGCATCGACGAAGGCGCCCGGATCATCACCGGCGGCACCACGCCGCCCGAAGGACTCGAAATGGGCTACTACGTCGCGCCGACCGTCTTCTCCGACGTGCGCAACGACATGACCATCGCCCGCGAGGAGATCTTCGGCCCAGTGCTCTCGATCATCCCCTACGACACCGAGGAGGAGGCTGTCGCCATCGCCAACGACTCTACGTACGGGCTCGCCGGCGGCGTGTGGGCGGGTACCGACGAGAAGGCCTTCGAGGTGGCGCGCAAATTACGCACCGGACAGGTCGAGATCAACGGCGGCGCCTTCAACGTTGTCGCGCCCTTCGGCGGCTACAAGCAGTCGGGTATCGGACGCGAGCTCGGCGAGTACGGCTTCGAAGAGTTCCTCGAGGTGAAGGCGATCCAGCACAACTAGTCGATCAGGTGCTCGAACGGCCCCGGTATAGAATCATCGGGCGCCGGTAGCTCAATTGGCAGAGCATTTGACTCTTAATCAACAGGTTCCGGGTTCAAGTCCCGGTCGGCGCACTAAGTGAAAATCCTGACCACATGCCATTTTCAACATCCTGAAATAGTAAGCTGAAGCTGGGTCTCACACGATATCCACGGGAAATACCACCGAATCTTTGCTCACGAATCCCAACGGTCGCACCAAGCTCAGAAATTTGAACAATTTCTGCCGGAGGTCTAGGCCGACCTGCCCCGTGACCTCTGCGCGATTTTACGAGCCCCACTCGTGTTCATACGCCAGCGGGCGAACTCGACACTCACTCCGTGAAATCTCGCGACTTGCTCGTCACTCCTTCCCTTCAAAGCGTGCCTGACGGCTCCTTCAGTCGGAATCAGTAGCTCACCTGACAGAAACTTCGCCTCCTCCTCTTGCTCCGCTTCAATGCCACATCCTCGTTCATTCGAACTTAGAACGCTCGCAAATTCGTGTTCAAGCAAATAATGCGAAATCTCGTGTGAGACGGTCGCATAGCGTCGCGTCGTCGAGTAGACATCGTTGTCAAGGATGACGAATCCGTTGCCACTCCTAATGAGCGCGCCAGATAAGGTTCCGCGCATCGAGTAATAGAAATGGTCTCGCTCAGGTCCTTCTAACGTACCGAGTTCCACCACCTTGATGCCATATTCGGCGGCAAACTCGTACGGGTCGAACCGGCCTTCAATTCCAATGTGGAACTCGGAGCGAATCTCAAGCGCAAGCCGAGTTGACTCCGCTTTGAACCCGCGCCTCATCACTGATCCTTAGAACGTGCTCGCTCGAGCGTTGCGGCAATCACTTGTTCGAGATACTTGACATCACTGTCATCGAGATCTTTCTGGGCACGGAGTAGCGGAGCGAGTGCACGAGTACATCTGGCGTGGCTGGTGTCTCATTGTCATCGTCGATGAATTGCTCGGCCGGAAGCCCGAGCCACCGCACAATTGTCGCGAAGCCATCAGCGTCGGGCTTCTGCCCGTTACTGATCCGAGACAGAAGAGAGGCGCTGACACCAATCTCCTTTGCGAGAGCCCTCCAGGAAATGCCCGCCCAAGTCGCGCAGCGTTTAAGGCAACGTAGAGGCGATCCGCTGAAATCTTGGCCATTTAGCAAGTATTGCAGATGCGAAGCGGTGACTCGCATATGGGGCAAGTATGTTCTAGAATCGACGCAGTGTATCGATAGTGAAAGGAGGTGGGTGAGATGACAGCAGGCAAGCGAGGGCGCAGCGCGATCACGGGTCGATTTGTAAAGCCCACGAGACAGTAGCGCGTCACCCCAAGACGACCGTGAATGAACGTACTCGGTCGCCAAAGAAAGGCAAGTAGTTAGTGGCGACCCGGGCCCCGAGTTCACCCACTGGGTCCGGGTCTCCGTTTCGAACTACCGGGTTAAGGAAGTGAAGTCGATAACCGCGCGGTCCGAGCCGCGTTTCAATGAAAGGAAGATGAATGAATTCGAAAGTAAAAGTCAATGAAGCCAATGTCTTTTTGCACGCGGCCATTCATGGAATGTCGCTGTGGCCCGCCTGGGTGTGGATCTTGCTTGTCGTCTGTGTCGCCGTAAATGCGACACGCTTGTCGTCTGTGTCGCCGTAAATGCGACACGACTGACTCGATCTCGTCGTCGATGAAGACCCATGGCCAAATGGCGAGAGCGCCACGCTCTCGGGATATCACGACTCAGACATTTGATATCGAGTTTCGCAGAATTGCTTCGGGACCTGGGAGCGGCTTTGCACTACCAACGAGACTCATCGCGATTGTCAGCGCCCTACGGGCCTGCTCATCGTTGGGATATTCGCCTCGATGCACTGCAGCATTTCGCAAAGCTGCCAATCCACTTTGAACTTTGCTCTGCGACTCACTAAAGGCGAGTCCAAATTGTGCTCCAAGCCTGTACAAGCCAATAATGCCATTCGCGTTGCGCACAATCATTTCAGATGCGTTCTTGCCCACTCCACTGGCAGCCAATTCTTCGTTGATACGAATCGAAATGGCTGTCTCGGCCGCGGTGCACGCATCAACGACGCATCCCCTTAAGTCCTGCTCCATACGAGATGCGTACGCTCTCTGAATAAACCGATGCGCAGTGGGCAGTCGCACGTTATCCGAGGCACAATGAAATGCAGCTTTTAACTGCACTTCAGATGCTGACTTTTGAGTGCCGTAGCTTATGACGGAGTGGCTAACTGATGCTTTCGCTCTCTTAGCGCCGGTTTGCCACTCTGCTGCGGAATCAACCCATTCGAACGATGGCTTGTTTTCGCTTCGGTGGAGATAAATATTGTTCCAACCACGGAGCCAGTCTTGCGCGATGTCGAACCAATCGGGCCAAGAACCTCGCAACCAATCGAGCGGTCGGCCCCCTAAGCCGCTGCGCAATCTGCTCCTTGCTCTGATCGGAACAACAGTCCGAAATCGTATCGCCGTAACGAGCATCTTCTGCACATCGCGGTCGAGGTATCCCCAGCCGAATTCGGGCTTTATCTTTGGTTCAGGGATAGGTGCTCGGCGGTACTTCGGCTCCGCTAGTTCGATGATTCTACGATTGCCGTCTGGTTGCGGTGGCTTAGGGAATATCAGACCAACTGGCCTGCGGTCAACAGTCACCATAAAGCTTTGGTACGCCATCGCATCGATCCAAAGGGGCGGGTTTGCAACTAATGATCCGTCCGCTTGAATCTCGGTTGCTTTTTCCATCATTTGGCCGAGAATAACGGAGGTAAGAAAGGGGCATAGTGACACTCGTAGCAGTATGGGTTCGCAAGGCGGGCAAGGCGCGCGAGTTAGTGATTGCCAGCGACAGTCGCCTAACACCGTTTACTTGGGACGTCGCACCCAAAATATTGCCATTGCCGCGAGGGGACAGCGTCCTCGCCTTCGCCGGCAACACCGACGTGGCGTATCCAATCATGATTCAGATGTCCAACGCCGTCGACGCCTGGGATTGGCAGCACTGACTAGAAACCAACCGCTTGAAGTGATGAGGGGGCATCTGTTGCGAGTTCTCAACGATATGTTTTCCAAGCACACCGAGCTCCCAGAGGAATTGAAGAAGAATCCAGGAACGCTCTTCCTTCTGGCGGGGTACTCCTGGGCTGACGCCCGCTTCAAAATATGGGACTTCCACTACGACGGATTTACAAAGCGATTCATTCATAGGAGCATCACCAGTTCACCAATTGATGATCCAAAACGAGCTTTTGTCTTCAAGGGCGACTACGAAAAAGAGGCAAAGGAGAGGCTGTATCAGCTACTGCGAATCAACGGGACTTTCCAGTCAGGGTCCCTCGACATGGAACCGCTCGACGTATTGAAGGAATTCATATTGTCGGGCTGCTATAGATCCGTCGGAGGCAATCCTCAGCTTGTCAAGGTATACCGGGCGCTGAAGGTAGTGCCATTCGTGATTTCATGGAACGGGGAAAGGTCTTATTTCGGTAGGTCATTACTCCATTACGAGGAACCGGATCGCTACCCAACTATGACGATTGACTAAAAGCACACTTGTGAACGTGTTCGTGGAAAATCAACCAGTTGGATGAGCTGAAGACGTTGCGCTGATTCAACCGGCGTCGCTCCACCTGAGTTTGTTCTCGATCAAAGTGAATCAGTTCCGTGACACCGAATTGACGAACCACCTATGCGGCTTCTTCGAAACCTGAACCTGAGGCTGCGATGACGATGCCCACAATTGCTGCGGCGCCCATGGCGCGGAGAGCAATTTGCCGCGCCCTCTTGATTCCCTGCTGCTGTTGGATCTGCGCAGCATATTGAAGCGCAGCGACCAGAAGCTCGATGTCTTGCCGGTACAACGGTGGTGACACCGATTCAACACCTTGGGCGATGATCTGTCCGTTCGTCGTTCTTAACCATGAACCAAGCCGCAGTGCACGGTATCCGGCAGAATCGAGAAGTTCACTGGCGAGTTCCTCAACCGATGGACGTTGTTGTGGAAAGGTAAGGTCAGAAGAAAATTGAACCTGGTCCCAGGGCATTCGCACTTCCTCGAAGCCAGACATCCGAACTCTCGGCCAGTCAACGTAATCGTCGACAAAGGCGGCTATCTGCTCTTGCTTGGTCATGTACTTGCCCTTCTATTTTGAGGCCAAATAAGCGATTCCCAATACAGCCCCTAAGGCCCCAATGAGAATCATGATCTCTCGCTGGTCGATTGTTGGCGCCTCGGCTTTTGGAGCTATGAGACTTGACAACGTCTGCCCGCAGTGGGGGCATTGCCCCAGAGCGAGGAGATCGTGAACCAGATATCGACTTACTGCACAAGGAATTCGGGCATGTTCCGATCGGGCGTGCGGCGCGCTGGCCAAATGTCCTCAGAGCATTTACTTCCGCATCTGCGGCGTGAAGGTCCGCCACAACTCGACTCTTCTCCGCCGAAACCTCAGCCAGATTTTTCTCCAACTCGACGATTGAACGCTCGTTTGAAATGGCCATCAATCCACACTCAAGGAGTTCAATCACTGCCCCAGTTAGTGTTTTTCCCCTTTCAGACGCAAACGCGTCTGCTGCTTCCTTCAGCGTCTTTGGGACTCGTGCGTAAATGACTTCTGCTGCCATGAACTGAAATGCTAGCATGGAGCAAAGTAAAAGCAAGTTATTTGCGAGCATTTATAACTTCCAAGAATGGCTACTTTTTCGGAAGAACATGGTATAATCAATTACATGAAGTCAGCCACCGCTTCACATGTTGTCCACAAAATTCCCAAGGATTTACCGAGGGCAAACGCTGGCATTGCAGCGATCATGGCTGAGGCGATGGCAGCACTCGAACTGAGCGACTTACCGCTTTCAGTGATAGAGGCCCTCTCCTCAATCCTCGCAGTCGGTGATGCCGCCGATACGGGTGTTCCAGTGACCGCAGCTGCGCAACTTCTCGAAATCTCTGATCGCACTGTGCGCACATGGATCAAACGCGGCGTCTTGGCGAAAATCGCGGGATCCAGTCCAGTTCGAATCCAGAGTCAATCTCTGGCGAAGGTTCTACGGGCGGTAAGACTTCTTCGATGGCACGAAGGTACCGATGCTCGACTACTTCGTTATTGGGGCGAGAGCGAGAATTTCCGTCACGATGATGCGGCCCTGGGAATCGGCGACCACGCTGTAGGGATTGATGAGCGTGTGGAAGTTGGGTTCGCCCGCGACCGCATCCAGCAAGCGGCCCCAGAAGGTATGATGGGTTTTGACCTCCTTCTCCGAGTCGATGCTGCCTTCATACAAAAGCCGGCGTCCGCCTTCGAGTTCCAGCACTGGCACAGCGACCGGCCCCGCCACTTTTGTTTTCGTCGCCGCCACCGCGACGCCGGGGAAAAGGCCTAAACCACCAAGGCACAGAGACACGAAGAGAACCAAGTGAAACGGAAAAACCGAGCGCTTTTCCCTGTCCCCCGTTTCCGGCAACCTATGTCCGTATTCCCGGTGTCGGGGGGTCTTGGTGGTTCATTCTTCCCGTCACTTGTTTCCTTGGTGCCTTTGTGTCTTGGTGGTGATCATTGTCTCTTACCGGCTGCCTTCACGTTGTGGTCGGTGTCTTCGTCTTTAAAAGAAATTGAACCATCGCGAAACTCCCACGAAGAATGAACCTACCAGCGTCGGCGGGGTTCCCGGAAGCGCTGAATCCCTGAACTAACCTACTGTACCCCGCTTGGAAGTCTAGTTTGCGAAAGTGGTAGGTCATAAGAAAATACAGGTTTTCATTGTTATTGTTCGAGATCGTCGAATTACTGTTCGTTGCGCTCAGGGCCTTGGCGTAGGTGGCGGACAGGGTCAGCCCGCGAATCGGGCTCGATCCGAGTCCCAGCCGAGTACGACTTGCCGTTATAGAGCACCACGGCCGCCGAAGGTGATGACGGGCAGGGGAATCGGCGTGGCCACCAGGCCCGTGGAGGTCAAAAGCGCATTCCCGCTGGACTCCGAGTAGGAGCCATTAAGGCTGAAGCGGGACAGGGAAAGCGAGGTCGAGTAGCTCTGGCTGGAATTGGCGGAGCCGGGCTCGTCGGTCAGCAGGCTCCTCGCGCCGCTGGCGTAAGCGCCCCAATACGACCGGCGGCGGATCCGGCGGCCCACGCTGCCGGAATAGTTATAGCCCGAGGTCGTATAGGCGATCAGCACGGTTTGGGTGTCCTGCGAGTAGCCGAAGCCGCCCGCCAGAGTCCAGCGCTGGATCTGATGCGTGTAGTTGACGGAGCCGTTCAGGCCCAGCAGACTTTGGTGGATTCGTATCGATCGAGGTCCGCGTCACCCCCAGCACGCCGTTGAAGGAACCGCCCAGCAGCGTATTGGAATAAGTTGCCGTTCCGTTGTAGGAGTCGGACGCGAACGAGATTCCCAAGAAGGTTTGTTGTTGGCGTTCCGACGAACGCATGCAGATGCAGGTGCTCGCGCCGGCATCTCGTAATTGGCATAGCCGGTCAGGCTTAGATCGTGCGACGACTGTTGTGCCTCGCTCTGCGGCACCGTGACCCCTGCCGTCAGCAGCGTGTTATAAAGCGTCCCCTCCAGGTTATCGGTGTAAAAGGTGTTCGCCCCCACATTCAAGTGCGTGCCGCGGAGCGAAATTGATCGCGCCCGTCAACGTGTCGATGCTCGTGTTGTATTTATCGCTGGAGGTGGTGTCGCCGAAATTGGTGCTGATGTCTAATCGGGTGGCGGCTGCGGAAATAGCTTCCATTCCATGGCAAGTTGTGTCCGACGCCAAAGAAAAACGAATTGGCGCCGGTATTGGATTGTTGCGGCGATTCGCCCGTCAGGAACTCCGGCGTGAGGCTGTCGAGTGCCAGTGTACTGATAGCCGCCATTCAGGTTGAAACCCGCAACTCGATAGGCCGAGGTGACCGAAAACGTGTCAGAGTGCAGCGTCCCCTCGCGTATTCGCCCCGTAAATGGAATAGGCGTTGTTCGCATTCGAGAAACTGAAATTCAGACTGGGTAAATCGTCCGGGTGAACGCCCCAAGTGACGGCCAGCGTATCGTTGTTCCCATGCGTGGTGTAGTTGGCCAGGCCCGGAACGTCAAAGTTCCCGCTGCTGTTGAACGACGTGGAATAGCTGATCGAGCCGGGAAAATGGCTGCCGCCGAAGATCTTGGCGCTGGCGTTCACGCCGCTGCTGGCGGTCAGCGACTGAAAAGTGGAGTTGAGTCTCGATTGGTTGTAAAAGGGTTGAATATCGAAGGAGAGAAAATTGGGATTAAAGTACGAGCCGGACAGGTCGGCTGTGCCGGCGCCGACGATGCTGTGGTCGGAACCGGCGAGGTTCGAGTAGTCGTCACTGTATCCGGCCGAGACCGTGCCGTTCAGATTCAAGCTGGCCTCGCCGGCGTTCACCTGCGCCGACGCGCGCGGGGCAAGTGCCAGTATGAACACAGCGAGAATAGCGACATTTTTGCTCACAGCTTAGTGACTTTCTGCACGTTGTCTTCCAAAAGCTGGGTGCGAACTGATGATTGTCGATTGACGATGGCGGAATTGAAGAAAAGACGAATATCGCCTTGGCGATAGCCGCCTTGAAGCACATTGACAATCGAAAATCGTCCATCGACAATCATCAATTCGCACTACGCCTTCTCGATCTTGGCGTTCTTGCTCAGCTTGGTGGCGAGAGCCGAACGAAGTTGCTCGGTCTTTTCTTTCGTCAGTTGCTCGCGCAGCGCGTCCTTGATGGTTTCGAACTTCTGCAAGCCGGCAGGAAGGTGAGCGTTCAGCCGCAGGATGGTGTAGTCGTTGGCGTCAAACTCGATGAGGTCGCTCACTTGGCCGGGCTGCATCGCCAGCAGGGCCTTCACCACCGGCGGGGGCAGTTTCGAGCGGTCCGCAGCCTTGTGGTCGCCCATCATCACCCGGAAATCGTCTTCGGAAATTTTCTCGGCCAGCAGCCCGAACTCCTCGTAACTTTTGGTGGCCTTGGCTTGGCGCAGCGCCTCGCCGGCGCGCTGGCGCGCTTCCTGCAACTGCGCGGCGGTCGCGTTCGGCGGAGGCAGAATGGAAATGCTCTGGAACGAGAAGGACTCCGGCATGTTGAAGCGCTCGGGGTGCTGGTCGTAGTAGGCCTTCGCCTCCGCGACGGAAACCACCGCCTTGTCCGTCACCTCCTGCTTGAGAAGTTTGTCGATGAGCAACGAACGCTCCACCTTCGCCCGCAGCAACTTTTCCGAACCCTGGAACTCCGCCTGAAGGAACTGCTGATATTCCTGCGGGGAAGTGAAACTGCTGGCGGAACTCCGCCATGGCGCGCGCCAGGTGCGGCGGGCGGCACGGTCATGTTGCGCCGCTTGGCCTCCTGATACACCAACTCCTCGAAGATCATCATCTTCATCGCGCCGTCGCGGATATCCGCTTCCATGGCCTTGGGAAACCCGTTGTGCACGCGCGCATACGGGAAGATCGTGAACATTTCGCGGAGCAGGTCGCGGTCCGTCAGCACCGCGCCGTTCACCCGCACCACCGGCCGGCCCACCGGCTGGAATATAACGCTGGAGTCCGATGGCGCCTGGATCACCACCGGGGCGTGGGAGGCCACCTGGGCCGAGGCCGTAGATGTCGCCATGAGAAGCAACAGGACTTGCGCTTTGGAACTGGCCATTGCGCAATTTCACTTCCATCACTCCATTCCTCAATCACCCGATCACTGCAATCGATGGCCGGTTGTAGCGCTCGGTGCGTTAGCCCTGGCACGTGCGGCTGCCTGCCAATGCCGACCTAAAGGTCGGCGCTCCAAGTTCCGACTCGCTAAGAAATCAGGGGGAGAGAGGTTACTCCCCCTGATCAAACGTCAAGAAAAACAGATTAGATGGTCGGTACATTCATCAAGCCGTTCATTTCGTTCGACTCGCCACCGTGGCAGTTGCGGCAGAACTGCGCCACGGAGTTGCCATTCGGTGTTCGGGGTGTACTGGCCACGAATGAAGAACATGGTCGAGTAGGAGCCTTTGGTGTTCGTGTACACGGTCATGCTGTGCTGATCGTGGCAGGTGGTGCAGGTAACGGCGTTGACCGCTGGTCCGCCAAACGTAGCCAACGGGTTCCCGCCCGACCATTCCAGAAGGAAGCCGGGATAGTTGGTGGTGACGAACGTGGTCATGGCGGACCCGGTCCATGAGATCGGGGTGGTCCCGCCGCCGGTGCAGTCCCAGTTGTGCGAAGAGTTAGGCGCCTTGCAGCCGCCTGCGTAGGTGCCGCCAGTGGGGACAGTGCCGCCCGCGCGCAACCGACGATGGCGTATCCGACCCACCGGGTGGTCGTTGCTATAGGCCGCCCCGCCGCTGGGAGCCGCTTTGGCCGAGCAGCGTGGGAGCGGTCCCGCCCACGATGGGCAGGGTCTCAACGGTCTGACCTTGCATCATGCCAACATTTGTCAGTACGCCGTCATGGCAGCTCAGGCAGAAGAGGATGATGCGTGTTAGCGTCATGGGCGCTGGTGAGCAGCCGCCAGCGGCCGGCAGCGTGACCGGGTAGCTGCGCTTGCCGTCGCCGCTGAAGTTGAAGGTCTTGCCGTACAAGGGAGTAAGATCCTGACCCCACAGAGCATACATACCGTTCTGGGGATCGCGTGGTGGTTGCAATTCCGTTGCCGAGCGAGCCACTATGCGGAGCGTGGCACATGACGCAGCCGCGGCCGTAGCCGTTGTGCGCGCCCAGAACGTCTGCCCCAAGGCGGCGTTAGTCGCGTGCTGATCGTTGGGGTGCCACGGTCACCGGCGGCGAGACGGTTTGGGCCATCGCCACACCCGTGGAAACAATTACCATAAATAGTAAGCTAAGTTTCTTCATTTTCATACATAATGACCTCCTCATTAGATTATTTAATGCTATCGCCGCTCCGGGACTTTACCCCGGGCCGCGTTTTCGGCTGTCCGTAGACAGCCGAAACTTGTGGCAGCGCTATTGCGCCGCAGAATCCTTGACAGCGGTGGCCAGAGCCGCCGCTCTGCGCCATTGCCCGGTTCTGATCGCCTGGTGGCAGTCCTGGCGTGCTCTCTGCTCCGGCGCCACTCCGGCAGGCTTCGCAGCGCTCGGATCTTGCCGGTGAAGCCGGCGCTGCCGCCGGCTTCTGCTCGCGGCTTCGCGGCGCGCCTTCACGGCGGCGGCCTCGCGCGTCGGTGATGTAACGGAAAACCTGCACGCGGCCGGGAAACGTCTCCGAAACGATGACCCGATTGGACTGGTCGATGGCGATTCCCCACGGCCCCATGAACTGGCCCGGGTAATATCCCTGCCCGCCAAAGTAGATGAGCAGGCGGCCTTGCTGATTGAAGACCTTCACCAGGTTCTGGGCCGCATCGACCACCCAGATGTGGCCGTCGCAATCGACGGCAATCCCCTTGGGCCGCTCAAAATCCGCGGGACCATCGCCGTTCTTGCCGAACGTGCTGATAAACTCGCCGTCGGCGTCGAAGATCTCGACCCGGTCATTAAAGGTGTCGGTGACGTAAACGTTGCCGTCCCTGTCCACGGCCACACCCTCGGGAAGGGAGAAAGTTCCGGGGTCAGTCTGGTCGTGCTTCCTGCTGGGTTTGCCGATCTGGCGCAACAGCTTGAAATTGTCGGCATCGAAGACATCCACGACATCGTTGCCGGTGTCGGCCACATAAAGGAACCGGTTCTCCCGATCGATCGCCACACCCCCCGGGCGAACCAGCACCTCCGCTCCGAAAGCCGCTTCCTGCTCGTGCTTGGGGTTGAATACCAGGACGTGGTGCAGCTTGGCGTCCGCGACAAAGAGGCGGTCATCGTCGTCCAGCGCCAGACCCGCGATCATGGCCAAAGTTCGCCTGCCTGCCGTTACCGATCAACTCGACATGGTCCTTGTTCTCCGGATCGAAGATGAACACCGCGCCCACGCCCTGGTCTGCCGCATAGATCTTGCCCTTCGAATCGACCCCCACTCCGTAGGTGCGAATCAGTTGGAAGGGGAGGTTGTCAATTTTGATTTCGTCGGTGGGCTGCGTGCCGGCCAGACGGTCCATCCAAGTCTGCTTGCGCGCCTTTTTGGTATAGAGGCTGGGATCGATCTTTTCTCCCGTGAAGAGGTCCTTGAACGCGATCCGCGGAATCGCCGGCGGGTTCGGCCATACGATCTTGGTGATATCGAAATAGCCCTTCACCCGCTGATCTCCCAGGTTCACCGGAGGCGGGGTTTCGGTCTTTCTTCTTGCCGGCACGGAGCGGCGCCGGCAAAACCAAGGCGAGCGCCAGCAAGCTCAGCGCGGCTGCCGTGAATCCGCACGCACGATGCGGACGCGGGCTAGAGGTCCTGATGGGTTGCGGGTCTACC
>CAVVMM010000012.1:0-229337 GCA_963749355.1 uncultured Acidimicrobiaceae bacterium
TCGTGGCTCGTCGAGCCGTCAGGCCATCAGATCGCCGTCGTCGTTGTCGTCGCCCATCGACTCGGGGTCCTCGCGGTCGGCTTCGCCCATCGCGTCCTCGTCGACCTCGTCGTCGTTACCCATGGTCTCGGAGTCCTCGCGGTCGGCTTCGCCCATCGCGTCCTCGTCGTCGCGGTCGGCGCCGCCCATCGCATCGTTGCTCGAGTCACTCATACGTATCCCTTTCGTTCGACCACGTCGCTCGTAGTTCGATCGGGGGCCGAAGTGGTTGCTGCGCCAATTCGTCGGCATCGTAGCAAAAGTGTGCCGACGATGCTCGGGCGCCCGCCTCTCGTCAGTTCGCGTCTACCAGTGCCGACGTGTCGACCCGGAAGCGCCCGTGCGGCCGCGTGGCTCGCGCACGTGCGTAGTTTCGTTCAGCCCCGCGGCCCGAGGTAGGTGCAGCGCGGGCCCAGTTACGCCCAGAACTCGTCCGCGGCGTACGGATCGGCGTCGTAGTGCCAGTGCTCTACCGCCTTGCCGTCTCGCACGTGCCAGACATCGACGCCTCGTCCCTCATAGTTCTGGCCGTCTCGAACGGCACGAATAGTGTCCAGGACGACCACGTGGTCGTCGTTGCCGACAATGTCGTGGATCTCGATGGACATGGTTCCGTTGCTTCTTTCGAAGAGCTGCCCGAAGAACTCAAACACTTCCTTCTTCGAATTCCGGTCTCCCGCGAACAGCCCCCTGCCGCCCATATGCCAAACGATGTCGTCAGCGAATAGTTCGTCGACCGTCTGCATGTCGCCCGTGCTGAAAGCCTCGTACCCGCGGCGGACAATCTCCACGTTTGGGTGGTCTGCCATGCCCTTACCTCCCTCGCACCGCCGGCCGAAAAAACCAGCGCCGGCAGAACACTACAAACTTTCTCACCCACCGGCAACGGCGACGCAACGGCGTGGGTGGCGCAGTCGTTCTCGGCGTTTCCCTACCACAGACGACCTCCCTCGGAGCCTCCAAAGGGCGCGCGGAGACCAAGTGTCTGCTGTGGCCTGACAAATTGTCTCCGATGTCTTGAGACGCCACAGTGGCGGAGGGAGTGGGATTTGAACCCACGGTGGGCAAGCCCACGCCGGTTTTCAAGACCGGTACATTCGTCCGCTCTGTCATCCCTCCGCGGACCACCCTACTGGGGCGCCTCGGAGGTCTTCTTGCGCAGCCGGTGGCGCGCGGCGACGTCGAGCACGACCTTGCGCAGCCGGATGGACTTCGGCGTCACCTCGACGGCCTCGTCGTCGGCGATGAACTCGAGCGCCTGCTCGAGCGAGAAGATTGTCGGCGGCGTTAGCCGTTCGGTGTTGTCGCTACCCGCGGCGCGCATGTTGGTGAGCTTCTTCTCCTTGGTCGGATTGACGTTCATCTCCTCGGCGCGCGCGTTCTCGCCGACGATCATGCCCTCGTAGACCTCGACGCCCGGACCGACGAACAGCACGCCGCGCATCTCGAGGTCGAGCAGCGCGTTCGCGGTCGTGTCGCCTCGGCGGTCGGCGACGAGCGTGCCGCGCTGGCGGAGCCGCAGGTCACCGAGCCAGGGGTCGTAGCCGTCGAAGGTCGTGTGCATGATGCCCGTGCCGCGGGTCTCGGTCATGAACTCGGTGCGGATGCCGACGAGCCCCCTAGCGGGGATGCGCCACTCCATGCGCACCCAGCCGGTGCCGTGGTTTACGAGGTCGACCATCGTGCCCTTGCGAGTGGCGAGCAGGGTGTTGATGGTCCCGACGAACTCCTCGGGCGCGTCGATGGTGACGTGCTCCATGGGCTCGTGCAGTGCGCCGTCAATGGTGCGCGTGACGACCTGAGGCTTGCCGACGGTGAGCTCGAAGCCCTCGCGGCGCATCGTCTCGATGAGGACGGCCAGCTGCAGCTCGCCGCGTCCCTGTACCTCCCAGGCGTCGGGCCGATCGGTGGGCAGTACCCGCAGGGCGACGTTGCCGACGAGCTCGCGGTCGAGCCGATCCTTTACCATGCGCGCCGTGAGGAGCCTCCCTTCGGTGCCGGCGAGTGGCGAGGTGTTGATGCCAATCGTCATCGAGAGGCTCGGTTCGTCGACGTGGAGCGGCTCGAGGGGCTCGGGGTTCTCGGCGTCGGCCAGGGTCTCGCCAATCGTGATGTCCTCGAATCCCGCGACGGCCACGATGTCGCCCGGCCCGGCGCTCTGGGCCGGTATTCGCTCGAGCGCCTCGGTGATAAAGAGCTCGGTCACCTTGGCGTGCTCGACCGAGCCGTCAATCCGGCACCACGCCACGCGCTGGCCGCGCTCGAGGTAGCCGTTCATGACGCGACAGAGCGCGAGCCGCCCGAGGTACGGCGAGGCGTCGAGGTTGCACACGAGGGCCTGGAGCCCGTGGCCCTCCTCGTATTCGGGCGCGGGCACGAATTCGGCGATCGTGCTAAAGAGCGGCGTCAGGTCGCCCGACGTGGCGGTGGGATCGAGCGAGGCCCAGCCTTCGCGGGCGCTCGCGTAGAGGATGGGGAAGGAGATCTGCTCCTCGTCGGCGTCGAGGTCGAGGAAGAGGTTCTCCACCTCCTTCACGACCTCGGTGACCCGAGCGTCGGGCCGGTCGACCTTGTTGATCACGAGCACGACGGGCAGGCGCTTCTCGAGGGTCTTGCGCAGCACGAAGCGCGTCTGGGGCAGGGGGCCCTCGGCGGCGTCGACCAGCAGGATGACGGCGTCGACCATCGTCAGGCCCCGCTCGACCTCGCCGCCGAAGTCGGCGTGGCCGGGCGTGTCGATGATGTTGATGGTGAGTCCGCGCCACTTGACGGCCGTGTTCTTGGCGAGGATCGTGATGCCCTTCTCCCGCTCGAGGTCCCCCGAGTCCATCACCCGGTCGGTGAGCTCCTCGTGGGCGGTGAACGACCCGGTTTGACGCAGCATCTTGTCCACCAGGGTGGTCTTGCCATGGTCCACGTGGGCGATGATGGCGATGTTTCGAAGCGATGAGCGTAGCGACATGGCCCAACCACGCTAATGGGTCCCGATGGCCTCGTCGGTGGGTTGCGGCGCGATGACTTAGGCGGCGCGCGCGAGAGGTTGGCGCGAAATGGCGACGGCGGTTCGCACGAGGTCGCGCGCGCCAGCGCGCAGGTCCGCCATCGAGCCGTCCACGCCGAGCACGACGCCAGCCTCGGGCCAGAGTCCGATGACGCGCGACGCCGCGACGCCGTCGGGTCGCGCCAGCGCGTCGATCGTGAGATCGACCCGCAGGCCCGGTCCCGCGCTCTTTCCTGGCGCGCCA
The DNA here is from genome assembly GCA_963749355.1 of uncultured Acidimicrobiaceae bacterium. Classification (GTDB taxonomy): domain Bacteria; phylum Actinomycetota; class Acidimicrobiia; order Acidimicrobiales; family RAAP-2; genus RAAP-2. The sequence continues at coordinate 3,285 of CAVVMM010000012.1, forward strand.
GCGCGCACGCGCACGAGCACGCGCGAATTGTCGCGCTGGACGACGAGATCGCGCCGTCCGCGCAGCGTCGTGCGGGCTCGCGCGACGTCGTAGTACGCGTCGCTCGTAGTGACCGACCACGGGTGCTCGAGGCTCGCGGCGGCCTCTTCGAGCTCGGTCGCCCAGTTGGCCGCCTCGGCCGCGACGGCGCCGCGCACGGCGGCCGACGAGTGCGCGAGGAACGAGTCGAGCGAACCGGGACTGGCGTAACCCTCGGCGGCGCGCAGCAAGTGCTCGGTCATCTCAATCTCGACCGCCCCAAAGCACGTGAGCGTCGGCTCCGCCAGCGTTCGGCGCAGCGCAGCGTTGCCGAGGACGCGTCGGGCAGTCAAGGGCGACCAGCGAAAGGCGCCGCCCAGCCGCGCGGCTCGCTCGACGATCCACGCGTCGAGACGCCGATGCTCGGGGCACGGAACTGCCCGAAACCTTGACGCGAGGGATCGCCGGTGTTCATCGGTCAACGTCGCCGGTTCGCTTGGCGCCTCGTCGATCAGCCGGTTGAGGGCGTGGCGCGAGGTGCGCCGGTGGGTCAGCGTCGTCACCGGTTGGCCCTTGCGCGCGCGACGACACCCACCACGTCCTCGACCGAGCGCGCGAGCAGCTCGTCGTCGACGTCGCGGCACCAGAGCTCGCCCGTGGCGGTGGAGAACATCGAAGTGCGCAGGGGCACGATCGAAGAGCGCAACGTCTGGATGAGGGCGTGGTAGCGCATGATCCGCTCGGCCCCTTCGCCCAGCGGTGAGGTCGTCACGTCGAGCAGCGCCACCGAAGCAACGTCGCTCGCGGTCGTGCCGACCATGAGGTCGACGACGTCGCGCAGCACGACCCGGCCTTCGGCCAGGCGCTGGTACGCGCGGAACGCGCTGCGCGGGAGCCACCAGGGCGAGAGCGCGCCGAGCGAGCGCTTGAGGGTGTCCCAGTGCGCGGCGACGTCGGCGGCCAGTCGCGCGCAAGCGTCGGCGTCGAGCCGGTCGAGGTAATCGGTCAGCTCGTTCTGTCCGACCTCAGCGCGCCAGGCCTCCATCGCTTCGGTGAAGGCGTCATCAACATCGACGCCGACGCTCGCGAGTCGCAGCGCCTGGTTGATGAGCACGCCGCGCACCTGGGACGGTGTCGCGAGCGAGGGCTCGCAGGTCGCATCGAACTCGCGCAGGGAGGCGGCGCTCACGATGATCGGTTCCTCGAGCGGCGCCGGTCCGAGCAGGTCGAGTACCGCGCTCTCGAGCCGTGCTCGAAGTTCCGGCGCCGCCGAGGCGTTGGCGGGGGGCCTCGACCCGCGCTCGCCCCTCAGCAGATCCATCACACTCGGGGGCGAAACGTCAAGTACCGAACTCACGTATAGATAATGGCGTCACCCTGTGACACGCCCTAGTTTGAGGTCGTGTTCGCTGCCGTGTTTTCGATCTTCCTCGCGGCCATCGTCGTGCTGTGCGTGCTGACGCTGCGCTGGGCCATCCGGCGCGACCGCCAGCGTCGCGGTTAGGTCTCTTTCGGCCGGTCCTGGAGGTCCTGGACCGCGCGGTCGAGGTCGGCGATGGCTCGCTCGATCACCGAGAGGCGGTCCTTCAGGGTCTCGTCGACTCGCTGATCAACGCGCTTGTCGACGAGCGCGCTGAGACGCGCGTCGAGTGAGTCGACGATCGGCTGGGTGATCTCCTTGATGCGGGCTTTGAGGTCCTGGGACTTCGGGCTCGAGGCGTCATCGTCGCTCACGGGCCAAGACTAGGCCTAGGGCGGGGCGCAGTACACCCCGGCGTTGAACTGCAGCGTGTTGAACTGGCCGCCCCAGGGCGGGTTGAGCAAGGTCGAGGCCTCGCTCTCGAGCTTCGCCTCGGGCGTGCAGGCCGCCCCGAAGGAGATGAAGCCTCGCACGTTGGTCCCGCTGGCGCCGGGCACCGGCACCGGTCCGGGGCCGGTGAAGGCGAGCGCGATGAAGGCGGGCATGTCGAGCGACGAGAGCTGGTAGTTGCGGTACTCGGACTGTTCGGCGTACACGCCGGCGTGCAGCGACGGGTCAACTGAGGCGATGCCCTGCTGCCAGCCCGAGAGCATGGCCGTCCAGTAGGTGGCGTAGAGCGCGAGCGTGGCGTTCGAGGCGCCGCTCGGTGCGTCGAGGCCCGAGTGGTTGTCGGGGTAGCCCTCGGGGTCGAAGATGACCCAGTCGGGCTTCAGCCCCACGCCGAGGCTGCGGTAGGTGTCGATCTGGGTCGCCACCCAGACGCCGGCGTCGTAGCCGTGGGTGTAGTAGTTGGCCGTCGTCAGGGGCTGGCCAGCGAGGGGCCCGCTCACCGTCCAGAACGAGAGCCAGGTGACGCGCTTGTGCGAGTTGTAGATGGCCTGTCCCATCAGAAAGTCTGGCGACGCAGCGACGCTCGCCGCGCTGGTGAAGCCGACCCAGGGCGCCGAGCGCGTCCCGAGCCCGCCGGTCTCGGAGATGATGGGCCAGCCGTCGGTGATCGCCTGGGTCCACTTCGCGGAGGGTATGGCGTAGACGCCGACGCCCTGGGGCGGCGGGGCGTTGACGCCCGCCGCGTAGAGCGTCAGCTGTCCGTTGATCCCCAGACCCGTGACGATGTTGCCGACGGTGCGCGCGGAGCTGCCGGCCGTTACCGAGACATCTGTCGCACTCCACGTCGACGATCCAGTGAGGCTCGTCAAGACGAAGAGGTCGCCCCAGTTGGCGGCCTGGCCCGCGACGGCAATCTGGGTCAGGGTCACTTGCACCGAGAGCTGGCCACTGAGTGGCGGCGCGCCGGTCGCGAGGCTCGTGAGGTCCTGCGCGATCCAGACACCCGGCGTCGCGGGAAGCGCGTGGGTCACTTGCGCCGCCGCGGTGAAGTACCCGGTCGTGAAGAGCTCGACGCTGCCACCGCTCGTAAGTCCGGCGAGGGCGATCTCCGACGGGCTCGTGCCGAGGGAGAGCGATCCCGACACGGGCGCACCGTTGGTGAGGGCGGTGACGTTCTCGTTGGTCCATGAGCCGAGGGAGGCGCCGCTCGCGAAGACGACGAGATCACCGTCGCCGAGCGTCGCGGCGAAGCTGGGCGTTGGTCCCGGCAGCACGAGGGGGTCGCTGGCGAAGGCCGTCGGGCCGACCGGCGGCAGCGTGGTCGTCGTGGACTTCGTGGTGGATGTGGTGGTTGACTTCGTGGTGGTTGTGGTGGTCGCCGTCGAAGGCGGAACGCTGGCGGAGGTCACGGTGGCGTCGTTTTGGCCATAGACCGGGACGGCCTGACCCGGCACCCAGGAAAGCGTGAGCACTTCGATGTTGCCGTTGGCGGCGAGGTAGGCGATCGTGCCCGTCGTTCCCGCTACCTGCACGCTCGCGAGGCCCTTGGCGGCCGGCACGCCGGTCAGCGCCGAGAGATCGGTCGCGATGTAGGGCCGCCACGGCGTGTCGTAGTAGAGACGAGCGTCGAGCGCCGTCGCGGGATCGTTGGGTGTGAGCAGGATCAGGTCGCCGCTCTCGTCGACGTAGAGCAGGTCGACGTTGCCCGAAGGGTCGAAGAACGGGACCGGGTCCGCGCCGGGCGGGGGCACGTCGTTGCCCGACGTGTAGTTCAGCCAGGACGTCGTGCCGCTCGCCGTGAGGGTGAGCGCCGCCAGTTGGTCGTCGTTCGTCCGGTACGCGAGGACGCCCCCGGTGGCACTGGTCGCGCCGTGGGGGCCGCCGAGCATGGTGGTCGAGTTGAGCTCGCTCTCCAAGGAAACGGCGTTCCAGGGCAGGGGTTCGGTGCCCGTCTCAACGAACTGGTAGAGGGGCTGTCCGTTGGTCGGCGTCGCCGTCGTCGCCCCGCGCGACGCGCCGGGCGCGAGCAGCGCCCCCGCCAGCACCGCGATGGCCATCAGGGTGGTACGTCGGATCTTCACTCGCGTCCTTCGAAGGGGGGATCGCCACGTTCGATGGGGACCGTCACCATGAAAAGTTTAGGAGCGGGGTGCCCACCGCCCAGGGCAGAGCACCGCAGCGCGTGTTTGCTACGAACGGGTAACGACTTCTTTGGGCGCCGTCGGCTTCGAGGGGCCCACGGCGTTCAGGGCGCGCGCGATCACGCGGTAGGCCTGGCCCTTTGCGAGCGAGGTCACGTTGATCGAAGCGGCGCCGCGCGCGATGGTCACCCACGACCGGCCGCCGTTGATCGAGTACTGGTACGACTCGATGGCGCTGCCCCCGCTATTGGGCGGTCCGCGCAGCCGAAGGGCGAAGCCGCCCACGAGCGGCACGAGCACGACGATCGACGGCGGAGCCGGCCGCGTCGTCGAGGTCGCGAGGAACGTGACCGACGTGGTGTAGATCGACTGGCCCTGGTAGCTCACGCTCACGTCGACCACCTGGGCGGTCGACGAACCGACGGTGAAGCTCACCTCGCCGTTCGTGTCGCTGGCGAGTGAGCTCGACGCGCTGCCCGGCGTCAGTGCCGCGACACCGTCGATCGCGAGCGTGCCGCTCGCGGCCGTCGCCGACACCTTCACGCCGGCGTTGGCGATGGGCTCACCGTCCGCGTTGCGCAGCGTCGCGCTGATGGTCGGACCGCTCAGGCGTGCGGGCGCGCTCGTGCTCGAGATCGCGAACGCGCTCTCGCTGGGCGAGAACGGCGGCGGGCAGAGGCCCGCGAGAAATGGCGAGCCGTTCGGGCTGCCCAGTCCCGAGGCCATGTCGTAGCCCGGTCCCGCGCTGTAGACGCCGACGTTGTAGAGGTCGTTGTTGCCGGTCGTCACGTCGACGAAGCCCGACGAGGCCATCGCGTAGAGCGAGGGGTTGATGAAGCCGAGGCGCGACACCCCGCAGGCCTGGGCGGCGACGGCCACGAGCGCGCTGACGATCGGCGCGCCGATCGACGTACCCCCGATGCCGCCCCAGCCACCCGAGCACGAGTGCCGGCAGAATCCGCTACCCGTGCCGGTGTAGTACTGGATGAAGCCCGTCGTCGGGTCGGCCATCGTGGAGAGGTCGGGCACCATGCGCATCGTCTCGGTGCTCGGGGTGATGCCGGGGGCGACCTGCCAAGAGGGACGGCTCCACAGCGTCGACGTCCCACCCCCGCCGGCGCCGCAGTCGGCGGAGGTGCACTGGTCGTTCCACACCGTCTGGTCGAGGGGGTCGATGCTCTTGACGGTGAGCCCGCCGACGCCCGTCACGTAGGGCTGCGAGGCCGGGTCGTCGACGGCCGCCGCAGACGAGTTGATGCCGCCCGCGCCCTCGCAGTCCGACGATCCGTTGTCGCCGGCCGCGGAGATAACGGTCTGGCCCTGGGCGGCCATCTCTTCGAAGATCGGCTGCTCGACCTGGGCGCTGCCGTTGGTCTGCGCTTCGCAGATGCCCCACGAAGTGGTGATGATCGAGGCCGTGTCCTGGCTCGCGATCATGGAGTAGACGTCGGTCGGGCCGCTGCCCGACTGGGTGCCCTGGTAGACCACGACCGACGCTCCCGGTGCGAGGGCGGCGGTCTCTTCGACGTCGAGGGTCGCCTCGTCGCCCGCGTTGTCGGCGTTGTCGATCTGGGTCGGTCCACCATCGACGTTGACCGACGTGAGGTCGGGCGCGAGCCCGTAGCACGAGTAGTACGTCGCGACGTCACTCGAGTCGTAGTTGGCGAGCTCGTACACGCCGATCGTCTGGCCGACGCCGGTGTTGCCCGCGGCCCACGCCGTGTCGAGCCCGTAGAGCGCGGCCTGCTGCAGGACCGTGTAGCCGCCGAGGTTGTTGGGCGTCGTGCCCGAGTCGCTACCCGCCGCGGCGCACGTGCTTGGGCTCGCGGCGGCGTGGCGGCGGATGATGTTGGTGCTGAGCGGCGCGACCGAGGAGAGTCCGGCGACCGCGGTGACGTCCTTGGCGAGCGCTCGGGGCAGTGAGCCCGCGCTCGTGAAGTGCGCGTCGAGGACGCCGTCGGAAAGGCGCAGCGTCTCGACCCGCGCGTCGAAGGCGGCCGCGATCTCGCGGGTCGTGCCCGTCACGCGCAGCACGTTGCGGCCCGTGCTCAGCGCGCCGACGCGCAGCCCGTAGTCGCGCAGGTAGCTCCTCACGGCCTCGACCGTGGAACTCGACGCGCCGTAGCGGCTCGCGTACTCGCCGGGCGTGAGGAAGTGGTGGTAGGTGCTCGAGTGCGGGTCGTAGAGGCCCGTGATGAACTGCGTCAGCGCACCGGCGTGGCGTTGCGTCAGGGCGAGGTCGAAGGAGGTAGTGATCGCACGGTGCACGACCGTGTCCTTGGTGGCGGTAGGTGTCAGCCCGGCGACGACGAGGCGTGCCTGGCTCGCGTTGGCCGACAACGTTGTCACGGGCAGAGCGAAGAGCACGAGGGCTGAACTGGCTGCGATCAGGCGCCACCGAGCGAGCGTGCCGGTCCAGCGCATACGAGTCAGCCTAGGTAAGGTGGGCTGAGGGCGCCTCTACAGCCCGCCTTTTGTTAGCCAATTCTTATTTGACCTCGTAACCGGCGCGCCGGTAGCGCAGTGCGAGATCGCCGCACTCGGCGCAGATTGATTCGGGAACGATGCCGAGTCGAATGAGCCACGCGAAAATCGTGCAACCTAAGCAGAAGCCGACGAAGCCCTCGAGCGACGCGGCGCCGACGAGCGGCACGAGGATCCACCTTGCGTCGAGCCAGCCCGCCGTCAACCACGTGGCGAGGGCCGAGCCGGAGAACGCGAGGCCCATGGTTTGGGCGAAGCGCTTGGGCGGGCCGGGCACGGACTTCTGCCAGTGAGTGAGACGCGGGGCCGCCACGTGCACGGCGAACCAGCCCAGGGGCGAGATCTTAGGCCCGGCTGCGACGCGTGCGGCGAAGCCGTAGGTGAGTGGGATCAACAGCCAGGCGCTGCCCGTGACAAAGGCAATCACTGATAGGGCGACGACGCCGAGCGCGACGGTTCGCGCGGCCGCGTCGTTGACCGGGTTGGGAAAGGAGAAGAAGCTCTTCACCCCACAAAGGTTAGTGAAATTGTCATCTATTATGCCCTAGCCGATGGCGAGCTTGATGGTCGTGGCGGCGCCCACGACCACGACGATCGCTCGCACGAGGGCCGGCGAGAGCCGCACGACGAGCAGGGCCCCGAGCCAGCCGCCGACGAGCGTGCCGATGAGCAGCAACAAGACGTCCTCGACCGCGAGGCCGCCGTGGACGATGAAGATGGCTGCGGCGAGCGAGTTGATGATGAGCGAGAGGGCGTTGCGCAGTCCCTGCAGCTCCTCGATGCCGACGGGCAACGTGAGGGCCATCACCGCCAAGAGCACGATGCCCATGCCGGCCCCGAAGTAGCCGCCGTAGGCCGAGGCGACAAAGATACCGAGGTAGAGGCCGACGCGCCGCGCGCCGCGAGTCTGGTCCATGCGGGTGAGCGAGCGCGTGATGATCGGTGAGAGAGCAAACAGCACCGTGCCGGCGCCAATCAGCCACGGCACCACCAAGCGGAAGGTGGAGGACGTCCCCGCGAGCAGGAACGCGCACCCCGCAGCGGTGCCGAGCACGCAGACGGGCACCAGCGAGCGAATGAGTTGGCGATAGGGCTGCAACTGATGGCGAAAGACCCGCAAGGATCCCACGTAGCTCGGCAGCACCCCGACCGTCGTCGAGATATTGGCCCGCAGGGCCGGTACACCGACGCCGAGCAGTGCGGGGAACGTGATGAAGGTCCCGCCGCCGGCCAGTCCGTTAACGATGCCCGCCGCGACACCAGCGACGAGCACAAGACTGATGCGCCACTCGGATGCGATGGCGCCGAACATTGTAACTACTCTAAGAGCGATGGCCTATTTGGATGTGGGAGTTGGTGATCCGCCACTTCGGCCAACCCTTCATCTACCGTTAGCGACGTGTACCTCTTGACGGGCGAGCTCATCATCCCCAAGGACGCACCTGATGATCTCATTCGCGCGGCGGGCGGCGTCGTGACGAGATTCGTGCCGGGAGGAAGAGTCGAGGTCGCCTGCATTTATCGTGCGTCGAGGGCCGACTGGACCTTCCCCAAGGGCAAGATCGGCGAGGGCGAGACGTTCCAGCAGGGCGCGCAGCGCGAGGTCTTCGAAGAGACCGGCCTGAAGTGCGAGGTCGTGCGCTTCATCGGCACGACGAACTACACCCATCGCAAGGGCAAGCCCAAGATCGTCGCGTACTACCTCATGCGCATGGCCGAAGGCGAGTTCGCGCCGAACGAAGAGGTCGACGTGCTCGTATGGCTGCCGCTCGAGCAGGTGCGCGCACACCTCACCTGGGACCGCGACCAGGAGCTGTTCGACCTCGTCTTGGAGCTGCCCGAGATACGCGCCCTCGCCTCTTAACGCACTCGCTCGAGAAAGCTGCGCGTGGACTCGTGCTGCGGGTGCGAGAAGATCTCCTCGGGCGTCCCGCGTTCGACGATGACGCCCGCGTCGAGGTAGACCACCTGGTGGGCGACGTCGCGCGCGAAATTCATCTCGTGGGTCGCGATCAGCATCGTCGTTCCCTGGTGCGCGAGGTCGGTGAGGAGGTCCAGCACCTCGCCGACGAGTGTCGGGTCGAGCGCGCTCGTCACTTCGTCGAGTAGCAGCAGCGCCGGACGCATGGCCAGCGAGCGCACGATCGCGACGCGCTGCTGCTGACCGCCCGAGAGCTTCTCGGGGTAGTCGTGAGCGCGCTCCTTCAGCCCGATGCGATCGAGCAAAGCCAGGGCTTCGGGTTCCACGTCAGAGCGCTTGCGCTTGAGGGCGCGCACCGGACCGAGCAGGATGTTCTCGAGCACGTCGACGTGGGGAAAGAGGTTGTAGGACTGAAAGACCATGCCGATGTGCCGTCGCACGAGGTCGGGGTCGATTCTCGGATCCATCAGATTTTGACCGAAGAGGCTGACGCTGCCCTCGTCGATCTTCTCGAGCAGGTTGGCGCAGCGCAGCAGCGTCGACTTGCCCGAGCCCGACGCGCCGATGATGCAGACGACCTCGTGGCGATGGAGCGCCAGTGACACTCCGCGCAGCACTTCGTGGTCGCCAAAGCGCTTCACGACCGAGTCGAGCTCGAGAACGACGTCGGCCATTATTCGTTGGCCAGGCGTCGCGCGCGGTCCCGCGCGATCAGGCGATCGGTGAATCGCGTCATCGGGATGGTGAGGACGATGAAGAAAACAGCGGCGAGTACCAGACCGCTCTGGTTGAACTCGGTCGCCGAGAAGATCTCCGCCGAGCGCACGACCTCGATGGCCCCGAGCACCGACACGAGGGCGGTGTCCTTCTGCAGGGAGATGAAGTCGTTCAGTAGCGGCGGGATGACGTTGCGGATCGCCTGGGGCAGGATTACCCGGCGCATGGTGGCGACCTGGGTGAGGCCGAGCGAGCGGGCCGCCATGAGCTGGCCGTTGGGCACCGAGAAGATGCCCGCGCGGATCACCTCGGCGACGTAGGCGCTGTAGCCGAGCGTGAGCGCCGCCACCCCGTAGACGGCGGGACTCTGGTACGAGATGACGGGAAAGCCCAGTTCGGGCAGGCCGAAGCCGACGAGCAGGATCGTGAGCAAGAGCGGCACCCCGCGCATCACGTCGGTGTAGGCCGTGGCGAGCACTCGAAAGGGGTAGAGCACGGGCGTCTGGCTGATGCGCGTCCAGGCGATGGCCAGGCCAAAGATTAGGACCAGCACCTCACTGAGCAGGAACATCCAGATATTGGTGAGCAGCCCATCGCGCAGGGCGCTCAGTCCCTTGCTCGGATCGCCGACCCAGGCGAGCCAGAGGTCGTGACCGTTGAAGAAGGTGTAGCGAAAGGTAGCGCCGCCCGGCGCCACGAAGAGAAGGACCGCGATCGCCGCCACGATGAGGACGCTCGAGAGTGTGCTCGCCAGCACGCCGCGGCGCCCGACGAAGATCCGACGGTGGCGCGGGGCGAAGAAGTTGGGTGTCTCGTCCGACGGAGTCGCGTCGGTGTCGAGGGACACGACCTTTAGGGCTGAATGACGGGCACGCTCGTATAGATGCCCAGCCACTTCTGCTGCAGCGCGGCGAGCGTGCCGTTCGCCCTCATCGCCGCCAGCGCGACGTTCACGCAGCCCACGAGCGGGTTGCCCTTGGCAAAGAGCAGCCCGTAGTGCTCACCGGTGCTCGGGAACTGCCCGACCTGGGTCGAGATCAGCCTCTTCTTCTTGTTCACGATCTGGGCGGTGGCCATGTACTGGCCGGTCGGTGTGTCGATGACGATCGCGGCGATCTGGCCGACCGTCAAGGCGAGGATGGCCTGGTCGAGCGTCGAGTAGACGCGCGCGGGCGTGGTGGGCTTGATGAAGTCGTTGATGTAGGCGAGCCCCGTCGTGCCGATCTGGTCGCCGTAGACGTAGGTCTTCAGCTCGGCCGGCGTGTGCTTCTTGACGATGGCGTTGGTCTTCAGGGCGATGATCGACTGGTTCACGTCGTAGTAGCTCACCGAGAACGTGACCGCCTTCGCCCGGTCCGCGGTGTAGGAGATCTCGTTGATGTCAAAGTCGAAGGACTTCGGCCCGGCGACGTAGCTCGAGTCGAAGGGCTCGACCACCCAATGCACATTCTTCTTCGCGACACCAAGCTCCTTGGCGATCGCGTAGGTGACCGCCGACTCGTAGCCCTGGCCGTTGCCGGGCTTGTTGTTGACGAACCACGGCGTGTAGACCGGCTCGTCGGTCGCCACGGTGAGCACGCCCCGATGAAGCTCTTGGGAGAGGATGGTCGTCTGGCACTTGGCGAGCACGCTCGAACTGGCGCCCTCAGCGACACTCGAGGTAAGGGCGGTCGCGCTGAGTAGTGAGGCACCGAGCACGCCCGCGAGGGTAAGACGAACGATTCGCATGAGCACCCCTTCACGCTGCAGTGCCAGTCAGTGTAACCCGGGGCACTCGGGCACTCGCTGGCTCGTGTGGTGTAGCGCCCGCGCTCCGCGAGGCCTTGGGCCGGGGTTCTCGTGAGTGGGTCTTTAGTAGGCTGCGACGTTAGGGAGAGGTGGGTGAGTTCGGTTTAAACCACATTCCTGCTAAGAATGCGGCCTGCGAAAGTGGGCCCGAGGGTTCAAATCCCTCCCTCTCCGCCAGCTGAACCGAGCGCCCGGCTCGGCGCCGCTAGTTGAAGGGGACGTGGTGCGCTACTGGATCGAGACGCTCGGCTGCCCCAAGAACCGCGTCGACTCCGAGAAGCTGGCCGGTCTCTTGGAGTCCCAGGGCTACGTTGCGGCCCCGGATGCGGGCCGCGCCGAGCTGGTCGTCGCCAACACCTGCGCCTTCATCGAGGCAGCGCGCGCCGAGTCCATCGACACGGTGCTCGACCTCGCTGAGCGCAAGCTTGATGGGGCGCGTCTCGTCGTGACGGGCTGCCTCGCCGAGCGCTACGGGGACGAATTGGCTCTGGCCATGCCCGAGGTCGATCTTGTGGCTGGCTTCGGAAAGAGCCTGACAGCCTCGACCCCGGTCGAGCTTCGCGAGCGCGCGACATCCTCCTTTGACCTATTGAACCTGCCCCGACCGAAAACCAAGGTGCCCTGGGCGTATCTCAAGATCGCCGAAGGGTGCGATCGGCGCTGTGGCTTCTGCGCGATTCCGACATTCCGCGGTGACCAGCGCTCGCGCTCGAGCGAGGTGATTCTCGCCGAGGCGCGCTCGCTCGTCGAGGGCGGCGTGCGCGAGATCGTGCTCGTCGCCCAGGACCTCGCGAGCTGGGGCCACGATCGACGCCGGGCGAGCGGCGCGGCGGCGCTCGAGGTCCTCGACGACGGGGGCACTCAGCCGCTCATTGAGCTGACCCGGCGCCTCGCTGACGAGGTCGAGCGGGTTCGGCTGCTCTACCTCTACCCGTCGGGGCTCACCGAAGGTCTCATCGCGACCATCCTCTCTACGGGCGTGCCCTACTTCGACCTCTCCTTGCAGCACGCCTCCCGGGCGCTCTTGCGCTCAATGCGCCGCTGGGGCGAGGGGAGCCGGTTCCTCGAACGTATCGAGGCGATCCGCGCCACCGAGCCCGACGCGACGTTTCGCTCCTCGTTCATCCTGGGCTACCCCGGCGAGACCGAGGAGGACCAGCGCACACTTCTCGACTTCCTCGAGGCGGCCCAGCTCGACTGGGCCGGCTTCTTCACGTTCTCCTCCGAGGCGGGCACCTACGCCAGCGACCTCGACGAGCCGGTTGCCCACGAGCTCGCCCTCGAGCGCCTGCGCGAAGCCTCCGAAGTGCAAGACGCCATCACCGCGATCAAGCGCGACGCGCTCGTCGGCACGCGCCAGCGCCTCCTCGTCGATTCGCCGGGCGTCGCCCGGAGCGTTCGCGAGTGCCCCGAGATCGATGGCGTGGTCCTCGTGGATCGCGGCCTTAGCGTGGGCTCGATGAACGAGTGCGTGGTCGTGGCGAGCCGCGGTATCGACCTTGAGGCGGTCGTGGCGTGAGCGATCGCACCTACGGTCCGAGCGCCCTCTTAACCCCGGCCAACCTGATGACCGGCTTTCGCCTGGTGGTCGCGCCGTACTTCATCTACCTCATTATCTTTCACCGCATCTCCTGGTGGACGACGGTGGTGGGCCTTTCGGTCGCCGCGTCGGACTACTTCGACGGGATCGTGGCGCGCCGCCACGGCCCAACGACGGCCGGCGCCTTCCTCGACCCCTTCGCCGACAAGGTCATCGTGCTCGGCGGGCTCTACGCCGTGATCCTCTCGCGGCCTCACGGGATCAAGTTCTTCATCGTGCCGGCCGCCATCATCACCCTGCGCGAGATCTGGATGAGTGTCTACCGGGCCCGAGCGGCCCGCCAAGGGGTGTCCATACCGGCCAGTCGGATGGCCAAGTGGAAGACCTTCGCCCAGGACTGGGCCATCGGCTTTACGGTGCTGCCGATCACCGGGCACCACCTGGGCTTCGCCTTCGTGACGATCTGGATCGCCGTCGCCCTGACGCTCTACACGGGCGTGCAGTACTACTACGTCGGCAAGCGGGTCGTGGCCAGTGCGCGTTGAGGTCGTGGCGGTCGGCACCGAGCTGCTGCTCGGCCAGATCGCCGACACCAACTCCCAGTGGCTCGGCGAGCGTCTCGCCGCGAACGGGATCTCCTCGCACTTCCACCAGCACGTCGGCGACAACCACGACCGCATGGTCCTCGCTTTTCGCACCGCGCTCGCGCGAAGCGACGCGGTCATCGTCTGCGGGGGACTCGGGCCGACCCAGGACGACATCACCCGCGAGGCCCTAGCCGAGGTGATGAACGTGCCGCTCGAGCGCGACGAGCAAATCGTCACGCGCATTCGCGAGGTCTTCACGGCCCGCGGGCGCACGATGACCGACAACAATCTTCGCCAGGCCGACGTGCCGAGGGGCGCGACGCTCATCCCCCAGGTTGCGGGGACCGCGCCGGGTCTCATCTGCGAGGTCGGCCTGAAGGTCGCCTACGCCCTGCCCGGTGTGCCGAGCGAGATGAGCGAAATGTTCGAGCGCGCCGTCTTGCCCGACCTGGTGGCGCGCCAGCGCGCGCGTGGCGAGATGTCGGTTATCCGCAGCCGGCTGCTTCGCACCTGGGGGACGAGCGAGTCGGCCCTCGCCCAGGCGCTCGGCGAGCGCTTCGACGCGCTCGTGGGCGCCAGCGTCACGATCGCCTTTCTCGCTTCGGGCATTGAGGGCATCAAGGTGCGCCTCACCGCGCGAGGCGCCGACGAGGAGGCCGCCGACGCGATGCTCGAGCAAGAGGAGCGACAAGTGCGAGCGCTCATCACGTTGGCCTTCGGGGACATTGTCTTTGGCGTCGACGAGCAGTCGATGGAGGACGTGGTCGCGGGCCAGCTGCTCGACAGCGGGCTTTCGCTCGCCGTCGCCGAATCGGTGACTGGTGGACTCATCGCGAGCCGCCTGGTGAACGTCGCGGGCGCGTCAAAGTGGTTCCGTGGCGCGGTCGTCAGCTACGCCTCCGAGGTGAAGTTTGAGCTGCTCGGCGTGCCCGAGGGACCCGTCGTCAGTGCCGAGACCGCCGAAGCGATGGCCCGGGGCGTGCGAAAGCTGCTCGACGCCGACGTGGGCCTCAGCGTCACGGGCGTCGCGGGTCCCGACGAGCAGGACGGTCAGCCGGCGGGCACGGTCTTCGTGGGCCTCGGCTTTGCGACCGGTGTGGAGCACGTGGCGCTGCGCCTGCCCGGGGATCGCCAGCGCGTGCGCGCCTACAGCGCCATCAGCGCACTTGACGTCCTGCGCCGCGCCCTCGATCGCCGCAGTTGACGCAGCGCGGCCTCTAAGGTCGCGGTAGAGAGCGAGGCATGCAATGGAACTCGAAGCCGCCGATCCGACGGCCTTTGGCTTCTCGCCCGGGCGCCTTGAGCGCATCAAGCGGCACTTCGACCACTACGTCGAGGACCGGCGCCTCGCGGGGTGGCTCGCCACGGTGTCGCGCGGGGGACAGCTGGTCTACTCCGCCAAGCACGGCCACCGCGACCGCGAACGCGAGCTCTTGGTAGAGGACGACACCATCTGGCGTATCTACTCAATGACCAAGCCCGTCACCGCGATCGCCGTCATGCTGCTCTACGAGGAGGGCCGCTTCGACCTCAACGACGAGGTCGGACGGTGGATCGAGGAGCTGCGCGCGCCGAGAGTCTGGCACGGTGGGACGGCGGAGAGCCCCGAGACGGTGCCCGCGACCGAGCCGGTTCGCGTGCACCACCTCCTGACCCACCTGAGCGGACTGACCTACGGCTTCCAGCGCCGCCACCCGGTCGACGCCATCTACCGCGAGCTGGGCTACGACTTCACCTTCGCCCGCGGGGCCGACCTGGTGCGCGCGGTGAAGGACTGGTCCAGCGCGCCGCTCGTCTTCGAGCCGGGAACGCACTTCAACTACTCCGTCGCCTACGACGTGCTCGGACGGCTCGTCGAGATCTGGAGCGGGCTGGCCCTGGACACATTCATGAAGGAGAGGATCTTGGACCCGCTCGGCATGCGCGACACCGAGTGGTGGTGCCCGGCGGATAAGGCCGACCGCCTGGCGATGCTCTACGTGCCCGCCGGCGGCGACTCGTTTCCCTACGAGGACCTCGCCAACGCGTACCTGCACCCGCCGCGCATCCTCGGCGGCGGGGGCGGGCTGCTCTCAACGGCGTACGACTTCGACCGGTTCATGACGATGCTGCTGCGCGGGGGCGAGCTCGACGGCGTCCGGCTCGTTTCGAGCCGGACGCTCGAGCTGATGGTGGAGAACCACCTGCCGGGCGACGCTGAGCTGACCGATCTCGCGATCGACACCTACGGCGGGATTGACTACGCCGGCATGGGCTACGGCCTCGGGTTTTCGATCGTCGTGGACCGCCGCAAGAACAAGACCCTCGCGAGCGAGGGGACCTTCGCCTGGGGCGGGGCCGCCTCGACGACGTTCTGGGTCGATCCGGTGGAGGATCTCACCGCCGCCTTCTACACCCAGCTGCTGCCGACGGGAACCTACCCCATCAAGCGCGAATTCCAGCAGCTCGTCTACCAGGCGCTGGTCGACTAGGTACTCGCCCGTCGGTTCGCGTCGGTGCGCGTCGCCATAGCGTGCACCTTGGGCCACGTCTGTGGCACCGACGAACCAGGGAAGGGGTGCGCATGGTTGCCACCTACGAAGACGCCGAACTGATTGTCCAGCTGATGCGGTGGGGAACGGAGATGGGCCTCCAGGAGGCGCTGAGCAGCATCTTCGACGAATCAATCGACCACGAGGACGGGTCGAGCGACGACCCGGCGGTCCAGAAGGTGCTGTTCTTCGGTGAGACCGTGGGCACGCTCGTGAAGCACGACGTCCTCGACCGGGAACTTCTGGTCGACCTGCTCTACATCGACGGAATTTGGAAGCAGGTTCGAGCCCGCGCCCGTCACATCCGAGAGTCGAGCGGAGTGAACGCGATGTACGAGAACTTCGAGGCTTTGGTGTCAGCTGACTCTAGGTAGAACGACGCCGGGCTGAGTTGTCAGGTCCTGCGTCGACAGCGCAACACCGGTCAGTTGGTGTCACGAGCGACCATTGCTTCGTACTTTTCGCGCAACCGCGAAGCGAATGATGACGCATCGTTGAAGTCGCCGCGTCGTGCGCCCGCCCATTCGTCTACCGCGTGCCACGCAATGTCTGTAGGCGTGCCCGGCCATCGGGGGATGAGGTGGACGTGCAGGTGTGCGACGTCGTGTCCGACAACCGCCACGTAGACCCGCTCGGCTCCCGCGTCCTTCAACGTCTTGGACCAGCGGCTAATCTCGACGCCTACGGACGCGGCCTCCTCCGTCGTCACTCCGGCGAAGTCCTCGACGTGCCGGCGTGGACTGACCATGAGGTAGCCCAGGTGCACCGAATCGGTGTTCAGCGGAGGAACGTGGAAGACAACGGTCAGTTTGCCGGCGTGCAGCAGTTCACCGGGGACGACGATCTCACCGGAGATCTCCTGACAGACGAGACAGTCCTTCATCGCTTCCTCCACGACCTGACCATGATGCCAAGTGAGTCGGACGAGCGTCTGATCCCCACTTTGGCGCCCGCTCAGGCTCGCCGCCAACGTCGTCCAGGGGACGGAAAACCTGTGTAGAATATGGTGATTTCATTGGTTCTACTGGCGGATTAGGGGTGGGTAAGTTGGCGCAAGAACCCCCTGACAATGACAAATACGAACAAGTGTTCGTAGTACTCTGGGACCTAGGCAGTGCCCGACCGATGTGACAACGGGTACCTAGGGTGCCTTCTGAAAGAGCATAAGGAGAGACCAAATGGCAACCGATGACCGCGCGAAGGCCCTCGAGGCGGCGCTGGGCCAGATCGAGAAGCAGTTCGGCAAGGGCTCGATTATGCGCATGGGTGAGACTATGAACTTCAACATCGAGTCCATTCCTACGGGCGCCCTGGCCCTCGACATGGCCCTTGGCATCGGCGGCCTGCCCCGGGGCCGGGTCGTCGAGCTTTTCGGACCGGAGTCGTCGGGCAAGTCGACCCTAGCCATGCACGTCGTCGCCGAGGCGCAGCGCAATGGGGGAGTCTGCGCCTACATCGACGCCGAGCACGCGATGGACCCCGTCTACGCGCGCGCCATCGGCGTCAACGTGGACGACCTTCTGATCAGCCAGCCCGACACCGGCGAGCAGGCGCTCGAGATCGTCGACATGCTGATTCGCTCGGGCGCGCTCGACGTGATCGTGATTGACTCCGTGGCGGCGCTGACCCCCCGTGCCGAGATCGAAGGCGACATGGGCGACAGCCACGTCGGACTGCAGGCACGTCTCATGAGCCAGGCGCTGCGCAAGCTGACCGGCGGGCTCTCGAAGTCCAACACCGTGGCGATATTCATCAATCAGCTACGCGAGAAGATCGGAATCTCGTACGGAAACCCTGAGGTCACCCCTGGTGGACGTGCGCTCAAGTTCTACTCGTCGGTGCGCCTCGACATCCGACGCATTGAGTCGATCAAGGACGGCGTTGAGGTCGTTGGAAACCGCACTCGCGTAAAGGTCGTGAAGAACAAGTGCGCCGCACCGTTTCGCCAGGCCGAGTTCGACATCATGTACGGCCAGGGCATCAGCCGCGAGGGCTCAGTGCTCGACGTCGCGGTGGAGCTGGGCTTCGTGAAGAAGGCCGGCGCCTGGTTCACCTATGAGGGCGAGCAGATGGGACAGGGACGGGAAAACGTCAAGACCTTCCTGCGCGAGAATCCTCAGACGATGGCTGAGATCGACGAGCGCGTGCGCGCGCACCTGTCCAACGCCCATGTGCCTGATGTTGTGGGCGCGTCGGACGACCTCGACGTCGACTCGCCAATAACTCTCGACTAAGCAACCTCCGACTTCGATTTCGCTGCGATCAGATGGTCGCGCGGGTCGAAGTGGCGCGTGGCCCTTCTAAAACGAAACGTGAAGTCGGGCCAGAGAGTCGTGTTCACGCCTCGCTCGTTGAGGTACCAGCTGGCGCAACCGGTTCCCCACACGGTGCTCGGCAGTTTGGCTCGCACGTCGCGGGTCCAGCTGGCGGCGACATCGGCTTTGGGCTCGACGAGCGCTCCCGTGTTGAGGGCAACCCTTATGGCTCTGCTCACATAGTTCAACTGGCTTTCCAACATGAAGATGATTGATGAGTGGCCGAGAGCGGTATTCGGTCCGCCGAGCATAAAGAAGTTCGGATAATGGGGAAACGCGGTCCCCTTGTAGTTGGCCATGTCACCGCGAAGGGCATCGGCGAGGGATTCACCGTTTAGGCCGCGCACCTTCGTCGCCATGGGGTTGTCAGTGACGAAGAATCCCGTTGCCGCGACGAGGACGTCGAGTTCGTGAAGTTCGCCGCCGGCCGTTCGCACGCCGCCTGGCTCGACGGCGGCGATGCGCTTGGTAACGAGCCTGACGTTGCTTCGATTCAGCGACGGATAGAAGTCGTTGCTGATGAGCACGCGCTTGCAGCCGAGCCGGTAGGTGGGGGTGAGCTTCGCGCGCAGTTCCGGATCACCGATCTGGCGCTCGAGATGTGCGCGTGCGAGACTTTCGGCCTTCGTCATGCGGCTCGGGTCCGTCACGAAGCCGAGCACCATAAGTTCACGGCGCCAGTAGTCCCAGGCGCGAACGAGCCGCTGGATTAGCGGAACCCTCGCGAAGAGCCGCCGCGTGCGCTCGGGCACGGGGTGACCGAAGTGGGGGAGGATCCACGCCGGCGTGCGCTGGAACAGTTTGAGTGATGCGACCTCGCGAGCGATCTGCGGCACCACTTGGATCGCGCTCGCGCCCGTTCCGATCACACCGACGCGCTGACCTCGAAGGTCGACAGCACCATTCCACGCCGCCGTGTGCATGATCGGGCCCGCGAAGTCACTAAGGCCGCTGATCTCGGGCAAGCGCGGTTCAGCGAGCCCGCCGGTCGCGAGAATCACGCACCGGGCGTCGTACTCTCCTTGGCTCGTGGCGAGGCGCCACAGGCTGGTGGTGGCGTCGAAGGTGACGTCGAGAACTTCGTGATCAAACTTGATGATCTGGCGCACGTCGTACCGATCGGCGACGTCCTGCAGGTAGCGCCAGATGTCGGGCTGGTAGCTGTAGGAGTTGGTCCAGGCGGGATTCGGCGCGAAGGAGAATGCGTAAAGATTGCTCGCCACGTCGCAGCGACACCCGGGGTACGTGTTGTCGCGCCACGTGCCCCCGAGGTCGTTGGCCCGTTCGAAGATCGCCACGTTCGTGACGCCGACCTGGCGCAGGCGTATCACAGCCCCGATCCCTCCGAAGCCCGAGCCGACGACCGCGACGTCCAGCACCATGATTTGACGCTACTCAGTCGCCTCGTGGTTCGAAGTCGGCGGCGGTAGCGTGGCCGAGGTGAGTATGCGCCTGCTGTTTCGTCGCTTCCTCGGGTCTCGCGTACGGGCACTACGCCGCTATCTCAACGAGGTGGCGACGGTGGGGCCGGACGACGACTACGCCAAGAGCTTCTACTACTTCGGTCGGCGCGCCGCGCTCATGGCGCCCCAGGGCGTGATCTACAACGAGCGGTACCTCTCAATCGGGGATGAGACGCTCATCGGACCTAACGTCTGCCTGACCGCGGGGGTGAGCGGCGACCAAGTCATGCTCGCATCGCCAACGGTCGCCATAGGGCGAAAGTGCGTGATCGGACGCGGGTCGCACGTAATTGGCCACTGGTCGATCGAGCTCGGCGACGAGATCCAGACCGGCCCCTACGTCTACATCACCGACCAGAACCACTCCTACGAAGCGATCGACGAGCCGATCGGCTGGCAGAGGCCGAGCGAGGCGGCGGTGAAGATCGGCTCGGGCAGCTGGCTCGGCGCGAATGTCGTGATCCTGCCGGGCACGACGCTCGGCAAGAACACCGTCGTCGCGGCCGGTGCAGTCGTGCGAGGCACGTTCCCCGACCACGTGGTGCTCGGTGGCGTGCCGGCGAAGGTGTTGCGTCACTACAGCGCGAGCGAAGGCTGGCTGGCGGGCCCGGGGTGAGCCAAGGCTTCTTCGGCGTCGACCTCACGCCGCTACGTGTCTCCAAGCAGTACCGACGTCTCTACGTCGCTGGCTTCATCTCGATGCTCGGCAGCATGGCGACCTACGTCGCGGCGCCTTATCAGCTCAAACAGCTCACGCACTCCACGCTCGCCGTGGGCTCGATCGGACTTGTCGAGCTGGCGCCGATTGTGTTCTTCGGCCTCTACGGTGGCGTTCTCGCCGACAGGTTGAACCGCCGCCGCATGATCATTGTGATGGAGCTGGTGCTGATGCTCTCGACGGTGATGCTGTTCGTCAACACTCTGCTGTCCCAACCCACGACCTGGATCCTCTACGCCGACGCGGCGATCGTCGCGGGCGCGTCGAGCGTGCAGAGCCCAAGCGTCGCCGCGCTGCGCCAGCTCTTCGTGCGCCACGACCTCCAGCGCTCGGCGTCGGCGCTGGCCAACATCAGCTCGACGACCGCTTCGATCATCGGCCCGGCTCTCGGCGGACTCGCCGCCGTCGCCTTCGGGCCCGGCTCGGTGTACCTCGGCAACGTCGTGACCTTCACGTTCTCCCTGGCGCTCCTCTTCACCCTGCAGGCGACGCCACCGCCTGAGGCGCCAGGCGAGAGCGTGCTCGATGACCTGCGCCAGGGTCTCGCCTACGCCAAGAGCCGGCCCGACATCGTGGGGACCTACGTCGTCGACTTGCTGGCCATGGTGATGGCCTTTCCTGTCGTGATGCTGCCCTTCGTCGCGGCGCGCTTTCACGAGGGCTACGCGCTCTCGGTTCTCTACTGCGGCCTGCCCGTAGGCGCGCTGGTCGCGGTCCTAACCTCGCGCTGGTCGAGGAAGGTCCACCGCTACGGGCGAGCCATCGTGCTGGCGGCGTCGCTGTGGGGGCTCGGCATCGCGGTCTTTGGCTACTCGTCAACGCTCTGGCTGGCGCTCGTCGGACTGGCCGTCGCCGGCGGGGGCGACGCGGTAAGCGGCATCTTTCGCCAGACCATGTGGAACGAGTCGATCCCGCCCGACGTGCGCGGACGCATGGCCGGCATCGAGATGATCTCGTACTCCGTCGGCCCGACGGCGGGTCAGTTCCGCGCTGGCGTGATGGCGTCTTGGACGACGCTGCGCTTCTCCCTCACCTTCGGGGGACTCGCCTGCACTGGTTCAGTGGGGGTCGTCGCGGCGGCCCTCCCTTCGCTCTGGCGCTTCGACGCGCGCAGTGACGCCCACGTCGCGGAGGTGCGCGCGCTGCGCGAGCTCGACGGCACCCCGACGTAGCGCAATGTTCCCGCCACCTACTCTTGAGCCGTGCCCCGGTCCACGTTTCTTGTCACTGTCAGTGGACCGGATCGGATCGGCGTCGGCGCCGAGCTCTTCAACGCGCTTCATTCGTTAGAGGGGGAGGACGTCCGTCTCGTCGACGTCGCCCAGATCACCATCCGGGGCACCCTCGTGCTCTGCGCCGAGGTGACCAGCGAAGGCGTCCTCACCCGGGATTCTCTCGTGGCGGCACTCGGCCGGCGGCGCATCGAGGGCGAGGGCCTGGGATGTCGCGTCGAGGAGGTGACGCCCACCGAGACGATCGAGGGACGCCGGCTGCTGGTGACGCTGCTCGCGCCGGCAATTTCAGCGGGCCAACTGGAACGGGCCTTTCGCGCTATCGCCTCGAGCGGCGCGACCTGCGAGCGGATCGTGCATCTGGCGAGCTATCCCGTCGACTGCTACGAGCTGATCGTGCTCGGACCCGACCACGCGGCGCTGCGCGAGTCGTTGACCGCCGCGGCCAATGAGAGCGGGCTTGATCTCGCGGTTCAGCGCGCCGGGCTGCACCGGCGCGCTAAGCACCTCGTAGTGATGGACGCGGACTCGACGCTCCTGCAAGACGAGGTCATCGATCTGCTGGGCGCGGCGAGCGGACGGGCCGAGGAGATCGCCGCGGTCACCGAAGCCGCGATGGGCGGCGAGATCGAATTCGCCGAGGCGCTGCGCCGTCGGGTGAAGCTTCTTGCGGGTCTGCCCCAGAGCGTGCTCGACGAAGTGCGCGCGAAGCTTCGTCTCGCGCCCGGCGCGCGCACGCTGTTACGGACGCTACGACGGCTCGGGTACGTGCCCGCCGTCGTCTCCGGCGGATTCGTTGAGGTGCTCGCACCGCTGCTCGCCGAGTTGGACGTGACACTGCTCGAAGCGAACCACTTGGAGTTGGAGGACGGTTTCGTGACTGGCGAGCTAGTGGGCGAGGTCATGGACCGCGCCGGCAAGGCGCGGGCCCTGCGCCGTTTCGCGAGCGAGGTGGGCGTGCCCTTGGAGCAGACGGTGGCGGTCGGCGACGGTGCCAACGACATCGACATGCTGTCGGTGGCGGGCCTCGGTATCGCCTTCAACGCCAAGGCCCTCGTCCAGAAGCACGCCGACGCGGCCCTCTCCGTGCCCTACCTGGACGCAGTGCTCTACTTCCTTGGGATCAGCCGTGAGGAGATCGAGAGCGAGTGAGCCTCGGTCATGCTTTGCAAGCGCGTCCGTTAGGGTAGGGGCCCAATGGACCGCAAGTGGTGGACACTCATCGTCGTCTGCGCCGCGACGTTCATGCTTCTCCTCGACATCACGATCGTCATCGTGGCGATACCCGAGATCCAGTCGGGGCTGCACGCGTCGTTCTCGGACTTGCAATGGGTGATCGACGCGTACGCGTTGACGCTCGCGTCGCTGCTCTTGACCGCGGGCTCGCTCGCCGACCGCTTCGGCCACCGCCGGGTGTTCGTCGTTGGTCTCAGCGTGTTCACGCTCGGTTCGCTGCTCTGCGGAGTGGCTCAGTCGCCGCTCATGCTGACCCTTTCGCGCAGCTTCCAGGGAATCGGCGGTGCGATCCTTTTCGCAACCTCGCTGGCGCTGCTCGCCCAGAGCTTTCGTGGCAAGGACCGGGGCGTCGCCTTTGGCGTCTGGGGCGCCATCACCGGTATTGCCGTCGCCGCCGGACCGATTCTCGGCGGGGTCATTACGAGTGAGCTCTCGTGGCGCTATATCTTCTTCGTCAACCTGCCGGTCGGGGCCATCGCCATCGTCCTGACCGAGTGGAAGGTCGAAGAGTCGGTGCTGTCGCAGACGTCGCGACCGGACTGGCCCGGATTCGCCATCTTGACCGCGACGCTGGTGAGCCTGGTCTACGGACTGATCCGCGAGAGTGAGACCAGTTGGGGCAACACCGGGGTCATCGTCTGCCTCGTCGGTGCGGCCGTGCTGACCACGGTCTTTTTCACGATGCAGCTCCGAGCGCCAAGCCCCATGTTCGACCTTTCGCTCTTGCGGGTGCCGACGTTCTCGGGCGGCCTGATCGCCGCCTTTTGCATGAACGGATCGCTCTTCGCGATGCTGCTCTACCTCGTGCTCTATCTCCAGGACGACCTCGGGTACTCGGCGCTCGCTACCGGCGCGCGTCTCGTTGTCTTGAGCGGCGGAACCCTCGTCGCGGCCACCGTTTCCGGGCGGCTCAGCAGTCACGTCCCGGTGCGCTGGCTGATCGGACCCGGGCTCGCCCTCGTCGCTCTCGGACTTCTGTTGATGTCGGGCGTCTCCGCCACGAGCTCCTGGACGCACCTCGTGGCCGGCTTCATCATCGCGGGCGTTGGCGCGGGCATGGTCAACCCGCCGCTCGCCTCGACCGCGGTCGGGGTCGTGACGCCCGATCGCTCGGGCATGGCCTCGGGCGTGAACACGACGTTCCGCCAGATCGGCATCGCCGTGGGCATCGCCCTCTACGGCACGATCTTCACGGCCTCGCTGCGCAACGAACTCGACCACACGCTCAAGGCCCTACCGGGCCTGAACGTGAGCGTGGCCCACGCGATTACCGAGATCAAGCAGGGCAAGGTCGGCCAGCTCGTCCGGGCAGCGCCGCCCAGACTGCGCGGGCAACTCATCGACGCCTTGCACACGAGCTTCACCGGTTCGTTGAACGACCTACTGGTCGCCAGCGCCGCCTTGGCTCTCGTGGGGGCGCTGTGCTCGTTGGTGCTGCTGCGTCCTAAGGACTTCGTGCACGTGCCGGCGCGGGAACCGAGCGCCAGCCACGTCTAATGGCAGCGGCCGCGTCACGATCTGAGGGGGCGAGAGACGCAGCAGTATTCCCTTTACCAGGTAGTAGGGTCAGGAAAAGGTAGTCGAAGGGGGGACGTGCGGGTCGTAATCGACGGCGATCTCTGTCAGGGGCAGGGCCGCTGCTTTTCGATCGCGCCCGCACTCTTTGGCTTCGACGAGCTCGGTAATGGCGTCGTGTTAGGCGACGGCACCATCGCACCCGAAACCTTAGATTTGGCACGTCTGGCCGAGGCTAACTGTCCCGAGCACGCGATCTCGATCGTGGAATCGTGACCGAAAAGGCCCCGGTCCGGGACTTCGCGACCGACTTCGACCACACCGATCCCGAGTGGGTGGCCGATCCCTATCCCATCTGGGAGGATCTGCGCACGCGCTGTCCCGTCGCCCACACCGATCGTTACGGAGGCGCCTGGTTCCCCGCGACGCACGCTGGCGTCAGCACGATCGCCAAGGACACCGAGAACTTCACGAGCCGCAATGTCGTCGTCGCCAACATGCGCCCAACCGAGGAGGACCTGCCCGCGCCGATCGGCGTGGCGCCGCCGATCACGTCGGACCCGCCGTTCCACGCGATAGCGCGCAAGCTCCTGCTGCCCGCCTTTTCGCCGGGCGTCGTGAACGCCCTTGAGCCCCAGGTGCGCGTGCTGTGCAACGCGCTGCTTGACGACATGATCGGCGAGGGCGTCGTGAACGCGGGGCAGAGCTACGCGCGCCTCATTCCACCGTCAGTCATTCGCCAGATGCTGGGCTTTCCCGAAGGGGACACTGAGACCTTCATCGAGATGGTCCACGTCATCATGGACACGATCGATCAGTCCGAGGACGAGCGCATGGAGCAGTGGGAGCCCGTTGAGGAGTACTTCCGCGTCCAGATCGAGGACCACATGGAGCGTCCCCGCGACGACCTGACCACGTTCCTCTTGAATGCGGAGATTGGCGGGCAGAAGCTCGCCATCGAACACGTCTTTGGCACGATGGTCCTCATCCTCGTTGCGGGCATCGACACGACCTGGTCGGCGATCGGCGCGTCGCTCTGGCACCTCGCCCAGAACCCCGAGGACCTCGCGCGCCTCGTCGAAGAGCCCGAGCTCATGCCCGTCGCCCTCGAGGAGTTCTTGCGCTACTACGCACCGGTCACGATGGCCCGGCTCGTGAAGACCGACATGGAGTACCTGGGCTGTCCGATGAAGGAGTACGACTGGATCCTGCTGGGATTCCCGGCCGCGAACCGCGACCCGGTTGTCTTTAAGGACGCCGACCAGTTCATCATCGACCGCGCCGAGAACCGCCACGTCGCCTTTGGGCTCGGGATACATCGCTGCATCGGGTCGAACCTGGCGCGACTCGAGCTGCGCGTCGGCCTCGAGGAGTTCATCAGGCGCTACCCGAAGTTCGAGCTGGCCAACCCGAAGGACGTCACCTGGTCCCAGGGTCAGATCCGCGGCCCGAGGAACCTGCCGCTGCGCGTGCTGAGCTGACGTGTCGACCGAGGCCGAGAAGCGTCCGGTCACCGACTTCGCCACCGACTGGGACCACACCGACCCCGCGTGGGTGAAGGACCCCTATCCGATCTGGGAGAACCTGCGCACGCGCTGTCCGGTCGCCCACACCGAGCGGTACCACGGGGGCTGGTTCCCGACGACCCACGAGATGGTGAGCGCGATCGCCAGCGACACCGAGCACTTCACGAGCCGCTCGGTCGTGGTGACCAATAACAAGTTCCCACCGAACGCCGTGGCCCCGGTGGGCGGCGCGCCGCCGATCACCTCGGATCCTCCCTTCCACCAGTTCGCCCGGCGCCTGATCCTGCCGGCCTTCGCGCCCGGTCCGGTGAACGCCCTCGAGGGCGACATCCGAGCGCTCTGTCGAAAGCACCTCGACGCCCTCGCGGGCGCCGTTGAGTTCGACGCCAGCGCCCGCTACGCCCAGTTCATCCCGCCCGGCGTGATCGCCAAGATGCTCGGCTTTCCCCCCGAGGACGAGGACGTCTTCCGAGACATCGTGCACTTGGTGCTCGACCTCGTGGACTTGGATCCCGAGGTGCGCGGCCCGATGTTCATCCCCGTCGCCGACTACTTCGACGCCCAGATCGATGATCATATGGCTCACCCCCGCGACGACCTGACGAGCTTCCTGTTGAACGTCGAGGTGAACGGCGAGAAGCTCGAGCCTCAGCACGTGCGCGGGACGATCGTGCTCGTCCTCGTAGCGGGCATCGACACGACGTGGTCGGCCATCGGCGCGGCGATCTGGCACTTGGCGAAGAACCCAGCGGACCTCGAGCGCCTCGTCGGTGAGCCCGACCTCATGCCCCTAGCCGTCGAGGAGTTCCTGCGTTACTACGCGCCGGTCACGATGGCCCGCCTCGTGAAGGAGGACCACGAGTTCTTCGGCACCCCGATGAAGAAGGACGACTGGGTCCTGCTCGGCTTTCCCGCGGCCAATCGCGACCCCGCGGCCTTCAATGACGCGGACCGATTCCTCATCGACCGGGCGCGCAACCGCCACGTCGCCTTCGGTCTCGGGATCCACCGCTGCGTCGGGTCGAACCTCGCTCGACTCGAGCTGCGCGTCGCGCTAGAGGAGTTCATCGCGCGCTACCCGAAGTTCCGGTTATCCGATCCCGAGGGCGTCACGTGGGCGCCCGGCCAGGTGCGCGGTCCCCGCGCCATACCCCTGCGGATTGTTGCGTAGGGTCAGAGTCCCAGTCTTGGGGGAGACTCGCGCCAGAGCCTGGCCATCCACGCCTCGACGTCGTCGGGGTCGCGCGGCAGGGCCGCCGAGAGGTTCCGGGCGCCCGTTTCCGTCACGAGAATGTCGTCTTCGATTCGCACGCCGATGCCGCGGTACGCCTCGGGCACGGTGAGGTCGTTCGCCTGGAAGTAGAGACCGGGTTCGACGGTTAGGACGTAGCCGACCTGCAGCTCGCCCTCGAGGTAGAACTCGTTGCGCGCGTGATCGCAGTCGTGCACGTCGAGGCCGAGCATGTGGCTCGTGCGATGCAGGGTGTAGCGCCGGTGGAGCTGGCGGTCGCGGCGAAGCGACACCTCGGGTGTCTCGCGCAAGATCCCCATCTCGTAGAGGCCCTCGGCGAGGACCTTCATCGCGGCCTCGTAGGGAGCCACGAAGGGTGCCCCCGGACGCACCGCCTCGATACCCGCCGTCTGTGCGGCGAAAACGAGCTCGTAGACGCGGCGCTGCGCCGGGCTGAACGTGCCGTTGATGGGCATCGTGCGCGTGACGTCGGCGGTGTAGAGGTTGTGGCCCTCGACACCGGCGTCGAGCAGCAGCAGTTCACCTTTGCGCACCGCGCCGTCGTTCACCATCCAGTGAAGGGTCGTGGCGTGGGGGCCCGACGCGGCGATCGTGCCGTAGCCGACGTCGTTGCCCTCGACTCGGGCGCGCAGGTTGAAGACGCCTTCCACGACACGCTCGCCCCGTCCGACGGCCTCGGGTAGGGCGCGAACGACGTCCTCGAAGCCCTTCACGGTGAAGTCGACGGCCTCCTGGAGCTGGGCGATCTCAAAGTCGTCCTTGACGAGGCGCATCTCGCAGAGAGCCGTGGCGAGCTCGTCGTCGAACTTGTTGGGCTCGTTGAATGTGTCGACCTCGGGGTCAACGCCGCGCAGCGTCACGACGTCCGTTCCGCCGAGGGCGACGAGGTCCTTCTCGAGGTCCTCCAGGGGCGCGGTGTCGACCGCGTAGTAGACGGCGGCCTCATCAACGCCTCGTCGCACGCCCACCCACAGCTCGCCGTAGCGGGCGTCGCTGTAGAAGGCGTACGTGGAGGCGTCGCGCCGCGGCGGGACGTAGAGCGTGGAGCGCGGACCGTCCACCCCCGGTGAGATCACGAGCACGGCGTCGGGCTCTTCGCAGCCGGTCAAGTAGAAGAAGTCGGTGCCGGGTCGAAAGCGAAAGTCGGTGTCGTTGGCGCGGACCTTGAGGTTGCCTGTTGGCACGACAAGGGTCTTGCCGACGAACATCTCGCCCGCGCGCCGCCGACGTGTCGCCGAGTGAGTCGCGGCCGGGTGGACCTCGTTCGGAATGGCGGGGATCGCCCACTCCTTGTTCATGTGCTCGTAGAGTGCGCGCGGACTCGGCTGGCGGTTCGGTCCCTCCCACACCCCAGTATTCCGAGATCGGGTGCTCCTCGGAAACGTCGGGTTCGGGGATCTCTACGTCATCGCTCATGCCCTCAACTTACTCGCGGCCTAAGCAAACTGTCTATGCTCGCCCCGTGGGCATGTCGCTTCGCCATGAAGGATCGGTCGCGATCATCACGTGGGACGACGGCGAGAACCGAATCAACGCCGAATCGCTGGCGCGCCTCAATGCGCTGCTCGACGAGCTTGAGGCGACCGAGGGACCACTCTCGGTGGTGCTCACCGGGGTGGGCAAGTTTTTCTCCAACGGACTCGACCTCGCGCGCTTTGGCGACCGGCCCGACGAGTTCGCGGCAACCCTCAGTGAGCTCGAGCGCACCATCGGGCGGATCCTCCTTTACCCGGCCTATACCGTTGCCGCGCTTAACGGCCACACCTTCGCCGGCGGCGCACTGCTCAGCTGCGCCTTTGACTACCGCGTCATGCGCGACGACCGGGGCTACTGGTGCATGAACGAGGCGGAGATCGGCCTGACGCTCGACACGAAGCTGTGGTCCATCATCAACCACCGGCTGCCACGAGCGGCGGCCATCGTCGCTGCCACGACCGCGAAGCGCTTCACCGGCCCTGATGCTCTCGCCGCGGGCATCGTCGAAGCAATCACCACCGAGGACCAGGTCTTGCGCCACGCCATCGACGTCGCCGAGAGTTTCGTGATGCTCAATCGCGTAACGCTGTCCAAGCATAAGTACCTCGCCCACGGCGACGAGGCGAAGTTGCTGGGCTGGAGCAAGTAGTCGCGGACCTTTGCGTCGAGCGAGAACGGCGACGACGATGGCGATCTAGGGCGTGTCGGGTGCGATGAAGAAATTGAGGCATGCTTCGAGCCCCGTGAGAACGACGTCGAGGTGCTCGCCGCGCTCCCAGGTCGAGCGATCGAGCGTGAGCTCGAGCGTTTCGGCGGACTCTCCGCGGCGAAGCACCCGATGACGTCCGGTCTCTACATAACCGAGGGACCGCGAGACGCCCAGTGAGGGAGCGTTGTCGGGGAATCCTCCGCTGTCGGCCCTTTGCGCCCCGAGGCCCTCGAAGGCGAAAAACAGTATCGCGGCGCGCATCTCCTTGCCGATTCCTCGGCCCTGGAACTCGAGACCGAGCCACGACCCGGTGCTTACGACGCGCTCGGCTGTGAAGTTGGTCGCCAGCAGGGCCTGGACGCCGACGATTGTCTCGTTGACGACGACCGCGCCGTTGAAGCTCCAGTCGTCGACGGCCCATTCGGCGCGATGTCGCCAACCCCACTGCAGCATGCCGCGCTCGAGCAGTGGTGAGGGGCTGTCGGTCCAAGGCACGAGGAACGGCATCGTCGACGGATCGTGCACGCCCTTCGCCGCGAGCCGCGCGAGGGCGACGAGATCGTCGTCGTCGGGCAGACGAATCTCGACGCGCGCCGTTCGAATTCGTAGGTCGAACAGGGGCCAGTAAGGGTGCTCCATGTTTCATTATGCCCTAGGTGATCGATCGCCGAATAGAACGTCAGCGATCTGGCGACCGGCCCGGGACTAGATCCATCCCTGATCGCGAGCGATCTGCTCGACGTCGCCGATGCGCATGCCGGTGCGGTGCTGGAGGGTGCGGATGAGCCCGCCCGCTTCGTAGAGCGACTCGTGGGTGCCGGTGTCGAGCCACGTCGTCGCGCGAGAGAGCACTTCGACGCGCAGTTCGCCGCGCTCGAGGTAGGCGTTGTTGAGGGCGGTGATCTCGAGCTCGCCGCGCGCGCTCGGGCTGAGACCACGGGCGAACTCCGGGGCTCGCTCGTCGTAAAAGTAGATGCCCGGCACCGCGTAGCTGCTCTTTGGCTTGGCGGGCTTCTCTTCGATGGAGAGCACCTTGCCGGACTCGTCGAACTCGACGACGCCGTAGACCGAGGGGTCGAGCACCTGGTAGGCGAAGATGAGGGCTCCCTGCACATCGGTGTTCTGGCGCAGGTGGGTACCGAGGCCGGGGCCGTAGAAGAGATTGTCGCCAAGTATCAGCGCGCACTTCTCGCCGTCGAGGAACTTCTCGCCCAGGACGAGGGCCTCGGCGAGGCCGTTCGGCTGATCCTGGATGACGTAGGAAAACTTCATGCCGAGCTGCGAGCCGTCCCCGAGGAGGCGAAAGAAGGCGTCCTGGTCGTGGGGCGTCGTGATGAGCAGGACCTCGCGCAGACCGCTCAACATGAGCGTTGAGAGCGGATAGAAGATCATCGGCTTGTCGTAGATCGGCAGCAGCTGCTTGGAGACCGCTCGAGTGATGGGGTGCAGGCGCGTGCCGGTGCCGCCAGCCAAAATGATTCCCCGCACCCCATTAGTATAGGAGTCCTCTCACTCGAGACTTGGGGCCGAGGTAGCCATGCGCGTTGTGATCACTGGTGCGGCCGGCTTCATCGGCTCGCGGATGAGCGAAGTCGTGCTCGACGAAGCTGATCGGCTCGGCTACGACGAGATCGTGCTCTTCGACGCGCTGACGTACTCGGGACGGCTGGAGAATCTGGAGGCCGTCCTTGCTGACCCTCGGGTCAGCTTCATCAAGGGCACCATCAACGACGAGCTCGTCGCCGACGAGGTGCTCGCGGGCGCCCACGCGGTGGTGCACCTGGCGGCGGAGAGCCACGTGGACCGCTCGATCGTTGGCGCGCGACTCTTCTACGAGACCAACGTGCTCGGTACCCAGCAGCTCCTCGAGAGCGCGCGACGAAGCGGCGTCGAGCGCTTCGTGCACGTCTCGACCGACGAGGTCTACGGCTCGATTGACGAGGGCGCCTGGCGCGAGGACCACTTGCTCGCGCCAAACTCTCCCTACTCGTCGAGCAAGGCGGGCTCGGACCTGGCGGCGCTCGCCTATCAGCGCACCTACGGCCTGAACGTGATGGTGACGCGCTGCTCGAACAACTACGGGCCGCGCCAGTTCCCCGAGAAGCTGATTCCGCTCTTCGTCACAAACCTGTTCGACGGGCAGTCCGTGCCCCTCTACGGTGACGGCCTCAACGTGCGTGACTGGCTCTTCGTCGACGATCACTGCCGGGGCATCCTGCGCGTGCTCGAGGGCGGCCGGCCCGGCGAGATCTACAACATCGGTGGGGGCACCGAGCTGACCAACGTGGAAATCACCCGGCTCCTCCTCGAGCTCTGTGGCGCCGACGAGTCGATGATTCAGCCGGTCGACGATCGACCGGGGCACGACCGTCGCTACTGCGTCGATTGGGCGAAGATCAAGGACGAACTTGGCTATCGGCCGGCTGTCGATTTCAAGGAGGGACTCGCGCGCACAGTGAAGTGGTACCGCGAGAACGAGGCGTGGTGGCGCCCGTTGAAGGAGGGTCGGTGAAGGTCACCGAACTCTCGATACTGGGAGCGTTCATCGTCGAGTCGAAGGTGTGGTGCGACGAGCGTGGCTTCTTTCGCGAGTGGTTCAAACGCGGCGACCTTGATGCGGCGCACGTTGACTTTCCGATCCAGCAGGCCAACCTCTCCACGTCGCGGCGCGATGTCGTGCGCGGACTGCACTACTCCGTCGCCCCTGAGGGGCAGGCCAAACTCGTGACCTGCGCGTTTGGCGAGCTCGACGACGCCGTCGTGGACGTGCGCGTTGGCTCGCCGACCTTCGGCCGGGCCGAAGTCGTGCACCTGGCTGCGAACGAGGAGCGTTCGCTGCTGCTGCCCGCGGGGGCGGCTCACGGTTTCTGCGTGACAAGTGAAGTGGCCGTCTTGACCTACCTGTTGTCGTCGCCGTTCAACGCGGCGATGGAACTCGAGATCAATCCCTTCGACGAAGAGATAGGCGTCCCCTGGCCGCTCTCGGGCGAGGCGGTCGTGAGCGAGAAAGATCGCAAGGCGCCATCGCTCGCGCAGCGATTGGCGGCTGGCGAGCTGCCGCGATACTGACTTCATCTGCGGTGATCAAAGCGACCGATTGCTAGCGTGAGACAGGTGAGTACGGCGCCCTTGCGGTTGGTAACCATCGACGATCGCGCGGTGCAGTTGCCGGGCGGGCGAGCGCTTCCCGCGATCGAGACCGAGGCGCAGTTGCGGGACCTGCTCGCCGGGCTCGCGGGCGTCGACGCCGTGGGGGCCGAGGCGCGCGCCGCCAAGTTGGCGACGCGGTCACTCAAAAAGTCCACGAAGCTCGCCGCCCTCGACCTCGCGATTTCGATGGTCGATCTGACGACCCTCGAGGGCGCTGACACCCCCGGACGAGTGACCTCGCTCTGCGCGAAGGCGGTGCACCCCGACGCGAGCGACCCGAGCGTGCCGAGCGTGGCGGCGGTGTGCGTCTATCCCGATCTCGTCGCTCACGCTCGCCGGATGCTTGCGCGGTCGTCGGTCAAGGTGGCGGCGGTGGCGACGGCGTTCCCCTCTGGTCGCGCTCCCATGGCGGTCAAGCTGCTTGACGTTCGCGAAGCGGTGGCGGCCGGCGCCGACGAGATCGACATGGTCATCGATCGCGGCGCCTACTTGTCGGGTCGCCTCGGTCAAGTCTTTGATGAAGTCGTTGCCGTGAAGGCGGAGTGCGGCGACGCTCACTTAAAGGTGATCCTCGAGACGGGCGAGCTCGTCACCTACGACAACGTACGGCGGGCGAGTTGGATCGCCATGTTGGCCGGGGCCGACTTCATCAAGACCTCGACCGGCAAGGTCGGCGTGAACGCGACGCTGCCCGCGGCGCTCGTGATGCTTGAGGCGGTGCGCGACTTCGGCGAGGCGACGGGCCGACTCGTCGGCGTGAAAGTTGCTGGCGGCATCCGAAACGCCAAGGACGCGCTGCGCTACCTCGTCGTGGTGAACGAGACCGCCGGATCGGCGTGGCTCACTCCGGACCGATTCCGCTTCGGCGCGTCGTCGCTCTTGAACGACCTCTTGATGCAGCGCCTGAAGCAGCGACGCGGGGGCTACGTGCGCGTCGACGAATTCAGCGGTGACTGACGTGGGCGACCTGACGACCTCGCACCTTGGGGCCATGGAGTACGACCCCGCACCCGAGTCGCCCGCCATCGCGCACCTGCAGGAGCGCTACGGACTGTTCATTGACGGCGCCTTCACCGACCCTGCGGCGTCGGAGACGTTCGCCAGCGTGAATCCGGCCAACGAGCAGGTGCTCGCCTACGTGACCCAAGCTTCCACTGCCGACGTCGACGCGGCCGTCACGGCGGCTCGGCGCGCCTACGAGACCACCTGGTCCAAGACGACGGGAGCGCAACGCTCGAAGTACCTCTATCGCATCGCGCGGCTCATTCAGGAGCGCTCGCGCGAACTGGCCGTCGTGGAGACCCTCGACAACGGAAAGCCCATCCGAGAGTCACGTGACATCGACATCCCCCTCGCGGCGGCCCACTTCTTCTACTACGCCGGCTGGGCGGACAAGCTCGACTACGCCGGCTTTGGACCAGGCCCGAAACCCCTCGGTGTCGCGGGACAGATCATTCCGTGGAACTTTCCCCTGCTCATGGCGGCTTGGAAGTTGGCGCCGGCCCTCGCGGCCGGCAACACCTGCGTACTAAAGCCGGCCGAGACGACGCCCCTATCGGCGCTGGTTTTGGCCGAGATCCTCCAGCAGGCCGAGCTGCCGGCGGGTGTTGTCAACATCGTCACCGGCGACGGCTCGACCGGCGCGGCCCTCGTCGACCACCCCGACGTGAACAAGATCGCCTTTACCGGCTCGACGGAGGTGGGCCGGATGATCCAGCGGCGCGTGGCGACAAGCCACAAGCACCTCACCCTCGAGCTCGGCGGCAAGGGCGCCAACATCGTCTTTGAGGACGCTCCGGTCGACGAAATGATCGAGGGCATCATCGACGGCATCTTCTTCAACCAGGGCCACGTGTGCTGCGCGGGTTCGCGCCTGCTCGTCCAAGAGTCCGTCGCTGACGAGGTCTTGCGTCGTCTGCTGCGACGCGTCGACCAGCTGCGAGTGGGCGATCCCCTCGACAAGAACACTGATGTCGGCGCTATCAACTCGGCCGCCCAGCTCGCGCGCATCATGGAGCTCACGGCCTACGGCGAAGAAGAGGGGGCGACGCGCTACACGAGCTCGTGCACCCTGCCCGAGCGTGGCTACTGGTTCGCCCCGACCGTCTTCGCCGACGTCGCGCAGTCGCATCGCATAGCGCGCGAGGAGATCTTCGGCCCGGTGCTCTCCGTGCTCACCTTTCGCACGCCCGAAGAGGCCGTCGCCAAGGCCAACAACACGAGCTACGGGCTGGCCTGTGGCGTGTGGAGCGAAAAGGGCAGCCGTACCCTCTGGGTCGCCGAGCGACTGCGCGCCGGGGTCGTCTGGGCCAACACCTACAACCGCTTCGACCCCTCGAGCCCTTTCGGGGGCGTGCGCGAGTCGGGCTTCGGCCGCGAGGGCGGGCGCCACGGGCTGGAGGCCTACCTCGATGTCTGACC
This sequence comes from uncultured Acidimicrobiaceae bacterium, assembly GCA_963749355.1. Taxonomy (GTDB): domain Bacteria; phylum Actinomycetota; class Acidimicrobiia; order Acidimicrobiales; family RAAP-2; genus RAAP-2. Next base: position 37,835 of record CAVVMM010000012.1, read on the forward strand.
AGCGCCTCGACGTCAAGAAGACCTACAAGCTCCTCATCAACGGCGCCTTTCCGCGCTCGGAGTCGGGCCGCAGCTACGAGGTCACCTCCTTCAAGGGCGCCTTTCTCGCGAACGTCAGCCAGGCCTCGCGCAAGGACGTGCGCGACGCCGTTGTCGCGGCGCGCGCAGCCCAGACCAAGTGGTGGGCCCAGAGCGCCTACAACCGCGGTCAGGTCATCTACCGGTTGGCCGAGATGGCCGAATCGCGCCGCGAGGAGCTGAGCGAGCACGTCAGCCTCGCCGAGGGCCTGAAGCTGAAGGCAGCGCGCGGCGCCGTCGCCCGGACGATCGACCGCGTGGTGTGGTACGCGGGCTGGACCGACAAGGTCGCCCAGGTACTTGGTTCGTCGAATCCGGTGGCCGGACCCTTCTTCAACTTTTCGGTGCCGGTGCCGAGCGGGGTGGTGGGCGTCGTCGCCGAGCAAGATTCCTCGCTGGAGGCGTTCGTGGACGCCGTCTTCGCCCCGATCGCCGTCGGGAACGCGGTGGTGGTGCTAGCCAGTGAGAGGCGGCCGACGCCTTCGGTGCTGCTGGGCGAGATGACCGCGACCGCCGACTTCCCCGGTGGCGTGCTCAACCTGCTCACCGGCTTCACCGGTGAGCTCGCGCCGACCCTCGCGGCGCACGAGGACGTGGACGGACTCGACCTCGCCGGTGTGGATGAGTCGTTCGCCGACGAGCTGGCGCTGCTGGGCGCCGGCTCGATCAAGCGCGTCCTGCGGCCGAGCCCCGACGACTCACCGGTGCGACGCTTGCGCGCCTTCATCGAAACTTCCACCGTGTGGCACACGATCGGTCAGTAGTGACCAATCCCTACGAACTCGCCGAGCGCGCGGCCGACGAGCTGCGCTACGAGAGTGGCGTCGACGCCTACGACGTGGCGGTGGTGCTCGGCTCGGGCTGGCGTGAAGGGGCGGCCGCCCTCGGCGAGCCCTGGTGCGTGATCCCGTCGACTGCGCTGAGCGGGTTCGCCGCGCCGACCGTCGCCGGCCACTCCGGCGAGGTGCTCTCCGTCGACTTCAACGGTCGCAAGATCGCGCTGATGGCCGGTCGGGTGCACCTCTACGAGGGCCACAGCGCAGCTGAGGTCGTCCACCCGGTTCGCGTGCTGGTAGCGGCCGGGGCGAAGAAGATCGTACTGACGAACGCCAGCGGCGGCATCGATCCCTCGATCCAGCCGGGCAATGTGGTCGTACTGCGCGACCAGCTGAATCTCACGGCGACCTCGCCCCTCGAGGGTCCGGTTCCTCCTGAGGGCTACGGTCCGCGCTTCGTCGACCTCACGGACCTTTACAGCCTGCGGCTGCGCCAGGTCGTGCGCGAAGTGGAACCCGGACTCAGCGAAGGCGTCTACGCCGGCTTTCGCGGGCCGCACTACGAGACGCCGGCCGAGGTCGCGATGGCGCGAACCATGGGCGCGACGCTCGTGGGGATGTCGACGGTGCTTGAGGCGATCGCGGCGCGTCACGTTCACGCCGAGGTGCTGGGGCTCAGCCTGGTTTCCAACTTCGCGGCCGGAGTCACCGACCGGCCCCTCGATCACCGCGAGGTGCTCGAGACCGGTCAGTTGGCGGCTTCGCGTCTGGGGACGCTGCTCGCGTCGATCTTGCCGGTGCTGTGAACCCAAGCTTGCGCGCTGAGGTAGCGGCGTGGCTCGCCCTCGATCCCGACGAGGGTGATCGGGCCACGATCCAGCGCCTGCTCGACGAGGACGACGTCCTCGAGCTGGAGCGGCGATTCGGCGCTCCGCTGACCTTCGGCACGGCTGGGCTGCGCGGTCCCGAGATGGCCGGGCCGGCGGGCATGAATCGCGCGACGGTGCGGCGCGCGACCCAGGGCGTGCTCGCGTGGCTCGACGAGATCGGCGTCGATCGCGCCAGGGGCGTCGTCGTCGGGCGCGACGCGCGTCGAGGTTCGGAGCGCTTCAATGACGAGGTCATCGGTGTGCTGCTCGGCGGCGGCGCCAGCGTCTTCGAGATGCCCTCGGCCCTGCCCACACCCTTCGTGCCCTACTGCGTGAAGGCCCTCGGTGCAGCGGCCGGCGTGGTGATCACGGCGAGCCACAATCCGCCCGAGGACAATGGCTACAAGCTCTACGCGCGCGACGGCGCACAGATCATCCCTCCCGACGACGAGATCGTCGAACGCCATATGCGCTCGGCTGGTCCCGTCACTGTGGCCGATCGCTCGGCGCCGGGGCACTCCTACGTGCCACCGTCGCTGCTCGAAGAGTACCGGCGCCACATGCTCTCTCGCTTTGCCCTCGACAGGGCTAGTGCGCTGCGTATCACCTACACCCCACTGCACGGTGTGGGCGGCGAGGTGATGACTCGGCTCTTTGGCGAGGCTGGCTACGCGAGTGTGACGCCGGTGGCGCTGCAGTTCGCGCCCGACGGCTCGTTTCCAACGCTGCCCTTTCCGAATCCCGAAGAGCCCGGGGCGCTCGACCTCGCGATCGCGACGGCCAACGACACGGCGTCATCGCTCATCATCGCCAACGACCCCGATGCCGACCGACTGGGCGCCGCGGTGCGAACCGTCGACGGCTGGCGAGTCCTGCGTGGCGACGAGATCGGCTGGCTGCTCGCTTCGTCGTTGCTTGACGGGATTGCGGCGAGGGGCGAAGTTGCCGCCACGACCATCGTGTCCTCGACCATGCTCGCCGCAATGGCGCCCGCCTGGGGGGTGCGATGCGTCACGACGCTCACGGGCTTCAAATGGATCGCGCGCGCCGGCGGCGAGGACACGCTCGGCTTCGGGTACGAAGAGGCGCTGGGCTTCGCGGTGGATTCGTGCGTCGCCGACAAGGACGGCCTCTCCGCCGCCCTGGCGCTGGCGGCGCTCGCCGACGCACTCTCTCGCTCGGGCCAGTCGTTGCTCGACCGACTCGATGAGCTGGAGAACCGCTTCGGGGTTCACTCGACGTCACAGCTCTCGCTGCGCGCCGAAGGTGCTGAGGGACGCGGGGCGATCGCGCGGGTCGTCGCCGAGTTCGCCGCCGCGGCGCCCACGTCACTCGGAGTGCTCGCCGTGCGCGAGGTCGCCAACCTCAGTGAGGGTTGGCGCGGACTAGCGCCAACGGACGGCGTCTGGCTCTCGCTGGGGGAAGAGGGCCGCGTCGTCGTGCGGCCCTCGGGCACCGAAGCCAAGGTGAAGGCTTACGTCGAGGTGACGCCCCCTCGGCGCGGAACGCTCGCGGATCAGCGCGCACGCGCGGCCGAGTGGATCGAGGGTGTGCGCGAGAGTCTGCTCGAGCGCCTTCGCCTTTAGTCAGCGAAGCGCGGCGTAGCCGGGCTTGATCACCGTGTTGATCATCGCCAGTCGCTGGCCGAACTCATAGAAAGTGCTCTTCGCGGCGTTGAGCGTCAGCCACTCCATGTCGTCCAGGTTCCAGCCGAAGACGTTCGCGCACGCCTCGAACTCGCCGCTCAGACTCGTGCCGCTCATCAGCCGGTTATCGGTGTTGACGGTGACGCGAAAGCGCAGTCGCTTCAGCAGGTCGATCGGGTGGGTGGCGATGGAGGCCGCCGCGCCGGTGTGCACGTTCGAGGTCGGGCAGACCTCCAAGGGAATGCGCCGGTCGCGGACGTAGTTCGCCAGCCGGCCGAGCTGGTAGTGGCCGTCGGCCTCGGCGATGTCGTCGACGATGCGCACCCCGTGGCCCAGTCGCTCGGCATTGCAGAACTGCACCGCCTCCCAGATCGACGGCAGCCCGAAGGCCTCGCCGGCGTGGATGGTCAGGTGGAAGTCCTCGCGCTGGATGAGGTGGAAGGCGCGCAGGTGCTTCGTTGGCGGGAAGCCGTCCTCGGGACCGGCGATGTCGAAGCCGCAGACGCCCTCGTCACGAAAGTTCACCGCGAGCTGGGCGATCGTCTCGCTGAGATTTTGCTGGCGCATCGCTGAGAGGATCGAGCGCACGACGATGTGGCGGCCTTCGTTCGCGGCTTCCTTCATGCCCAAGTTGAAGCCGTCGAGCACGGCGCGCACGATCTCGTGAAGGGTGAGGCCGCCGTCGAGGTGCAGTTCGGGGGCGAAGCGGACCTCGGCGTAGACGACGCCGTCGCGAGCGAGGTCGATGGCGCTCTCGGCGGCGACGCGTTCGAGCTGGTCCTTGGTCTGCATGACGGCGATGGTGTGGACGAAGCCTTCGAGATAGCGCACCAGGTCGCTGCCGGGAGCGTCCACGATGAACCATTGGCGAAGCTCGTCGGGGTCGCTGGTCGGCAGTCCGCGGTAGTTGTTCTCGCGCGCGAGCTCGATGATCGTCTCGGGTCGAAGCCCGCCGTCGAGGTGCTCGTGTAGCAGAACCTTGGGCGCTCGCTCGATGCTTTCGCGCGTGAGCTGGGTGCCGGTCATTACGGAAAGGCTAGCGACCCACCATGGGCTTACCCCCGGATGAGACCGAGGTCCGTTGGCACTTCGACGTCCGCCTCGTCGCCGATGACAACGGCGCCGGCGATCGCGTCGCGCCCGAGCTCGAGATGGCTGTCGTCGTCGGCGTGCAGCTCGAAGAGGGGTTGCCCGTCCTCAACCACGTCGCCTTGGGCGACCAAACAGGTCACTCCCGCCGCGAAGCTCACCGGATCCTCCTTGCGGGTTCGCCCGGCGCCGAGACGCCACGCGGCGATGCCCACCGCGCGCGCATCGACGTCGCGCACGTAACCCGCTCGCGGCGCCATGACGAGTTCGCACACCTTGGCGACAGGCAGCGCGGCGTCAGGATTGCCGCCCTGGGCGCGGATCATCCGCCGGTAGACCTCGTGGGCCGAGCCGTCGTCGAGCTTCGCCGCGGGATCCACGTCCAGTCCCGCGAGCTCGACCATGATCGTCGCCAACTCGAGCGTGAGCGCTCTCACGTCGCTCGGACCCGCACCGCGCAACACCTCGACGGACTCGGCGACCTCGAGGGCGTTGCCGACGGCGCGACCGAGGGGCGCGTCCATCGCCGAGAGCTTGGCCACGGTCGCCACCCCGTGCGCCGCGCCGAGCCCCACCATGGTGCGGGCGAGCTCGCGGGCGCGCTCGACGTCCTTGATGAAGGCGCCCCGGCCGACCTTGACGTCGAGAACCAGGGCGCCGCGTGCCCTCGGCGATCTTCTTCGACATGATCGACGACGCGATCAATGGGATCGACTCGACGGTGGCCGTGACGTCGCGCAGCGAGTAGAGCTTGGCGTCGACCGGCACGAGCCCGGCCCCCGCGGCGCAGATCACCGCGCCGACCGACTCGAGCTGCTGGCGTATCTCGTCGCCCGAGAGGTTCGCGCGCCAGCCCGGGATTGACTCAAGCTTGTCCAACGTGCCGCCGGTGTAGCCGAGGCCGCGACCCGAGAGCTGGGGTACGGCCGCGCCGCACGCGGCGACGAGCGGCGCGAGGATGAGCGAGATCTTGTCGCCCACGCCGCCCGTTGAGTGCTTGTCGACAGTGGGCCGCGAGAGTCCGGTCAGGTCGAGCCGTTCGCCCGAGGCGATCATCTGATCCGTCCAAGTCGCGAGCTCCGCCGCGGAGAGACCGTTGAAGAAGATCGCCATCAGCAGCGCCGACATCTGTTCGTCGGCGACCTCGCCGCGCCGATAGGCGTCGAGCACCCAGGTGATCATCTCGTCGCTCAACACGGCGCCGTCGCGCTTGGTCGCGATGACCTCCACCGCCGAGAAGGCGCTCACGAGTCGCGCCGCGTACCCAGATCCTCCGGTCCGAAGGCTCCCGGCAACAGGTCGGCGAGGCGAAGGGGTGCGGCGCCCTCGCCGGCGTCGACCAAGAGGTTGGCGCCCCCGTGCTCGAAGAGCAGCTGACGACACCGCCCGCACGGCGCAATCGGTTGGCCGTCGCCCGCGACAATCGACACCGCCACAAGCTGTCCGCCGCCGACGCGCGCGAGATCGCTCACGAGCGAGCACTCGGCGCAGAGCGTGAGTCCGTAGCTCGCGTTCTCGATATTCGAGCCGACGACGGTCGCGCCCGTGCTGCTTAGACCGCTCGCACCGACCGAGACGTGTGAGTAGGGCGAGTACGACCGCGCGGTCGCGTCCCGCGCGAGGGCTCTAAGTTCGGCCCACACGATCTCAGAGGCCGAACTCACGACCTCACTGTACACTTCGGGCTGCGTGAACAACTTCCGATTCTCCTCCGTCGTCGTGTCCGACGAGGTCGCGACGGCGCTGAGCGAAGGTCGTGGTGTCGTAGCCCTGGAGACGACAATCGTCGTGCAAGGTCTTCCTTCGCCAATCAACCTCGAAGTCGCGAAGGAGTGCGAGGCAGCGGTGCGCGAAAACGGATCGACGCCAGCCACGATCGGCGTGCTCGACGGCCGCGTGGTTGTCGGACTGAGCGAGCAGGGGCTCGAACGGCTCAGCAAGCCCGAGCGCCACGCCGCGAAGCTCTCCTCACGCGATCTGGGCCTCGCGCTCGCAGCGGGCGTCGATGGTGCGACGACCGTGGCCGGCACCATCACGTTGGCTCACCGCGTGGGCATCAGCGTGATGGCGACCGGGGGGCTCGGCGGCGTGCACCGCGACGCCGCCGCGAGCTTCGATGAGTCGGCCGACCTGATGGCGCTGACGCGCACTTCGGTGCTCGTTGTCGCATCAGGCGTGAAGTCGATTCTTGACATCGGCGCCACCCTCGAGCGACTCGACACCCTCGGTGTGCCGGTCGCCGGCTTTCAAACACGCGAGTTCCCGGGTTTCTACCTGCGCGCTAGTGGCTTTACCCTTGACTGGTCGGTGGCCAGCGCCGACGAGGCGGCGGCGGCCTTCCTTCGCCACCGCGAGATGGCTCGCACCGGGTTTATCGTCGCGAATCCGATCAATGCGGACAAGGAGCTCGACCGGCGCCTGCACGATGATGCGCTGGAGAGCGCGCTCGTGTCGGCCCAGATGCAGGGCGTAAGCGGCAAGGACGTAACGCCGGCCCTGCTCGCCGAGTTCGCTCGTTTTACCGACGGGGTGAGCGTGCGGGTGAATCGCGACCTCGTTGTCGCGAACGCCGCGCTCGCCGGTCAGATCGCTGACTCGATCACGAAGCAGCTGTCGTGAGCGCGCGCCGTTGCGTCGTGCTGGGCGACGTGATGCTCGACGTCGTCGTGCAGCCCAACGCCCCCATCCAGTCCACGAGTGACACGCCCTCGAAGGTTCACGTTACGCGTGGCGGATCGGGAGCCAACTTGGCGGTAGCGCTGCGTGCGACGGGCCACGACGTGCTCTACGTGGGTGCCGCCGGGCGCGACGCTGCCTGCGAGATCTTCGTCAAGGCGCTGCACCGCGCAGGCGTCACTTCCGAACTGGAGTTGGTCAACGACCCGACGGGCACCGTCGTCGTGCTCGTTGGCGACAACGGGCAGCGCTCGATGCTGACCGACCGTGGCGCCAACTCTCGCCTCAGCGAGGCCTTCGTTGAGGAGTGCTTGGTCGCACCATTCGACCATTTGCACGTGTCGGGCTACCTGCTGCTCGACCCGGCGCGCCGAGGAGTGGGCGAGCGCGCCCTCGCGATCGCTCGCGAGCGCGGTAGCTCGACTTCGGTCGACGTCTGCTCGGTGGCGCCACTGCGCGAGACGACCGCGGAAGTGTTTTTGCGCTCGGCCGGACGCGTCACGCAGCTCTTCGCCAACGATGAGGAGGCGACCACGCTCGCGTCGAGCCCGGACATGACGAGCGCCCTCGAGGTTCTGGCTTCGATGTTCGACGAGGCCATCATCACCTGGGGAGCCAATGGTGCTCGTGGGGCCGCGGGCGCTGAACGCTTCAGCGCGCCGGCGCGCGAGGTTCCGGTGCGCGACACCACGGGCGCGGGGGACGCCGCCGCGGGCACCTACCTCGGCGCCCGACTTCACGGCGTCCCGCCGGAGCCCGCCCTCGCCAGCGCCATGGTCGCCGCGGCCCGAACGGTGACGGGCTTCGGCGCGCTCGGGTACTAGCGGTTCAGTCCCGCACGTAGGGCTTGCCGTCCGCGGCGGGCGGGCGGACTCGTCCGATGAGACCGGCCACGACGGCGATAGTAATGAGGTAGGGGAACATCTCGAGGAAGTAGATCGAGATCGGCACGTTGTAGGTCACGAGGTTGTAGCTGAGATAGACCGACAGGCCGAAGATGATCGAGGCGACGACCGCGCCCGACGGGCGCCAGCGGCCGAAGATCAGGGCGGCCAGCGCGATGTAGCCATAGCCCGACGTGTAGCCGACCACGAACTGGCCCTGGGCCGCCATGAAGGCGGCCCCGCCGATGCCGGCGATCGCTCCGCCGAGCACGACGTTTCGGTAGCGCACCTTGATCACGTCGATGCCCACGGTCGCGGCGGCTCGCGGGTGCTCGCCGACCGCGCGCACGTGCAGCCCGTAGCGGGTCTTGAAGAGCGCGAAGCTCACGACGGCGACGAGCACGATCATGAGATAGAAGAAGCCGGTCTGGTTGAAGAAGAGCGGGCCGACGATGGGAATCTTGTCGAGCAGCGGGATCGCCAGGTTGGGCGCCAGGTTCCCGGTGTTGAGGTTCGGGTAGGGCGTGAAGACCTGAAGGTTCAGGTACGACGAGAGGCTGCCCAGCATCGTCACGAGCACGATGCCGACGATGATCTGGTCGGAGCGGTAGCGCAGCGAGAAGAACGCGAGCGCCAGTCCGATCAACCCGCCCGCGAAGGCGCCAGCGATCGCCGCGTAGAAGAAATTGCCGGTCGTCGAAGCGAGCACGCTGCCGAGGAACGCCCCGGCGATGAACTGACCCTCGATGGCGATGTTCACGACTCCCGAGCGCTCGCACATCACGCCCGAGAGCGACCCGTACACGAGCACCATCGTGGTCGCCGACGCCCCGACGAGGATCGAGGTGACGTTCACGAAGTCGATCGGCGAGGGACCAGGCGATCGCGCCGCCCAGAAGAGCAGCGCGAGCAGGAACATGACGGCGACCACGCCGAAGCGCACCATCACCGCACGTCGAGGCTCGCGAACGAAGACCTCGATCGCCAGGGCGATCATGGCCAGGCCCAAGACGATATTGGTCCAGCGCGTTGCGACCGTGAGCTGGCCGAGGTGCCAGGGAGGGTTACTGGTATTGAGTGGGTTGAACGTGAGTATCGAGTGCGCGCCCTTGGCGCAGCCGACGCCCAAGACGAAGATGGTGAAGAGCCCGACGAGGGCCATCAAGACGGCGATCACGCGCGTGCGACGGTTCTTCGCGGGCGACGCGACGTCCGTCGCCGACTGGGCGCTGGCCAAGCTCACGCGCCCCACCCGGTCGTCGAGAGATGAATGCCAGTCGTTGGCGCTTCCTTCAGCCGGAAGATCTCCTTCACCAGCACCGGCGTGGCCACGAATAGCACGATGACCGACTGGATGACCGTCGCCAGGTCGAGCGGTATCCCGGTGCTGGCCTGCATGTTGCGTCCGCCGACGCCGAGAGCGGCGAAGAGCAGCGAGGCCCAGACGATGCCCATCGGACGATTCCGTCCGAGCAGGGCCACGGTGATCGCGGTGAAACCAATACCGGCGTTGCCGATCAAGAAGCCACCGTCAACGTAGTGCGTCGTGCTCGCCACCTGGACGACGCCGGCCAGTCCAGCGAGGCCACCGGAGATGAGAAAGACAGTCACAATGACCGAACGGGCACTTATGCCCGAAGCCCGCGCGGCTGTGGGATTGGCGCCGGTCACCCGAAAGTCAAAGCCGAGTGACGAGCGGTCGAGCAGCCACCACGCAAAGACAACAACCGCCGCGGCGACGAAGATCCCATAGCTGACTCGCAAGCCGGACTTCGTGCCAAAGAGGGGCGCCAAGATGGCCGACCGGTCCATGGTGCGGCCGATGTCATTCTCCTGACCGGGCTGCTGGAACGGCGTTGAGAGAACCGCGTACAGCAAGAACGCGTAAGTGACGTAGTTGAACATCAGTGTCACGATGACCTCGTGAGCGCCCGTGTAGGCCTTGAGCAGTCCCGGCAACGCGCCGCAGAACATCCCACCCACGATTCCACCGAGGAGTGTGAGGGGCAGATGAAGAATCGTCGGCATGTGCAGCATCGAGCCGATCACGGCTCCCAGGATTCCGCCGATCACCGCCTGACCGTTTGCACCGATGTTGAACAGGCCCGCCTGAAACGCGACGCCGACACCGATGCTCACAATCACGAGGGGCGTCGCGTACGTCAGGGTCTCTGAGAGGGGCGTAAGTGTGTTCGGCCACCCCTTACCGGTCGTCAGTGAGTGCCAGAACCCCTGCGGGTCGACGACCGAGCCCGTGAAAATGTCTCGGTAGGCCGCGCCCACGTTGTTGAATGTGACGTTGAGCGCGTGGGGCAGTCCGCCCCAGCTGTGGAAGATCGCGCGCCAGGCGTCGAGCACCGCGGCATTAGTGGTCGCGATGATTAGGGCGCCGAAGACAAGCCCGAGAAAGAGTGCGAGGGCGGCCACCACGATCGGACTAGCCGTCGAGTATCGAGCCCAGAGTGATCGACGAGGGGGCGCAGCAGCGTCAGACACCGGCCGCCTCCATCGTGGTGCCGGCCATCAGGAGCCCAATGGACTCACGGCTGACAGAAGGATCGACGACTCCGCTGATCTTTCCCTCGAACATCACCGCAATGCGATCGCCGAGGGCGAGCACCTCATCGAGTTCGCTCGAGACGATCAGCGAGCCGAGGCCGCGACTGCGGTGCTCGACGATCTGGCGGTGCACGTACTCGATCGATCCCACGTCGAGGCCGCGGGTCGGTTGCGAAGCCACTAGGAACTCGATCGATCGCGACAACTCGCGAGCGACGATCACCTTCTGCTGGTTGCCACCCGAGAGGGAGCTCGCCGGAGCCTGAATGGACGTCGTGCGGATATCGAAGTCGTGGACGAGGCGCTCGGCGTATTCGTTGACCGCTTTGAAGTTGCGCGTGCCACGACGAGCGAATGGCGCGCGCCGCGGCGTGTTCAAGACCAGGTTGTCGGCGACGGACATCGTCAACACCAAACCGTCGCGCTGACGGTCCTCGGGGATGTGGCCCAATCCCGCGTCGAGGGCCCGCCGTGGCGTGAAATTGGTGATGTTGCGCCCCTTGAGAGTGATAGTGCCCGATTCGACGGGGCGCATGCCGACGAGCGCCTCGACGAACTCGGTCTGACCGTTGCCCTGGACACCGGCGAGGGCCAGAACCTCGCCGGCTCGAACGTCGAGCGAAACGCCGTTCACGGCCACGAGACCGCGATCGTCGAGCACGACGAGGTCGCGGATCTCGAGCACCTCTTCGCCCGGGTTGTACGCTGACTTTTCGACGGTGAGTTGGACCTCGCGTCCGACCATCATCGAGGCGAGCATGGACTCTGAGGCCGTCGGCTCGGCGGTGCCGACCACCCGGCCCTGGCGGATGACGGTGATTACGTCGGCAATCTCCTTCACCTCCTTGAGCTTGTGCGTGATGAAGAGGATCGACTTGCCCGCGGCGGCCAGCGAGCGCATGATCTCCATGAGTGAGTCGATCTCCTGGGGAGTCAGCACAGCTGTCGGCTCGTCGAGGATCAGGAGTTCCGCGTCGTGACTCAGGGCTTTTAGTATCTCGACGCGCTGCTGCAGGCCGACGGGCAGATTCTCGATGATGGCCTCGGGGTCGACCTCGAGTTTGAAGCGCTGGGACAGTTCGCGGATCTCGTCGTTCGCCTTGCGATAGTCGATGCGGTCCAAGGACTTCGTGGGTTCGAAGCCCAGCACCACATTCTCGGCGACCGTAAAGACCGGGACGAGCATGAAGTGCTGGTGAACCATACCGAGGCCGCGGCGCACGGCCTCACCCGAGTCGTGGATCGGAACGACGACACCGTTGATTACGATCTCGCCCTCGTCCGGGGTGAGCAGCCCGAAGAGCACGTTCATCAGCGTCGACTTTCCGGCGCCGTTCTCGCCCAGCAGCGAGTGGATTTGACCCGGTTCGACCGTCAGACTGATGTGGTCGTTCGCGGTGAGCGAGCCGAAATGTTTCGTTATCCCGCGCAGTTCAAGTTGCATGGTGCCTCATCGTAGGCCACGACAAAGACCCGGGTCACACTGGCCCGGGTCTTTGTCGTGTCTTAGCGCACTGTGGCGCTCGTTACATTACGGCAGGGTAGTTGTTCGGGTTCACCGAGATCGTGCCGGCGATGATGCCCGCCTTGGCCGTGGCGATCTTCGCCTTGAGGGAAGCGGGAACCGTGATGCCGCCGTACTCGAGCTGGGTGCCGTTGTTGGCCAACGTGCCGATGTACGAGCCGGCCTTGAAGGTGCCCTTGGCGGCGGAGAGAATCGCCGCTTCCACCGAAGGCTCAACGCCCTTGGCGACGGTGCCGACAAAGTACTTGCAGTCCGCGGCCTCTTGAACGCACCCGTTGCTGTCCACCCACATCACGTAGTGACCGTGACCGGCCAACTTGGCCGCAGCAACCGAACCGAGCCCGACGCCACCCGCGACCGGGAAGACGATGTCGGCGCCCTCGGAGAAGAACGTCGTCGTGTCGGTCTTGCCGGCGGTGTCGTCCGTGAAGTTGCCGATGAACGTGCCCTTGCCGACGCAAGCGGCGAGCGAGCAAGCGGCCTTGCCCGGAGTCCAGCCGAGCACTTCGACGTTCTTCTTGTACGTCTTGTCGTAGTAACGCACGCCAGCGACGTAGCCGTTCATGTAGAGGGTGACCGACGAGAAGTTCTCACCCCCGTATGTTGCGACCTTGCCCGTCTTGGACATGCCAGCGGCCAGGATCCCGCCGAGGAAGCCGGCCTGGTCTGTCTCGTACTGCAGGGCCTCAACGTGGGTACCCGCCTTCACGACCGGCGCGTCGTCAACGATGGCGAACTTCTGGCATGGGTGCGCGTTGGCCGCCGTTGCGGTCGCCGCGTCCATCAAGAAGCCCACCGTGACGATGATCCCGCAGCCCTTGGTGATGAAGCTGTCGATGTTCGGTACGTAGTCAGCCGACGAAGTGGACGACAGGTACGAAGGCACGACGTTGGTGTCCGCCTTTGAGGCGTCGACCGCCCCCGCGTACGCCGAGGCGTTGAACGAGTTGTCGTTGATGCCACCGGTGTCGGTTACGACGCAGGCCTTGAAACTTCCGGCGGCGGACGCCGTCACCGAGGTTGCGGCCACACTCAGCGTCAAAGTGCCGAGGACCAATGTCCCAGCTCCGAGCACCGTGACGAGGTGACGTATTCTTCCCATTCATTTCTCCCTTTATTGGATTGTCAACCCTTGCTTCAAGGATTGTCCTTAGTCTCGATGCGCTCCCGACACGGCGTCATCACACTTTCGGCATTTGTCATCCGTGACACTACTCTCCAAATGGCGCGCGGGTTGGGGCACCGTCGGCGAATGACGTCGCAAACTCTTGCCCAGGAAATTAAGAGGAGGGCTGCACTTCTCGGCCGGTGCTGAGCGGCAGGGCGAAGGTGATCGCGAATGCGACAATCGTCACGATCGCCGAAATTTCAAAGGCTCGCTGGTAGCCCGAGGTCAGGGCCGAGGCGAGGCTGGCCGAGCTGAGTGCGCGGTGGGTTACGTCGGTGGCGACCGTAGCCAGGATGGCCAAGCCGAGCGAGCCCCCGACCTGACGCGACGTGTTGAGAACCCCCGAGGCGAGACCGGCCTCGGCGCGGTCCACGCGCCAGGTAGCGGCCATGGCGAGTGGCGAGAAGAGAATCCCCATCGCGAAGGCGCAGATGCAGCCTGGTGCCAGGATGTGCCCGGCGTAGGAGCTGTGAGGCTGAATCAACGACAGCCAGATGAAACCGAGTGTCGCGAGCAGCGCGCCAACCTGCAGCAGCGGCCGCACGCCGGCCCGGGAGATCAGCCGCGATGAGATCTGGGCGCCGACGATGATCGCGACCGCCATCGGAAAGAACGCCACGCCAGCCTTCACAGGCCCGTACTTCAGCACCAACTGGAAATAGTAGGTGAGGAAGTACCACATCGCGAAGAAGGCGCCGCCGATGAGCATCATCACGATGTTCGCCGTTGACAACGAGCGCGACCGGAACAGCCGGAAGGGCACGAGGGGATGCGAAGCGACCTTCGACTCCCAGAAGAGGAATGCGACGATGAGGGCTAGGCCGGCGAAGAGCCAACCGAGGGTGGATCGCGAGGACCAGCTCTGCGTCGTCGTGTTCACCACGGCGTAGATGAACGAGGCGAGTCCAGCGGTGACGAGCACCGAACCGGTGACGTCGAGCTTCGTTCGCGCTTCGGGGTTGCGCAGCTCACGAAGATACAGTGCCGCCATCACGCCCGCGACCATTCCGACCGGAATGTTGATGAAGAACACCCAGCGCCACGAGGCCCAGCCAGTCAAGACGCCACCGAGCAGTCCGCCGACCGCGCCGCCCGCGCCGGCCACGGCGCTCCAGGCCCCGATGGCCTTGGGCAGGCGTGGTCCGTGGAAAGTCGTCACGATGATCGTCAGGGTCGCGGGGGAGAGTATCGCCCCGCCGATTCCCTGGACCGCGCGAATGGCGACCATCTGCGGCCCCGTCTGCGCGAAGCCCGCGAACATGCTCGCCACCGTGAAGAGGAAGATGCCCGCGAGATACACGTGGCGTCGTCCGAAGTAGTCAGCGGCCCGGCCACCGAGGAGCAGGAAGCCCGCGAAGGTGAGCACGTAAGCGTTCACCACCCACTGGGCGCTGCTGTAGGAGAAGTGCAGGTCGTGGCCCATCCGGGGCAGGGCGACGTTCACGATCGAGACGTCGAGCACCACCATGAACTGCGCGATGCACGCGATGGAGAGGATCAGCCAGTCGGGTGCGTGGCGCTGTGCCGTCGCGACCTGCGTGGTGCTTTCGGACATTTCCCGGATTGTACTGGGGTGCCTGTGACTTCGATCACGGGTGGCGTCGTGCCTTTCTTCATCGGCAACACTGGATGTCGTGGCGGCCCAGTTCATCTACACCATGCGCGACCTTCGTCGGTTCTACCCACCAGATCGCGAGGTTCTGCGAGGCATCAACCTCTCCTTCTATCCGGGTGCGAAGATCGGGGTGATTGGGGCCAACGGTTCAGGGAAGACCTCGTTCCTGCGCATCATGGCGGGGCTCGATGATGGCTACCTCGGCGAGGCGCGCCTGACGGCGGGCTTCAGCGTGGGCTACCTCTCCCAAGAGCCGCAACTTGACCCTTCGAAGGACGTGGTGGGCAACGTCGCCGACGGCGTCGGCGAGCAGCGGGATCTTCTGGCGCGATTCAACGACGTCTGCGCGGCGATGGGCAGTCCTGACGCCGACTTCGACGTCCTGCTCACCGAGCAAGCCGAACTGCAGAGCCGGATCGACGCCGCGAACGCCTGGGATCTCGAGCGGACCCTCGAGATCGCGATGGACGCGCTGCGACTTCCCGCACCCGACGCCGACGTGACGACGCTGTCGGGCGGCGAGCGTCGCCGCGTGGCACTCTGTCGATTGTTGCTGGCTCGGCCCGACCTGCTGCTGCTCGACGAGCCGACGAACCACCTTGACGCCGAATCCGTAGCCTGGCTCGAGCGAGCGCTCCAGGAGTACCACGGCACCGTCGTCGCCGTGACTCACGATCGCTATTTCCTCGACAACGCCGCGCAGTGGATCCTCGAACTTGACCGTGGTCGCGGCATACCCTGGGAGGGCAACTACTCGTCGTGGCTCGAACAGAAGCAGGCTCGTCTCGCCGCCGAGGAGAAGTCCGACCAGGCCCGCCAGGCGTCCCTCGAGCGCGAGCTGGAGTGGATCCGCATGTCGCCGCGCGCTCGACAGAGCAAGGGCAAAGCGCGCGTAAACGCGTTCAACGAGCTGGTCGCTGAGTCCGAGGCGGCGGAGCGGCGCGCCGACCGCCTCGAGATCGCGATCCCCCCGGGCCCGCGGCTCGGTGACGTCGTCGTGAACGCCACCGGTCTCACCAAGGGCTACGACGATCGCCTCTTGATCGAGGACCTCAGCTTCATCCTGCCGCCGGGCGGGATCGTCGGGGTCATCGGACCCAACGGCGCGGGCAAGACCACGCTCTTTCGCATGATCGTCGGCGAGGATTCTCCCGACGCCGGCACCATCGTCCTGGGTTCGAGCGTCCAGTTCGCTTACGTCGACCAGTCCCGAGACGCCCTCGATCCCGAAAACACCGTGTTCGACGAGATCACCGGGGGACAGGAGCTCATGGATGTCGGCGCACGCGAAATTCACGCCCGCGCCTACGTGGCGAGCTTCGGGTTCAAGGGCAGCGATCAGCAAAAGCGCGTCGGCGAGCTCTCCGGCGGCGAACGCAATCGCCTCCAGCTCGCCAAGGTGCTGCGACGTGCCGGCAACGTACTGCTCCTCGACGAGCCCACGAACGATCTTGACGTCGACACCCTGCGCGCGCTCGAGGACGCCCTGGTCAGCTTCCCGGGTTGCGCCGTCGTTATCAGCCACGACCGATGGTTCCTCGATCGAATCGCGACCCACGTGCTGGCCTTCGAGGACGACGCCGACGTCCGTTGGTTCGAGGGCAACTTTTCGGACTACGAGGTCGATCGCCACCGGCGCATCGGCACCGACGCCGACCAGCCGCACCGGCTGCGCTACAAGCCGATTACGCGCACGTAGAGTGCCGCGCGGCGCGCCGGGCGTAAGGTGCACTCCGTGGCCAAGGGAACCGACTACTCGACGTACCTGCGCATCGATGACCTACTGCAGCTCCAGAGTCCCTTCTCCGACGGACGCGCCGGACGAGCTGTTCTTCATCGTGGTGCACCAGTCCTACGAGCTCTGGTTCAAGGTCGTCATCGACGAGCTAAAGCGCGCCGCCGAGGCGCTCCACATCCGAGAGCCCTGGCGGTCAATCTCGCACCTTCGTCGGACCGTGAAGGTCGAAGAACTCCTGCTCTCGCACCTGCGCCTGCTCGACACCATGTCGCCCGAGGGCTTCCTTGAGTTTCGCGATCCGCTCGACCCCGCGTCGGGCTTTCAGTCGTTCCAATTCCGCGCCATTGAGTTCCTGAGCGGCGGCGGATCGAAGGCGGCGTTAACCTACGACTTCTTCGACGACGAGCGGCGCGAGTGGTTGCGCGCGATGAGCGACGAGCCCAACGTCTGGTCGGGCTTCGAGCGCGCCCTGCGCGCAAATGCCGGTGCATCGGGCGAGGACGACTTGCTCGACCTCGTGCGGGCGCTCTACCGTTCTCACTCGGACCACGCCGCGACAGCGCTGCACACCGTGGCCGAGCTCTTGATCGACCACGACGAGAACCTCGCGATCTGGCGTTACCAGCATCTCTTGATGGCGGGCCGCCAGATCGGTCGGCGCCCGGGAACCGGCGGCAGCGCGGGCATGTCGTTCCTCGACACGACGCTCGGCCAGCGCCTTTACCCGGTGCTCTGGGAAGTGAGGTCCGTACTTTGACAACCCGCGAAGAGTGCGCCATTCTCGACGCGAAAGACCCCCTCGCCGGCCTGCGCGAGGAGTTCTTCCTTAACGATGGCGAGATCTACCTCGACGGCAACTCGCTCGGCCCCGTGTCGCGCGCCGTGGTGAGGCGTGTCAATGAGGTCGTCAACGACGAGTGGGCTCGCGGGCTGGTGCGCAGCTGGGTTGACGCGGGCTGGATGGACATGCCCCTTCGCCTCGGCGATCGCCTCGCTCCGCTGATAGGTGCTCTGCCCGGCGAGGTTCTCGTCGCCGACACGCTGACCTTTGCCCTCGCGAAGCTGATCGGCGGAGCCCTGGAGTTGAGACCGGAGCGCCACGTGGTCCTCACCGACGAGGCAAATTTCCACTCGGACCTCTACATCGTGCGCGCGATGGCCCAGCGCGCCGGCCGGCCGGTCACGGTGCGCACAGTGAGGCGCGACAAGCTGGCTGAGTACCTCGGCGACGAGGTCGCGCTCGTCATGCTGACCCAGGTCGACTATCGAACGGGCGAGATGCTCGACACCAAGGCCATCACGCAGCTCGTGCACGAAGCCGGTGCGCTGATGCTCTGGGACTTCGCGCACTCGGCGGGCGCGGTCCCCCTCGACGTCACCGGCGCCAACGTCGACTTCGCCGCGGGCTGCGGCTACAAGTACCTGAACGGCGGCCCGGGCGCGCCAGCCTTCCTTTACGTGCGCCGCACATGGCAGGGCGCGCTGAAGAACCCGCTGCCCGGCTGGCTCGGACACGCCCGGCCGTTCGACTTCGAGCCGGAGTACGAATCGGCCGAGGGCGTGCGAGCCTTTGTGACGTCGTCGCCCTCGATTGTGGCCCTCGCGGCGCTCGACGGAGCGCTCGACGTCTTTGATCGCGCGTCGATGGGCCAGATCCGCGAGAAGAGCCTCCAGTTGACCGACCTCTTCATCGAGCTCGTCGAGTCGCGCTTGCCGGGCGTCTTGGAGGTAGTCACGCCGCGCGAGCACACCCGACGCGGCAGCCAAGTCGCACTGCGCCACCCCGACGCCTACGGCATCGTCCAGGCCCTGATCGAAAGCGGTGTCGTGGGGGATTTCCGGGCCCCCGACATCGCGCGCTTTGGATTCGCTCCGCTGTACCTGCGATTCGTCGACGTCTACGACGCCGTGGAGGTGCTGGTTAACGCCATGGACACCTTGGCCTTTCAGGACGTCCGCTTCGCGTTACGAAGGGGCGTCACCTAGGGTCTTCGATCCCGGAG
Source organism: uncultured Acidimicrobiaceae bacterium (assembly GCA_963749355.1). Lineage (GTDB taxonomy): Bacteria > Actinomycetota > Acidimicrobiia > Acidimicrobiales > RAAP-2 > RAAP-2. The sequence goes on from CAVVMM010000012.1 coordinate 56,461, forward strand.
CCGCGCGGTAGCGCCAGACGGACTCGAAGCTACCCGCCGGGGCAGGAAATCGCCGGCCTCGCGCCGGAGGACCCCCGCTCATCAGGTCGTATGCCAGCGCGGCGGGTTCTTGACAAACGACCTATAACGATATATCATAGTTCTATCGAATATAGATCGAAAGGACAAATATGAGAAACAAAGAGTTTGACCACTCTTCAGACGAGCATGGCCGACGCACCCAGGGCAGTGAGGGAAATCCCCTCGAGTCCCGCGGAATCAGTCGCCGGCGTCACGGACCTCGCCACGGCGGGGGAGAAGGTGATGAGCGCGGCCGCGACGAGTACCGGCGCAGCCGGCGTCGCGGACGACGCGGCGATGTTCGTCTGGCACTCTTGACGCTGCTCCAGGAGCGGCCGATGCACGGCTACGAGATGATGCAGGAACTGGCCGAGCGCACTCACGGGGTGTGGCGGGCCAGCCCCGGGTCGGTGTACCCGGCCCTGCAGCTCCTCGAGGACCAGGGGCTGGTGCTTTCTGAAACATCAGACGGCCGTCGACAGTTCACACTGACCGACGCCGGACGCGCCGAGCTCACCGCAACCGCGCACGCGTCGTCGCCCTGGGAGACCATCGTCCACCAGATGGACGAGGTCGACGTGGCACTTCGCACCGGGCTGCACCACGTGGCCATCGCTGTCCACCAGGTCGCCGAGGCCGGCAACCCTGAGCAGAAGGCGCGCGCCGAAGAGCTGCTGAAGGAGCTTCGACGCCAGCTGTACTTGATTTTGGCGGAGTCGCTCGCGCCCCGCGAGGAGAAGTAACCCAGCCTCGCGTTGAGCAGCGACAAGAGGGCCCGGACCTGTTGGGTTCGGGCCCTCTTGTCGGTTAGTCCCTCGACGATCTCACCGTTAGATACGTCGGCGAAGCACGGCGCGCCGGGAGAACCGGCCGAGCAGGTAGAGCAGCGCGAGCAGCGCGACAGCGAAGAGAGCGGGACCGGCGAGCCGAACCAGCCACTCAAAGCCCGCGACGAATCCGCTGATGCTGTCGTGCCAGGCCTTGTCGAACCCGGTTCGCGGGTGGGTCTTCACGATCCGGTGGCCGGGCTGGGTGAGGTACACCGTCAGGGCGCCGTAGGTTGTCTCGTTGCTGAGGACCTTCAAGGCGCCCTGGTACTGCTCGATCTGGCTTTGGAGCGCGTCGATCTGGCTCTGCACGGCGAGGATGCCGCTGATCGTTGAGGCCCGGGCCATGATCCGCTCGTACTGGGCCAGGCTGACTTTCAACTCGCTGATGCGCGCCTGGAGGTCGACGTACTGTCCCGTCACGTTGTTCGAAGACGTGGCGACCGAAGTTGCATGGCCGACTCGCTGCACCTGGGCGACCAGCGAGGTGAAATTGCGTTGTGGCACTTCCAGGATGACGGTGGCGCTCGCGAACTGGCCCGAGGTGTGCGTGCCGACGTGGGCCACGGTGCTGGCGACGAGCCCACCGTCCTTCATCGCCACGTCGGTCAGCTTCGCGATCGCCAAAGCGACGCCGCCTCGATGGACCGTGAGGTCGACTTTCCCGGTCGACTCGATCTTCTGCGACGTAGCGTTCGCCTGGTTGCTCGTCGACGCGCCGTGCGACGTCTTCTCGTTCTGGCCCGCGGACACCGAGAGGCTGGTGCCGTTCGGCGCGGCGCTACTTGGCGATAGCGCAAGACCACCCGTCGAAGGCCCGAACGTGGATGCCGTCGTTAGAAGGGGCGTGCGGCGAGGGCTCGCGGCCTCATCTCGAAAGAGGGGGAGCGCGATCGCGCCCACGGCGACGAGGCAGGCCGTCGCGATCAGCATCGAGCGCCGGCGGCTTCGCTCCACGAGGAACGTCGGAACGCGGCTCAGCGGCTTCGGAGTCTCGACCGCAGCTTCGGCAAGGATCCGCGTCACTGCGTCGTCTGAGGCCTCGAACGCTGTGGCCGCGTCGTGAAGTACTCGTGACAGTACGTCTTCGTCAATCATGGTCATCCGGTTACCACCTCGCTGGGCTTTGCCGCGCCCGAATCCTCGGGTCGAAGGGACGGGTGCTCGGCCAGGCGCCGGCGCGCATCGTGCAGCCGGCTCTTTACCGTTCCCGGTTTGCGCCCGATGGCGAGGGCGATCTCGCGCTCGCTCAGGTCGGAGTAGTAGCGCAGTACGACGACGACGCGCAGATCGGCGGGCAGGTCGCGCAGGGCGTCGACGATGTCGCTGCACTGCTCGACGCGACTGGACGGGTCAGCGAGCGGCCGCTCATCAAGGTCTTCGGCGTCGCCTCGGCGTTCGCGGTGGGGGATCTCTTGGCGCAGCTTCGAGTAGCACGTGTTCACGACCACTCGGTAGAGCCACGGCCGGATGCTGGATTCCTTGGCCAGCGAGTCTCGGAACTTCCAAGCGCGAAGAAAGGCCTCCTGGACTGCGTCTTCGGCGTCGAGGCGGTTGCCGAGGATGAGATAGGCGGTGCGCACGGATTGGGCATAGCCCTCCGCCAGCCACGTCTCGAGCTCGCTCACGCCGCTACCGCCTTCCAGGTACCTACTACCTGTCGCCGGTCGGAACTTCTTACCTCTGCCACATAGTTAGAGACGCTTGTCAAGTCAAATCGGTTCGATAATTCCTTGCAGGGCGGCGCGGACTCCGTCGCGCGGCAAAACGTCCCCGTTTTCCCTCGAATCCGTTCGCGCTAGGAGGACCGAATCGCCGGCTTGTACTGGTCGCGCTGGCGGCGAAGCAGGTCCTCGAAACGGGGGTCCCCGCGAGCTGCCGCATAGAGCGGGGAGTACAGGAGTTCGATCACGGGAAGATTGTGCAACTCGAGGGCCCGGTCCATCCGCTCAAAGAACGCGTCGACGTCACCGAGGGCGTAGCAGACGAAGCCTTCGAAGAACTCCGTGACGCCCCCTTCGCTTCCCATTTGGCGAAGGGCTTCGAGTGACTGACGAGCGAGGGCATCGTGGCCCTCAAGCGCGGCCAGGATTCCCTCAAAGGTGACCGACCAGACGCTGCTGGGCCTGATTCGCTGCATCTCGCCCAGGCCCCGGCGAGCGTGTTCGAAGTCACGCATCGCGAGGAAGTACTCGGTGCGGTGCTGATTGGTGCGGAACTCGACGAGCGACTTCGTCTGATCCCAAAACGCGAGCGCTTCAGCGGTGCGTCCGGCGTAGAAGTAGAGGCGCCCGAGAAAAGCGATGACGTTTACGTCGAGCGGATCGATCTCGTATGCCTCTTTGAGCAGTTGCACCGCTTCCTCAATGCGGCCCTCGCCGGCCTCGATCTGGGCCAGCCAACGGTAGGGGTCGGAGAGGCTCGGGTTGAGCTCCAGGGCGCGCAACGCCTCTCGACGCGCCCCGACCATGTCGTCCTCCCCGAGCAACAGCCCGGCGAGCGCCGAGTGCGCTTCAGCCAGAGCCTCATTGAGTGCAAGCGATCGCACGAGTTCGTCTCGAGCTCGCTGATTAGAAGACTCAAAGGGCAGCGCGCCTTCACCGCCCAGCCAGAGCAGGCACTCGGCGAGGCCTACCCGGGCGCGCGCAAATTCGGGGTCTACCGCCACGGCGCGTTCGAAGAGGGAAAGAGCGTGCTGGACCGTCGCCTCGGAGACCTTCTTTCGATAGATCTCGCGAGCCTGGAGGAAATCGGTGTAGGCCCGCATGTCCGACGTGTCCGGCCGTGCTGGCTCGCTCGCGGGCTCGAGCACGCCGGTCGCCAGGGCGAGGTGGTCGGAGATGGCTGAGGCGATCTGGTTGGAGATGTCGTCTTGGATCGCGAAGATGTCGTCGAGCTCGCGGTCGTAGCTCGCAGACCAGAGGTGCTCTTCAGAGCTTGTCTCGATCAACTGGGCCGTAATGCGAACGCGATTGCCCGCCTTGCGAACACTGGCTTCGAGCACCATCTGGACGCGGAGGGTTCGGCCAATTTCAAGGGCCGTTTCTCGTCGGTCCTTGTAGTGCATCGCCGTCGTGCGCGCGATGACGCGCAGTCCCGAGAGGTGCGCGAGCTTCTCGATCAGCTCTTCGGTCATGCCGTCGGCGAAATACTCGTCGTGGGGATCGGGACTTATGTTGGCGAAGGGCAGCACGACAATCCGAGGGAGGGCCTCGGTGGAATCCGGGCGTGCCCCGCTTGTCGGGAGTGACGTTCGCGGGCCTACGACGTTATAGAGCTGGATCTCGACGTCGATGTTCTTCAGGTGAGGCGTGCCGATCGAACGAAACGCGACGTCGATCTTGTTTCGAACCTGGTCAAACACCTGCTGGGTTACGCAGACTCCACCGTGGTCGGCAAATGGCTCGACGCGCGCGACGATGTTGACTGCGTCACCAAAGACGTCGTCGTCGCGATGGACAACGTCGCCCAGATGTGCCCCGATGCGAAGAACGATGGGCACGCCCTCACTGGTCCGGTTCCTCGCGTCGAGAGCCTCTTGGATCTTCACTGCACACGCCACAGCGTCGAGGGACTCACAAATTCAGCGAGCACCCCGTCGCCGAGCGACTTCACCGTGACACCGTGGAATCTGCCAACCTGGTCACGGATTATCCGGTCCTGCTCGAGGGCCAACTTGAGGGCCAGCGCCTCTTCTCGCTGGGTGAGCGCCGAGAATCCGACCATGTCCGTGAGCATCACCGCCGCCAACTGTCGACGTTCGCCCTCCATTGAGCGGAATCCTATGCCTATGGCACAACGTCGCCGCTAGTTGATCGAGGTGGCCGACCGCGACGTGGCGTTAGGTAGTTACTCCTGCGCGCGGTCCGTCGTGACCGAGCCCTTGGACCTCGCCTCGGCCAACTCTTGGCGCTGCTCGTTGAGGGCCGTGGTAAGGGTGAGCCACAACAGTCGTGCACAGAGCTGTCCTGTCTCCTCGGCGCTGTACGCCGGAAAGGCGTTGGTCGCGAAGCCAGAGCTGTGCAGCGCGAACGAATCGCGCACCCAGATGGGCGCTTCGCCCTCACCGCCAATCGCCCGCCACGCAGCGTCCGCGAACAACTTGGCGTAGTGCTGGCGCAGCGCCATCGCGCCGGAGATTCTCGCGGTGACCTCGGGCGAGATGTGGTGTCGCTCGGTATAGAGGTCCCAGAAGAATCGACCGATGAGCGTTCTGAAGAGTTCGTGGGCCCTCACCACCGACTCCGTGAGCCACGTTTCAAGGTCGGCGCCTGGCGGGGGCGGTCCCGGCATCCCTTCGTCGAGCTTCCGGCGAACCTCGATAAGCGTGGCGAGAATCAGTTCGCCTTGGTTCGCGAAGTGGCGAAAGACGGTGCGCCGGCTCACGCCGGCCGCCTGGGCGACCTCGTCGACCGTCGCGTCGAGGCCCGACGCGGCGAGGGCCGTCATCGAGCCCTGGATAATGCGCGAGCGCGCCTGCTCTCGAGAGACCTCGCGAAGGGTTGGACGCGACGCTTCCGGCGACCCGCTGGCGATAGCACCGGTTGCCGAGGTCAAATCCACGTTGCCCCCATTTCGCTCCATGGTGCCACTCTATCGCGCCTATAAGACATGATAGAGTGTCAGCATGTCACCGAAGAAGGACATTGAGCTGGACCAGCCCACGGATGGTTCCCGACGGACGAAATCGGCGCCAAAAGCCGCCTCTGACCGCCAAGCCCGTTCCGCGGCCACGTCGAACAATCGGTTCGCGCTGCTCGAGCAGGTGGGGCTGCGCTCGTCGGACCTGATCATCGTGGTGGACGAGACCGGCACCGTGGTCTACGCCAACCCTGTCGCTCTCGACACCTTCAACGTCTCGCTTGAGAAGAGCGTCGGGACGCTGGCCTTTAAGTACCTGCACCCCGACGACGCCAAGCGAGTGACCCACCGTTTCTTCGAGCTCGCGCGGAACCCGGGCGCTTCGATCAGCGATGAAGTCAAGATCATCACCGAGGACGGGGAAGTCCGACAGCTCGAGATCGTCACGACCAACTGCCTCGATAACGCCGACGTGGCCGGCATCATTGTCAACGGGCGCGACGTCACCGAATTTCGGCGCTACGTCGACGAGCTGGAACATCGCGAGCTCTGGTTTCGCACGTTGGCCCTCAATTCGAATGACGTGGTCGTAGTAATCGATACCCACGGCAACGCCTCGTACGTCGGTCCGATCAACGTCAAATTTTCTGGCTACAGCGCCGAAGACCGTATCGGTCGCGATGCCTTGGAGTTGATTCACCCAGACGATCTTCCAAACGCCCAACGAATGCTCGACGACGCACGACAGCGAACTGGCACGATCGGGCCAGAGGTCTTTCGGTATCGGACCCGAACCGGCGAATGCCGCTTCCTCGAGGTTGTGGCGACCAACTGCATGGACGACCCGGCGATTCACGGCGTCGTCGTGAACGCGCGCGACGTCACCGATCAAACGAACTTGACGAGAGCGCTACAGACCTTGACCGAGGGCAACCAGGTGCTGGTACGCGCCACCGAGGAAGAGCCCCTCCTGCTCGAGATCTGCCAGACCATTGTCGCCACCGGTGGTTACGCGCTGGCGTGGGTCGGCTACGCCGACCACGACGAGGCGCGTACCGTGCGCCCGGTGGTGTCCGCCGGTGTTACTGACTACCTGGACCAAGTGAAATTCAGCTGGGGCGAGGACGAACTGGGCCGGGGCCCGACGGGCCGGGCGATTCGCACCGGCACGGTCCAGGTGCTCGACGACCTGCTGGAAGCGAAGGACCTCGCTGCCTGGCAGCTGCCGGCCGCGATGTACGGGCTGCGCACCGGCTGCGCGTTCCCGCTGGCGGTCGGGAGTGAGGTCATCGGCTCTCTCACCATCTACGCTCGCGAGCCCGGAGTCTTCGGACCCGACGAGGTCGCGCTGCTCGGTGAGCTGGCTGACGATTTGGTCTACGGCATTGCGCGCCTGCGCGACGCCAGCCGGCTCGCCGCTCACGACGCCGAACTTCGAGAATCCGAGCAGCGCTTTCGTCTCGCCTTCGAGCAGAACATGGCCCCCATGCTCTTCGTCGACCTCGACGATCGCATCATGGCGGCCAACGATGCGTTCTGCCAGATGGTCGGCTTTTCGCGCGAGGAGATCCTCGCACACGACTCCAAGCCCTTCACCCATCCGGACGACGTGGGGATCACCGAGGCGAGCCTCGAGCGCGTTTCTAGCGGGGCCGCCGACCAAGAGCGCTACATCAAGCGCTACCTGCGAAAGGACGGAAGGGTCGTCACCGTCGAAGTGCTGCGGTCCTCGGCTCGCGACGCCACCGGCAAGACGTTGTACTACGTCTTCTCCGAACGCGACATCACCGAAGAGAGAGCGCTGAACGCGCAGCTTTCCCACCAGGCGCTCCACGACCCACTCACGGGACTCGCCAACCGCGCACTCTTTCAGGATCGACTGGCGCAGGCGCACGCGCGAGCCGCCCGATTCGGCGGCTTGGGCGCCGTGTTCCTCCTCGACCTCGACGACTTCAAGGGGGTCAATGACGTCCACGGCCACGTGATCGGCGACCAATTGCTCATCGCCATCGCGCAGCGTCTCCGCCAAGTGTTACGGGTGTCGGACACGCTGGGCCGATTCGGCGGCGACGAGTTCCTCTATCTGTCCGAGACACTGACGGCGCCGGAGGAGGCGACCGAAGTGGCCAAGCGACTGCTCGGCGTCTTCGTCGAGCCCTTCCACATCGCCGGCATCACCATCGAGCAAACGGCGAGCGTGGGCGTCGTGGTCTGGGACGGCGCGCGCGACGACTCCGCAGAACTGATTCGCGACGCCGACGTCGCCCTCTACGAAGCCAAGAGTCAGGGCAAGGGTCGACACGTGATCTTCGCGCGCAAGATGCAACAGCAGGCCATCAGTCGCTTCTCGCTCGTCCAAGAGCTGCACCTGGCGCTGCAAATGGGTGAGATCTCCATGCACTATCAGCCGATCGTTGAGCTGGCGACAAACGAGATCGTTGGCTTCGAGGCCCTGATGCGCTGGCGTCACCCCGACCGCGGTTGGGTGCCCCCGAGCGTCTTCATCCCCTTGGCCGAACAGAGCGGCCTTATCTTCGAACTGGGCTCGTTCGCGCTCCACGAGGCGATGGGCGCCGCCAACGCGTGGGGACCGGCCGGTCGGCTCTTGACCCGACCGTACGTGACGGTAAACCTCTCCGCGCAACAGTTCCACGAGCCGAGGCTCGTGTCGATCATCGAGGAAGCCTTGACGACGAGTGGGATCGCTCCCGAGCGATTGGTCATCGAGATCACCGAGAGTGTCCTGCTGCGCGACGCCAGCGAGACAACGGACGTGCTCCGGCGCCTGCACGAGCGTGGCGTCAGCTTCGCCCTGGACGACTTTGGCACCGGCTACTCCTCGCTCGCGTACCTCGCCGCCCTGCATCCGCGAATCATCAAGATCGACCAGTCCTTCGTTCGCCCGACCGAGTCGAGCGAGCGTAATGACGCCCTCCTCGAGACGATCATCTCGTTGGGTGACAAGCTCGACATCACGATGGTCGCCGAAGGCATCGAGACGACGGCCCAGCTCGAACGGCTGCGCCTGCTCGGCTGCGGGCTGGGGCAGGGTTTTCTCTTCTCGCCCGCGGTGCCCAACGTCGAATTAGCGGCTCTTCTGGTGAAGTCATCGAGAAACTGGGACGCCGACACGGCGCCGCCGCCCGCCGACTGAGTAGCGCCCGCTGCGCTAGCTCTTGTACGCGAAGAACCCTTGGCCCGACTTGCGACCGAGGAGACCGGCCTGGGTCATGCGAGAGAGCAGCGGTGGCGGCGCGAGGTGAGACTCTTTGAACTCCTCGTAGAGCGACTCCGCGACGGCCAACGTCGTATCAAGGCCGATGAGGTCGGTGAGGGCGAGGGGTCCCATCGGGTGGGCGCAGCCCACGACCATCCCGGTATCGATGTCGTCGGCGCTGGCGAAGCCGGACTCCAGCATCCGGATCGCTGACAGCAGATAGGGGATGAGCAGGGCGTTTACGACGAAGCCCGCTCGGTCTTGTGAGGTGATGACGAGCTTGTTGAGCGAGTCAGTGGCGTAGGCGCGAGCGCGCGACGCCGTTTCGGGGCTCGTGAGCAGCGAGGAGATCAGTTCGACCAGACGCAGCACCGGCACCGGGTTGAAGAAATGCATTCCGATCACTTGCTCGGGTCGCCGCGTCGCCATGGCGAGCTTGATGATCGGGATCGACGAGGTGTTGGTTGCGAGCAGCGCGTCGCGGTCCTTTACCGCAGCGTCGATCTCGTGAAAGACCCGCAGCTTCACCTCCTCGTTCTCAGCCACCGCCTCGATGACCATCTGTCGGTCCGCGAGGTCGGCGTAGTCGGTCGAGAAGGACAGGTTGTCCCGGATTCGGTGGGCCTCATCCTCGCGCATTTTGCCCGAGGCGACGGCCCGGGTGATGGAGTGCTCGATGCGCTCGAGGCCCCGGCCCATGGCGACGTCGTCCATTTCCACGACGACGACGTTGGCGCCGGCCCGAGCCGTGATCTCAGCGATGCCCGAACCCATGAGACCGCAACCCACTACGCCCACACGTTCCACGAGGACCTCCTTGTCCGGAGCCGCCTGGCTACTCGAGGGCCGAGTCTAGGACGGCACCACAGAGGTGCCGAATGGGATGCGGCGGCGAGGGGGAGCGAGGAAGTGAGCCCCACCATCCCTCGATACGATTGAACGACGAGTCGGCATCGAGTGCGTCGAGGCTCAAAGGAGCGCCATGGAAAGTGTCAAGGTCATCATCGAGATTCCGCGCTTCAGTCAGAACAAGTACGAGTACGACCACGAGAACCACATGATCAAGCTCGACCGTCACCTGCTCGTCGCGATGGGCTACCCCGCGGAGTACGGTTTCATCCCCGACACGCTCGGCGGCGACGGCGACCCCCTCGACGCCCTCGTCATCACGGAGTTCCCGACGTTTCCGGGCTGCCTCATCGAGGTGAAGGTACTCGGGATGTGCATGATGATCGACGAGAACGGGCGCGACGAAAAGCTCATCACCGTACCGAGCTACGACAAGAAGTGGCGCGACGCCAACGACATCGGTGACGTGCCCAAGGAGATCCTCGACCGGATCAGCCACTTCTTCACGGTCTACAAGGATCTGGACGAGGGCAAGTGGGTGAAGGTCGAGAGCTACGTCGGCCGAGCCGAGGCCCTCCAAGAGCTGGAAGACGCGAAAGTCCGCTTCGCCAACGAGTAGGTCGCCGGCGAACGTGTCGCGCGGCTGAGCACTGCGCAGTTCGCGACGCGGCGATGGACGGGTCGGTACGTGAGCGGCAGTGAGTTCAAATGCCGGGTCGGACGGCGGCCTTTGTTATTATCTACTAATTCAATGGAAATTAGTGGATTTGGAGAGTGAATGAGCCGTTGGTTGAGAAACCTTGTCGTGGGGCCGCTTGCCGTGGCTCTCGGCGCTCTCGGCGTGGCGAGCGCGTCGTCGGCGTCGGGCGGCACGGTGAGCGTGGTCGGCTACTCCACCATTTCGGGTGCCTACAGCGCGCTAGAGACCGCCTTCCAAGCGACGCCCGCCGGGAAGGGTGTCAACTTTACGAACTCCTTCGGCGCCTCGAGCACGCAGGCCGAGGACGTTGCCGCCGGGCTGCCCGCGGACGTCGTCAACCTTTCCCTGATCCCGGACATGAACACCGTCGTCACGGCCGGCGTCGTGCCGCGCAACTGGCAGAAGAACCCGATCAGTAAGGCCGAGGACGGCTTCGTCGCCGACTCGACGGTCGTCATCGTCGTGCGCCAAGGCAATCCGCTCCATATCACTGGCTGGGGCAGCCTCACCGGATCGGGCGTCAAGATCGTCACGCCGGACCCGATCAGCTCGGGCAGCGCGAAGTGGAACCTGCTCGCGGCCTACGAGTACGAAATACTCCTCGGTCACAAGACGATCGTGTCGCACAACTACCTGAACTCTCTGGTCGCCAACGTTGTCGCCGAGCCCTCGAGCGGCTCGAAGGCCCTTTCGACGTTCCTCGCCGGCACGGGCAACGTGCTGCTCGCCTACGAGAGCGACGCGAAGGAGGCCGTCGCGAAGGGCCAGCCGATCGTAATCATCGACCCGGCCCAGAACATCCTCATCCAGACGCCGGCCGCCCTGACTCTCTCGGGCCAGGCCAACCCCTCGGCCGTGGCATTCTTCAAGTACATGTTCTCGCCCGCCGGTCAGCAGATCCTGGTTGAGCAGGGCTATCGATCGTCGTTGCCCAAGACCACCTTCAACTCGGTCTTCTACACGCCCGCCAAGCTGGTGACCATCGCGCAGATGGGCGGGTGGTCAAAGGTGTGGTCCCAGTTCTTTACTTCGACCGGCCTCTTTACGCGCATCGAAGGTGCCCACGGTTACACCACTTAGGCCGCTCTCGACCGAGCGTCGCGCGCCGCCAGCCCATTCGGGCTGGCGGCGCGTACGTTCGCGTCTCTCGCTGCCGCTGCTGATGGGGGGCGGCTCGGCGCTCATCGTTGGCTACCTCTCGATCATCGTGCTCTTGCCGATCGCGGCCCTCGTCAGCCACGGGCTGTCGCTGTCGGTGGCGACCCGAGGCGCCGGCGCGGCGTTTTGGCGCTGGCGCGTGTCAGTTGGCTGGCGGACGTTCTACGACGCGGTGAGCGCCCCGGGGGCACTGCGGGCGATCTGGCTTTCGCTCTGGCTCTCCTTCAGCGTGGCCGCCGTCAACGCCGTGATGGGCGTCGCGATCGCCTGGGTGCTCGTGCGCGACCGCTTCCGGGGGCGGGGAGTCCTCGACTCGATCATCGATCTGCCCTTCGCGCTGCCGACCATCGTCGCGGGCGTCGTGCTGCTCGCCATCTACGGACCCGACAGCCCGATTCACGTGGACCTCTTCGAGACCTGGATGGGGCTCATGCTGGCGCTGCTCTTCGTGACGCTGCCCTTCTCGGTGCGCGCGGTCCAGCCGGTGCTCGCGTCACTCGACCTCGAGAGCGAGGCCGCGGCACGCACGCTCGGCGCGTCGGGTGGGCGGATCTTCTTCTCGGTGGTGCTGCCCTCGCTCTGGCCCTCGGTGCTCGGCGGCTTCGGACTGGCCTTCGCGCGCGCGGTCGGCGAGTTCGGATCGATATCGCTCATCGCCGGCGGCGTCGGGCGAACGACGACGGCGTCGTACTACATCTTCAACCTGACGTCCGGTTTCCTCTGGACCGACGCCGCCGCGGTCTCGGCGGCACTGCTCGTGATCAGCCTCGTCGTGCTCGTGACGACCAACGTGCTCTCGCGCTACTTTCAGACGCGGACGCTCTCGTGAGACGGGCGTCGTGGACCCTGCGCGCTGTCGTCGTCTTCTACTTGGCGGTGTTGATCGGCCTGCCGGTCGTTTTTCTCGTCGCGAAGGCCTTCGGCAGCGGATTCGGGGCCTTTTGGAGGGAGATCACCCAGCCGGACGCGCTCTCCGCCCTCAAGCTCTCGCTCGAGGTGGCCGCGATCGCCGTGCCGGTGAACACGGTCGTGGGCGTGGGCGCGGCGCTGCTGATTGCGCGTCATAAGTTCGTCGGCCGGCGAGTCCTCGACGTGCTCTTCGACGTGCCCATCGCCGTCAGCCCGATCATCATCGGCGTGGCGCTCGTGCTCGCGTACTCGAGGCTCGGCTGGTTCGGCGGGCCCCTCGGGCGCTTGGGCATCATGGTGCTCTTCTCGCCAGTCGGGATCGTGCTCGCGACGATGGCCGTCTCGCTGCCCTACGTGCTGCGCTCGATCGTGCCGGTTCTGCTCGAGGTCGGCCAGGAGCAGGAGCAGGCGGCGCGCACCCTCGGGGCGGGGCGCCTGCGGATCTTCTGGAACGTGACATTGCCCTCGATCCGTTGGGCCGTGCTCTACGGCGTCACGCTCACCATTGCGCGAACGCTGGGCGAGTTCGGCGCCGTCCTCATCGTCTCGGGCAACATCACCGGGGTCACCCAGACGCTGCCGATCTACATCTACGACAGCTGGGACCAGCGTTTCGACGTGCTCGGGTCCTACTCGGGGGCGCTGGTGCTCGCGTTAATCTCGGTGGCCATACTGGCGGCGCTGGCCGTGCTGCGCCGAAGAGAGCGGAGGCTCCTTGTCGATCTCGCTTAGTCACCTGACGAAGCATTACGGCTCGACCCACGCGGTCGAAGACGTCAGCGCGACAATCAACCACGGTTCGCTCACGGCCGTGCTCGGCCCCTCGGGATCGGGTAAGTCGACGCTGCTGAAGCTCATCAGCGGGCTCGAGCGCCCCGACGCGGGTACCGTCACCATCGACGGCGAGGACGTCACCGACGTCGACCCCCGCCACCGCGACATCGGCTTCTGCTTCCAGCACTACGCGCCGTTTCGGCACATGAACGTGGCGAGGAACGTGGGCTTTGGGCTCAAAGTCCGCAAGCGCAGCTCCGAGGAGATCGACGCTCGAGTGGGCGAGCTCTTGGCGCTCGTCAAGCTCGAGGGCAAGGCGAAGAGCTACCCGGCCCAGCTCTCGGGCGGCGAGCGTCAGCGCATGGCGCTCGCGAGGGCGCTCGCAATCGAGCCGCGCGTCTTGCTGCTCGACGAGCCCTTCGGCGCACTCGACGCGGTGGTGCGTTCCGAGCTGCGGCTGTGGCTAAAGGAGCTGCACGGCGAGATCCACGTCACGACGGTGCTCGTCACGCACGACCAGCAAGAGGCCATGGAGGTCGCCGACCAGCTGATCGTGATGCGCGCGGGCCGCGTCGTCCAGGCCGGCCACCCGCTCTCGCTCTACGAGAGTCCCGCGACCGACTTCGTGCACGAGTTCCTCGGGCCTTCCACGGTCTTCCAGGGCGAAGTGACGCGGCCCCACGACCTCGAGCTGGTCTCGGTCTACCAGGGGACGATGAGGGGCCGCATCACGGGCATCGTCTCGCTCGGCTTCGAGGCGCAGGTGACGGTCGAGCTCGCTGACGGCACGACGACCTGGGTCCAGCTCAGCCGCAACGAGATCTCGCGCATGGGGCTGCGCGTAGCGCTGCTCGTCGGCGTGCGCCGGCGCGACGATCTCTAGCTGATTGGCTCGGGCCTCGCGCCGCGCAGCCAGGACGTGATCGCGGCCAGTGAGCAGACGGCCGTCGCGAAGTCGAGCGCCGGGTGCAGCCCGACGGCGAACGCCTTCTGGATGATTCGGGGGAAGAACTCCCGGCCGAGCACGGTGGCGTGGGCCTTCGGCGACAGCGAGGCCAGCACCGAGTGGCCGAGGAGATGCGCCATCGGGTTGTAGCCGAGGAACGAGGCGAAGAGCGTCGTCACCGGGGGCAGGTGCGCGACGTGCTGGGCCGTCGCGGCGGCGACGCCCTCGTGGGTGAGCCCGGTAAAGAGCGCCCCGGGCAACGTACGCGAGAGCCCGATGATCATGAGCGTGAAGAAGATGCCGATTGAGATCACCTGGCCCGAGTTCTGGAAGGTGGAGTTCATGCCCGAGCCGACGCCGCGGTGCTCGGCCGGCAGCGAGTTCATCACGCTCACGCGATTGGGCGCCGAGAAGGCGCCCATCGCGAGGCCGTTCACGAAGAGCAGCAACCCGAACGTCGGATAGGAGAAGTCGGCGGGCAGGAACTGGAGCATGAAGAAGGAAACGGCCGCGCCGATCATGCCCCCGACGGTGAAGGGCCGCGAGCCGTACTTGTCGGTGAGAAATCCGCAGAGCGGACCAGCGAGCAAGAAGCCGCCCGTCAAGGGCAGCAGCGCGATGCCGGCCCAGAGCGGCGTGCTCGTGAAGCTGTAGCCGTGCAGCGGCAGCCAGATGCCCTGGAGCCAAATGACCATGGTGAACATCAATCCGCCGCGGCCAATGGCGGCGAGCAGCGTCGACACGCTCCCGTAGAGAAAGGCGCGGATGTGAAAGAGGCTGAGGCGAAACATCGGGTCCGGCGAAGCGGCCTCGATGCGCGCGAAGAGCGCCAGCGCGGCGAGCCCCACCACGAAGCAGCCGAGCACCAGGGGGCTGGTCCAGCCCATGACGTGCCCGCCGTAGGGCTGGATGCCGTAGGTGACGGCGACCATCAGCGCCACCAGGCCCACGGCGAAGGAGAGGTTCCCGTTCCAGTCCACGTGGTGGTCGCGCCGCTGGGGCACCTCGCGCAGCTTGCGGTAGGCCCAGACGGAGCCGAAGATGCCGACCGGCACCGAGATGATGAAGATGAGGCGCCACTGGATCGGCCCGAGCAGCCCGCCGAGGATGAGCCCGATGAACATCCCCGAGATGCCGGCGATCTGGTTGATGCCGATCGCCATGCCGCGCTGGTGCTCGGGGAAGGCGTCGGTCAGGATCGCCGTCGAGTTGGCGATGAGAAAGGCCGCACCCACGCCCTGGAAGAGGCGCATCACGACGAGCCAGATCGCGGCCGAGGTGCCCGACATCCAGGTGATCGAGAGCAGGAGCGAGAAGAAGGTGTAGACGACAAAGCCGAGGTTGTACATCTTCACCCGACCGAGCATGTCGCCGAGACGCCCGAGGCTCACCACCAGTACCGAGGTCACGATCATGAAGCCGAGGATCATCCAGAGCAGGTAGAAGGTGTTGCCCGGCTGAAGGGGGTCGATGTGGATGCCCTTGAAGATGTCGGGCAGCGCGATCAGCACGATCGAGGTGTCGATGGTCGCCATCAAGACCCCGAGCGTGGTGTTCGAGAGGACCAGCCACTTGTAGCGGTCCGAGTCACCCTTGGGCAGGTCTCCTAGCCGTCGTCGCTTGGTGACGACGCTCACGGGGCCGGTTCGTCCTGCAGCCCCCTAGGAACGGTGTCGAGTGTGCGCAGGATGGCTTCGGCGAGCTCGCGGGCGCTTTGCGGGTTCAACTCCAGCGCGACGCGAGCCGCGGGCCCCCGTGCCGGGCACAGCACGTCGATCATGAGAGCGTGCTCGGCGAGGTAGTGCACCGGATGGTCGAAGTAGACGATGGCGTCGGTCATCGTCATCCAGCCGTTCGGTGTCTTTGCGCTGGCGCTGAGCGCCAGCCGCTCGGTCTGGTAGGTGCACATGGCTTCCTAGCTCAGGTTCTCTTCGAGGAAGGTGAAGATCTCGTTCCAACCCTCGTTGGCTGCCTCGACGCGGTACATCGCCTTGTCGACGGCGAAGAAACCGTGGCCCGCACCCTCGAAGGTTCGAAAGGTGAACTCCTTGTGCGCTGCCGTCAAGGCTTCGGCCAGCATCTCGGTCTCGTCGGGCGAGGGGTACTGGTCCTCGATCCCGAAGAGGCCGAGGACCGGGCCTTGGAGGTTGCCCACTTCGCCGATCACGGCCGTGCGCTTCATCGGTGACTCAGCCGGCGTGTCAACCGAGACGAAGGCGCCGTAGCAGTCGATGACGGCGTCAAGCGGCAGCCGACAGCCGGCGAGGAACGACTGGCGGCCCCCCGAGCAGTAGCCGATCGACGCGACCTTCCCGTTGGAGATCGCAAGCGCCTGCAGGTGGGCCATCGCGCCGGCCACGTCGCCGACCAGTCGCTCGTCGGGCACGCCACCGGCGTTTCTCGCCGTCGCCGCCGCGTCGTCGGGGCTCGCGCCCGGGGCCTCGCGGTAGTAGAGGTTGGGCACCAGTGCGGCGTAGCCGTGCGCGGCGAAGTTGCGCGCGATCTGCTTGGTCGCTTCGTCGTAGCCCGGCATGTGGTGGATCACCACAATCGAGCCGCAGCGCTCGACATCGGTCGGTACCGCGAGGTACGCCTCGATCTCGTCGTCGTGGTGGCCCTTCATGGTGATGGTGTCGGCGCGCAGGTTGTTGGTCACGTTCGTCCTTTCGATCGAGAACGGCTGGCTACTGCGAGAAACGAGATAGTTACCTAAAGTAACTATCTGGTATATTAGTCGAGTGACAAAGCCATTGAAAGCCCTCGCGAGTGAGACGACTCTCGAACGCGAGTGGGGTCGTCTGCGGCGTGGCCAGCTCATGCAGATCGTGCGTGCATCGAACGCGCCGGGTCACAGTCCGCTCGCGGTGGAGCTGCTGCGCGCCGTTGTCGAGGCGGGCGAGATCAGGGCGTCGGATCTGGCGAGCGCGCTCTTTGTGACGAAGACTTCAATTAGCCGCTACGTGAATGAGATGCTCGACGACGGGCTCTTGGTGCAGCGACGCGACCCTAGCGATGGCCGCGCAACGCTACTCTCGGTCTCGGCTGTCGGTCGCCGAGAACTGGCCGAGCGCGAGGCGCGGCGCAGTGCGGTCCTGCGTGAGCTCTGTCAGGGATGGCCCAAGGGTGACGTGGCCACACTGACGCAGTTGCTCCAGCGATTGAACGACGGCATCCTGCATCGCCTCGGCGAGGTTCAACCGCGCTAAGGGTCGTCGCTACTCATCAACGACCATCGAACTGCGCTCAGCCGTTCCCGTGAAGTAGGCGATGCCCGCTGAAACAAGCAGCAAGAGGCCCGACGTCGACAGAGCGATGTTGAGCCCGTGGGTGAAGGCGCCGTACGCGGCCTTGACCACCTCGTTGATGATGTGGTTAACGGCAGCGCTGCTCTTGTGGCGGGCCACAGCCAGCTGTGAGTTCACCGACCCCGTGATGACAGCCGTGATGATCTCCTGGCGGTAGATGGCTGGTATCCCGAGTTGGACGAGCCGGTGGGTCAGATGCACGGTCAACTGACCGTTCACGATCGAGCCGAGGATCGCCACGCCAGTCACTGCGCCCAGTTCGCGGCTCGTGTTGATCGTCGAGGCGGCCACGCCCGAGTTAGCCGCAGGAATGCTGATGAGGGCCGTCGCGTTAATCGGCACGACGACGATGCCAAAGCCGATCCCGGCGAGTCCCATGGTCCAGCCGAGCGTGCTCAGCCCCGCGTGAGGGTTGATCGCGACGTCGGTGAGCAGGACACCGAGCCCGGCCAGCACGCAGCCCACCGTCATTGGTACGCGCGAGCCAACACGCCCGACCCAGCGACCCGTAAAGAGCGACGCGACGACCATTCCTCCGAGTAGCGGAAGAAAGTCTTCGGCGAGGATGTAGGGACTGACCGAGGCGACCACCTCGAGATAGAGCGCAACGAAGAAAAAGATGGAAAAGATGGCGAAGTAACTGGTAAAGGCGATGGTGGTCGATCCGCTGAAGGCGCGGTTGCGGATCCAACGCAGGTTCAGCATCGGGTACTTGACCTTGGACTCAACGAAGAAGTACGACACGAAGCAGACGGTGGCGATCGCGTAGAGGGTGAGCACGCTGCTCGAGTGGTACCCCCACGTCTCGCCGGCGATGGTGGCGAAGGTCGCAAAGCCGAGCGCGACCGACGCCAAGACGAAGCCGAAGCCGTCGATGCGCCGGCGAACCTCGTTCACGCTTTCGGGTAGCGCGATGGCGGCAATCACCAAGACCAAGCCTCCGAAGGCGAGGTTGAACCAGAAGACCGCGCGCCACGACCAGAAGCCGACGAGCGCCCCGCCGAGCACGGGTCCCATGGCGAGCGCCAGTCCCGACACCGCGGCCCACGCGCCAAGCGCGCGCGCCCGAGCCCGTCGGTCGGGGTAGATGTGGCGGATCATGGACAGCGTGCTCGGCTCGGACGCGGCCGCCCCGACGCCCATGATGACTCGTCCGATGATCAGCTCCCGGGGCGAGCTCGCCAGGGCGCACACGATGGAGCCACAGCAGAAGATCGCGACGCCGTAAAGCATGATCCGCTTTCGCCCAAAGTTGTCGCCGAGTGATCCGCACATCAGCATCAGGCTCGCGAAGGCCAGCGCGTAGCCGCCGACGACCCATTGCAGCTGCGAAACTCCCGCGTGGAGCTCGGCCTGCACGCTCACCAGCACGGCGCTCGCGATGGTGTTGTCGACGAACGTCAAGAAGAGAACGGCGAGCAGCGAGGCGAAGCTGAGGTGGGCTCGAATTCCGCTGACGACCGAATTGCGCCCTTCCAGAAACGAGCGCGCGACCAGTGACGGCGTCTCGGTCGACTCGCTCATGAACTCCCTCCCTTGGCGAACGGGCCCGAAACGGCCCGTCACCACCCCCATTGCACCTCTCGACCCACCGACGTGATCAGCGAGGTCTCACCACACGGACTTCACGTCCACGAGCGAGATCGCCCGTAGACGCAGCACTACTTCGCCTTAAAGACGATAGGTCCGACGCCGGTGTCGCCGCCCGAGGCGTTCCCGACGCTGATGGCGCACTTGGCCAGGTTGGCCTTCTTCGTGCCGCAGGTGCCGTTGCCGATCTTGCCCGTCGACACTTTGAAGCTGCTGCGCGGGAGCAGCCCCGTTGCGGTGATCGTGAGAGAAGTCGGAATGCCCGTCGGCAGTTTGCAACCGGCCGAGCCCTTAGCCGTGCGCAGGCACTCGACGACGAACACCGTGTCGCCCGGCTTGAAGCCGCTGCCGCTCACGTGGACCGTTTCGCCGTTGCGCAGGTTGGTCGAGGGCGTAACCACTACCTTCGGCGTCGCGGCCGACGCGCTGGTGATACCGACGAGGCCACTCGAGAGTCCAGTAATTCCGAGCACCGCGACGCTCAAAGCAATGCGCAGCGCCTTCTTCGAAATCATGCTTCCTCCTAGTGTTGGTCATACACGCCCCCGCCGAGCAGCCACCGCTCGCTGCGCAGTGTCAGCCATGAGGAGGACTTCATCACCTTTGATGTCATCGTAGTCAGTCGACTAATTCGCCGTTCGCTCAACGTGGTCACAATGCGCACGATGACGCCTCGCGCGTCGCAGCATTCGGTCTGGCGCTCGGCGGGACCTGTGCAAATTCTCAGTCGCCGTTAAGGTCACTGCCGGCGCACGCCTCGTGGTACTGATCGAGAACCGCGCCGCAAGAGGGACATAGCAGGTCGGCGTAGCAGGCGCTTTCCCCGCCGAGCGCCTCGTCGACCTCCATTGGTTCGCTCGGCGCTTGAGGCGTTTCCAT
Organism: uncultured Acidimicrobiaceae bacterium; assembly: GCA_963749355.1. Lineage (GTDB taxonomy): Bacteria > Actinomycetota > Acidimicrobiia > Acidimicrobiales > RAAP-2 > RAAP-2. The sequence continues at coordinate 76,256 of CAVVMM010000012.1, forward strand.
CAGCCGCTCTAGCGGAACTCTTCCTGCAGTTTCGATAGCTCGTCAGCGCCGGGGCAGAGCTTCTCGTAGGGCACGTCGACGAGCGCGGTCATGGGCGTCTGGTTCAGCTCGTGCATCTCGAGACCGGTCTCGTCGAGGTAGAGCAGGCCCGTCGCGATCTCGCCACGCTGGTGGCGGTCGCGGATGTACTCCTCGACCTTCATGCGGTCGCTCGGGTCGTAGCCTTCGGGCACCGAGCGAAAGCGCAGCACGCTGCCGTCGTGCATCGTGACGGCCTTCGCGTCGTCGTGGGGGATCTTCTCGCGGATGGGCACGTGCAGCGGCACGAAGTCGGCCTGGACCTCCTTCACCTCGTGCTCGCGCACGAACTTGTAGCTCTTGGTCGAGCCTTCGTGGTCGTTGAAGGTCACGCAGGGCGAGATCACGTCGATCAGCGCGAAGCCGTGGTGCGCGACCGCCGCCTTCAGGAGCGGAATCAGCTGCTCCTTGTCCCCGGAGAAGCTGCGCGCGAGGAACGTCGCCCCGAGCGCCAGGCCCAGCATGATCGGGTCGATGGGCGCCAGCAGATTGGCCGTGCCCTTCTTCGTCGCCGAGCCGATGTCGGCCGACGCCGAGAACTGGCCCTTGGTCAGGCCGTAGACGCCGTTGTTCTCGATCACGTAGACCATGTCGACGTTGCGGCGGATCGCGTGCATGAGGTGTCCGAGCCCGATCGAGAGTGAGTCGCCGTCGCCGGAGATCCCGATGTAGGTGAGCTCGCGGTTGGCCGCGTTGGCGCCCGTGGCGATGGTCGCCATGCGGCCGTGCGCCGAGTTGAAGCCGTGCGCGCCGTGCACGAAGTACGTCGGGGTCTTCGAGGAGCAGCCGATCCCGCACAGCTTGGCGATCATGTGCGGCGGCGTCGAGAGCTCGAAGAAGGCGTGCGCGATGGCGGCGGTGACCGAGTCGTGACCGCAGCCCGCGCAGAGCGTCGACATCGCGCCCTCGTAGTCGCGCATGGTGAGGCCGAGCTCGTTCTTCGGCAGCGGACAAGGGGATGAGGGGTTTGGTGATCGATGGCATTAATTGATCTCCAACTGGGTGAGGACGCCGTCGACGACCTGCTTCGCGCTCAAGGGGAAGCCGCCGTAGGCGAGCACGGAGTGCATCGTTTCAATCGCGACCCCGGTCTCGAGGCTGAGGAGCGAGCGCAGCTGGGCGTCGCGGTTCTGCTCGACGACGAAGCAGCGCTCGTGGTCTTCGACGAAGGCCCGCACGTCCTCGACGAAGGGAAAGCCGCGGATGCGCATGAAGTCGCGCTGAGTCCCCGCTCGGCGAGCTCCTCGAGCGCCTCGCGCACCGCGAGATCGCAGCTGCCGACCGTGACGACGCCGATCGTGGCGCCCTCGCGCCGCTCGACGACCGGCGCGGGCACGTGTCGGCGCGCCGCGGCGTGCTTGGTTTGCAGGCGGTCGACGACCTCTTGGTACTCGTCGGGGATCTCGGTGTAGGCGCCGAACTTGTCGTGACCGGAGCCGCGGATGAAGTAGGCGCCCTTCGAGTCGATCCGGGCAGGGTCCGCGGCGGCGACGAACTCGTCGTCCTCGTCGGTGTAGCGGAAGAACTCGGCGATCTTGGCGAGGTCCTCGTCGTGCAGCACCCGGCCGCGGTCGGGAACGTACGCGTCGTCCCAGGTCGAGCTTCGGGCACCACCCAGTCGTTCATGCCGATGTCGAGGTCCGAGAGCAGAAAGACCGGCGTCTGGAACCGCTCGGCGAGGTCGAAGCGCCGCGACGGCGAACTCGAAGCACTCGCGCGGGTTGGCTGGAAAGAGCAGGATGTGCTTGGTGTCGCCGTGGCACGCGTAGGCGCAGCATCAAGATGTCGCCCTGCTGGGTCCGTGTCGGCATGCCGGTCGAGGGTCCCGCGCGCTGCACGTCGACGATCGACGGCCGGAATCTCGGTGTAGTAGGCGAGGCCGAGCAGCTCGCTCATGAGCGAGATCCCCGGCCCCGACGTCGAGGTGAAGGCTCGCGCGCCGCTCCAGTTGGCGCCGAGCACCATGCCGATCGCGGCGAGCTCGTCCTCGGCCTGCATGATGAGGTAGTTGTTCTGGTACGGCGGTCGCTCCGTTCGGATCCGCTCGGCACGGCTTCTCGCGCCGGTACTTGGCAGCAGAGCGCGGTGAAGTTGTCCATCACCGAGGTCGCCGGCGTGATCGGGTACCAGGCGGCGACCGTCGCCCCGGCGTAGAGGCACCCGAGGGCCGGTCGCGGTGTTGCCGTCGATGAGGATCGCGTCGCCGTTCGCGTCCATCGGCTCGACGTGGAACGGCGAGCGGGCACTCGAAGTTGCTCGCGCGCGTAGTCGTAGCCGAGGCGAAGGGCGAGCTGGTTCGAGTCGCGCAGGCGCCTCGTTGCGCGCGAAGGTCTCGGCAAGGAGCGTCGGCGACGATCTCGACGTCGATGGCGAGCAGCGCCACGAGCGCGCCGGCGTAGGCGATGTTCTTCATGAGGATGCGCTCGCGCGGCTCGTCGAAGTGCTCGAGGCACATCGCGGCCGAGCGGCACGCCGAGGAAGGTGACGTCGTCGCGCGCGAGATCGTCGGTCGAGCGGCCAGGACGAGTCGTAGAGCACGTAGCCCCCGTGGCGCACTTCGTCGATGTCCTCGGCGTAGGTCTGCGGCGTTCATCGCGACCATGAGGTCGTAGTCGAGCGGCCCGCGCCGTGTAGCCCGCCTCGTTGACGCGGATCTCGTACCAGGTCGGCAGTCCCTGGATGTTCGACGGGAAGAGGTTCTTGCCCGACACGGGGATGCCCATGCGGAAGATCGCCTGCATCGAGCAGGCTGTTCGCGCTCGCCGAGCCGGTGCCGTTGACGTTGGCGAGCTTGATCGCGAAGTCGTTGACCCGGCTCGTGCACGCTTGGCGATGGCCGGTCGATGGTCAGCGATCGTCCTCCGTTGCCGCCGATCGCCGACCGCCGACGGGCGTCATGACAGTCTCGCGCGATCGGCCGGCGTAGGGGATCGATGAGATCGAACAGCGCCATGTCCCAGGCCGCCGTCGGGCAGCGCTCGGCGCAGAGTCCGCAGTGCACGCAGAGGTTCTCGTCCTTCACCATGACGCCGGCCCGTCTGGGGCAGCGGCGTCGGAGACGAAGAGCTCCTGGTCGAGATTCGTCGCCGGCGCGAGGAGCCGGGCGCGCAGGTCGGCCTCGTCGCCGTTGGCGGTGATCGTCAGGCACTGCGACCGGGCAGATGTCGATGCAGGCGTCGCACTCGATGCACAGCTGGCGCTGAAGGCGGTCTGGATGTCGCAGTTGAGGCAGCGCTGCACCTCGCGCGCGGTCTGCTCGGCGGAGAAGCCGAGCTCGACTTCGAGGTTCGAGCTGCTCGAAGCGCCTGGTGAGCTCGACGTGGCTCATCTTCTGGCGCGGTGACGGGTTGTAGTCGTTGTGGTAGCTCCACTCGCTGATGCCCATCTTCTGGCTGACGAGGGTCATGCCCGTCGGCCGGCCGGTCGGTGAGCGCGACGTCGTGGCAGCAGTTGTCGATCGAGATTGCCGCCTGGTGCGCGTGGGCGACGGCCCAGATGATGTTCTTCGGCCCCCAGGCCGCGTCGCCGCCGAAGAAGACGCCGGGCACGCGTCGACTGCATCGTCATCTCGTCGACGACGGGCATGTCCCACTCGCCGAAGTCGATGCCGAGGTCGCGCTCGATCCACGGGAAGGCGTTCTCCTGGCCGATGGCCAAGATGACGTCGTCGCAGGGGATCGATGACCGTGTCCAGCGTCGTGGACTTGCTCGCGCCCTCGTCCCACTCGAGGACGTCGAACTCCATCCCGACGAGGCGACCCTCGTCGATGACGAAGCGCTGTGGGCGCGTGGTTGACGAGGATCTCGACGCCCTCCTCCTCGGCGTCGTCGAGCTCCCAGGGTGAGGCCTTGAAGAACTGGCGAGGACGGCGCGCCATGACCTTGATGTCGGTGCCACCGAGACGCCGCGACGTGCGACAGCAGTCCATCGCGGTGTTGCCGACGCCAATGATGAGCACGCGTCGAACCGATCGCGCTCGACGTGGCCGAAGGCGACCGACTCGAGCCAGTCGATGCCGATGAAGATGTGTGACTCGACCTCGTCGTAGCGGCCCGGGAGCATCGAGCTCCTTGCCTCGCGGGGCGCCGACCGCCCACGAAGACGGCGTCGTAGCCCTCGTCGAGCAGCGCGCGCAGGCTCGTCGACCGGCGTGTTGTAGCGCACGTCGACGCCCATGTCGATGATCATCCTGGTCTCTTCGTCGAGCACCTCTTCGGGCAGACGGAACGAGGGGATGTTCGAGCGCATGAGGCCGCCCGGCTTGTCGTACTGCTCGAGGATCGTGACCTCGTAGCCGAGGGGCATCAGGTCGTTGGCGACCGTGAGCGACGCTGGGCCGGCGCCGATGCAGGCGACGCGCTTGCCGTTCTTGTGGTCGGGATGTCGGGCAGGCGGTCCTCGATGTCGCCCCTGAGGTCAGCTGGCGACCCGCTTTAGCCGGCAGATGGCGACCGGCGGATCCGTCGACGCGCTCGCGCCGGCAGGCCGGCTCGCACGGCCGGTCGCAGGTCCGGCCGAGGATGCCGGGAAAGACGTTGGACTCGCGGTTCAACATGTAGGCGTCGTCGAAGCGGCCCTGGGCGATCAGGCGGATGTAGCCCGGGCACGTTGGTGTGCGCGGGACAGGCCCACTGGCAGTCGACCACCTTGTGGAAGTAGTCCGGACTCTGGGTGTCCGTTGGCTTCACGCGTCTCCTCTCGAGGGGGCCCGAAACGCTCGATCGCCTTGCGCCACTCGCAAACGACCTATGAATTCACTGTAGTTCCTCGGCTAGCGAGCACTTCTTCGCAGAGACGAGAACGGACATGTCGACTACACGAATCCCCGCCGAAGCGCGGGCCTCGAGCTACCACGTGCCGTCGTGTCTTCTCGTGTCGCACGCGCCTCGTAACGTAGCGACGTGGCGAACTCATCGAGGCTATCCGGTCGCAGCGATCTCGAGCGAGTGATGAGGGCCGCCCAGTCGCCGGGCTGGAGCCTGGGCCTCGGCCGGCACGGCGACGTCATGGCGACGCGCGACTCCGGTCAGATCGGGAACCCGTGGGTGCTCCTCGCCAAGCGGGCGGGGCGAACGACGCGACTCTTCCTCTACCACCCGGGGGACGACGTTGAGGCCGAGGGCGAAGTGGTCGGGGAGATCTCGGGCAGCGCTCGTCACATGGGTCGCGAACTGCGCGAGGTGTTGAGCAGCCTCGAGCTCGACTCGTAGTCTTGACTGGCCCCAGACGCCGGTCGATGCCCATTCGGATTACGGCTCGTGGTGAGACTGTTTGTTCGCTAGGCGCGCTCTGCCGCGGCCGAGCGAACACGAGCGAGCGGATCAATGGCGATCTCACCGTCGAGCATCTCCTCGATGCCGCAAGCTTCCTCGACGGCGAGCTCGGCGCCCGAGAGCGAGGGCGACGCGACATTCTTGCCGAGCAGGCTCGCGATGACGCCCGCGAGAGCGGTCAGCGCGGCCACGTAGATCCACAGGTGGCGGAAGTTGGTCAGCGCTGCGGCCGCGCTCGCCGGTGCGCCGAGTATCACCACGAGGATCGCCACGCCGAGGGCGCCGCCAATCTGTCGCGCCGTTTGGTTGACGGCGCTGCCGACCGAGTAGCGCGCCGGCTCGAGACTCGACACGGCCGCGGCGCTAAGCACGGGAAACGTGAGCCCGACGCCGAGACCGACCGTGAGCGAGCCCGGCAACCAGAGGCCGAGGTAGTCCGGGCTCAGCCCGGCGCGCCACACGTACCAGACGAGGCCGAGTGTGAAGACGCTGAATCCCACGAGCAGCACTGGGCGAAAGCCGTGTCGGCTCGCCAGCTTGCCGGCCGGTCCCGAGACGACAGCGACGACGAGCGGCCCGGGCGTGATCGCGAGTCCGGCGTGGAGGATTGAGTAGTGCCAGACGCTCGTCAAGAACAGGATGTTGCCGAGCAGCATCGGGAAGAACGCCATGGCGTAGAGCAGGGCCGCCGTGTTGGCGACGCTGAACGAGCGAGCGCGAAAGAGCCGCAAGTCGAGCACCGGCTCGGCGTGGCGCACGGAGCGAAAGAGGAACCCTGCTAGCAGGCCGATGGAGAGGGCGAAGTTCGCGACGATCCGGCCGTCGCTCCAGCCCCACGTCGGACCCTCGGAGATGGCGAGCACCAGCAGTGCGAGCGCGCCGCTGAGGAGGATGACGCCGGGGTAGTCGGGGCTCGACGAAGCCGACCCGCCGGTCGTTGGGAGCACGCGCCGTCCGACGAGCCAGGCGACGAGGCCGACCGGCAGGTTGACGTAGAACGCCGCGCGCCAGCCGAGGGCCGTGATGAGTACCGCACCGAGCGAGGGACCCGTCGCCACTGCGAGCGCGCCTATGCCGCCCCACAGGGCGACGATCTGCGAGCGCCGCTCCTTCGGGTACGCCCCGAGAAGAAGCCCGAGCGACGACGGCAGCATCGCGGCGCCGCCGGCGCCTTGGACGATGCGCCCGAGGATCAGTGTCGCCGCCGATGGCGCCAGGGCGCAGAGCAGCGACCCGAGGCCGAACACCCCGAGGCCGGCGAAGAACACGCGACGGCTGCCGAGTCGGTCCGCGGTTCTTCCCGCCACGACGAGCAGCGAGCCGAAGATGATCGAGTAGCCGGTTAGGACCCACGACAAGCTGGCCCGCGTGTCGTGGGCGAAGGCTCGTTCGAGGGCGGGAAAGGCTACGTTGACGATCGAAAGGTCGAGCGACGCCATGAACGCGCCCGCTGCCGTCACGAAGAAGATGGTCCGACGACGTTGGGAGGAATCGGGATTGGCGGGGACAAGCTGGTGAGTGGTCAGTTCAGTCATAGAACGTACTATAGGGACTTGCATTCCATAATGCAACTGACTAGGCTGAGGCCATGGAGCGTAAGAGTTTTGCCGCGATGGACTGCTCGGTGGCCCAGTGCCTGGAGGTAGTGGGCGAGTGGTGGAGCATGCTGATCGTGCGCGACGCCTTCCTCGGCGTGACCCGCTTCGAGCAGTTCCAAAAGCGCCTCGGCATCTCGAGGAATATCCTTCGCGAACGTCTTGGCTCACTCGTTGAAGCTGGCGTCTTCGAGCGGATGCCCTACAGCGAGCACCCGCTTCGCTACGACTATCGCCTGACCGAAAAGGGTCGTGATCTCTGGCCCGTCGTGAACGCGATGCGCGAGTGGGGCGATCGCTACGCCGCTCCGTCGGGTCCACCCTTAGAGCTGGTGCACCGCTCGTGCGGCCAGGTGACCCACGCCGAGCTGGTGTGCGCGTGGTGCGGCGAACGTCTCACCCATCGAAACGTGAGGGCCGTGCCCGGCGAGGGACGCGTTGTCCACGACCTCGTGACGTCCTAGGAGAGCCGCCAGCCGTGTCGCTCGTCGACCCGCCGCAGCCGGTCGAGCCCTAGGGCGAGAAGCGGCCCTCTTCCGCGCCGATCTTCTTGCCGATGTTGGCCACGTGAAGGTGGATCTCGTCGAGCAGATCGGTGGCTTGCTTCACCGCCTCCGTCAAGGCAGTGTTCTCCTCAATTAGTTGCTTGATGTCGTCGGTGTTGTTCGAGGTGTGCAGCGCGACCTCGGAGGAGATCGCGTCCGCCCGTTTGGCGGCAATCAGCAGCGCCGCCGCCTGCACCCCGGCCATCATCGAAAGGAAGAGGTTGAGCAGGATATATGGGTAGGGGTCGAACGCCTTGTGGTGAAGGACGTGCTCGATGACCCACGTGTTCACGACGGCCCACATAATCATGACGGCGAAGAACGCGAAGATGAACGGCCAGGAACCCATCATGTTGCGCATGCGGTCGGCGGCTCGTTCGCCGCGGGAGAGTTGCTCGCCCGAGCGCACTGCCGGGTGGTGGTGCCACACGCTCTGCCAGGGTCTCCTACTCACCCCTTTCATGGTCGCACACCCGCGAGCGAAATCGATGCACCGTCCAGCCGCACCGAAGCTTGGAGCCGGAGGCGTCGGCTAGAAGGTTGGCTCGAAGTTCGATCGAAGGGGCATACCGCTTCGACCCTCCAGCGGTCGCACGCTCAGAATCTGGTGGACCTCCAGACGGTGTCGCTCGAAGCCGACGGCCGAGCCGGCCATGTAGAGCCGCCACACCCGGGCGCGCTCGACACCCACCTCCTCAACGGCTTCGTCGTAGCGTTTGGTGAGATTGTCGACCCAGCGGCGCAAGGTGATTGCATAGTGCTCGCGCAGGCTCTCCAAGTGGCGAACTTCAAAGCCGTGCGTTTGGAACATCGAGACCATCGTGCCGACTTCGTGCAGCTCGCCGTCGGGAAAAACGTAGCGGTCGATGAACGAGCTGCCCGTCTTGGAAGGCCCCCGCATACCAAGGGCGATCTGGAGTTGGCGGTTGACCTCCGAAGCCTTGGAGGGCTGCGGGTCGCCGTGGAAGGAGACCGGTCGGCCGATCGCGTGGTTGAGGAATCGACCGCCCGGCTTGAGCAGGTCCCAGATCATTTGGGCGTAGGTGGGCAATGACTTGCGCCCCACGTGCTCGGCCATGCCGATCGAGCTCACGGCGTCGAAGGGACCGTCGTGCACGTCGCGAAAGTCCTGCAAGCGGAACTCGACAAGGTCACTCAGCCCAGCCCGGCGCGCTTGGTCCGTTGCGTACTGCAACTGGGGCTCGCTCAGGGTGACACCGACGACCGTCGCGCCGTACTGGCGCGCCGCGTGCAGGGCCATCGTCCCCCAGCCGCAGCCGATGTCGAGCAGGCGCGTGCCGGGGCGCAGGTCGAGCTTACGCGCGACGAGGTCGACCTTTCTCGCCTGCGCCTGCTCGAGGGTGTCCTCGGGCGAGGCGAAGACGGCGCACGAGTACGTCATCGTCGGACCGAGCACCATCTCGTAGAAGCGGTTCGACACGTTGTAGTGGTGCGTCACGACCTGGCGGTCGCGGCTCTTGGAGTGCATGAGACCTCGCGGGCGTGCTTCGACCGAGGGCGGGGCCAGCGGCCGTAGCGCTGAGGGGCCCGCAACGGCGAGTAGCTCACGCAGTCTCCTTAACTTCAGCAGGGTGCTCAGCGCTGGCGGCGACAGCTCGAATAGGGGATCGAGGTCGCCGTCGACGTCGATGTCGCCCGTTACGTAGGCCCTCGCCAGACCGAGCTCGCCGGGGTGGATGAGGACGCGTGAGATCGCGTTGCGGTTGAGGATCTTGAAGGTAATCGTGTTCGCGCGCGAGGTGACGGTGGGTTCGGCGACGCTGCCGTCGTAAGCCTCGACGCGAAAGGGAAGCTCGTTGTTAAACACCGAGGCGACAAACGTGGCGACGTCCATGGCCAACCTCCCTCGCTCGGCGCGAGCGATTCGTCGGTACCGGTACCTCTGTCTTACCAGGAAGTTTGTGCCAGCTGCACGGGGGCGTGGACCGAGGCTTGCCGGGAATTTTTTCAAGGGGCTTGTCGTCGACGCGACTGTTAGCGCCGCCAGTCAACGCGGTGCAGCCCCGAAGCCTGAAGAACCAGTCCGATACACTGCCCCTATCAGCCAAGACACGAACAGTTACCTCAACTGCGCCGCCATCTTGGGGAGGTAACTGCACATGGGAATTGGAATTATCGACGGCGTCGCGACCGCCGGCATCGTCATCGCGGTGATCGCCGCCATCATCGTTCTCCTGGTCATCGTGACCATTTCAAAGTCGGTGCGAATCGTCCAGCAGGGCTTCGAGGGCGTGGTGACACGCTTCGGCGAGTTCAAGGACATCAAGAATCCCGGTCTGTGCTTCATCTTTCCCTTTATCGAAGTGATGAAAATCGTCGACGTGCGAGAGACGCCGCGCACCGGCGACCGCCAGCAGGTCATCACCCGCGACAACGTCTCGGTCATCGTGAACGCAACCATCTTCAGCCAGGTGGTCGACGTGCGCCTCGCCCTCTTCACCAACTCGAACTACATCGTCAGCGTCGACCAGCTGGCCCGCACGTCGGTGCGCGCCGTCTTCGGATCGATCAGCCTCGACGAGGCCTTCTCCCAGCGCGAGCGCATCGGCACACTGCTACAAACGCAGATGGAAGAGGCCACCGACAAGTGGGGCGTGCGCATCAACCGGGTCGAGGTCCTCGAAATCACCCCGCCGGACCAGATCCTCCAGGCCATGGCCCTACAGAAGCAGGCCGATCAGGAGAAGCGTGCTCGAATCCTCGAGTCCGAGGGTCAGCAACAGTCCGCGGTGAACGTGGCCGACGGCCAGCGACAGGCCGCGATCAAAGAGGCCGAGGGCGCCCAGCAGTCACAGATCCTGCGCGCCGAAGGCTCCAAGCAGGCCCAGATCCTCGAAGCCGAGGGCCGGGCCCAAGCGATCGCCCTGGTGTACGCCGCGATCAAGGGCCAGGCGCCCGACCCGACGCTGGTGGCGATCCTCCAGCTCGACACGCTGTCCAAGTTCGCCGCGAGCGAGAACACGAAGCTGATAATCCCGGCCGAGAGTTCGGCGTTGCTCGGAGCGGCCCAGGCCATCCGCAGCGTGTTGGAGGGTGTGCCCGGTACGACGGCGATCTAACTGGTTGCGGTCCTAGAACCCTGCGACGGGGGACTGGCTAGACGCGTTCGACCCAGAGCGTGGTGCCGTAGGACTTCTTCACGACGACCTGGGTGCCCTCGGGGATCGACTCCTTCGAGTCGGTGACGGCCTTCCAAAGTTCGCCCTTGATCTTTACGCGTCCCGGGTGCACCGTGTCGCCCACCGCGTCCTCGACAATGCCCGAGAGGTTGGTCATGGAGCTCGCGGACGGCGCCGCCAGGTCCAAGACTCCCTTCTTGTGGAAGCGATGCATCGCGGCCGGGCGAAGGGCGGCGATGAGCACGCCCGAGATGACGAGCCACACCACCACCTGCACCGCAAAGGGCACGCTCGCGAGCGCCAGGAAGAACGGGATGATCGCCCCAGCGCCGAAGAACACCGGGATGAAGGCGTTGGTGTGGATCTCGCCGAAAATGCAGACGAGGATGATGAGCAACCAGAAAAGTACTGCCATATTTCGAAGTATAAGACCGCGTGGGCGCGAATCTCCGGCGCGGTCTGACCGCTAGGCGACCTCTCGCTCGAGGGCGACGAAACCCTCTTCGTCGACTAGCTCGACGGCAACCTCGTCAACTGCGGCCGCCGAACTCGCTGGCGCCGGCATCCGCACAAGCAGGGCCACCATCGCGAGCGCCACGAAGCCAAAGAGGGCACCAATCGCGAAAGTCGTGTCGAGTCCGTGCAGCAGCGCGGCGACGTGGGAACGTCCGGCGGCGAGCTGGGCGTGTCCCGACGCTGCGCTAAAGACCGTCACCAGAATCGCCACGCCCAGTGCCGCGCCGAGCTGTTGGATTACGTTGACGAGACCCGACGCCGCCCCGGCGTCCTCGGGCGCGACGCCCGCGAGCGACGCCGTCGTTAAGGACACCAGCGAGGTTCCCGAGCCCAGCCCGAGCAGGACGAGGCAGACGAGGATGTAGGGGTACGTGGTGCCGGCGCGCAGTTGGCTCATGAGGAGCATGGCGACCAGCGTGAGCGAAATGCCCGACAGCATGAGGGACTTCGGACGGATCCGGCCGACCAGCCCGCGGCTCACCATCTGCGAGGAGAAGAAGACCGACAGCGGGACCGGCAGGAAGCTCACGCCGGCGCGCAGCGGCGAGTAGCCGTTGGCGTCCTGGAGGAACTGGCCGAGGAAGAAGAACGAGCCGTACATGCCCGCATAGACCAGTCCCCGCGAGATGTTGGCCACGCTGCGCGTGCGGTTGGCGAGAAGACGCAGCGGCACGATCGGCTCCTCGGCCCGGGTCTCGATGAGCCCGAAGAGACCGAGCAGTATCGCGCCCAGGGCCAGCGCACCCAACGTCGCCCGGCTCGACCAGCCGCGACTGCCCGCCTCGACGAGACCCAGCACGACGCTCACCATGCCGAAGGTCGAGGTCAGAGCGCCCGCAACGTCGAAGCGGCCGTGACGCAGGGGTGTCTCGCGCACCACGGTGCGCCCAACCAACCACACGGCGATGCCGATGGGCACGTTGACGAACATCACCCAGCGCCACGAGACCAGTTCGGTCAGGATGCCGCCGGCGATGAGCCCGATGGCGCCGCCCGCCGCCGACACCGTCGTGAACAGACCGATCGCGCGTGTGCGCTGAGGTCCGTCAGAAAAGACCGTCGTGAGCAGAGCCAGCGACGACGGAGCCGCGAACGCGGCCCCAACTCCCTGGAGAGATCGCGCGGCGAGCAGCATCCAGGAGGAGATTGCGAAGCCGCCGAGCAGCGAGCTCGCTGAGAAGAGGGCGATCCCCGCCAGGAACGTGCGCCGACGACCGAGGAGGTCGCCCGAGCGGGCGCCCAGCAACAACAAACCACCGAAGGTGAGCAGGTAGGCGTTGATGACCCACGAGAGGCCGCCGCCGGTGAAGTGGAGGCTGCGCTGCATGTGCGGCAACGCGACGTTCACGATGGTGGCGTCGAGGACGACCATGAGCTGGGCGGCCAAGATGACGGCCAGAAACACCGAAGGGTGGGTCCGCCAGCCGGAGAAGAGGCCGTATTTCTGGGAAGCTGACCTCCGTGGGAGTGTTGTCAGGACGGGGGAAAATTTGGTTATAGGCATGGATTTCTCGCCTTTCTGGTGGTATCTTGGACGAAGCGGATGTATCCTCCGCTTAGTATACGGAGGGTGCCTCCGTTTAGCAAGAGCATTTTGAAAAATTTTTGGAGGTCCGTACTGATGGCCGCTGAGCAGAGCGAAATGGGCTCTTCGCCGGGTGGCACGTCCGTTCTCAGTGACGACGAGCCGGCACGCCCTCAGCGCGCGGACGCTCGTCGCAACTACGACCGACTCGTCGCGGCGGCTCGGGTCGTCTTTACGATCGAAGGAGCCGGCGCGTCCATGGAGGCCATCGCCAAGGAGGCCGGCGTGGGCGTGGGCACGCTGTACCGCCACTTCCCCAAGCGAATCGACATCGTCGAAGCGGTCTATCGCGAAGACGTGGACGAGCTCGTCAACATCACCGCGACGCTGCTGAACGACCTGGAACCGGGTCTGGCCCTTGACGCGTGGCTCGAGGCGTTCGTGCGCTACGCGATGGGCAAGAAACGATTCCTCAACGAGCTCCACGAGGCGTTCGAGAAGAATCCCGATCTGAAGGTGGCGTCGCGCGAGCGCATTGAAGCATCCCTCAACGTGGTCCTGACGCGCGCCCAAGCGGCCGACTGCGTGCGCGATGATCTGAATGCCGCTGACATGATGCAGCTACTCGGCTCGATGTGCATGAGTGCCACATTGACGGTCGACCAGAGCGAACGCCTGCTCGCGATGATCAAAGACGGGCTGCGCGCGGACGAATAGGTCGCCGCAGGGCAGCCCGGTTTGCCAGCTCTCGCGCTAAAGAGCCCGTTAGCCAACATCGATCAAATGCCGTTAGCGTTACCTTCGCACGGAGGAGTGATGTGGCGAGCAACGTCGAGGATCTGGAAGAAGGCCGCGGTCTCCTCGCCGAGGTGACCGCGACGCTCGAGAGCGACGTCGACGAGCTCGATCCGCGTCGCGTCGCCCTCCGCGAGTGGCTCGCCGCGCACCCCAACCCTTCGGGCCGAGAGCTCGCCGACGCGAAGCTGGTCGCGCCCGCCTGGCCCGAGCCGTGGGGGCTCAACGCCTCGCTCGAGTATCAGATGATTATTGACGACGAGCTTCGCCGAGCCGGCGTGCGCCGTCCGATCAACCCGATCGGCATCGGTTGGGCCGGGCCGACGATCGTCATGGCCGGCACCGAGGCGCAGCGGCAGCGCTGGCTGCCCAAGCTGCTGAGCGGCGAGGAGTTCTGGTGCCAGCTCTTCAGCGAACCGAACGCCGGAAGTGACCTCGCGTCGCTGACTACGAGCGCGCGCCTCGACGGCGACGAGTGGGTCGTGACCGGCCAGAAACTCTGGACGAGCTACGCGCATCTCTCGTCGTGGGGCATCCTGCTCGCTCGCACCTCAATCGTGGGTGCGCCCCAGAACGGGATCACTTACTTCGTCTGCCCCATGGACGCGAAGGGCGTGACCGTGCGTCCCGTTGTCGACATGACCGGCGATCACGCATTCAACGAGGTCTTCCTCGACGAGGTGCGCCTGGCGGGCGACTGTCTCGTTGGGGCGGTCAACGATGGGTGGCGCCTCGCGAAGGTGACGCTCGGCAACGAGCGCATCGCCCTCTCGGGCGAGGGGGTGCTGTGGGGCCGCGGCCCGACCGCCCAGGACCTCGTCGACCTCGTTCGCTCCCAGGGCCGGGACCGGTCGCGACTCGAACGCGACGAGCTGGTGCGGAGCTGGATTCACGGCGAGATACTTCGCTTCCTGCGCATGCGTCTTACCGCCAACGCGCTGGCTGGCAAGTCAACGTCAGCCGACGCCTCGCTGCGAAAGGCCTTAGCCGACGACCACGGCCAAGAAGTGATGGCCCTGGCGCAGCGCCTCGCCGGAGCCGCGGGAATGCTCGAGGGTCGCGGGCCCGGCGGCGTCGACGGCGACGTCGGTCGGGACTGGTCCTGGGGCTTCCTCTACGCGCAGGCCCTCACCATCGGCGGGGGCACGTCGGTCGTGCAGCGCAACATCATCGCCGAGCGCGTCCTCGGACTGCCGAGGGACGTGACGGTTCAGCCGTCGGGCTAACGCGCGTCGGCGTCGCCGAGGCCCGCGGCGCGCGGTTTCGGCCCGGCGTGGACGTTGCCGTAGCGGTGATTCGTGACCGTGACGCTCTGCTCCAGGAGCCAGCGCGCCAGCTCGACCGAACCGCTCTGGGCGAGGGAGCGGCGGTCGACGCCGACGCCGCGTTCCAGCAGTTCGGTCGCCGGCGCGATCTCGCTGCTCAGCCACCGCACGCGGTCGAAGGAGTCGGAACGCGCGACGAGATCGTCGACGCTCTCGAGCGTGACGTCGATCAGACCCGTCACGACGGCGTCGGCGCTGAACTCAACTTCGAGCAGCGCGAGGTCGGCCAGTCCTCGCAGGTACGCCAGCTGGTCAGCGCCCAAGGTCGCATCGACGCGGACGACGACGGGCTTGAGGTGGTGGCGGTAACGGAACAGATTTCGCTCGGCGACGAGGCCCGTGTCGTCGCGCGCCTTCGAGCCGAACTCCTGCCACCACGAAGCGGCCTCGGCGATCGCACCGGCGACGTCGGTGACGGGGTTCCACTCGCGTAGGCAGTTCACGTAGTTCGGCCCGCCCGCCTTGGCCGTCGGGCCGACGCTCGAACGCTTCCAGCCGCCGAAGGGCTGTCGGTGCACGATGGCACCCGTGACGCCGCGGTTCACGTAGGCGTTGCCGACCTCGACCCGTTGGATCCACGCTTCGCACTCCGCTTCGTTGAGCGAGTGGATGCCACCTGTCAGCCCGTAGGGGATCTGGTTCTGCCAGCGGATCGCCTCGTCGAGGTTCTCGGCGATCATCACCCCGAGCACCGGACCGAACCACTCGTTGAGGTGGCTCCAGGACTGTGGCCGCACGCCGAGCTTCACGCCGGGGCGCCAGAAGAGCCCCTCGGGGTCCAGGCGCACCGGTTCGACGAGCCACGACTCGCCCTCGTCGAGCTGGTTGAAGGCCCGCGTCAGCGCCGGTTCCGGTTGTCGGATGATCGGCCCGACGTTCGTGGCGAGCTCGTAGCCCGCGCCGACCTTGAGGCTGGTCACGGCATCGACGAGCTGGGCGACGAATTTGGGGTCGTCGTAGAGGGTGCGTTCGACGATGGCGAGGCTCGCGGCGCTGCACTTCTGGCCGGCGTGGGAAAACGCCGACTGCACGAGGTCGCGCACCGCCAGGTCGATGTCGGCACTCGAGGTGATCACCATTGCGTTCTTGCCGCTCGTCTCGGCGAGGAGGCGCAGCGTCGGCTTCCACGAAGTGAAGAGCCTCGCCGTATCGAACGATCCCGTGAGGACAACCCCGCTCACCCCGACGTGGGTGACGAGGTGCCGTCCCGTCCCGTCGTCGCGCGTGGGGACGAGCTGGAGCACTTCGCGCGGCACGCCCGCGCGCCAGAGCTGGCTCGCCAGCTCGAAGGCGACCGCGACGGCCTCGGGCGCCGGCTTCAAGATGACCGCGTTGCCCGCGGCGAGGGCCGCCAGCACACCTCCCGCGGGAATCGCGTAGGGAAAGTTCCACGGCGGCACGATGAGCACCACGCCGAGCGGCGTCGACGCGTCATCCGACCAGGCCCGCGAGGCGTAGAAGCGGGCGAAGTCGGTGGCCTCGCTCACCTCGGGGTCGGCCTCGGCGACGGTCTTGCCGCCGTCGCGCGCCATCACCGCAATCGTGCGGGCCCGGCTTTCGGTCATGACGTCGGCCGCCCGGTAGAGGACACGCTGACGCTCGTTGACGCTGAGACGGTGCCACTCGGCGAAACCCGAGCTCGCGAACTCGAGGGCCCGATCGATCTCGGCGACGTTCGCCACGCGGTAGCGGTACCACGCGCGTCCGCCGCCGTTCGGGTCGTGTCCTTCTTCGAAGTCGGGCTGGCCCTGCTGGTCGAGGTGGGAGAGGGTGTCGATCTCGTAGCTCTCGAGCGCGCGAACCTCATCGAGAGCTTCGCGCACCTCGTGCGCGTAGCTAAGGTTTGTCGGGTCCCCGTCGGGCTGGTTCTCGAAGCGCTTCGTCGAAACGACGAGCGCCGCGCGGCGCGGCGTCACGCCCACGCTGTGGCGCTGAACGAGCGCGTCGAGGAAGCGACCGCGCTGCTCGGCGTAGACACCCTCGTCGGTGGCGATGAAGAGGGCCGCGCGCAAGAAATTCTCGGGCGCCGTGTTCTCGTCGAGGCGGCGCACGAGGTAGGCGACCGCGGAGGGGAAGTCGTCGCGGCGCGCGGTCGGCGCGTAGAGCAAGACCGACTGGCCGCTCTCGACGAGGGCGAGCGCTTCCGCGTTGGCCATGCCTTCGAGCATCTCGACGTCGAGCTGGCCGAGCACCCCGCGCGACTTCGCGAGCTCCAGGGCCCACGACAGGTGGAAGAGGTTATGGCTCGCCACGCCCACGCGCAGCGCGTCAGCGTGCTCGGGGCGCAGCGCGACGTCGAGGAGTTGCAGGTAGCTCGCGTCGACGTCGGCCTTGGTGCCGTAGGGCGCGGCGGTCCAGCCGTGCAGCTCGGATTCGACGTGCTCCATCGCGAGGTTCGCGCCCTTGACAAGACGGACCTTGACGACCGCACCGCCGCTACCTCGGCGACGCTTCGCGAAGGCGATCAGCTCGTCGAGGCCGGCGTGGGATTCAGGCAGGTAGGCCTGCAGGACGATGCCCGCCGAGAGTGCTTGGAACTCGGGCTCGGCGAGGACCGTCGTGAAGGCGTCGAGGGTGAGGCGCAGGTCGCGGAACTCCTCCATGTCGAGGTTGACGAATGTCCCGGCGGCCCGTGCGCCGCGGTAGAGGACGCGGAGCTTCTCGCCGACGCGCTCGAGCGAGCCCTCTTGATCGATGGTGATGAGCTGGCTGACGACCGACGAGAGCTTGACCGATAGGTAGTTCACGTCCGGTCGCTGCACGACCTCGAGCACCCGAGCCAGCCGATCGGCGGCTTCGCGCTCGCCGAGCACGGCTTCGCCCAGCACGTTCACATTGACGAGGAGCCCGCGCTCGCGGTGCGCCTCGAACCGCCGGCCCAGGGACGCGGTGTCGTCGTCCAGGATCAGGTTCGCGGTGAGGCGTCGCACCCGGGCATTGACGGCGCGCACGGCGAGGCCCGGCGCGACGACCGACAGCGTGGCCACGAGTCGCAGTCCGAGGGAGTTGGCGAGCCCGAAGCCTTTCGGCGACGCCTCTCGCACTGCGGCCCGTAGTGCGGTCGCGGCGCTCTTCGACGAGCTGAAGCGCATGACCTCGTCGGTGAGGGTGATGACGACCCCGACCGCGTCAGGGTCGTCAAAGAGGCGGCGGAAGCTCCGCCGGGTCCGGCGCTCCTCCAGCGTGCGTGGACGGGCTGCGGCGTCGATGAGCTGGCGCGCCCTCGACAGCGCGTCGGCCAGCACTGAAGGCGGCACGTCGTCAACGGGATTGTTGATATCGGTAGTCACTGCTGTTCTAATCCGCGTCGTGATTGTGGTCGGTCGAGCGGCGCCCCAACATGGGTTCGCCGGGTGAGCGCGTCGAGTTCCAGATCTCTCGGAAGAGGACGTGGAGGGTGGCCGCGGCCGGCACGGCCAGCAAGACGCCGACGAAACCGCCAAAGATGCCGTCCACCCAGTCGCCGAGCTCCGCACCGATCAGAATCGCGAGGAACACAGTCAGCGGATTGATCTTCACGCTGCGGCTCATGGCGATGGGGTAAAAGACGTGGTTCTGCACCAGCGTGTAGACCACGAAGACGACGGTCGTAATGATGCCGGCCGGCAACGAGTGAATGAACGCGAAGATGATCGTCGGGATGCCCGCCAACGCGCCGCCGATCTGGGGCAGGAAGTCGACGAGGGCCACCCAGAGCGCGAAGAGGATCGCGAAGGGCACCGACAGGCACAGCAGGGTGATGAAGATCACGACGCCCGCGCTCAGCGACAGCACCAGGTTGCCCAGCATGAAGCCGAGCGCGGCCTGGCTGATCTGCGCGCCGACCCTCGCCACCCAAGCGCTCGTTTCCGGCGAGAACATCGTCAGTCCACCGCGGCGGATCTTGGGACTCTCCAGCAGCAAGAGGATAACTAAGGCGAACATCGTCACCAGGGCGAGCAGCAGCGTGGCTACTCCCTTGCCGAGGGCGAGCGCCGGCTTGCTCAACCCCTTGGCGATCGTTACGAGCTTCGAGGAGTTCCTCTGCACCCACTTCTGAACGTGGTACCGGTGCAGCAGGTGGCCGATCCATCCGCGGTTGTGTTCGGCCTTGGAGATGTACGAGGGCAGGGAGTGGGCCAGGTGCGTCATGGAGTTGACGAGTGGGTAGCCGAAGGCGGTGGCAAGTCCGAAGAAGGCCAGCACCGCGACGACGGTGACGACGGCGACGGCCGCCCCGCGGCGGGGCAGCTTCCAGTGCTGTAGCAGGTTCACGAGGGGATTCAGCACGAGGGCGACGAATCCGCCAAGCACGACCAGAAGGACTATGTCGCGCAGCCGGTAGAGGACCTTGGCCGCGACGTACACGAGCACGAGCACGGCGACCGTCGTGAGGATGGTCTTGAGGGGCACGTTGTTGGCCTCGGCGCGGCGAAAGAGCCGCGACGTTCGCGTCGTGGGGTCGCCCGGTTCGCCGCTGGGAGCAGTGGACATGTGCGACCCTCCCTCGTGACGAACGCTCATTTTTCACGCTACTTCGGACGATTGCCGCTATTGGGATTGGGCGGGGACGCCATTGTGGCGCAGTGGCCCGTAGCGGCGTCGATACAGGATGTAGCAGACGGCGCCGGCGATGGTCGGTATCCAGTAGGAACCGAGTCGAAAGGCGAGCGTCGCGAGGACGGCGTCGCCCGTCGGCACGTTGGCGAGCACGAGCAGTCCGCTGAGGCTCACCTCCACGAGGCCGAGCCCGCCCGGCGTGAGGGGAAGAAGCGCAATGACCGCGGTCGCCGCGTAGGCGAGTAGGACGAGCGACGGGTTGGGCTTGGCGCCGGTCGCGCGCAGCACCGCCAGCAGGCTGAAGTAGTCGAGGCCGATGCGTCCCGCCACCAGCATGACCGCCTTCCACCAGTTCTGGCCCAGGTCGTCGCGGACCTTGTCGCGCTCTTCGACGAGACGCTGGCCGAGGTCTCTCGTATCTCTTCGGTGAAGGGGCAGTTTCGTGAGCAACCACTGGATCGACTTGCCGAGGGTGAGCAACGGCTTGTTGGTCGTAAGGAAGAGCACGCCCAGTATCACGAGCAGCCCGAAGCCGATGGCGCCGAGTTCACCGGCGTGCACGAGTCCGGCGCTTGCTGCGCCCCCGACAATGACCGGCAACGCGAAGATCGGCAGGGCGAAGAGCCCGGCAACACCGATGATGGCGCTCACGGCCAGCCCGCTGGCCGCTTGGACGGTGTCGATACCGGTGCTGGCGAGCATGCGGTACTCCACGCTCGCCCCGACCGCGTCACCACCGGGCAGGGTATTGGTGACCGCGTTGCCCGCGAGCCCGGCCGTCACGACGGCGAACCAGTTCTTCGTGCGCAGCACGAGCCGCAGCAGCGCTAGGGCGCAGACGAAGCTCGCGGCTTCGCAGAGCAGCGCCACGAGAAACCACCACGGCTCGAGGGTCAGCAGTCGTGGCCACGACGAAATGACGCGCAGCAACCCGGGCAACAAGACGTAGAGGCTTATGCCGCACACCACCACCGCGACGACACGCGTCACGGTCGAGCGGTTTGAAGAAGTTTTGGCTCCGGTGGCTATTGAGTCAATATATTCGAGTCACCTATTCGCGGAGTTGGAAACGTGAACGTGGTTCGTGCAACGGCGATGGGCTTCGTCGTTGGCTGTCTGGCGGCCGAATTTCGATGAGGACGGAGAGCTAGGCGATTGGCGCGAGGTCGTACTGCACGGCGTCGTCGACGAATCGATAGCCGATTTTCTGATAGATGCCGTTGCTCGTCGGGTTAGCCGCGTCGGCGTAGAGCATGACGCGCGACCCGCCCTCCTGCAGCGCGGCGCTGAGTGTGGCCGTTACCGCCGAACCGTAGCCGCGCCCTCGAAACTCGGGCGGGGTGAAGACAGGCCCGACGCGCGTGACGAGTCCTGACGGTGTCGCGACGGGCGACGCGTGGCCGGCCATCGACACCTCGATATCGCGAAGGCACCACAGCTGCCTCGAACCCGAACTCAGTCGCTCGTGAAGGGATCGCCATTCCCCTTCGGTTGGTGTGTAGGCCACTCCATCGACGAACTCGGAAAAGTCCAGTGTCCAGCGCGCGACGAGGTCGAAGTCGTCGACCGTCGCAGTGCGCGCGCTTCCCTCTACGTCGGGCACAACGAGTTCATCGAGCTCGTAGAGCAGGCTCTGGCGACCGCGCACCGCGCCCCTGATCGAACCGGGCGAGCCGTTCTCTCCGTAGGCGCGAAGGAAGGCTTGGACCAACTGCTCGGGTCCGGCGAGCCACGGGAAATCGTCGTCCACTTCGGCAACGGCCCGAGCGAGGAGCTGGTCCGCCCCAACGGGCATCGGTCCGAGCTGGAGCCCGAAGGGCGCCGTGCGCAAGGCTGCTCCCACGACGTCACCGTCGTCGCCGCGCACGATCCACCACCAATGAGCGTCGTAGGCGCGCACGCCGTCGACCACGGAGGTCGCGACCGAGCCGATCACGTTGGTGCGGATCGGCTCAGCGGCCCGGTAGGTGATCGAGGCGGCGAGGAATTCATCCGGTGTTGAACAGCGCACGATCTCCATCGCTAAACGATAGAGGTCGACTTAGGACCACTGCCGCTAGGGGTTGCCGAGCGAGGGGAGTGAGCAGCTTGAGACGCTCAGCTGCGCCACAGATACTGGGGGCCAGCCCCGAGGCTCGCCGCCTCGTCTGACGGGTTGGCGAGCTGGCAGGTGCGTAGCGAGAGGCAGCCGCAGCCAATGCAGCTGGAG
Organism: uncultured Acidimicrobiaceae bacterium; assembly: GCA_963749355.1. Classification (GTDB taxonomy): domain Bacteria; phylum Actinomycetota; class Acidimicrobiia; order Acidimicrobiales; family RAAP-2; genus RAAP-2. Next base: position 97,797 of record CAVVMM010000012.1, read on the forward strand.
AGCCCACCGCGCAGCGCCTCGAGCAGCGCGATGCGCTCGTCGATGCGCTCACGCCAGCCACGGGTAAGTCGCTGCCAGTCCTTGGCGTTGGGCGCCGTGTCAATTGGGAGCTCGGCGAGGGCGGCGACGATCTCCTCCAGGCTCAGGCCAACGCGTTGGGCGATCCGTATGAAGGCGAGGCGCCGCAGGACGTCGCGGCGAAAGAGCCGTTGGTTGCCCGACGTTCGCTCGGCGTGCACCAGGCCCTGGCGTTCGTAGAAGCGCACGGCGGAGGTCGAAAAGCCGCTGCGCTCAGCGACTTCACCGATGGTCAGATGGTCGGTGGTGATGTTCCCGCCTCCTCGAAAGTAATGACTTGACTTAAACTTTACTTTAACTTGTAGTCTTCTGCTCGTGCTCCATTTGGGGACGAGAGAGGGTTCGAAATGCCGGTTGCCATTGTCACGGGCGCTTCGCGAGGTTTCGGGCGAGCCGTCGCGTTCGATCTCGCAAAAGGCGGTTGGACGCTCGTCGTTGACGGACGAAGGGCTGGCCCGCTGAGCGACGTCGAGCTTGCGCTAGAGGGCCTCGGCACTCCCGCGCAGGCGATCGTGGGCGACGTTACGGACCCCTCGCATCGCGACGCTCTCGTCCAAGCCGCGGCGACCTTCGGCTCGCTCGACCTCCTCGTCAATAACGCGAGCACGCTCGGACCGAGCCCGTTGCCGAGGCTCGCTGATTTCCCGAGGGACCAACTGCGCGCCGTCTACGAGGCGAATGTGTTCGCGCCACTCGCCCTTATCCAGCTAGCGCTGCCGTTGCTGCGTCGCTCTAGCGGAATCGTCCTCTCGGTGACGTCGGATGCGTCGGTCGAGGGATACGAGGGCTGGGGCGGCTACGGATCGTCGAAGGCCGCGCTGGACCAGTTGCACCGTGTGCTCGCCGTCGAAGTTCCCGAACTGGCGATCTACACCTTCGATCCCGGTGACATGCGGACCGACATGCACCAGGCCGCCTTTCCCGGCGAAGACATCTCCGATCGGCCACTGCCCGAGGCGGTGGTGCCGGCGCTGCGCAGGCTCATCGATTCCGGGCTCCCGAGTGGTCGCTACCGCGCGGGCGATTGGTCGTAACGGTGTCCATCTCACCCAGCGTCGCCGAACGTTTCGACTTCGAGCTGCCGCCCTGGCTCGAGGCGTCCGCGCCGCCCGAGGCGCGAGGGTTCGCCCGCGACGGGGTGCGCATGCTCGTGAGCTACCGGTCCAGCGGCTCGCTCGTGTCCAGTTCCTTCTCCTGCCTGCCGGCACTGCTCGATCCCGGCGACGTCGTCGTCGTGAACACCTCGGGCACGATACCCGCGGCGCTTGACGCCGACGCCGAGGACGGCACCGCCCTTGTCGTGCACCTCTCGACCGAACTCAGCAAGACGCGCTGGGTCGTCGAGCCGCGACGAATCGTCGGACGGCGCAACGAGCGTTGGCGCGAGGCGGCACCGCGGCGCCTGCGCCTACGCGGTGGCGCGGCGATGACGCTCGACGAGCCCTTCGGCGACCGCGGCCGGCTGTGGGTGGCGAGCCTCGAGCTCGGCCAGCCGACTCTCGCCTGGCTCGAGACTCACGCTCGGCCGATCCGCTACGGCTACGTCGAGCGGACCTGGCCGATCGAGGCGTACCAGAACGTGTACGCGACCGAGCCGGGCAGCGCCGAGATGCCAAGCGCCGGCCGCCCCTTCACGACCGAGATGATCACGCGCCTCGTCGCGCGCGGCGTCGACGTGGCGCCGCTCGTGCTGCACACCGGCGTCGCTTCGCTCGAGGCCGACGAGGTCCCCTACCCCGAGCGGGTGAAGGTTCCTTCGACGACGGCCGAGCGCGTCAACCTGGCCCGACGCAGCGGCCACCACGTGATCGCGGTCGGCACGACGGTCGTACGGGCGCTCGAGACGGCCCTCGACGACGACGGACTCGTGCACGGCCTTGACTGCTGGACCGGCGTCGTCATCACACCCGAACGCGGCGTGCGCGCCGTCGACGGCATGGTGACGGGCTGGCACGAGCCGGTCTCGTCGCACCTGCTGATGCTCGAGGCCATGATCGGGCGCGAACTGCTCGCCGACTCGTACCACGCCGCCCTCGTTCAGGGGTACCTCTGGCACGAGTTCGGTGACCTGCATCTCATCCTGCCCTAGGCCAGAGTGCCGACACGCGTTGTTCAGCACAAGATCATTTGCGGGACCTGGAACCATGTGGCACCTCGCCGCTACTGTGAGCGGTGGAAGGACCGAGAGGGCAGGAGGATGCCATGAGTGGAGTGCGAGTACTGGTGGGCACCAGGAAGGGCGCGTTCGTCCTGACGGCGGACGGCAGGCGCAAGGACTGGACGGTCAACGGCCCCTTCTTCGAAGGCTGGGAGATCTACCACGTCAAGGGATCGCCGGTCGAGCCGAACCGGATCTTCGCATCGCAGTCGACGGGCTGGTTTGGCCAGCTCGTCCAGCGCTCCGACGACGGCGGCAAGACCTGGGAGCCGGTCGGCAACCAGTTCCCCTACGACGGCGTGACCGGCACGCACCAGTGGTACGACGGGACGCCGCACCCGTGGGAGTTCGCGCGAGTCTGGCACCTCGAGCCGTCGCTGAGCGACCCCGACACCGTGCTCGCGGGCGTCGAAGACGCGGCGCTCTTCAAGACGACCGACGGGGGCGCGACCTGGGCGGAGCTCTCGGGCCTGCGCACGCACACGACGGGCTCGTCCTGGCAGCCGGGCGCCGGCGGGATGTGCCTGCACACGATCATCGTCAGTCCGACCAATCCCAACCGAATCTGGATCGCGATCTCCGCGGCCGGGGTCTTTCGCACCGACGACGCCGGCGCGACGTGGAAGCCCATCAACAAGGGCTTGCTCTCCGAAGGAATCCCTTCCGAGGCGGCCGAGGTCGGTCACTGCGTGCACCGCATCGCCCTGCACCCCTCTCGCCCCGACACCCTCTTCATGCAGAAGCACTGGGACGTAATGCGCAGCGACAACGCCGGGGACTCCTGGACCGAGGTGAGCGGCAACCTGCCGACCGACTTCGGCTTCACGATCGACGTGCACGCCCACGAGCCCGAGACGGTCTACGTCGTGCCGATCACGAGCGACTCCGTGCACTTCCCGCCGGAGGGTCAACTGCGCGTCTACCGCAGCCGCACCGGCGGCAACGAATGGGAGCCGCTCGCCAAGGGCCTGCCGCAGAGCAACTGCTACGTCGACGTGCTGCGCGACGCGATGTCGGTCGACTCGCTCGACGAGTGCGGCGTCTACTTCGGAACCACGGGCGGCCAGGTGTACGCGTCGGCCGATGCGGGGGACAGCTGGACGGCGATCGTGCACGACCTGCCGGCCGTGCTCTCGGTCGAGGTCCAGACGCTGGCATGACGCGGGTCGTCCTGCCGGCCCACCTGAAGACGCTCGCCGGGGTCCAGCGAGAGGTCGAGCTCGAAGTTGGTGGCGTCGTGAGTGCGGCGTCGATCATCGACGCGCTCGAAGCTCGCTACCCAATGCTGCTCGGCACGATCCGCAACCCCGCCACGGGCGAGCGGCGTCCATTCATCCGCTTCTTCGTCGACGAGGAAGACCTCTCCCACGAGCCGATCAATGCGCCGCTGCCCGACACCGTGGCGAGGGGAGCGTCGCCGTTCTTCGTCATCGGCGCGATGGCCGGTGGCTAGGTAGCACGAACCAGTCGAGACGGTGGAGCCACGATTCGCTGACGCGACTCGCGCTCGAGGGCGCACCGAGCAACTTCGCGTCGCGAGTCGAACTTCACCTACGCTCACCAGAGTGGACCTCGCCGCCAAGATCCTGATCGTCTCCGATTCGGTGTCCTCCGGCCATCGCGAGGACTTGGCGGGTCCCGCACTGACGCGACGGCTGCAGGAAGCCGGTTTCGCCGTGAGTGAGTGCCGCGTCGTGCCCGACGGTGTCTCCTCGGTGGCGGACGCCCTCCGAGAAATGGCAAAGGACTTCGCCGGACTCATCGTCACCTCCGGTGGTACGGGGTTCGCCCCGACGGACTTGACGCCCGAGGGCACATCGCAGGTGATCGAGCGCGAGGCGCCCGGTCTCAGTGAGGCGATGCGATTGGTGAACCCGCTCGGCCGTCTCTCGCGATCGCGGGCCGGGACGACAGGGCGAAGCGTGATCCTGAACTGTCCCGGTTCACCCAAGGGAGCGGTGGAAAATCTCGACGCCGTGCTCGATGTGTTGCCCCACGCGCTCGAGCTGCTGGTCGGCGAGAACGCGCCTCACCCGCCCGACACGGGCGGCAGCACCGCGATCTCGTCGTAGTCACTTACCGGCGCGCCCGGTTCGGTCTGCACCCCGTTCAGCCACACGCGACTCACGTCGAGCACCCGTTGAAACGGCTCGCCGTAGCGAGCGACCGCCTGGGCGAGGATCGCCTCGACGGTCGACCCCTCGAAGACGTCATTGCGAGTGCCAGCGGCGTCGCGAGCGGGGCCGAGCAAGAGCAGGCGCGCCACCGCCGTCACCGAGGGGTGAGCGGCATCGAGTGGCCGACGAGGGCTGAATTAGCCATCAAGGTAATGAGTTGAACGATCAAAGGTCTGATCAGCTTCGAGGATCATGGCGAACACTTCATCGCCGGCGCCCAGTCCGTCACCGTCGGGAACGATCGCGAGGGCGTTGCTGCGGGCGATCGCGTGCAATAGGTGCGACGCCGTGCGAGCGACGCTCTCGACGTGGAAGCGCCCGTCGTCGTGGATTTGGCACACCGCGTGCACCAGGTGGACCTTTCTGTCTTTACTCCGAGGCAGCGGACAGTCCAGCACCATGCTGAGCGTCGGGCGCTTCAACTGGTGGTGCCCGGCCAGGCGGCGCAGCGCCGGCCGCACGAAGAGCTCGAAACCAACAAGGGTCGACACAGGATTGCCCGCCAGGCCGAAGAGCGGCGCACCCTCGGGCGTGACGCCAAAGGCGAAGGGCTTGCCGGGCTTGATCGCCACCTGCATCGAGCGGGCGCTCCCTTGGCTGAGCTCGCCGATCACGGACTTGACGAAGTCCGCGTCGCCCACGCTCACGCCGCCGGTGGAGACCACCGCGTCGCACTCGAAGATCCCTCGCTCGAAGCCCTTGGTGATCTCCTCCATGGTGTCCCCGACGATCCCGAGGTCGACCGCTTCGAAGCCGGACTGGCGTAACGACGCCAGCAAAGAAGGCCGATTCGAGTCACGGATCTTGCCCTCGGCGGGTGCTTCGGGCGCGTCGGTGAGTTCGTTGCCCGTCGACAAGACGCCCACGCGCGGTCGCGGGTGCGCGAAGACCGCCTCGTAGCCTTGGCTCGCGAGCACGCCTATAAGCGCCGGGCCGACCTCGTCGCCGGGGTCGAGCAGGGTCTGACCCTCCGCGACGTCGTCGCCGACCCGGCGCACGAACTCGCCGGCGTTGACGGTGCGGTGCAGCAGGACGGTCTGGGTATGGTCGTCGACGGTCGCCTCTTCCCGCATGCAGACGCTGTCGGCCCCCTTGGGCACCGGTGCGCCAGTCATGATACGCATAGCCTCACCCTCGCTGAGTTGAGCGGCGGCCATGTCCCCGGCAAAGATCGACGCCACGATGCGCAGGCGCACCGACCCGCTCGACGTGTCGCTCGAACGCACCGCGAAGCCGTCCATGGACGAGTTGGCGAAGCGCGGCGACGGCTCCCGGGCCACGACGGCGGTCGCCGCGACGCAGCCGAGCGCCTCCTCGAGCACCACCTCCTCGGGTTCGAGGGGCGCCACGGCCGCTAGCACGAACTCCTGCGCCTCCTCCAGCTGAATCATGGGCTCGCCACTCTTCTTTGGGGCATTGCGATCACGGATCCCGGACATCCACAATGGGCGTGCCCTCTTCGCTCCAGGCGGAACCGCCCTCCCAGATCTCGCGCTTCCACATGGGCACGCTGCGTTTCAATGTGTCGATGCAGTAGAGCCCGGCCTCGAAGGCCTCGGCCCGGTGGGGCGAGGAGACGACGACGACGACCGTGGTGTCGGAGAGTTCGACCTGTCCGATCCGGTGATGGATTGCGACGGCCTCGAGAGTCGGCCACTTGACACGCGCTTCGGCGATCACCTCGCGGATGCGTCCCTCGGCGAGGCCCGTGTCGGTCTCGTAGTCGAGCGCGATAACGCCTTGGCGGACGGCCGAGCTGTCGCGCACGATCCCGCTGAAGGTGACGACCGCCCCGCAGTTTGAACGGGTCGCCCAGGCGGCGAGCTCGTCGGGCGACAGGGGGTCGGGCGTGACCAAGACCCAGTCGGAAGTCGGTGGTGCCTCCACGCGAGTCAGCCTATAGTCGGCTGCTCGCGCCGCCTCTGGGCATTGAACGCAACGTCGAACTCACGCAACGCTTGTAGGACGCGGCGGTTGCCGAGGGCGCAAGGTGCACGCACGGGCTTCTCACTCGAGCGTGCCGCCGCGACGCGCCGGGTGCACACGCACAACGCCGACGGCTCTCCGCTCGACCGTCGAGTCGCGATCGGCGCCCAAGGCCTACCTCTACGCTTTGCGCAGATGCGACGAGAACTACCCTAGAATCACGCGAATACGAAGTTTTTGGCACCACCGTACTGAAAATGCAACTGACCTAGGAGGCATAGGATGTCAACCTTGACCACACGTTCGTTTGCTTCGAGGTGGCGAGCGCGCCAGCTGACGAGCCTGGCGGTGGCTTCGGCACTGACCGCAGCGGGTGCGCTGACGATGCCGTTGGCGACATCCAGTGCCGGGGCGGCGAAGGCTTCTGGCACCGTCGACGTGTTGTACTGCGGGTCGTTCCTCGACCTCATGACCCAGTACATCGGCCCCGCCTTCCACCGGGCGACCGGCTACACGGTGAGCGGCTTCTCGAATGGCTCGACCGCCCTCGCGACCGAGATCAAGGGCAAGGTCGAAGTCGGCGACGTCTTCATCAGTGCCTCGCCGACAGCCGACACATCGCTCGAGGGAAGCGGCCAACGGCAGCTGGGTGTCGTCCTACAAGGAGTTCGGGTTCTCGCCGCTCGTGCTCGGGCTACAACCCGACGTCGAAGTTCGCCAGCGACCTCGAAGACCAAGCCGTGGTACAACGTGGTCGACCTGCCGCACTTCTTGCTCGGGCCGAACCGATCCCGCGACCGACCCCAAGGGCGTGCTCGCCGTGGACGCCTTGACGCGAGGCGGCGAAGGCCCACGACCTGCGCGGCGCTCAACGCCATCGCGAAGTCCTCGTCGAACGTCTACGAGGAGACGGCCCTCGTCGGCGACCTGCAATCGGGACAGCTCGACGCGGGCTTCTTCTACGCCGTCGAGGCCGCCGCGGCGCACATCAAGACGGTGCCGCTTGACGGCACGAACCTCGCCGGTGAGTACACCGTCACGATCTTGAACCGCGCGCCCCACGAAGCGGCCGCCAAGGCCTTCGTCAACTTCCTCTTGAGCGCGGCCGGCCAGAGGATCCTGCGGGCCAACGGCGTCACGCCGATCGTGCCGGCCAAGGTCTTTACGGCCCCGTAGTGGTGGCGGCGCTCAACGACACCGTGCGGCAGTGCGCCGCAGCGCCATGAACGGGAGGCGGCTCGCGAAGAGTCCCCTCACCTGGCTCGCTGGGTTGATCGTCGTCTATCTCGGTTACCCGCTGGTCGCCTTCGTGGTTCGACTCGTCGCGATCGCCGCAGCGGGGTTTTCACGTGCCGGGACTCTTCCCCGCGCTGTGGGTATCGGTCGAGCGGCGCCACGATCTCGCTCGCGCTCGTCACGCTCTTTGGCGTGCCGCTCGCCTACGTGCTGCGCTCGCTCGACGGGGCGTCTGGCCGCGGTCGTCGGCGTCGTCGTGCAGATTCCCCTGGCTTTGCCGCCACTCATGAGCGGCGTCCTGCTCGTCTACCTCGTCGGTCCCTACACGTTCCTCGGCCGACTCTTCGACGAGCAGCTCACCGACTCGATGGTCGGCGTCGTGATCGCCATGTCCTTCGTGTCGGCGCCGTTCCTGATCGTCGCCGCGAAGTCGTCCTTCGCCGCCGTCGACCAGGGTTTGCTCGATGTCGCGGCGACGCTCGGTCATTCGGACGTCTCGCGCTTCTTTCGCGTGGCCGTACCGACGGCCGGTCACGGCATCCGAGCCGGCATGCTGCTCACCTGGCTGCGGGCCTTTGGCGAGTACGGCGCCGTCGTGATCCTCGCCTACAACCCGAACTCGCTGCCGATCTACACCTACAACCAGTTCAGCGGGCGCGGACTGCCGACGACGCTCGCGCCGACGGCCCTCGCCCTCGCCGTCGCGGTCGTCGCCGTGGTGATCAGCCGTGTGCGTGTGCCCACGGGCGCGACCCATTCGGCGAGCCTGCCACGCCCCGCGCGCCGCGAGCTGTCGGTCGCGACCCGTGCGCTTTGACGTCGACCATCGACTCGGCGACTTTCACCTCACGCTGGCCCACGACTCGGACGCAGGCACCTCGGGGTGCTCGGCCCGTCGGGCTCGGGCAAGTCGACGCTGCTGCGATGCCTGGCCGGTCTCTACGGGTCCGGCACCCGGACCCGTCTGGTACGGCGACGAGGTGGTGCGCGACAGCCCGGTCGAGCGCCGCGGCGTTGGCTACGTCGCCCAGGGCTTCTCGCTCTACCCGCGACTGACCGTCTGGCGCCACCTGATGTTCGCCCGCGGCGCCTCGCCCGAGCTCGCCTCGTACTGGCTCGCGCACCTGCAACTCTCGACGGCTCGAGGACCGACTCCCCGCGGAGCTCTCCGGCGGCCAGCGCCAGCGCGTCGGACTCGCCCAGGTGCTGTGCTCGTCGCCGAAGGTGCTGCTGCTCGACGAGCCGTTCTCCGCGCTCGACGCTCCGGTACGCCTAGAACTGCGGCGCGAACTGCGACGACTGCAACGTGAGACCGGCCTTGCGACGGTGCTCGTCACCCACGATCCCGCCGAAGCCGCGTTCCTCTCGGACGAGCTCATGGTCATCGCGGACGGTGCGCTCCTGCAGTCGGGCCCGAGCCGGTCGGTGTTCGCTCGTCCGGTCTCGCCCCGAGTCGCCCAGTTCGTCGGCGTCGAGAACCTGAACGCGGGCACGCTTTCATCGCCGACCTCGATGCGCTTCAACGGCTCCACCGTTGGCGTCAAAGCGACCGACATTCCGGTTGGATCCCGCGTGCAGTGGAGCGTTCGCCCCGAGCTCGTCACGGTCTCGCCCGTGGGTGTCGGCGCCAGCGGTGGCGAGTCGAGTGCTCTTGTGGGCACGCTCACCGACGTCGCGGACAGCGGTACGGCGTACGACCTCTTTCTCGAGTCTCGGTGGGGGCGTCGAGATTCTGGCCCGAACGTGGGCAGCCCCCGACGTCGCGGTGGGGGCGACCGGCGTGTGGAACTGGCTCCCGAGGCGATCGCCATCTGGCCCGCGTCGGAGGAGGCGACTAAGACCGTTGGCTTGACGGTCGAGCCGAGCGGCTGAGCGACCTGCGCCGTTCAGAACTTGTCGGGGATCTCTACGCTGACGTTCGTCGCCTTAATCACGGCGTCGACGACGATGCCGGGCGCCAGCTCAAGCTCGTCGGCGGCCTCTCGGGTGATGAGCGAGACGAAGCGATGGGGACCGGCTTGGACGTCGACCTGCGCGACGACCTTGTCCTTGACGACTCGGGTCACGATGCCGACGAAGCGATTCGCGCGTCGACTGGGCGCGGGGACTCTTCGGCGACGGCGAGTCCGCGGTGTCGATCGCCGCCTGGGCGAGGTCCACGCCTTCGAAGTAGCGCTTGCCGTCGGCGCCCAGTGTCGATCTTGATCCGCCCGGCGTCCGCCCAGCGACGAATCGTGTCGGCACTCACGCCGAGGAGTTCCGCGGCCTGGGTGGCGCGGTACTTTGCCGATGGAACCTGACGCGAGCTCGAATCGCTAGGGCCAGTCTCGGCGAGGATCGCCGCTCAGCCACCGATCATCGACATTGAGCGCGACGGTCGAAGGAAGTTGGGCTCGTTGATGGCGTGACCCGGGAACTTCTCCCACACGGCCTTACGGAACACCAGGGCGATCGCGCGTCGTCGGTGCCGCCACTGCGAAGGACGTCGCGCAGCGAGAGCTCGTCGTCCGAGAACAGGCAGTTGCGAATCGCACCGTCCGAGGTCAGGCGCACTCGATTGCAGGTACCGCAGAACGGCTGGGTGACTGACGAGATGAGGCCGATCTCGCCCTGGCCGTCGGCGAAGGCGGAATCGCTCGGCGGGCGCGGAGCCGCCGTTGTCCTTGGGCGAATTCGAGCGGCCACACGTCGTTGATGCGCTCAAAGATCTCGTGCCCGGCACCAGTTGGTTCGGTCCCATTGGCCCGATGCGTCGAGGGGCATGAACTCGATGAAGCGCACGACGCGACCGGTCTCGCGGGCGAAGCGCGCGAAGTCGAGGATCTCGTCGTCGTTCTCTCCGCGCAGGATCACGACGTTCACCTTGAGCGGCACGAGACCGGCCGCCTTCGACCGCGTCCATCGCCGCGAGCACCGTCGCGAGGTCGCCTCGGCGTCGGATGGCGTTGAAGCGTTCGGGTCGCAGACGAGTCGCAGCTGATGTTCACGCGCTTGAGCCCCGCGTCGGCGAGTGACTGCACGAGCGAAGCGAGCAGCATGCCGTTCGTCGTCAGAGCCAGATCCTCGAAGCCGATGGCCGAGAGTTGGGTCGACCAGCGCTGTCAGATTCTTTCGCACGAGCGGCTCGCCGCCGGTCAGGCGCAGCGCGGTGATACCCAGGTCGAATGGCGACCTTCGATACCCGGGCGATCTCCTCGATACGAGAGCAGCGCCGAACGGGGAAGAAACGTCATGTCCTCGTCCATGCAGTACACGCAGCGCAGGTTGCACCGATCGGTCACCGAGATTCGCAGGTCGCCGTGAACCCGGCCGTAGCGGTCGACGAGCGGACCCTCGAGGGGCATTCCCGCGTAGGGGTCGCGTGAGGCTGCGGGGCCCTCGTCACGCGCGCGGGGGTGGGGGCGCACCGAGACGGCTACCGCGTTCGGGTCAGCGTTCGTCACTGTTGCACATGCTAACGGCGGCTCTCATTCGTGACGGTCGAAACGATATGCGTCACCTGGCCTATGACCGGGCCGCGAATGCCACCTCGATGCGCTCAACTACGTGCTCTCGACGAGACGTCCCCACTGGCCCGACTTGCCGCCTTCCTTCTTTAACAGCACCAGGTCGTCGATCCAGGCATCGGGGTCCGCGTCCAGCAGTGCGTCGAGAAGAGAGAGTGCCGCAAAGGCGCAGGCCGTGAGCGCTTCCATCTCAACGCCCGTGCGCTGGGTGGCCGTCACGCTCGCCGTCACGTCGATGCCATCGGCGTGCGCGTGCAGTTCGACGTCGACGTCGTCGAGGTTGAGCGAGTGGCAAAGGGGGATCAGTTCATCGACGCGCTTGGCGGCGAGCACGCCGGTGACGCGTGCCGCCAGGGGCGCGTCGATCCCGTCGGATCGCGGGCCGAGGGTCTCGAGGTCCACTCCGGTGACCACCCGGCAACGGGCGAGCGCCTGGCGCCGCGTCGGTCGCTTGGCCGAAACGTCGACCATTCGCAGCTTGCCCGCGGCGTCGAGGTGGGAGAACGAACGGTCCACGGTCACCCTTCCTTCTGCTCGTGGCGCTTGGCGGTTGCCTTCGTTACGGTACCGCCTCGGCCACGGCGAGACTTCGGCCGTCGAGACCGATTTGCGTTCATTTCAAGCCGCCACCACCGTGGCGTCGGCTAGTGCAAGGCTGGAGGGACCAGAAAGGGCTCGGCCCACTAGACCGTGTAACGATTTTCGTTTCCCGAGAACGGTATAGGTGGGTAGGAGCATTCGAGGTGAGAGTGGTGAGAAGCCGTGTCGACCGACGCTAAGGACGTGACGCCCGTCACCCGGGCCAAGCCCGTGGCCGTCGGGCGGCGGGTCTTTCTCGGTCTGGCCGGCCTCGGCGCGCTCGGCATCGCCTTTGGCTCGAAGGTCCAGAACGCCGTCGACGGCGCCCTCGGCCAAGGTCTCGGTTTCCTGCCCTTCGGCGACCACTTCCGCATCTACTCGATCACCGGCGGCTTTCCCGAGGTCAGTCGCGAGCGGTACCGACTGAAGGTGAGCGGTCTCGTCGACCGGCCGACGACCTTTACCCTGGCGGACCTCGAGGCGATGCCCAAGACCTCCTTCGTGAAGAATTTCCACTGCGTGACGGGCTGGGAAGTCCCCAACGTGGCCTGGGAGGGGGTCAAGCTCTCACACATCCTCGACACGGTCGGCGTGCAACCCGGTGCGGTCGCCCTCAGCTTCGACTCCTACGACAACGCGGACACCGAGAGCCTCTCCCTCGATCAGGCGCGGTTGCCCGACGTCATCGTTGCCTACAAGATGCTCGGCGCCAACGTCACGACGGCCCACGGGGGACCGGTGCGCCTCTACGTTGCGCCGATGTTCGGCTACAAGTCGCTCAAGTGGCTCTCGGGGATCCGCGTCGTCGACACGGTCGAGCCGGGCTTCTGGGAAGTCAACGGCTACCCGGTGAACGGCTGGCTCGACGGCGCGACCGGTCCGACCGACCCCGACCCCAGCTTCACCTAGGCCATGACCGTCACTGAAGCGAGGACGAGCGCCGTGCGGATCCTGCGCTTTGACCGCGTGCAGCGGGGCGCCCACTGGGCCAACGCCGCGCTCTTTGGCGTCTTGATGTTCACGGCCATCCCGCTCTACTTCGGGTCGTTCTTCGGCATTGTCTTTGCGCGCCACACCATCGCCGAGATCCACCTCTGGTGCGGCGTCGCGCTGCCCGTGCCGATCATCATCTCTCTCATGGGCCCGTGGGGCAGGCAGATGCGCCGCGACGTGCGGCGCGTTAACTACTGGACGCGCAGCGAGCTTCGCTGGCTGCGCACAGTCGGACGCGCCCCGCTCGAGGCCGACAAGTTCAATCCCGGGCAGAAGCTCAACGTCATCTTCATCGGCGCGATGATCGTCATCATGTTGGGTACTGGATCGATCATGTGGTGGTTCCGGTTCTTCCCCGTGGAATGGCGCACCGGGGCCACCCTCGTGCACGACGCCTTCGCCTACGCGATCTTCGCGGTGGTGGTCGGCCACATCGTGATGGCGGTGACCCACCGTGACTCGCTCAAGTCGATGTTCACCGGAAGTATCAGTGAGAAGTGGGCCGCCCGCCACGCTGCCCGCTGGCTGAAGGAAGTTGCCGAGGAGTCGCCGAGCACCGACTGAGTCGTGAAGTAGCGATTCTCCCGCGTGGCTAGGCGAGCCGACGCCCCCGGAACGTGGCCGGCGGCTCACGTCGGTTGCTGGGGCGCATCAAGCTCCTAGCGCACGACTGAGTAGCCGTGGTCACGTTCGCGTCGGATGGATGGGACCGGTGCTGTCGCGCAGCGACCGCGCGCTCACGTTGGCCTCGAGCGCGATGATCTCGGCCACGATAGCGATTGCCGTCTCTTCGTGTGTGCGCGCGCCGATGTCGATGCCGATAGGCGCCATGACTCGCGCGAGCGCCGATTCGTCGAAGCCCTCTTCGCGCAGCCGCTGCATGCGCTCAGCCGTGTGATCCCGCGATCCCATGACGCCGAGGTAACCCACGCCCGTGCCGAGGGCGGCGACGATAGCCGGCACGTCGGTCGTATGGTCGTGCGCGAGCACGCACACGGCGTCGCGAGGCCCGAGATGTTCGCCCACTCGATCGAGATAACGCTGCGGCGAATCGACGACTACTTCGTCAGCTCCGGGGAATCGCTCGCGGCTGGTCGAGGTCTCTGAGGTGTCGCAGACGGTGACTTGGTAGCGCAGCAGCTTGGCGGCGCGCACGAGGGCGGCCGTGAACTCGGTAACTCCGAAGATCACCATTCGACGAGGCGTGGTGAACGTCTCGGAGTCGCGGTACGTCACCGGCGTCGCGTAGCGGGGGTCGTCCTGCAACTCCCAGTAGGCCTGCTGGAGCCAAAGGGCAATCGGGCCGGCCCTCCCGTCACCCACTGGGCGCCCGTCGAGGATGGTGATGGGGATCACCCCGCCGCCGGTGCTCGAGAGGAAGACCTCCTCGGCCCGATGCATCATCCCCACCGAGAGATCGCCCACGACCATCTCGGTCTCGCTCGCGGTCACCAGCTCGATGACGGTCTTGCGAGTGACGCCTTCGAGCACGCCAACGGCCGGCGTGTGAACGCGCCCGTCCACCACCGCGAAGATGTTGTACCCCGCGCCCTCGGTGATGAGACCGTGGCCGTCCGTGAGAGCCGGCAGCAGGGCCCCTTCGTCGTAGGCCTCGAAGAGGGCTCGCGTGAGGTCGCCCCAGTGGAAGTTCTTGATGGTGGGATCGACCGATCGTGAGGAGATCCGCTCCACTTGCTGCACGATGGCGAGGGCGACGCCCTTCTCCTGGTCCTCGGGCCTCACCAGCCAGACGTAGGGAACGGAGTACGCGTAGAAGCGAGCTTGCAGCTGGCGCGGGTCACGCACTCCCTGAGGGGCGATGCCGCGCGTCAGTACGACCTCCGAGTAGGTGTCGCGCAGCCCAGAGAGTGCCACCGTTTCGATGAGGATGTCGCGCATTTCGCCGAAGGTGAGCGAAGGTTCGAGGCGGAGCTTGTGGCATCCCCGCTCGAAGCGCGCCATGTGGTCGTCGAGGCGAAAGAGATTGCCGTGCCAAGCCGAGACCACGTCGTAGGTGAGATCGGAGTGAAGGAAGCCCCAATCCATGATCGGTATATTTGCTTCGGCGATCGGGACGAACTCGCCGTCGATCCAGGCACAGCCGCCGGCGAAGGGGTTCACGTCCGTCGCGCTCATGTCGCGAGCCTATCCATCGATTGGATCAAGGGGGCCGGCCTCGATGGGTGGCGTTCGGTCATCAGCGTCGTATGCCAGAGCGATCGCTTGGGGTCTTCAACTGTCGATTGCATTGAATTGCCTCAATGCCCAATGCAACGACAAAGGACTCATTTCAGAACCCGAGTCATCGCGATCGGCCAGTCGGGGTCCTTACCATCATTGTCATCATCCTGCTCTGGTTGGTCGTTAAGGGCAGGCACGACGAGCGTGTGCCCGATCTCGCCGCCGCGACGCTCTTTGTCCTCCTCGCCTTTCTGAATTGGAGGGCCGGACCGCATGTCGCAAGGAGCGGCGTCGTCGTGCGCAATGTTTGGCGAAGTCGCAGAATTTCTGTCTCTGAAGTCAAGGGAGCCGTATTCGTCCGATCAACGAGGGGTACCGACCGGGGGATCATCGCCGTGGAAATGGCACGTGGGGCCAGAGTAGAGTGATGGCCCTCCGACGTTGACCGGTGCCGCGAGGAACCTGCTCGAACTATCACTGGAGCGATTGAACGAATTCAGAGTCAGTAACGAAGTTCCTCTTTCCGGACTGACGCTGCGCTTCCTGAGGTCTGCGGGTGCGCCAAGATTCGCCCATGACCTTTCGCAGGTTGTCCTGCGGGCTCGCGATGACCGTGCTGCTTCTCAGCCTGGCTGAGGGTGGCGCTAGTGGCGGGACGTCGTCGAAGATCAGCGTGACCTCGCCGTGCGGCGTGGCGGGGACGGCCACCTACAGCCACGTCGTGTGGATCATGCTCGAAAACGTCGGCTATGCGGTAGTTGGATCGCCCAGCGCTCCCTACTTCAATCACCTGATCTCGGAGTGTGGCCTCGCTGCGAACTACTTCGCGATCTCTCACCCGAGCCTGCCGAACTACGTGGCGCTGACCTCAGGATCCACTCAGGGAATCGCTGACGATGGCGAGCCGAGCGTGCACCCCCTCGGATCGCCGAGCCTTTTCTCCGAGCTCGGCTCCAACTGGCGGGCACTGGTTGAGTCGATGCCCGAGCCGTGTGATCACGTCACGAGCGGCGACTACGCCGCACGGCACAATCCCGCCGTCTACTTCACGACCATCGCGTCATCGTGTCAACACAACGACGTTCCCCTGACACGCCCCTTGAATCTCAGCGCAGGCTTCACCATGATCGTGCCCAACATCTGTGATGACATGCACAGTTGCTCAGTGAGCGTCGGTGATTCGTGGCTGAGGCGGATGGTCCCATCGATACTGGCCAGCTCCCAGTATCAATCGCGCTCGCTGGTTCTGTTCGTCACCTTCGATGAGAACGATTCAGGTCCAACCAACCATGTTCCGACGCTGGTCATTGCGCCGTCGACGCCGACGGGAGTCCGCGTTAACGATAGATATTCGCACTACTCGCTCTTGCGCACGACAGAAGCGCTCCTGCACCTCGCGCCACTTGGCGGGGCGAAAACGGCGTCGTCGATGGTTGGCCCCTTTCACCTCTGACAGATTTCGAAGGCTACGCAGCGTCGGGGCCGCGCGTCGTGGAGTTGTGAAGGTTCAGCTGCTCACTGTCGGTGGTCGCACCGCTTTCTCGCACTCGTCGCCTCGTCGATCGCTACGCGGGCGATACAAAATATCTGCTTCGTCGCACCTGGCAGACGAACGTCAGCTCACCTCGCGCATCAGAAGCGGCATGAGTCGACCGACCTCCTTCACCGCTACCGTCGGCACTGCTTCCGGGTGAAGCCACGCGACGAAGGACTCGGTATCAAAGGCGCCCACGACAACGGCGATGAGTGAAGCGACGATGGCCTTGAGTACTTCGTCGCCAACCTCGCCTTCAGCGATCAAGCCAAGATCTGACGCTGAGTCCTCGCAAACGAAGGCGTTGAGTGGGTGACCGGTGGCGCCGCGCCGGAGGAGGCCAGCCGCATCTTCGCTGCTCGTGCCAACGTCGACCCATCGAACGACGCGATTGTCGATGAAGGCGACATCCGCTCCGTGAGCGAAGCGATCGCCCCGGCGTTGCACGTCACTTTCGACGAGCAGTGTCTTCGCCCCCTGTTCCCGAGACCATTCGAGGAACTTCACTGCAACGTTCATCGAGTCGGAGGTCTTGACGTATTTGCCTGTGGAAAGCGGTTGGACCTGCCGTCCCTTGAACTCGGGCGGCACGAACAGCACCGCGGCGCCCGGTCGCCACAACTCCTGTGACACCTTGATCGCGAGCGGGGTCCCTTGCCGCAGGCATCTGCCGACCCAGGGTTCTGCCACGTCCGAGCCAATGACAAGACCAAAGGGAGCCGCCATCTGGCTGACATTACGGCTTGAGTCGAGCGACTGCCAGTCCCAGAAACGGGTCGACGGCGTCGTATCGGCAAAGTCCGGTAGAGCGAAACGGGCGATTACCAGGGATTGCCAGCAGGATGGTCATTTCGCGTCGCATACCTGAGCCATCGCGTCAAAGGAAGTTTGATGCATCATTGATGAAACCTTGATGGAATGCGAATACCGAACGTCAAAGCGCCGATGCAACCTTCCCCAAGCTCCTTGAGGCGACCGCCTGGAGTCAGGTCAATCCTCGCGGTTGCTCTCGTGCTTGCCGGCGTCCTTGCTTCTAGCTCCAGTCGAAGTGTCGCCGCGACCTCGACCACGAGCGTTGTCCCGGTGGTCGCCTGCCCCACCGAGTTCGGTGCCGCAGTTTCGACGGACCGCGCGAAGATTCCCGACGTCGCGACCGTTGACCTCTCATCCATGGCCGCGCGCTCTGTCGCCGTGTACACCGATTGGGCTCAGCAACAGACCGTACTGGGGCCTCGCGGATGGCACTGCCACGCTCTCTACGGCGCCGACGGCAATGGTGGCATAACCGTCTACGCCCCGCGCGAGTCGCTTCACTACGACGGCGTCTACCTGGCCAATAGCATGTCGCTGCAGGCGATCAGCGTGGATTGGAGCCTGGCGTGCGTGGAGTGCATCCTCAGTCAGGCCTGTCCGTTCTTCTCTCGCGGCGGAGCCCTCTACGACGAGCTTGGCGCGATGGGCGGTGCAGCCGTTTGTGAGCGGCCAAAGGGGGAGGTCGTCGTGAAGGCCGGCAGCACCTTGGTTTCGTTCCTCGACCCATCCGGCGTCACGGGTTCCGCCGATCCCTCGGGTGGACGGCTGGCCGCGCTCGGAATCGTCTATTGGGGCGGTCCACCGAAGGCAAAGGGCGGACACACGGGTACGCACGGCAGCGTCATCGTCACGTGCACGTTGCCATTACGCGAGAGTCGAATCTGCAATGAGTCGTTTTCGTACTTCGAACGACACGACGACGGCAAGTTGGCGTCCTAGCTAGCCAAAGAGCGGGGCTTCCTCATTGCGGTGGTCATGCTCAAGGGTCGATCTTGTGATCCAGGGCCTTATGCTGCGCTCTCGTGGGCATTGGCTAGTGTGCGACCTGAAAGCGAGGTGAGGGCGCAACGCTCCACCGGCACATCACCACCGCACCTCCGTCGACACGATTCCGTCGTGTTTGCCATCTCGTCGCTAACCGCCACGACGCTCATCGCAATGCCGGCGAGCGCAAGCCAGCACGGACCCCCCGCGATCCTGTTCGCCGCGGGAGCGCCGGTCGTCGCGGTGCCAAATTCTCCGGTGGGCAAGCAGCTGACGTGGCTGCTCGGCGTCGGTCCGATCCTGCCGCTTTCGAGCAAGAAGGAGTCCGCTCACTTCGACGTCGCGTTCATCGCCGATGAGCCCATCGCACAGTTGAACGACGCATTCGCCACCCTCGGCGAGATCATCGTGCACGGCGAGGACATCCGTCGTCCGCTCGGCTTGGAGCATCGCGTTCCACTGGAGGCGCGCGTCGCGCTCGCCGACAACTGCAAGAACACGAATCTCCTTATTGGGACCAAGCGTCGCAACGCCGGACTGCAACTGCGCGCGACGGACGCCCTCTGGATGCACGGCGGGAGGCCCGAAGTCGCAGGACCGCTGCCGTCGCTGATTCTCGCCATGACGGGACGAAAGGGCGCGCTGGTTGACCCCTCCGGTGACGGGGCGAGTGTTCTCGCAGCGAGAATGTGATTTATCTGCAACGAACGGACCCTTGAAGGTGCGTAAGCAGTATTATTTTCGGCCGAGCGACGACGGTTACGACGCCTGGGATGTCGATCATCTCGCCGCCCTTGCCGCGGCCCTGCCCGTGGTGGAAGTTCCCCTGGCCTCGATCCGCGAGCTCGACACCGGCCACTGGTTTGGGGCGCAGAACGAACCGACGACCGTTCGCGTCATCGTCAGTCACGAGCGACTGATCAACGAGGCCGATCTCTCGTTTCCCATAATCCTCGGCACCGACGGCCAGGTCATGGACGGCATGCACCGCGTCGCGCGCTGTCTACTCGAAGGGCGAGCGACCGTCGCCGCGGTGCAACTGACTGAACAGCCGGAGCCGGACTTCCGCAACGTGCGACCAGAGGATCTTCCCTACGACTGACGTTCAGAGCTCATCGCAACAGATCGTCAATCTGCCCAATCGCCAACTTCATGCCTTCTTCCATGCCCATCGCCAGCATCATCTCCATCGACGCCACCGTCTGGAACGTGGTCACGGCTTCCATGCGTGTCGTTGTCGGGGACGGCTCACTCAGCTCGGCGCGAACAGTATTGGAGGGAATTGACGGATTCGGCTCGCCGGAGTCATCGGCGATCCCGTTCTCGAACACGAGGCGGTGCGGTGGCTCGGCGATGAGCACGCGCCACCAGCCGTGCGGCTGATCGCCCTCGGGTCCGGTCATGAAGTAGGACGAGGTTCCCCCTGGGGAGAGATCGTGACTTTGGAACGTGGCCGGGTAGGTCGGTGGCCCCCACCACCGCTCGAGCTGTCGCGGAATCTCCCATAACTCCCAGACCCGCGTCACCGGCGCGTTGAACTCAGCGGTGATGGTGAGGGTCAGTTCGGTGGGGTCCTTTTCAACGTTGGTCACGCCCATGGGATTCCTTCCTCTAGTTGGCTCTGCAGAACTTCGTCGAAGCGTTCGAGCCGGCCGCGCCACTCGACTTCTAGCCGCTCGAGCAGGTGGAGTGCGAAGCTAATGGTGGGCGAGTCGCCGCGCACCCACTGCTCACGGCCTCGACGCTGCTTCGTGACGAGGTCGGCCCGCGCCAGCACCGCGACGTGCTTCTGGACTGCGGCAAAGCTCATCGGGTAGTGCGAAGCAATCATCGAAACCGACTGTTCGTTGCGAAGGCAGCGTTGAAGGATGTCGCGACGGGTCGGGTCTGCGAGCGCGTGGAACACCTCGTTGGCCCTCTGCTCAGCGGCCGAACGTGCAACCATATGGTTGTACGTTATCAGTTGGATGACAGGCGAGTGGGCGCGTTGCGTCGTCGGTCGCGCGGGCGAACGATCTTCTGCTTGACATTCCAAGCACCTCCTGTGTAGGGTTCGGTCGTAGTACCGATGCGGTTCATTCACGACCCAAAGGAGTTCGAGATGCCAGCCGATAAGCCAGCCGACAAGCCAGCGGATAGCACGAAGAAGACCACTGAGAAGGAAGCGGCCTCGGAGGCGGCGCGTGCCCAGAAGCAGGTGATTGACGCGATCAAGCGAACCCAGGAGGCGACGCTCGAGATTGTGAGCGCGTGGAGTGAGAGCGTCTCGAAGCTGACCGACAAGTTGCCCGAGATGCCCAAGCTGCCGCTCGTGGACAAGCTGCCCAAGCCCCACGAGCTCTCCGACCAATTCTTCGAGTTCGCGCAAGAGCTCATGCACTCCCAGCAGGAGTTCGTGAAGAAGTTGATCGACGCCCTGCCCGGACACGAAAAGCACGACTGACCGCTCAACTTCCCCTTGACCAGGGGAGACAGTTACTCGATGGTGAAGTCGACTCGGCCCGCGCCGGTGCTTGACATATCTAGCAATTGGGGTATATACTTTACTTAGCGCGGAGTTGCCGTGCCAGACGTAAGAAATGAGACCCCCCATGGTTACGACAAAGACCACCACCACTGAAGTACCCGAGTTTGCCCAGAAGATCCGCGACCAGTGGCTGTCGGCTGTCAAGCAGAGCCAGCAGTTCTCCGTTGAAGCCGCGCAGAACTTCGTGAAGGCCGCGTCGGTCCTGCCGGTCGCCGATCTGCCCACCGTTCCTGGTGTTGCGGACCTGCCCAGCGCCGAAGCCGTCACCAAGTTCGCCTTCGACTTCGCGGCCGACCTGTTGAAGGTTCAGCGGGCCTTCGCTTTGGAGCTCGCGAACGCGCTGGTTCCAGAGAAGACCCCCCAGTCCGCCTAACGGAACCAGTTACGATGCTGAGCACGGAAGATCGAGCGACGGCATCGGAAAATGATCCCCGCCAAGTGCTGGGAAGCTTCATCCGGGCGCAGCGACAGATAGCCAATCTGTCGCTGCGCCAGCTTTCGGCGCTCACCGAGATCTCCAATCCCTACCTCAGCCAGATCGAGCGCGGGCTGCACGAACCCTCGATCCGCGTGCTCAAGTCCATCGCGGACGCCCTCAACGTTTCCTCGGAGATTCTCTTCGAACAGGCCGGGTTGATTAACGCGTCGGACAAGTCGGTTGAGGCCACCGAGAGCGCCATTCGCGCTGATCAGCGGCTCACCGAGGCCCAGCGCCGCGCGCTGCTCGGTGTCTATCGCAGCTACGTCGAGAGCAACCGCGAGGAAACCTAGGGAATCCTTCGATGACGCCCGCCGGCCGATCTCAGTTGTAGCGGGCTCTCAAAATGGCACCGGACCCGGGCGCAACGCCCAAAATCGATGCCGTTCCGCCGCCGCTCGAAAGCGTTTGTGGTGAACTTCCTGGTGGCGAGCCGTACAGCACCGCTCTTCTCGCCCAGCACGTAGCGTTGTATTCGGCAATAAGGCGACGCAGCATGCTTGACATGCCAAGCGAGTGGTCAGTACTGTTACCTTCACACGCCGTTAACCGTCTAGAAACTGGGGATTCAACTTTGGCCGCAGAGAGCAACAAAGCCTCAGGCGCCGGCGACGAGAATTCCGATCTGGCGAACCAGTTACTGGGCGCCCTGGAGTCGAGCCAAGAGGCGACGATGCAGTTCGTCAGCGCCTGGTTTAAGGGCGCCGGGGAGCTCGTCTCCCACCTGACCGAGATGGTCACCGTGCCCAAGACCGAGGCGGTCCCCGCGCCCGCGGAGCTCTTCACCTTCGCCCAGGAGCTTCACGCCTCCCAGCAGGCCTTCATCGAGAAGATCACTCGGGAGGCTGATCCCGTCTCGTTCCTTGGGGCGCTGCGGGCAGCCCAAGGGGCACTGTTGAAGAAGCCGGCCGAGGTCGCCGCCGCGAACAGCCGACTCCTCATCGGCCTCGACGCGGCGGTGCGCGCGACGCTGGACTGCGCCGCGGGCGCGACGCCGACCGCTCCCATGGCCCCGCCGGCGGGGGACAAGCGCTTCAGCGACCCCGCTTACGCAGAGAACCCCTTGTTCTTCCTCTTGGAGCAGGAGTACCTGGTCGGCTGCCAGTACGTGAACGAGCTGATCGACGCCGCGCAGCTCGAAGAGACCGAAGACGCCAAGGCCCGCTTCGCCGCGAAGTTCGTCCTTGACGCGCTCGCGCCGACGAACACTCTCCTCGGCAACCCGGCCGCACTGCGCGAGGCCTTCGAAACGGGCGGCGAGAGCCTGGTGCGCGGGGCGAAGAACATGCTCGAGGACCTCGCCCACAACCGGGGCTGGCCGAACCAGGTCGACAGCTCGGGCTTCGAGCTCGGGGTCAACCTCGCGGCGACGCCCGGCGCCGTCGTCTACCGCAACGAGCTCATCGAGCTCATCCAGTACGCGCCCCAGACGGAGAAGGTCCACGCGGTGCCGCTGCTTTTTTCCCCGCCGTGGATCAACAAGTACTACATCCTCGACCTCGCCCCGGGCAAGAGTCTGATCGAGTGGGCCGTCCAGCACGGCCACACCTGCTTTGCCATCAGCTACCGCAACCCCGACGCGAACATGCGCGATCTCACCCTCGAGGACTACCTGCGCCGCGGTCTTTTCGACGCGCTGCGCGTCGTGCGCGAGATCACGGGCGCCCTCGAGGTGAACACGGTGTCGCTCTGCCTTGGGGGCACTCTCACCGCACTCGGGCTCGCCTACAACGCCGCCGTCGGCGACGACTCGATCAAGTCCGCGACGCTGCTCAACACCAACACCGACTTCTCCGAGCCCGGCGTGCTCGGACTGTTCACCGACGAGGCCACCATCGCCGAGCTCGAAGAGCAGATGGCCGAGCACGGGTACTTAGAGGGCGACACCATGGCCCACGTGTTCGACACCCTTCGGGCGAACGATCTGATCTTTCAGTACATCGGCAACAACTGGCTGCTCGGCAAGCAGCCGCCGGCCTTCGACATCCTGGTGTGGAACGCCGACTCCACGCGCATGCCCTTCAAGATGCACACCCAGTACCTGAAGTCGTTCTACGTGCGCAACGAGTTCGCCCGGGGCGAGTTCGAGGTCGATGGTCGCAAGCTCTACCCCAAGGACGTCAAGGTCGACACCTACGTCGTGGCGGCGATCAACGACCACATCGTGCCGTGGGTCTCGAGCTACAAGACGGCGCAGATCTTCTCTGGCCCCAACCGCTTCGTGCTGAGCACGTCCGGCCACATCGCCGGGGTCGTCAACCCGCCGAGCCCCAAGGCCAAGTACTGGACGAACGAGGCCCGTCCCGATGACGCGGAGGCGTGGAAGAACGCGGCCAAGCTCGTCGATGACACGTGGTGGGACGACTGGATCGAGTGGATCGGCGAACGGGCCGGAGCGGAAGTGGCGGCTCCCGAGCGCCTCGGCGACGCGAACTACCCGCTCATCGAGCCGGCCCCGGGCAGCTACGTGCGGGTGCGCGTATGAGCCTCACCGCAGAGAGCGTCAACGCGCGCGTCGTACAGGTGAGGGGCCACGAGGTCTCGGTGCGCGTGCGGGGCGAGGGAGAGCCGCTGCTCGTACTCAATGGTCTGACCCGTTCGAAGGAGGCGTGGTCCCCCTTCACAAATGCCCTTGGCGAGAGGACCGTCGTCAGCTTTGACGCGCCCGGCGCCGGCGACAGCCCCGCGCCCATGCTGCCGCTCTCCATCGCCCAGCTGGCCGAGGTCGCCCTCGCCGTGCTCGATGAAGTGGGGCTGGGCCCCGTCGACGTCCTCGGCTACTCCCACGGCGGCGCCGTCGCCCAGCAGTTCGCGTTTCAGAGCCCCGAGCGGGTCCGTCGGCTGATTCTGGTATCCACCTCGTGCGGGGCGGGTTCGACGATGGGCAGTTGGGGCACGTTCGACAGCCGCGCCGTCACCTCGAAAGCCGTACTGCGCTCGGACGTGCTCTCGACGCTCTGGCGCGCGGTCGCGATCTCCACGTGGTCGAGTATCCCGTTCCTCGGTGCGATCAAGGCCCCAACCCTTGTCGTCTGTGGGACGCAGGACCGTGTCGCGCCCCTCGCCAATTCGCAGGCTCTCGCCGCGCGCATTTCCGGCGCCGAACTCGTCACCTTGCCCTACGGACACGACCTGCAGCGTCCCGAGCCCGCCGAAGCCTTGGCCCGCGTCGTCGAGACGTTCCTCGGGCGCGGCGCCTGGGAGGACCCGCTCGCGGGGTCGTGGGCAGATCGGTTCGATAGCCCGGCGTTGTAGCCAACCCCTCGCAACGAAAGAAGGAATTGAACATGGAAGAACTGCGCTTTGACGGGCGTGTCGCGATCATCACCGGAGCCGGCGGCGGCCTCGGGCGCTCGCACGCGCTCACCCTCGCCAGTCGCGGGGCCAAGGTGCTCGTGAACGACCTCGGCGGGGCACTCGACGGCAGCGGATCGTCGGCTTCGGCCGCCCAGCGCGTCGTCGACGAGATCGTGGCCGCGGGCGGCGTCGCCGCGCCCAATCACGACAGCGTCGCCACGTGGCGCGGGGGCGAGGCGATCGTCCAGAGCGCGCTCGACGCCTTCGGCCGGGTCGACGTGTTGATCAACAACGCCGGGATCCTGCGCGACAAGGCCTTTCACAAGATGGACGCCGAGATGATCGACCAGGTCATCGACGTGCACTTAAAGGGCGCCCTCTACCTCTGCCAGCCGGCCTTCACGCTGATGCGCGAGCAGGGCTACGGAAGGATTGTGAACACGAGCTCGGCCTCGGGGCTCTTCGGTAACTTCGGCCAGGCCAACTACGGGGCGGCCAAGGCCGGCTTGGCCGGTCTCACCCGGGTGCTCGCCCTCGAGGGTGAGGAGCACGGCATCACGGTCAACGCGATCGCGCCGATCGCCCATACCCGCATGACCGAGGGGATCCTCGGCGAGCTCGCCTCGAAGGTCTCACCCGCGTCGGTCAGCCCGCTCGTCGCGTACCTCACCAACGAGGAGTGCACCGTGAACGGGAACATCTACTCGGTCGCCGGCGGACGCATCGCGCGAATCTTCGTTGGCGAGACCTACGGCGTGGTGCTGAAGGATAACACGCCCGAGGCGATTGCCAACCAAATCTCGCGCATCGACGAGCTGGACCCGACGCGCGTGCACGAACCCTCCTCGCTCGACAGCGAAACGATGATCATCGCCAAGGCCCTCTCCGACATCTCCTAACACCGTCGTCGGCGTTTGTCGGCCCACCGGCAACTCGGTAGGGTGACGCGTAGGGGGTGGTCGAGATGGCCGAGCAGAAAGTTGCAGTAGTAACTGGCGGTACCCGGGGGATCGGCAAGGCGATCACGATGGCTCTGGCCGGAAGTGGCGCGCACGTATGGGCGAGCTACCTGTCCAATCGCGACGCGGCCGAGGCGATGCGCGAAGGGGCCGGTGACCTGGCCCCGTCGATCAGCGTGCACCAGATGGACGTCGGCGAGCCCGAGGCGTGCGTCAAGTTCATCAACGAGGTCCTCGAGAAGAGCGGCCAGGTCGACTATCTGATCAACAACGCCGGCATCAACATCGACCGGACCGTGCGCCGAATGACGGTCGAGGAGTGGCACGCCGTCATGCGGATCAACATCTCGGGCTGCTTCTACATGGTGAAGGCCACGATCGAGCCCATGATCGCGCGACAGTCGGGCCGGATCGTCAACATCAGCTCCATCATCGGCGAGACGGGCAACGTCGGCCAGGCCAACTACGCGACCGCGAAGTCCGGCATGCACGGGCTCACCAAGACCCTCGCCTTGGAGCTCGCGGGCAAGGGCATCACGGTCAACTGCGTGGCGCCCGGCTTCATCGACACCGACATGATGGCCTCGGTGCCCGAAGCCGTACTCGAAAAGATCGTGGCGCGCATCCCCGTCGGGCGTCTCGGCTCGCCCGAAGAGGTCGCCTACGTGGTGATGAGCCTGCTCGATGATCGCGCCGCGTACATCACGGGGGCCGTGGTCCCCGTGAACGGCGGACTGGACATGTGATGATCTGCACTTGGGCTGGCGTTGATGGCCCGGCACGAGGGGTCGTAGGCCGCTAAAGGCTCGATAAGAAGTTCGAATTGTCGGATCGTTGCGAATGAGTTGGGCACTTGTTGCGTTGGCTTGACTCTGATGGGGTACGTGAAGTGCCGACCGCAAGGGCTACCACGAGAATCACGGTTCCTCGGAATTTGCCGTCGCACACCCGGTTAAGGGGTGTGCGCGGTGTCCGACCGTTCTTCACAAGCTCGAGAGAATCTCGAGACCGAGCCGAAGGGCGAGTCTATGGTTACCGTGACACACCGGACGTCGGTGGGCGATCGCTTCCAGCAGTGGAGCAAGGTCGAGCTGCCCAACCGAGTCCCCAAGATTTCTTGGAGTGTTGGCAACCTCGCCAACAACCTGAGCATCCTGTTTCGGCGCCTCGCGCTCGTCTCCTTCATCGAGACGATGATCGCCTCGTACTTGGTCCACCGCGCCGAGGAGGCGTCGATCGCGGTGAACACCAACGTGGGGGCGATCCTGGTGCTGGTGGCGGGCCTCTTCCTGACGATCCTGCTCTGCGCCGCGGCGTGGATGCTGTCGGAAAATTAGCTTGCGTAGACCAATCAATTCGTTGAGGTCGGGGAGCTCGCTCGACTTGCCCGAGTCGGCTCGTTCCTACTTGCCCCAACCGCGCCGCGAATCCGAGACACGAGCGTGGTCGATCCTGACTAGTGGTTTGCTCTTAGAAGACGCCGACGTCGTCACGCGAGAGTGCGGTCCCTGGTAAGACGTGGGTCGGGCAAATCTGAGGAGGGCTACGTGGTGGTGCCAAGAACGGTGCCGCGTTGAGGCATCCCCAGCGCGCGGTACTTCGCGACCTGCCCCAGCGTGTCCAGATTTACGAAGTCGGCGCTCGCGACGGTCTGCAGAACGAGGACACGGTGCTGAGCGTCGGGGTGAAGGCCGAGTTCATTCGCCGCTTGATAGCGGCGGGTCTGACATCGGTCGAGCTCACGAGCTTCGTCCCGGCGACGTGGGTACCGCAGCTCGCTGACGCCGAAGAGCTGGTGCGGGCTCTCGGGCCGCTGGCGGGTCGTCATCCTGTACTCGTGCCCAACGAACGGGGATTGGAGCGAGCTCTCGCCTGTGGCGTCAACGAGATCGCGGTGTTCGCCAGCGCTACCGAGAGCTTCGCGCAGCGCAACCTGAATCGCAGCGTCGAGGAGTCCCTCGCCATCTACGCGCCGGTCGTCCGCCGGGCCATCGACGCCGGGCTCGCCGTGCGCGGGTACGTGTCGATGTGCTTCGGCGACCCGTGGGAGGGCGACGTTCCGGCGAGCCAAGTCGTGCGAGTCGCGCTCGAACTGGCGGAGATGGGCTGCGATGAACTCTCCCTCGGTGACACGATCGGCGTGGCGACGCCGGGCCAGGTCTTCGAGGTCTTGGGCGAACTTGACTCGCGGGGGCTCGAGTCCGGGCGGCTGGCCGTACACTTCCACGACACGTACGGCCAGGCCCTGGCCAACACCTTCGCCGCCCTCGAGTACGGGGTCACCACCGTGGACTCGTCGGCTGGCGGGCTCGGCGGATGTCCGTACGCAAAGAGCGCCACCGGTAACCTCGCCACCGAAGACCTCGTGTGGCAGCTGCACGGTCTCGGCATCGACACCGGCGTCGACCTCGAGGCGCTGTGCCGCACGAGCCTTTGGATGGCCGATCTCCTCGGGCGCCCGAGCCCGTCGCGCACCGTCGCGGCGCTGGCGTCGAGTCTCGAATAGATCGTCCGTGGAGCGAACCGGTTTGATGCTGTCAAAAGTGCGAAAGGGAGTGCGATGAGGTTGGTGCGAGTAGGGGAGTCGGGTCGAGAGCGCGCGGCGGTACTTGGTGCGAGCGGCGAGGTGTTGCGCCTGCCCGACACGATCGGCGACTTCAACGCGAGCTTCTTCGAGCGAGGCGTGGCCGATGAGGTACGACGCCTGCGCGATTCGGGCACGCTGCTGCCCATCGGAGCCGAGCCCTTGCGCTTCGGCCCCCCGATCGCCAAGCCGGAGAAGATCATCGGCATCGGGGTGAACTACCGTGACCACGCGAGAGAGACGGGAGCCGCCGTCCCCACTGAGCCGATCATCTTCATGAAGGCACCGAACAGCATGGTCGGCCCGAACGACGAGATCCTCATCCCGCGTGGGTCAACGAAAACCGACTGGGAGGTCGAGCTCGGCGTCGTGATCGGACAGCGGGCCCGCTACCTCGAGAGCCCCGACGAGGCCAAGTCGGTCATCGCGGGTTACTGCGTCAGCAACGACGTCTCCGAGCGCGAGTTCCAGCTCGAGCGCGGTGGATTGTGGGACAAGGGCAAGAGCGCCGAGACCTTCAACCCGCTCGGGCCGTGGCTGGTGACGGCCAACGACGTCCCCGACCCCCAGAACCTGCGCCTGCGACTCAGCGTCAACGGCGAGGTGCGCCAGGACGGCACGACGGCCGACATGATCTTCGGCGTCAACCATCTGGTCTGGTACATCAGCCAGTTCATGGTGCTCGAGCCGGGTGACCTCATTAACACCGGCACGCCGTCCGGCGTTTCAAACGGTCACGACGACGTGCCGTTCCTGCAAGCCGGCGACGTGCTGGAGCTTTCCGTCGACGGTTTGGGCACCCAGCGCAACGTGCTCGGGCAGGCCTAGGAACGCCGACGTAAGTTGGCGGGAGAGAGCTAGGAGGCTGGCGTGCCAGAGCCGATTCGCGTAGCGGCGGTCCAGCTGACCTCTGGTTCGAACCACGAGGAGAACGTCGAGCGCGCCATCGACCTGACCCGGGCGGCGGCGACCGAGGGCGCCACGTACGTCCAGTTGCCCGAGTACTTCAACTACCTCGGCCCGGCCGAGGGCTACCCCGAGGTCGCCGAGACGATTCCCGGGCCAACGACGACGCGCCTCGGTGAGTACGCGAGGGATCGGCGCATCACCCTGCACCTGGGCAGCATGCTCGAGATCGGCGACGTCCCGGGCAAGTACTTCAACACGAGTGTCGTGCTCAATAACGCGGGCGATGTGCTCGCAACCTATCGCAAAGCGCACCTCTTTGACGTCAACGTGCCGGGCACGAGGACCAGCCACGAGTCCGACACGATTCTGCCCGGCGAAAGGCTGGTCGTCGCCGAGTGCCCGGGCTTTCGCCTCGGGCTGTCGGTCTGTTTTGACCTTCGCTTTCCCGAGCTCTACCGGGCGCTTGCCCTGATGGGCGCCTCGGTGCTCGCCATCCCGTCGGCCTTCAACGACGTGACTGGGCTAGCCCACTGGGAGGTGCTGGTGCGAGCGCGAGCCATCGAGAATCACGCCTTCGTCGTCGCGGCCGCCCACGCCGGCACGACCGCGGAGGGCATCGCGACCTTTGGGCACTCGATGATCGTCGATCCGTGGGGCGAGGTGATCGCGGAGTCCTCGAGTGACGGTGAGGACCTGCTCGTGGCGACGCTCGACTTGGAGCAAGTGGCACGGCGGCGTTCACAGATTGACGTGCTGCGCCTGCGCCGTCCCGACCTCTACGGCTCGGGCTTCGGTCCGGGCTGATCGATCGGCACGAGGCGCTTCAGCTGGGTGACGTGGCGCGGCTGCAACTCGGCGAGGCAGGACACGCCAAGCAGTCGCATGGTGCGCGTGATCTGCTCGGAGAGGATCTCGATCGTCCGGTCGACGCCCTCGCGGCCCCCGGCCATGAGACCGTAGAGGTACGCGCGGCCGACGAGGGTGAACTTCGCGCCGAGCGCGATCGCGGCGACGATGTCGGCGCCGTTCATGATGCCCGTGTCAACGTGGACTTCGAGATCCCGGCCGACCTCGCGGACCACTTCAGGCAGCAGGTGGAAGGGAACCGGCGCTCGGTCGAGCTGGCGACCGCCGTGATTGGAGAGCGTGATGCCGTCGACGCCGAGCGTCGCGAGCTTCTTCGCGTCCTCTAGGTTCTGCACGCCCTTCACGACAACCTTGCCCGGCCACTGGCTCTTGATCCAGGTGAGGTCCTCGAAGGTCACGGTGGCGTCGAACATGGTGTCAAGAAATTCGCCGACCGTGCCCGACCAGCTCTGGAGCGAGGCGAAAGTGAGGGGTTCCGTGGTGAGAAAGTCGTAGGTCCAGGCCGGCTTCGTCAAGGCGTTCGCGACGGTCGAGAGGGTGAGTT
The DNA here is from genome assembly GCA_963749355.1 of uncultured Acidimicrobiaceae bacterium. Classification (GTDB taxonomy): domain Bacteria; phylum Actinomycetota; class Acidimicrobiia; order Acidimicrobiales; family RAAP-2; genus RAAP-2. The sequence goes on from CAVVMM010000012.1 coordinate 128,127, forward strand.
GGGGCGGGATGGTGAGCCCGTTTCGCTTGTCGCGCAGTCGTGTTCCTGCGACCGGCACGTCGACGGTGACGAGCAGGGTGTCGAAGCCGGCCGCCGCCGCGCGCTCGACGAGGGCCATCGAGCGCTCTCGCTCCTTCCACATGTAGAGCTGGAACCAGTTGCGGCCGAGGGGGTTGGCGGCCTTCACCTCCTCGATCGTCGTGGTGCCCAGCGTGGAGAGCGAGAAGGGAATGCCCGCCGCGCCGGCGGCGCCAGCCCCGGCGACCTCGCCCTCGGTGTGCATCATGCGAGTGAAGCCCGTCGGGGCGATGCCAAAGGGCCAGGCGACCGGACCATCGAGCACTGTTGACGAGGCGTCGACAACCGAGACGTCACGCAGGATGTCCGGATTGAACTCGACGTCCTGGAACGCTTGGCGGGCCCGGGCGAGCGAGAGCTCGCCTTCCGCGGCGCCGTCGGTGTAATCGAACGGAGCTCGGGGGGTGCGCCGGCGCGCGATATCGCGAAGGTCCCAGATGGTGAAGGCGGACTGCAGCCGGCGGTGCTTGGCGTCGAGACTCGGCGGTCGTAGTCGGATCAGCGGCACCACTTCACCGAGCCGGGGAAGGTGCCGCTTCATCGGCGGCGAGTCATTCGCCATTTACAACCTCGAATGCTGACGGTACTCGGTGGCCCGCGACCGTTGCACTACGTGCCGACGTAGTACTTGTCGGCGACGGAGAGGGCGCGATCGAGTCGGGCCAGGCCCTCTCTCGCCTCGTCGTCGGTGATAGTGCACGGCGGTACAACGTGCAGCCGGTGGAAGTTGTTGAAGATGAACAGGCCCTCGTTGCGGCACGCCGCGAGGATCTCGTTCATCGCCGGTGAACTCGAGCCGTACGGGGCGAGCGGTTCCTTGGTCTTGCGGTCGGTCACGAGCTCGAGCGCGAAGAACACCCCCAGTCCTCGCACTTCGCCGATGATCTGGTGCTTGGTGGCGAGCTGCTCGAGCCCGGGGCGCAGTACTTCGTCGCCCACGCGTCGGGCGTTTTCCACGATCCCTTCGCTTTCCATCGCCTCGATCACGGCTACCGCCGCCGCGCAGGCGAGCGGGTGGCCGGAGTACGTGAGACCACCGGGGTAGACCCGGTCGTTGAAGCTGGCCGAGATCGCCTCGTTGATGACGACGCCGCCAAGGGGCACGTAGCCCGAGTTCACGCCCTTGGCGAAGGTCACGAGGTCGGGCTTCACGTCGTGATCTTGGTAGGCGAACCACGCGCCGGTTCGCCCGAAGCCGCACATGACCTCGTCGGCGATGTAGACGATGCCGTAGCGATCACAGATCGCTCGCACACCCTTCAAGAACCCCTTCGGGGGCACCATGATGCCGGCGGTGCCGGGGATGGTCTCGAGCACGATCGCGGCGAACGCGCTCGGCCCTTCGAAGAGGATCGTGTTCTCCAGGTTCTCGAGGGCCCTCGCGCACTCCTCCTCCTCGGTCGTTGAGTTGTAGACCGATCGGTAGAGGAACGGCCCGAAGAAGTGCACGACGCCCGAGGTGCCGTTGTCGTTCGGCCACCGGCGCGGGTCGCCCGTCAAGTTGATCGACGTCGAGGTGCCGCCGTGGTAGCTGCGGTACGTGGCGAGGACCTTTGAGCGACCGGTGTGGAGCTTCGCCATGCGCACGGCGTGCTCGATCGACTCGGTGCCGCCGTTGGTGAAGAAGACCTTCGCCGCGCCGTCAAAGGAGTGGTCGAGGATGAGCTCCGCCGCGCGGTACCGGGACTGGTAGCCGTGCTGGGGGGCGATCGTGCAGAGCACGCTCGCTTGCTCTTTGATGGCGGCGACGACCTTGGGGTGCTGGTGTCCCACGTTGGTGTTCACCAGTTGGGACGAGAAGTCGAGGTACGTCTTGCCGCTCTCGTCGGTGACGTAGACGCCCTGGGCGCTCTTGATCATGAGTGGATTGATGGTCGATTGGGCCGACCAGGAGTGGAAGACCGAAGCCTTTTCGCGCTCTTGGGAGGTCAACGTGGAACGGTCAGTGGACATGATTTGACACCTTTTTCGCTTGTGCTTGCACTGTAACCCAGAGTCCGCGGACGGACTACTGGCAGTCACTGAGAAGAAGGACACTATTAACGGGCTCGATGCGTCGTCGATCGACGCTTGCCTCTCAAGTGGTGAGAACGACGTTGAGCGGGACGAGGCCCCTCTGCATCCGGGCGATCTGCTCGGTCAGTAAGCGGGCCATGCGCGGCAGCATGGCCGAGGTTGCCCCGCCAACGTGTGGCGAGATAAGCACGTTGGGCAGCGCGAAGAGCGGGTGATCTTCCGGTAGCGGCTCGGGGTCGGTGACGTCAAGAGCGATTCGCAAGCGCCCCTTGGTGGCGTGGGCGAGCAGCGCGTCAGTATCTGCGACTTTCCCGCGCGAGATGTTCACGAGCAGACTGCCGTCTCGCATGGAAGTGAGAAAGGCGTCATTGATCAGGTGCACCGTCGAATCGCTGAGAGGAACCGCGACCACGACGATGTCCGCCGTCGGCAGCAGGTAGGTGAGCTCGTCGATGCCGTGAATCTGGCCTCGCTCGTCGGTGCGGGCCCGATGCGCCACTCGAGCAACGTGTGTTTCAAAAGGAAGCAGGCGCTCTTCGATGGCCCGTCCCACCGGACCGTAGCCGATCAGCGCCACGGCGCGGTCGGCCAGGCTCGGCTGCCACGCCGGCGCCCAGTGACCTTTCTCGGCCGCGCGCACGAAGTCAGGCAGGCCGCGCTGGGAAGCGAGGATGAGCGCCAGGGCGAGTTCCGCCGTCGACGTTTCGTGCACGCTCGACGCATTGGCGAAGACGTGACCGGGCGGCAGCAACTTGTCGATGCCGTCGTAGCCGACGAACTGGCCCTGGACGAGACGCGTCTTCATGTTGTTCAGGTTGCTGAGCGACCCGCGCCCACCCAAGTAGGGCGTCACCACGATGTCGATCTCGTCGGCGGGGGCCGGACCCGTCATGTCCCACAGGAGGACCTCAACGTCCTCGGGCGTTCGACCGATCGCCGCGCGCAGCGTTTCGTCGGGCACGGTAACGAGCAGACGATCCTTGGCCATGTATCCTCCTTCACCCGGACTACCAGTCGAATGTACCGTGACACCCGCAGGATTCGCCGGCTACGGAGCTAGCCGGCGCTGATGCTCGCCCACTCGGCCGTGACCGCCGCGTCGTAGTGGGCGAGCTCGGCGCTGAGCGCCGCGTCGTTCCAGCCGAGCAGCGGCGCCATTACCGTTCCCGCGACGCGTGCGGCCTCGAGGCCGTGGTCGGGTGTCTCAATGGAGACGTGCGTCCTTCGAGCGAGGACGTCGCTGAGGTGGAGCGCCCCCTCATGGGTCACGGCGTAGTGCACCTCGGCCAATATGTACGGGGCCGAAGCGTCGAGCAGCTCGGCGAGTCTTCGGTCGCTGGCAACGAGCTCGATGACTTCGGGCGTCAGTGACCCGTAGCGCAGTAGCAGGTGCTCGACCGTGGCCTCGTCGTGCCCGGACGCGACGCTCAGCTCGCGGCGCGAGCTCCACGTGGCCGCCCAGTCCGTCGCACCAACGAGCGCGATGTCGGCGGTGCGCGAGGGTCCGACAGCTCCGAGGCCGCGCACGGCTTCGTCGACCGCGTCTTGGGCCATGACTCGGTACGTCGTGTACTTGCCGCCGGCGACGACGACGAGGCCCGGTACGGGCTGGCTGACGCTGTGCTCGCGTGAGAGCTTGGTGGTCGACTCGGCCGCGCCGCTCAGCAATGGCCGCAGGCCGGCGTAGACGCCCTCGACGTCGCGACGAGCGAGGGGGGAGGTGAGGACGGCGTTCACGTGCTCGAGTAGGTACTCGACGTCGCCTTCGGTCGCGACGGGGCGGTCCTTGTCTTCGTCAAAGTCCGTGTCCGTCGTGCCGATGATCCAGTGGTTGTCCCAGGGGATAACGAAGAGCACCGACTGCTCGGTTCGCAAGATCAGTCCGGTCTCGAGATCGAGCCGATCGCGCGGCACGATGAGGTGCACACCCTTTGAGGCGCGCACCCGCACGTCGCTCGGCGCACCGGCTAGATCCTCGGTCTCGTTGGTCCATACCCCGGTAGCGCTGATGATTCGCTTTGCCGCGACGGAGAACTCCCGACCGGATTCGAGGTCGCGCACCGTGGTGCCGGTGACACGTTCCCCCGTGCGCTCGAAGCCGGTGACCCTGGCCCGGCTCGCCACGTGCGTGCCGTACGTGGCGGCGGTGCGCGCGAGGGTCATCGTGAATCGGGCGTCGTCGACCTGCGCGTCGTAGTACATGATCGCCCCGACGAGCGCGTCGGCGCGCAGCGCCGGCGCCACGCGCAGGGCCTCTTGGCGTGTCAGGTGGCGATGGTGGGGCAGCTCGTCGGCGTCGCGCGCGCCCATGGCCATGAGGTCGTAGAGCGCGATGCCGCTGCCGGCGTAGACGCGCTCCCAGGCGCGGTGGGTCAGCGGGTAGAGGAACGAGACCGGACGCACGAGGTGGGGCGCGACGTGATCGAGCAACAGGCCGCGCTCGTGGAGCGCCTCTCGCACCAGTCGGAAGTTGAGCTGCTCTAAGTACCGCAGGCCGCCGTGGATCAGTTTCGATGAGCGACTTGAAGTGCCGCTCGCAAAGTCCTTAGCTTCGACGAGTCCGGTGCGGAGCCCTCTCGAGGCCGCGTCGAGCGCCGTGCCAGCACCGACCACGCCGCCCCCGACGACGAGGACGTCGAGTTCGCCACTCTCCATCGAGCGAAGCGCCGACTCGCGACTATCCGCGTTGAGAGCGAAGGGCACGTCCTCGCTCGCGTCTACCAGCCCACGGCGCTTCATGGTCGGCGATTGACGCGAAGCTCGAAGGCCCCCGGCACGTGCCACTCCCTCGAGAGCACGATGGGTTCGCCGCCTCTCGTGTGGTCGACCTCGCTGATGTGCTGGAGGGCGCTGCCGAGCTTCACGTGGAGCAGCTTGGCGAGGCGCCGGTCGGCCGTGACGGGCAGCAGGACCGCGGCGGCACTGACGACCGGCTCGCCGATTGAGGCGAGGACGTCGTAGAGCGATCTTTGAAAACGCCGGTCGGGAAGGGCGCGCACGAAGCGCTCGGGCACCACGTCGATCGAATAGACGACCGCGCGCCTGTCGGCGGTGCGAAGTCGCTCCAGACGGCGAACCTGCTCGCCGGGATCGAGCCTCAGCTCGTCCTTCTCGCGCGGACTCGCCGGACCCGACTCGATGCTGAGTAGCTCCAGACCAGGCTTCATACCGGCCTCGGCGATCATGTGCGTGTAGCTGAGCGAGGCGTCGAGGGCGTGGCGAGGACCCGGCACCCCGACGACGTAGGTTCCGCTGCCGTGGCGCCGCTCGAGGTACCCCGCCGTCACGAGAGCGGCGACCGCCTCGCGGACCGTCAGACGGCTGACGTCAAAGCGCGAGGCCAAGCCCTGCTCGTTGACGAGCTTCGACCCGACGCGGAGCTTCCCCTCGGCGAGTTCCTTTAGGAGGCCCTGGCGAACCTCTTCGGCGCGGTTACCGCGGGCGAGCGTCTCGCTCACGAGCGGGCGATCTTTAGCACGTGGCGAACCTGGGCTGCGATGTCCGGTGCGCCTGGAAAGAGCCCGTCGAAGATCGCCGAACCGATGGTGAAGCCCCAGGCCCCGGCGGCCTCGAGCATCACTATCTGGTCGTCGCTTACGACCGAACCGGCCGCAATGACTGGACCCGCGGATGCTCTCACGACCGCGCGGGCGAGTTCTTCGATGTCGGCCGTTTGGTGGCGGTACGCGAGGAGGTCCAGGCCGTAGACGCCGGGACGCGCCGTGAGATCTGCCGCGCTGGCGGCGATCTCCTGAATCGTGCCCTCGAGAATGCTCGGGTGTCCTGTGACGCGCCCTGGGAAGGGGCAATAGTGGACCGGCGAGCCCGCGAGCATCGGCAACACCGCGTCGGGCTGCGTGCCGCCCAGCACCCAGTCGACGCCCGCGGCCAGGGCCGCTCGCACCGAGGCGACCTCGTCCTTGCGCGTAGTCGAGACGACTTCGAGCATCGTCTCGAAGCCGGCGTCGCGGGCCGCCTGGGCGATTCTCCGTTGCCGCTCGGGCGTGGCGCCCACGTCCTTGAAGCCGAGGTAGTGAAGCCCGGTGCCGGCCAGCTGGTCGACGTAGTCGAGGGCGTTCTCGATCGTGCTATCCGAGTGGGTCAGCATGAAGACGAAGTTGATCATCGTGCCTCCAGTTCGGCCGGCAGCAGGTCGGCCACGCTGCGCACGACGAAATTGGGCTGGATGGGGCTCTCGGCGAGGTCGTCAATGCTCGTGACACCCGATAGCACGAGCACGCTCGAAGCACCAAGGGATGTCGCCATAGCGATGTCGGTCGCGAGGCGGTCACCGACGATGGCGGCGAACTCGGGCTCGACGTTCAGCCGGTGCAGGATCGCGCGGCCCATGTGCTCGCTGGGTTTGCCGACGATGGCTTCGGCACGCGCGCCGGTGCAGGCCTCGAGGGCGGCCAGCATCGCGGCGCAGTCGGGCAGCCCCCCGTCGGGGGTCGGGCAGAAGGGGTCGGGGTTCGTCGCCACGATGGCGGCGCCGTTCTTGACAGCTCTATAGCCCGCGAGGAGCTTCTCGTATGTGAAGGTGCGGTCGAAGGAGACGACGACGACGCGGGCGCCATAGGGGTCGTCGATGACGTTAAAGCCGTGCTCGCGCAGAACGGCGTCGACCAGCCGCTCGGCGATCGTGAGTACGGCCTCGCCCCCGTGGTGCTCGTCGAGGTAGTGGACCAGGGCGTCGAGGGGCGTGACGATGTCCGCCGCCATTGTCGGTATGCCGAGGCGAGTCAGCTTCGCCGCGTAACTCTCGGCGGTCTCGAGGGGTTTGTTGGTGACAAAGACCACGTTGGCGCTTTCGCGCAGCGCTCGCACCGTATCGGCAGCGCCGTCGAAGAGAGTCTCGCCCAGGTACACCGTCCCGTCGAGGTCGAGGGCGTAGCCACCGAAGAGCACGTCGAGCGGTAGCGAGAAACCGGCTTCACTCATCGAGCCAGCTCATCCAGTGTGCCCAGGGCCGTCACGCGGTCCTCGGGCTCCCACGCGCCAATCAGTTCCGCCAGGTCCACGACGCAGAAGCGGTCGCGCATCAGGTGGCAGTTCGCGAGCGCCCACGAGACGACATCGGGACTCGGTGCCGGCGAAAGATGGCTGAAGGCGACGGGGGCCTGCGCCTCGCGCAACTGGGATGCGACGAACGCGGCGGGGCGCGCCAAGGAGTCGATCGCCGTGTCGTGTATCGACCATTCGGCGACGGCGAGGCGTATGCCGTCGAGGTGATCGCGGATCCAGCGGGACTTGCGCTGGTACGCGTTCCAGCACTCTGTGGCCACCTTTCCCGACGTGTCGAGCGGTAAAAACGCGTCGAACACGTGCTCGCGCGTCGCGAGGTTTGCTTCGAAGACCTCAACGCCGCCACGCGCGAGTCGCTGGCGCACGCGCTGCCAGAGGATGGACGCGAGCACGCTTGCCGCCCCGACCTGGGACCCGTGGGAGGCGCTCGGCGTGCGCGAAGCGTCGGCGTGCATCTCGAGCAGATGGCTGATGAGGTGCTCGGTCCCCGACGAGGGCGATGTCTGTCCCGCTACGCCCATGGCCAGTCCGCCGAGCGTGAGGCTGGTCGAAAGCACGGCGACCGCCTCGGGTTCGCCGCGGCCAATTGCGCTCGAAAGAGAAAGCAGCCTCTCGTTGTTTTGGCGCATCAAGCTGACGACAGTGGGGGAGTAGCTCTCGTCGAAGCCGACCGCCCTGGCCAAGTACCAGTCGGCTGCGGCGCTGAACATCGAAAGCTCGTCGCCCAAGCCCGAACGGGTCATGGCGAGGGGGGCGTACGCGACGACCAGGGGATCGATCACGAGCACTTCGGGCCAGCGGCTCGGTGTCGTGCGCTTTGCACCGTTGATGAGCAGTACCGACTGGTCGTCGGCGTAGCCGTTGACGCTGGCTGCGGTCTGCACGACGACGTGGGTAAGCGAGAGTTCATTTGCGACGACCTTGGCGATGTCCACGATGGTGCCCGAGCCCACGCTTACCAGAGCGCCGGGTGCCGTGTGGCGCACTCGCTCGACGGCGTTCGCGACGGTCGCCCCGTCAGCGAGGACCGAACCGACGAACGCGTCGGGCTCGGTCTGCACGACCTCGACACGCGCATAGGCGCCGAGCGTCTTCGTGACGACATCGAGAAGGTTATCGTCGTCGTAACGCATCGGCGTGGTGTCGCAGATGATCGTGACCGTCGCTCCCTCATCGACGGCCCGGCGCGCTAAGACCTCCGGCAGCGACTTCACCGCACCGCAGCCTTGGACGACTTCCCTTAGCCCGATCGCGTTCAGCGATGCGGCGTCCGGAGAATCGCGCACGAGGCGGCGCTGCTCGCCGAGATCATCCACAATGACGCGTTCGAGGGTGCTCACGGCAGGGCCCCCTCGACCCCGTCGAAAAGTGCTCGATAGCGCACGTACGCTTCGTCGTAGAGCGAGGCTCTCGCCGGATCCGCGACGAACGGTTGATCGGCGACCTGGACCGTCCGTTGCACCGCATCGTCGAGGCCGCTGAACGTGCCAGCCGCGACCCCGGCGAGTAGGGCGGCCCCGTGGGCCGTCGCCTCGGGCACGAGCACTCGGCGCACCGGCCGGCCCGTTACGTCCGCCTTGATCTGGAGCCACGTATCGCTCGCGGCTCCACCGCCCACGACGCGGATCTCGTCCTCGCCGAGTCCGAGCTCGAAGAAGCGATTCGTGATATCGCGCAGGCCATACGCGCAGCCCTCCAGCACGGCGCGGGCGAGCGTGGCGGACGTGTGACCCATGGCGAGCCCGGCGAACACGCCGCGCATGCGCCCGTTCCAGCGCGGGGTCATCGCGCCCGACAGGGTCGGAAGGAAGATCGCGCCGTCGGCACCGGGCGTTGCCGCGGCCGCTAGGTCGAAGAACTCGGGCTGGCTCACGTGGAGCACATTCTCCGCCAGCCACTTGGTACTACCCCCAGAGACGAAGCCGGGGTTCTCGACCAGGTAGAAGCCCCGGAGCGCGTGGGCGTGCGTCTCGACGAGGCCGTGGTAGTCGAGGACCACGTTCTTTGAAGCGACCGTTACGGGCTCGGCGGTGCCGGTGACGTCTGTAATGAGGCCCTCGTCGATTGCGCCCGCGCCGATGGAGCCGGCGTGCTCGTCGCCGGTGCCCACCAGCACCTCGCAGTTCGTCGAGAGTCCGGTCATTGCCGCGGCCTCGGCGGTGAGCGTGCCCGCGACGTCGCCCGCCTCGAGGATCTCGCCCAGCTGGCCGACCGAAAGGTCGAATGAGTCGAGCAGCTCTTCGGACCACTGGCGTGTGCGCAGGTCATAAAGCAGGCTGGACGACGCGTTGGCGTGATCGAGCGCAAGGCGATTCGTCAGTCGGTAGAGCAGGTAACCGGCTACAGGCGGAAAAGCCGACGCGACGGCGAACGCCTCGGGGTCGTGCTCGCGCAGCCACACGATCTTCGGGCCTGAGTGCGACGCGTCGGGCACGAGACCGGTGATCTCGAAGAGACGCTCGGGGCCCACTTTGCGCGACATCGCCTCGGCCTGGGACTCGGCACGGCGGTCGAGCCAGATAATTGCCGCCCCGAGCGCCGAACCCTCCTTGGCAATGGGCACGACGCCATCGACTTGGCACGCCAGGCTGAGTGCGCCGACCTCGGTGCCCGTGACGCCAGCACGGGCCAGTGTCTCGACGATCAACTGCGCGAGTCCCTCTTCGAATTGGTGCGGATCCTGCTCCGCCCAACCGGGGTTCGGGTGGGTCATCGTGAGTCGGTGTGCCTGCGAGCCCACTGGTGCGCCTTCGGGGTCGAGAAGCACGCTCTTCATGCTCTGGGAACCCACATCAACGCCGAGCACGTACGTCACGAAGGCGCCCTCATGTTTGCCCTGACCGCACGCCACCCGACCACGTCAATGTTGCACCCCCGTCGTCATCCGCGGTCCCAACGAGAAACTTAGACACCGAAACCAAACGTTACGGCCCCCAGAGTAAGTCATCAGATGACTTTGGTCAATCGCATTTTGATGGCGAATACGGCGGGTGGGTCGGCGCCGTTCATCTCGCGCGTCGTCCCTTCGCGCGACAGCGGCTTTTGCGGCGCCGAGATCGCGACAAAAGGGGTCGGTGTGATTGAAGAGTGTCGGCTGAGAAACTTTCACGAGAACGTTTGACAAAAGTCATCTGATGACTTACTCTGGTGCCGAATTGGGCCAAGACCGGGGGGATTCTGTGGCGACCGAAGAACTACCAACTGAAGAACAACAAATCGAGAAGTCCCTTGGCTTACGGGCGGACTCCGTAAGCCTGTGGGGTGACTTCGTCGTCTCCATCGCGAACGTCGCGCCGTCGAGCAGCGTGGCGTACACCTTGGCGATACTGGTCGCCTTCGCGGGGCACATATCGCCTCTGGCGGTGTTGATCACCGGCATTGGCATGTGCTTCTGTGCGGTGGGGTACGCCAGCCTGAACAGATGGCGGGCCCACGCCGGCGCGCCGTACGTGTGGGTGGGTGAAGCGGTTACACCGTCCATCGGTGTTGGTACCGGACTGCTCAACGTCGCGGTCTCCACGTTCGCCAACGTGGGCAACATCACGCTGGCTGGGGCCTACTTCCTCTTCGTGGTCGCGCCGACGGGGGATACGTTCTCGAACCCCGTGACCTGGCTCGTCGCGACGGGCATCATGGCCATCCTCGTCTACCTCGCTATCCGCGGCATTCGCCCCTCGGTTCGCCTGCAGTGGACGTTCGTCTTTATCGAGTACAGCGCGATGATCTCCTTCGTCGTACTGGCCTTCATTCACGAGGCCAGCCACGCCGGGGGCGCGGCGCTTCCGTCCTTCTCGGCCTTCGAGTTCTCGAAGGCGGTGCATGGGGTCGGTGGCTTCGTGGGTCTCGCCAAGGCTGCGGTTCCCTGCGGCTTCCTGTACCTCGGTTGGGAAGCGACGGCGGTTCTCGGCGAGGAGTCGACTCACCGCAAGATCAACCCCGGCCGGGCGATGATGATGGGCACGATCTTCCTCACGATCTGGTACACCTTCCTCATCTGGGTCTTCGAAGGTGTCTCGAGCCAGGCCAACGTGCTGAAGTACGGCACGGACGTCCTCGCCTACGCGGGACAACTGCTCGTGCCGGGCTTCTGGGGTCGGGCGCTGCCGCTCGCCGTGCTCGTCGCGGTTATTGGAACCTGTCAGATCCAGATGATCGAGCCGAGCCGCATTCTCTACGCGCTCGCGCGCGACAAGCTCATCCCTAGGGTCTTTGGCTTCATCAATAAGGCGCACCAAACGCCCTGGGCCGGACTGCTGATCCTGGCGTCGATACCGCCGATCCTGCTTATCCCGTACCTCGTGAACTCGACGGCCAACCACGCGATCGGCGACATCATCAGCTCCGACGGCATGATCGGGCTCTTCATGTACTTCATCGTCCCCTTGGCGAGCGTCTGGTTCTACCGTGACCACCTCAAGCACAACGCCAACAAGTTCTTCATGCTCGGGATCGTCCCGTTGCTCGGAGGACTCTACATGGGCGCCGTCTTCGCCTACGGCCTTACGACCCAGACCCACGTCATCGCGTGGGTCGCGTCCGTGATCATCGTCGCCGTCTTCGCCCTGGGGTTCATCATCCACTGGGTCCGTCCCCACTCGGAGTACTTCACGTCGATCAAGGAACGCCGCGAGCAGGGCATCAGGGGGTCAGATGAGTCGTAGCCGCACCGTGTAAGCGCTGAGCAGCGCACGGTCGCGAAGTGGCGAGCCGAATGGTCGAAGAAGACCATTCGGCTCGCTCTGGTCTTGGGCCGCGTCGCAGGTGAAAGGATGGCGATCGTTCGCGGCGATGCGAAGGCACTCGATGAAGGAGGCGCGGTGAGGCGATTCGAAGGAAAGAGCGTGGTGGTGACCGGAGCGGGACACGGCATCGGACGAGCGAGCGCGCTGCGTTTTGCGACGGAAGGCGCTCGGGTCGCCGTTGTCGATATTCGCGAGGCGGAGGCTCGATCGGTCGCTGAGGAGTGCGCGACCGCGGGCGGCGAGGGTCGGGCCTTCGCGACCGATGTGTCCGACGCAACGCAAGTGGCGGACGCGATCGAGCGAATCGGTAAGGATCTCGGCGGTATCGACGTGCTGCACTCGCACGCCGGACGCCTGCGAGCGGGCACCGTCCTCGAGACCGACCTCGAGGAGTGGAATAAGACCCTCGCCGTCAACGTCACCTCGATGTTCCTCGTCGTGCGCGCCGTCGTGCCGGTGATGCAGTCAGGCGGCGGCGGAGCGATCGTTACCACGGGATCGATCAGCGGGCTCTTTGGCGAGCCGGCGCTCTCGGTGTACACGGCCTCCAAGGCGGCGGTTGTCAACCTGACGCGGAGCCTCGCGATTGACTACGCCGCTTCGGGTATACGAGTGAACTGTGTCTGCCCGGGCTGGGTGGACACGGGCTTCAACGATCCGCAGTTCACTCACGACCAGATGACCGAGGCGGACATCGAGGCCCTCATCGCTCGCACGGTGCCCATGGGCCGTCAGGGACTGCCCGAGGAGATGGCCGCCGCAGTGGCGTTCCTCGCCTCAGAGGACGCCTCCTACATCACGGGTCAGACGCTCGTGGTGGACGGGGGACTGCTCTGTCACGTATGAGACGGCCCCCACGCCCAGTCCGTGCGACACGGTGGCGACCTGCCAGGGGTGTTAGACACTAGGACGATGGGCAGCCTTCTTCGAGAGATCGTCATCGACTGCACGGACCCCGGTTCCGTGAGCGCCTTTTGGGGTGGTGTCCTCGGCTGGGAGGTCCAGCGAGAAGATACGTATTTCTGGATGACGGCACCGGGAGCTGACGAATCCAGGGACCTGGCGTTGGTCTTCGTGCCCGTACCGGAGCCAAAAACTGTTAAGGACAGAGTACACATCGACGTGTCGCCTACCGGATGCGATCAGGCCGAGGAGCTTGACCGCCTCCTAGCTCTAGGAGCCGTTCAGGTCGATGTGGGTCAGGGGGACCAGTCTTGGGTCGTCCTCGCCGACCCCGAAGGAAATGAGTTCTGCCTCCTGCACACACGGATCGATTGATCCGTCGGCGGGGTTGCTGCTCGTCAACAAGTGTGCTCGAGCCCAGGGACTTGCGTACGCCGGGCCATTGGCGAGCTCGCTCGACTGTGAAATGAAGGGAAGTTCCCGATCAAGATCGGAATGTCGTTGAGGTAGTCCTTGATCGAATCTTCGAAGTGACCGAGGCGAAGATCGTGGCCCCGATTGGGCGCACCGTGCTCATGGGCCGCCAGGGATTGCCCGAGGAGATCATCGCCGCGGTGACGTTCCTCGCGTCAGAGGACGCCTCTCATATGACGGGTCAGACGCTCGTGGTGGACGGGGGCTTAATCTGTCACGTCTGACAGGGTCACCGACACTGGACGAATACCTCGAAGCCGCGCGAGAAGCGGGGGCTTCTCCTTCCGAACGGGTCGTCGGACTACGGTTGCACGACCTTGTGAACCTGGATGTACTCCGTTGACATCGATGCTGGATCCGGCAGGTTCGGCTTGACGTTTTCGTTGAACCACTTCTCTTGTTGCGCCTGGTTCTCCCACACCTCTCCGACCGTGAATCCGCCGGGAGTCGCGTAGGCGACGTGCATTATGAAGCCGGGCTGCTTCCTCATTAGTTCGTGGAGTGCTGGTGACATCTGGTCGTACATTCCTGCGTCAATTCCGGGGGCGGTAATACGAACGAGCACGGCCATCAAATCTCCTTAGGTAGGGAACTCCTCGCGGAAGGCTACTCCTAATCAATATTTCTTGCCATAGGGGGAAACTGGACTGATCATCGCCGTGACGACGAACGCCTTCGACGCTTGATTGGGTGCGGGCCCGCTTGGTGCAACTTCCGATCGTGGTCGCCCAGATGGTGGGAGCACCTGTTACCGCATTGTGCAACAATCCGGAGCATGGTGGACGACTTCGACACTCAGTATCCGTATGTTGGCGTTCCCTTAAGTCCGCAGATCATTGCTGAGATCGCGGTGAAGCTGTTTGCTGGGACGGTAGCGAAGATCGACGACATCGCCGCAAAGTGTGCAGCGTTTCACGAGGGCCACGGAGGCTTCGTTGGTCCGGTCGATCTGGACAATGAGTCGATGAGTGCGATGAAGATCCTCGAGAGCGCCTGCTTCACGCGGTCCCTTACCAAGGGCAGCTACCGCTTCAGTAGAGACGATGTCGTCGCACCCTTCGACGATCATTCCCTCGAAGCAGTGCAGGAGCTGGAATCGTCCGTCCTTCCGTTTCCGGTTGAGCAACAGATAGGACAAGGTCCAGAACTCGTCTACTTCTATACCTTCCCGGCCTACCGCGAGCTCGCACGATTGCGAAATGAAGGGAATTTCCCAATCAAGATCGGAATGTCCACCAGGCCGGTCTTTGATCGAATTTTCGAACAGTTGGGGACCTCGAACCCCGAATGGCCCGTTGTCCTGCTCGCGATCCGGTGCGACGATGCTCGACGTATCGAACGCGTGCTCCACGAATTGCTCGATCTCCAGTACTCCCACATCGAGCGGTCGCCCGGGAACGAGTGGTTTCTCACCTCACTGGAGGAGATCGTCTCGCTCTTGTCCAGCATTGCCCCGGGCTTGATCCCGCCTCCAGGGCCGGTCCTTGATCTAGCCGACCTTGCGCCACCAGCATCCGACGCTGAGACTCCGCAATCGGAGCCGGCGGCAGTCAACTCTTCGTCCGAACGTCAGGAACTACGTCTCTTCTAGAGGTCGTGTTCGACGCCGTGGGCGTGGCTTAAGGTGTCTATTCGACGGGGATCTCCTTGTTGATGAGTCCGAGGTCGATGCCCTGGTGTTTACGGATCGTTCGTGCCACGACGTACACGACAATGGACAGCACGTAGAGGATGGCCATGAAGACGAGCGAGCCCTTGTTGTTGACACCGAAGGCGCTGTTCTTCATCCACTCGATGAGGTTGTAGATCACGAGGCCCATCGTCGCGAGTCCCGCCACCGGCACGATTGGAATGCCAAAGAGCTTGAACTTGCTCGCGGCCGACGCCGCCCATAGCTCGGGTTTGCGCCACGGCAGGATCACGACGGCGAACGCACTAATGAGATACGTGACCGCGATCACCAGAGTGGCGTCCAGGGTATACGTCGCGAATTTCACCCAGTACGAATAGACGGCAGAAAGCGCGACGGCCGGTAAGAGCATGAGGTACAGCGAGTACATGGGGACCTTGCGCTTCTCCGACACCGAGGCCGCCGCGTCGGGCAGCACCCGATCGAAGGCCGCGGCGAAGATCACTCGGGTCGAGGAGAGGAACAGCGTCCCCACCCAGCCGAAGAACCACAGGCTCATCACGAGCAGCAGGATCACCTGGAAGGCCGAGTTGTGCACCAGCCACGCGGCCATCATCATCGGGTAGGGCCAGATCGGAATCGTTGCCTTGCCCGCCCAGTAGACGGCGTTGGCGTCGTTGTAGAAGCTCCAGCCAAAGGTCTTCAGCATGAGCAGCAGGAAGATCACTGAGAGGATCACCGTCAGCCAGAGGCCGGCGAACATGCCCGTGAAGACGCGCTTGAAGTCGCTCGCGCCGCGCACTTCGCCGTAGAGCGTCGAGCCCCAGTTGGGCCAGAGCAGGTAGAACATCAGCATCGGCACGAGCAGCATGCTCGCCCCGAAGGCGTTCAGCCCAAAGGCCGGCGCCGCGTAGCCGAGCTTCGAGGCCGCGGAGGTCGTTGAGCCAAAGGCGTTCGAGACGCCGAAGTACTTGTGGGCCTCTAGGTTGACCGAGTTCACGAAGCTGCCGTGGGAGAAGACCAGCAGCAGCACGACCACGGTCGCGAATCCCACCATGCCCGCGTAGAAGCACCACTTCTGCAACTTCGCGTAGCCGCCCATGCCGAGCGAGACGAAGTAGCCGGCCAGGGCGATGGTGATCACGCAGATCGTCATCGTGCCGTTGTGGGTGCCGAAGTACGTGGCCGCGCCCTTGGCGCCGATCGTCCAGAGCACCGGCTGGATCAGCTCGACGTTCAAGACGGTGCCGTAGATCGGCGCCCAGAGCCAGAGGATGAACCACCAGCCGGTCGTCGCGAAGACGAATCCCACCGGCCCGCCGAGGATGCGGCTCTGCCAGACGTAGTCGCCACCGGCTCGCGGGATGGTGACGATCAGCCCGGTGTAGGCGATCACGAGGAACGACACCCACACGCCCGAGATCAAGACCGCCGTCAGCAGCTGGCCCTTCGGGATGAAGGAGTTGAACGAGAACTCGTAGATCCCGAGCGTGATGATGTTGGTCGACAGGCAGGCGTAGATGATCGCGTCGCGTACCGACCAGCCCCGCACGAGACCGGTCGCTTTGCGCAGGAACAGGGTCGGCGCCTCCGACCCCGCCGAAGTGCCGCCTACACCTTCGGGTTTGGCATCCTCTTCAATTGACATGTTCCCCCCTTGGACAGTCAGTAGTTGGTTAGCCGTTGACGAGGATGTACCTCGTCACCTTCTTCTTTTTTTCGTTGAGATCGATGACCGCGCCCTGCAGGACGCCGTCGGTGTAGACGCTGCCCGGATTCATGGCGAGCGTGCGGCCCATCTTGCGGACTCCCTTGCTCTCGTGGATGTGGCCGTGCACCGAGAGCATGGGCTGATGCTTCATGATCGCGTCGCGCACGGCCTTCGAGCCGACTGGCTCCATCACCGCGCCGCCGTGCTTGGGCCGAAGGCTCTCATCCAGGGCCGGCGCGTCGTCCAGCCCGGTGTTGTAGGGCGGCGCGTGGAAGTTGAAGATCGTCACGCCCATGTCGGGGACCTGATTCGCCAGGTGTTCGATCCTTATAGCCAAGTCCTCCTCGGACTCTTCGCGGAACGTGTTCCAGGGCGTCGGGTTGGTGTAGCCCATCGAGGCCAGGTAGAAGCCGTCGAGTTCGACGATCTTGCCCTCGGTGAAGCTGATGTGGGGCGCCGACTCGATGACCGCATCGATCTCGAAGGTGTCGTCGTTGCCGCCGTTCAAGAAGCACGGGATGTCGCCCGAGCCGAGCTTGGTGTCGGCCATGTCGAGCCAGCGATCGAGGGTGTGGATCATCTCGGCCGTGAAGCGCTTGTCGATCGAGCCGTCCTCCTCGGTGAGGGCGGAGAGCTCTTCGGCGCTCACCCGGGTGGGGTAGAACCCGCGGTTGCGGATCTGGGTCTCGATGTTGCGGACCTCTTCCTCGGTCTCGAGGTGGTGGGTCTGGCCCGAGATCGTCACCTCGAAGAATCCCGGCCCCACGACGATGGGCACCATCACCTTGCCGGTGAGGTCACCGCCCAGGATGACGAGGTCGGCCTTGTAGAAGGCGGCCGAGTTGAGGAACTTGCGCCAGCACACTTCGGAGCCGTGGATGTCGGTCGCGAAGAAGATCCGCAAAGTGGCGTCACACCTCCACCGCTCGGGGCGAGGGTCGTCGGACTACATGGTGCAGCGCTTCCCCCCGCCTTGCGGAGCGCTGAGACTGCTTACCACAGCGAGTGAAAGGCGTCAACCAATCGGCAGAGTTCACCTCAACGAATCCTCAGTGAGCGACCTCTTCGGGCAGTTCGTACCAGCGCACTCGGTCGCCGATCCGGGCGCGCATCTTCCACTGCATCGACTTCGGCGCCGCGTTCGCGATCTCGAGCAGGGCGGTGGCGTTCTCGAGCGGGTCGTACCTCACCGAGTCGGGCTTTAGGTCGGGCTTGTCGGCGATCAATGCGGGCAGCTTGGCCAAGTTGTCGGTGACGGTGCGCCACCAGCCCCAGTCGCTGCTGAGCACCTTGGCGAAGCGATCGGCGTCGATCGTCGGCAGTTCGGGTGCGCGGACCTTGGTTACGGGAAAGGCCGCGAGCAGGTGCACGATGTCGCGGGCGTCCTTTTCGTTCAGCTCGACGATCTGGAGCTTCGTGAGGAGCAGGTCGACGACGTCGAGCGTGAGCGGCAACGCGTTGAAGCTCGGCCGGAAGTCCAGGGTGTGGCACATCGTCAGGCGATCGACCATGACGTCGATCGGCCGGCCGCTCGGCGCGTTGTAGTACATCTGGCGATCGCCGTTCAAGGAATTGAAACGGCGATCGGGCTCGCAGCCACTGGCTTCGAGGTAGGCCATGACCTCCTTACGGCCCTTCGAGAGGCATCCAAAATCAATGTCCTGGTCGCGGCGTAGCCGCGGAGGGAAGTCGGGGCACAGCACTCGCACGGCCAGTCCGCCGAGGAGTCGCAACTGGATGCCCGCTTGATGCGCACCCTCGGCGAGCTGCTGCGCCTCGATCAGCGGATCGTGGGCTGTGCCCACGATTTCTGGCTCGTTGCCCTCCACCGGTGATCGCCCCCTTCGTTGATGGGCCAAATCTATCGTCGCTGCCGAAGTGCGGTAGTCGAAGTGGTGTCGGCCTTAGCTGGGGAAGTCGACTCCAGCCGGGCGAAGCGGTGTCAAGTCAGCCAGCAGACCCTGGCGCCACTCCTCGGTCCGGCGGATCTGATTGAACGTGAAGATGTGCACGCCCGCCACGATCGACAAGGGATCCGCGAGGGCCGCGCCCTCCCTTTGCAACAGTCGTGTCGGGTCGTAGCCGCCGGGCGTGCCGAGTCGAAAGATCCAGTTCTTGTGCCCCGAGAGCACGCGTACCGAGTCGCCGACGCCAATCTTTGTCGCCATGCGCAGCAGCTTCGCCTGCTCGACCGGTCCGGCGAGCCCGAAGTAGAGCGGCAGCTTTACCCCGCGCGCCCGCACACGCTCGATCCAGCGCCGCACGGTCATTGCGTTGAAGCAGAGATTGCTCACGATGTAGGTCGCGTAGTGCCGCTTGTCCCACATGGCCTGGACCGTGACGTCGTCGGCGATGCTCGGGTGGCTCTCGGGGTGCCCCGTGATGCCGACGCGATCGAACGGCCGGCCGAGAGAGTCGAGCTCGACGAGGAGCTCAAGGGAGCTGTCGTATCGTCCCGGGGGATTGGCGTCGCCACCCGGGACAAAGACGTCATCGACGCCGCAGGCGACCAGTCGCGCCACGATCTCCTCCAAGTGGCTGCGGTCCACGACCTGGCGGGCTGCCACGTGCGGCACGACCTGGTAGCCCGCCTTGCGCAGACGTTCGGCGAGCTCGAAGCCGGCATCGAGTCCCTTGCTGGGCGAGGCCGTAACGGTGATCGTCACGCCCTTGGGAACCGACTCGAGAACCTTCTCCTCGATCGACGGACTCGGGATGACCTCGTAGCGCGGGTGCGCGAGCAGAGTCGTCGCGGCCCTCAGCCCGCTACGCACTTCGACCCGTCTTGCCGGCCACCTCGAGCAGTCTTTCGAGTTCGCTCTCCAGCGAGCCCGTGCCGACCTCGAGCACGACGAGTGGAAGACCGAAAAGGTCTGCGATGGCTCGAGCCTCGTCGTCGAGTTTCGCGCTCCGATGCTGGGCGAGCCAGACGACGCGCTGGTAGTGACCGAAGTAGTCGTCCCAGAGTTCGGGGTGTCGGTCGAGTCCCAGTTCAGCGAGCACGGTGCGGCGAAAGCTCGTTACGAGAAAATCAGTCAAGAGGTAGGTACCGGGCTGTTCGGCGAAAAGGCGCTCTAGCTCCTCGGATCCGGCGAGGACGTCGTAGCAGTGCTGTCCGCCCATGCGTTCGAGTCCGAGGCGCGCGCACACCTCGTCGAGGGCGCCGTAAGTACCGCAGTCGGCGTACGCGACGGCGACCCGTTGACCGTTTGCTTGCAGCTGGCGAGCGAGCCGTTCGACGCGCGGCGCGATCTGTCGGGGCCGGTTGTGCAACAACGCCGGCAATAAGTGGAGATCCAACTCCCAGTCCTGGCGGCTCGCGATCTCGCGAATGGAGGGTCCGAGCGCGCCACAGGCGATCACTGAGGTCGTCGCGGTCGAGCGAGGCCTAGGCGGGGAAGGCCAACTGATCGACGAACGCGTCATTGAAGTCGCTTCGGTCGGAAAGCTCGACATACTCCACCTCCTCCAGTAACGTCATCGCTCCCGCGCGCTCGCGCATGCTGAGCAGGGCCATCTTGGCGCCCTCGCCCGCGACGTTGCCGGCGCTGACGATCCGCAGAATCGGCAGCTTGGGGACGAGGCCGAGCCGCACCGCACTGGCGGGGGAGAGATAGCTGCCAAAGGAGCCCGCGAGAAGGACTTGCTGGAGGTCCTCGACCTTTATCCCGGCCTCCTCGAGCAGTATGTGCCAGCCCGTCGCGATCGCCGCCTTGGCGAACTGGAGCTCGCGCACGTCGCGCTGGGACAGGAAGATCGAGCTTGTCGCGTCGCCCACCTCGCCTTGCCAATGCACGACGAAGACGCGCTGTCCCTCGAGCTCGGTGAGGCGATTGGCGATGCCCGGCGCCAACGTGGCCGCCTCGTCGTCGGGGACGAACCGACCCGAGGCGTCGATGAGCTTCAGCTGCACCAGCTCGGCGACGACGTCCACGAGACCGGAACCGCAGAGTCCCTGCGGCTCAACGTCGCCGATCACTCCAAGCTCGACGGCGTCAGCGCTCAGCTTCACGACCTCGATCGCGCCCGGCGCCGCCCGCATCCCGCAGCGGATAGCCGCTCCCTCGAAGGCGGGACCGGCCGGCGCGGCCGTCGCGATGAGCCGATCACTGTTGCCAAGGACAACCTCGCAGTTTGTGCCGATGTCGAGGAAAAGCCGCATTCGAGAGTCGCGATCCATCCCCGACGCCAAAAGGCCAGAGAGAATGTCGCCGCCGACGTAGGCGCCGAGCGACGGAAAGACGACCGCGCGAGCCCGGGCGTGCACGCGCACTCCGAGCTCGGTCGCGAGCATTTCGGGGAACAACTTGGTCGACATGATGAAGGGCGCCACCCCCAGCGCTTCGGGGTCGATGCCGAGGGCGATGTGAGTCATCGTGGCGTTGCCGGCGAGTGCGATCTCGTACACCTCGGACGGGTTGACGCCGCCCTCCTCGCAGACGGCCTGGGCCAGTTCGTCGAGGGTCTCGTGAGCCCGCCGGGTCAGCTGCTCGAGCGCCTTTTGGTCCATCATGATCGCGCTGATCCGCGTGATGACGTCCGCACCGAAGGGCTGCTGCTTGTTGAGCATCGACTGGACGGCGACGGGCGTACCCGTCGTCAGGTCAAGCAACGTCGCTACGACCGTCGTCGTGCCGAGGTCGAAGGCAATCGCGTAGTTGCGCGCGGTGGTGTCCCCGGGTTCGACGTCGATGAGCACGTTGTCCACGACGACGGCGGTGACTTTGTAGTCACTTGCGCGCAGCACCTGGCCAATCGTGCGCAGCACGTCGAGTTCGGGACGCAGCTCCAGGTCGTCGACGGCCGCCAGCAGTCGTCCCAGGTCGGTCGTCTGGTCCGAGAGAGTTGGCCACGTCAGCTCGACGTAGCGCTTCTGCACGGCTGGACGGAGGATCACCTTGCGCCCGACACCGACCGTCGCGGCCTTGGGCCGCGTCATCAGTGGCGGCACGTCGACTCGCAGGTCGGTCACCACCTCGACGCGACAGGCCAGGCGCCAGCCTTGGCGGAGCTCGTCGGTCGAGAAGGCCCGTGTGTCGAGCGACGTGATCGGCGCCGCACCTTCGAGTACCCGGACCTTGCACTTGCGACACGTGCCGTGGCCGCCACACGTGGAGTCGATGGCGACGCCGTTCCAACTTGCGGCGTCGAAGAGGATGACGCCGGGTGGAACGCGGACCTTGTGGTTCGCCGGTTCAAAGAGCAGGTCGAAGCGGCCGCGCCCGTCCGTTACGACAACGCCGTCAGCGGCACCGAGCGGCGATTCGTTGCTGGCGTCGGCGGCCACGGTTGCCATTCAGCGCTCGTTCACGACTTGTCACTCTGCTGGGAGCGGTGCGCGGCGATCCACGCGGCGCCCCAGGGATCGCGATCGAGCAAGAGGTTGCTCGCACGCACGGCTCGCACCAGCTCGGGCGTGCGCGCGTCCATGATGGCGCTCGTGAGACCGGCTCGCATGGCGACGGGCAGGAAGACCGCGCAGAGCGTCGCGCGGTCGGGCATACCGAATGACACGTTCGAGGCCCCGAGGGTCATGTTCACCCCGAGCTCAGCGTGGATGAGCGCGATCGTTTCCAGGGTCTTCACGACGAGTGTGGTGTCCGCGCCGATGGGCATGGCGAGCGGATCGATCACGATGTCCTCGAGGGCGATGCCGTACTCGTTGGTCGCGACGTCGACGACCTTGCGGGCGAGCTCTAAGCGCCGCTCGGGTTCGTAGGGGATCTCGAACTCATCGTTCGGCAGGGCGATGATCGCCGCCCCGTAGCGCTTGACGAGCGGAAGGATCGCCGCGAGACGGTCGTCCTCGGCGGTTACCGAGTTCACGAGAGCCTTGCCCTCGTAGGTGGCGAGTCCAGCGTCGAGGGCTTCGATTACCGACGAATCGATGCACAGCGGCAGGTCGGTGAGGCTCTGGATCAGCTTGACGGCCTGGATCATCAGATCCACTTCGTCGGCCATGGGCACGCCCATGTTGACGTCGAGCACCATGGCGCCGCCCTCGACCTGCTGGGCGACGTCGACGGGGATGCGCGAGAGGTCCCCGGCGCGCAACTGTTCCTGGAAGATCTTGCGCCCCGTTGGATTAATGCGCTCGCCGATCACGCAGAAGGGCTGATCGCTGCCGATCACGACCTCGCGGGTGGGCGATCGAAGGACGGTGTGCACGGCCGACTGCCTAGACCGCGACGGCGCGCTTGCGCGCGAGGAGGTCCTTGGCCTTTTTCACTGCCGCCGAGGCGTCCGACGCGTAGCCATCGGCGCCGACCGCGTCGGCGTACTCCTGGGTGACCGGGGCGCCGCCGACCATGACGATGACCTGGTCGCGAAGGCCGGCCTTCTCCAGGACGTTCATGTTCGCCTTGAACATGGGCATCGTCGTCGTAAGAAACGCCGAGAAGCCGACGATGTCGGGCTTGTGCTCGATGATCGCTTCGGCGAAGCGCTCCGGGGCAACTTGCACGCCGAGGTCGATCACGTGGAACCCCGCGCCCTCGAGCATGATGTCCACCAGGTTCTTGCCGATGTCGTGGACGTCGCCCTTCACTGTGCCCATGACGAACGTGCCGACCGGTTCGACCCCGGTCTCGACCATGAGGGGCCGCAGTACCTCCAGCGCCCCGGCCATCGCCCGGCCGGCGATGAGCATCTCGGGTACGAAGAAGTCGCCGCGCTCAAAGCGGGCCCCGACCTCCTCGAGCGAGGGGATGAGTGACTCGAAGAGCAGCGTCTCGGGATCGAGGCCCATCGCGAGGCCGGCGTTCGTGAGGTCCAGCACGACAGGTGCGTTTCCGAGCAGCGTGGCCTCGTACATCTCCTTTAAGAGTTCGTCTCGCGTCACGCGGCACCCTTTCTCTTTCGCCGGTAGCCGAGCGCCGCCGACAGCGCGTTCGCCTCGGCGACGCAGAGCCCGCCGACGTGGCTCACGAGGGTCGGACTGAAGCGCGTCGATGGCCCCGAGACCGACAGGGCGGCGATGACAGTTCCGTCGTCGCGCCGCACCGGCGCCGCAACCGCCACGAGCCCGGATTCCAGCTCCTCGGCCGCCACGGCGTAGCCGCGCCGGCGAATCTTGGTTAGTTCCGCTTCGAGCGCCGTGCGCGAGGTGATGGTACGCGGTGTCAAGCGCTCCAGGCGCCCGGCGGGCAGTGCCGCCGCCCCGTAAGCGAGGAGCACCTTGCCGAGTGCGGTGCAGTGCACCGGTTCGCTCCGACCCAGCCAGTTTGTTCCGCCGAGCACGTAGTGGGTGTCAACCTGGGCGATCTGGACAACCAGAGCGTCTCGCATTACGCCGAGGTTGATCGTCTCGCGGGTCAGTTCGCCGAGCCGCTCGAGGTAGGGGGAAGCGACGGTCACGAGGTCGGTCTCGGCGTTGCCGCGCAGTGCGTAGCGAATAA
The DNA here is from genome assembly GCA_963749355.1 of uncultured Acidimicrobiaceae bacterium. Classification (GTDB taxonomy): domain Bacteria; phylum Actinomycetota; class Acidimicrobiia; order Acidimicrobiales; family RAAP-2; genus RAAP-2. The sequence goes on from CAVVMM010000012.1 coordinate 152,103, forward strand.
AGATCTCCCCGGGTAGGAAGGCGCCGCTGGCGTCGCGGCGCAACAGTCCGTCCCGTTCGAGCGCATTCAGGATTCGCGAGGTCGTGCTCCTGGCGAGGCCGGAGGATTCTGCCAATTCGCTGAAGGTCACCGGCCGGCTCGCGTTAACCACCTGGCGCACCAGCTTGGCGGCGCGGTCGATGGCTTGCGCGCCGGAGGGCTTGCTCAACGTGGTCGTCTCCACCAGTTCCATACTACAGTACGGAGTTCTATAATATGAATCGCAGGGCAGTTCGGGCCGTGCGCGACAGCGGGTCTCGCGGGGAATGAGGTGGCGATGTTCGTCAACAAGATGGCTCGCTACGAGCTCCTTTCCCCCGACGCGATCGAGGTGCTGGATCGCGGGTGGCGGCGCATCGTCAGTGAGATTGGGGTGCAGTTCGTCAAGCCCGAGGCCGTCGAGCTATTCGCGAAGTCCGGCCAGAAGATCGATGGACAAACGGTGTGGCTCGACCCCGACTTCGTGATGGAACAGGTCGCGAGGGCCCCGCACGAGTTCGATGTCCAGGCCCGCAATCCCAAGAACAACGTCCACGTCGGTGGCGACCACATGATCTTCAGTGGCGTCTACGGTCCTCCGTTCGTGCGCTCGGGCGCCGAACGCCACGACGCCACGATGGAGGACTTCCGCAAGCTTTCGATGCTGGCCCAGAGCTTTCCTGAGCTCGACTCGGCCGGGGGAGTGATCTGCGAGCCCAACGACGCGCCGCTCGACTCGCGGCATCTCGACATGATCTTCGCCTTGCAGACCCTGACCGACAAGTTCTACATGGGCAACGTCGTCTCGGGAGTGAACGCCCGCGACACCATCAAGATGACCGAAATCCTCCTTGGCGGGCGCGAGACCATCGAGAAGACGCCCGCCACGATTTCGCTGATTAACTGCAACTCGCCGTTGCGCTGGGACGACCGGATGCTCGACGCGCAGTTCGAGTACAGCCTCGCGAACCAGCCGGTCGTGCTGACGCCGTTCCTCTTGATGGGCGCGATGTCTCCTGTGACCATCCCCGCGGCGCTCGTCCAGCAGCTCGCCGAGGCGCTCTCGGGCATTGCCCTGTCCCAGCTGATTCGTCCGGGCTGTCCGGTGATCTTCGGCTCGTTCCTCTCCAACATCGACATGCAGTCGGGCTCGCCGTGCTTCGGCACGCCCGAGTCGGCGATTGGACTGCTCTGCACGGGCCAGCTCGCCCGGCACTTCGGCTTGCCCTTCCGCACCGGGGGCGGTCTCACCTCAAGCCAAATGCCCGACGCGCAAGCCGCCTACGAGGCCCTGATGACCATGCTGCCCACGTTCCTCGCGGGTACGAACATGGTGATGCACTCGGCCGGCTGGCTGGAGAGCGGGCTCGTCAGCTGCTACGAGAAGTTCATCATCGACGTGGAGCTGCTGCGGATGCTGCGCGTCGAGTTCACGCCCCTCGAGATCGACGAGGCGGCGCTCGCCTTCGACGCCCACCTCGAGGTCGGCCATGGCGGGCACTTCCTCGGGGCCGAGCACACGATGACTCGCTTTCGCGACTGCTTCTACCGGCCGATGCTCTCCTCCTCGAAGAACTTCGAGCGCTGGGCACGCGAGGGGTCCCTCGACGCCGCGGCGCGGGCGGGCCAGATCTGCCAGAAGACCCTTGACGAGTACGAGGCGCCGCCGCTCGACAGCGCCATCCGCGCCGAGCTCGAGGAGTACGTGATCCGTCGTCGCGCCGAGCTGGGGGACTGATGCTCGCAGGTTCGGTTATCGCTGTTTCCGATTGGCACTGACGGACCTCGAGCGGGAAAGATGAGCACCGTGAACGATTCGGACTTGCGAGCAAGCGCGGTCATCGTCGGCGCCGGCATCGTCGGCAACAGCCTGGCCTACCACCTCGCATTGCTCGGCTGGCGCGACCTCATCCTCATCGACAAGGGACCGATGCCCAACCCCGGCGGATCGACGGGCCACGCTTCGAACTTCATCTTCCCGGTGGACTACTCGAAGATGATGACTGAGCTGACTTCTGACAGCACCGCCCAGTACAAAGAGCTTGGCGTCTTCATCGAGAGCGGCGGCATTGAGGTGGCCCGCACCGAGGCGCGGAGCCACGAGTTGCGCCGACGGGCCTCAGCCGCCAAGGCCTGGGGCTTTCCCTGCGAGATCCTCGACTCCGAAGGTGTCGCGAAGCTGGTGCCCTACGTCGATCCGGCCGTCGTCCTTGAGGGACTGTATTTCCCCTCGGTCGGGGTCGTCGATTCGCTACGGGCGGGCACGATCATGCGCGAACGGGCGGTGGAAATGGGAGCGCTCGTCGTGCGCGCCAACACCGAGATCACGGGCATCGAGCTCTCGGCGGACGGTAAGAACATTCGCGGCGTGAAGACGACCGCGGGCGACATCGAAACCGAAGTCGTCGCGGTGTGCTGTGGCGTGTGGAGCCCGCGAATCGCCCAGATGGCCGGCGCGACGATTCCCCTCACCCCGGTTGTGCACCAGATGATCAGCGTCGGGCCGATCCCGCTCTTCGCCGACACGGTGGGCGAGATCAGCTACCCCATCATCCGCGACATGGACACCAACATGTACGAGCGCCAGCACGGGGGCGACATCGAGGTCGGCTCCTACGCGCACCGGGCGATCATCGTCAACCCCGAGGACATCCCCTCCATTGAGGCCTCCGCGCTCACGCCGACGGAGATGCCCTTCACCCAGGACGACTTCGACCCGCAGCTCCAGGACGCCCTCGAGCTGATGCCCGAGCTGCTCGGCGACGAGAGCGTTGGCGTGCGCTACGCCATCAACGGGCTCATCTCGATGACCCCCGACGGCCATCCCGTGCTCGGCGAGACGCCCGAAGTGAAGGGCCTCTGGTCGGTCGCGGCGAGTTGGATCAAGGAGGGTCCGGGCATCGCGCGGGCGGTCGCCGAGTGGATGGATGGCCGGGCGCCCGGCGTTGACCTGCACGAAGCTGACGTGGCGCGCTTCTACGATCACCAGCGCACGCGGTCCCACGTGACCGCTCGGGCCCGCGAGGGCTACAACAAGATGTACGGCATCGTGCACCCGGCCGAACAGTGGGAGTCCGAGCGTCCGACGAGGCTCAGTCCCGTCTACGAGCGAGAGCGCGAGCTCGGCGCCTTCTTCTACGAGGCCATGGGCTGGGAGCGGCCCTTCTGGTACGAGAGCAACAAGCACCTGCTGAAGAAGTACCACGGGCGCCTGATGGAACGAGAGGCCGAGTGGGAGTCGCGCTGGTGGAGCCCGATCATCAACGCCGAGCACCTGGCGCTGCGCGAGACCTGCGGGCTCGTCGACCTCTCGGCCTTCGCGGTCTTTGACGTGACTGGACCGGGGGCGCTCGCGGCGCTGCAGCACCTCGCGGTCGCCCAGATGGACGTGCCGATCGGGCGGGTTGTCTACACTTCATTCCTCGACGAGCGCGGCGGCTTCAAGTCCGACCTCACGATCATGCGGCTAGGGATTGACGCCTTTCGCGTCGTGACGGGCGCCTTCACCGGCATGACCGAGAAGAAGTGGATCGTCGACCGCCTTCCCGCAGATGGCTCGGCACAGCTGAGCGACGTCACGTCGTCCTGGGCGACCTTCGGCCTCTGGGGTCCGCGGGCCCGTGACGTGCTCGCACAGTGCACCGACGACGACGTCAGCCACGCCGGCTTTCCCTTTGCGACCTGCCGGGTGATCGAGCTCGGGGGCATCAAGGTGCGGGCCTCTCGCATCTCGTACATCGGCGAACTGGGCTGGGAGATCTACGTGCCGATCGAGGAAGGTGCTCGCGCGTGGGACACAATTTTCACGGCCGGCGAGGAACACGGGCTGGTGCCGGTCGGCATCGGCGTCTACGGCACGACCGGGCGGCTGGAGAAGGGCTACCGGGCGCTCGGCAACGAGCTGACGGCGGACTACTCCATCGTCGAGGCCGGCATGGCTCGCCCGAGTGTGAAGAAGGAGGAGTTCATCGGACGCTCGGCGTACGTGGCTCAGCGCGACGAGGTACCGGTGGCGCACCTCTGTACGTTCACCGTTGACGATCACCGGTCGGCCCACGGCGTCAAGCGCTACATGCTCGGCGGCGAGCCGATCCTCAGCCTCGAGGGGGAGCGGCTCGTCGACGAGAAGGACCGGCCCTCGTACGTGACGAGCGCGGGGTCGGGCCCGTCGGTCGGCAAGCACATCCTGCTTGCCTATCTGCCCGCCGCTGACGCCGCCGTGGGCAACAAGCTGCTCGTCGAGTACCTGAGTGAGACTTATCCGGTCACCGTCGAGGTGGTCGGCTCGACGCCGCTGTTCGACCCCGACAACGCTCGAGTGAGAAGTTGAACGTACTCGTCTGCGTGAAGCGCGTCCCCATGGTGGGCGCGAGGATCGTCCTCACGCCCGACCAGATGGAGGTCGACGTGCGCCAGTTGGGCTTCACCGTCAGCCCGCACGAGGAGTGCGCCGTCGAAGAGGCGGTGCGGATCGTTGAACGGGACGGCGGCACCGTTACGGTCCTCACCCTCGGGCCACCGGAGGCGGCCGATCAGCTGCGCGACGCCGCCGCCATTGGCGCGAACCGGCTGGTGCATCTTGTGACCGATGGCCGAGAGTGGGATGCAATTGCCACGGCTGAAGCCATCGTCGAGGCGATCCGTCGCGACGAAGCCGAGCAAGGACCCTACGCCCTCATCCTCCTTGGCAGTGAGGCCGCCGATACCGGCGACTATCAGGTCGGCGTGCGGGTAGCGCACGCGCTTGGTCGCCCCACGGTGAGTGGGATCAAGCACCTTGATATCGGTGACGAGGTTCTCGTCGCCAAGCGCGAGTTCCGAGGCGGCGACGAGCTCTACGAGCTCGCGCTGCCCTGCGTGATCGCGGTGAAGGAAGGCATCAACCTGCCTCGTTACCCCTCGCTGCCGGGTCGAATACGCGCGAAGAAGATGCCAATTGAAGCGACCGAGATTGTGTGGCGCGAAGGACCGGTGCGCACGGAGCGGCTTCGCGTGCCCGAGGAGCCGCGCGAACGCGCCGAGATCCTTGGGGCGGGCGTCGACGGGGTGCCGGCGCTCGTCGCGTTGCTCGGGCAGTGGGGGCTCCTGGCGTGAGCGTGGTCCGATCCCAAACTGCGCCGATGGTGGCGCGAGGCGGCGTGGTCTGTTTTCTCGAGCACGACGTCGACGGCGTGCTCGACGCGTCGCTGCGCGCGCTGACCCTGGCCCGAAGCCTTAGTGAATCGTCTGGGCGAGTGCTCGTCGCTGCGATGATGGGCATGGTCCCGCCTTCGGATCTTGAAGCGCTCGCTGGCTACGGGGTGAGCGACGTCTTTCAGGTAGTCGTGGAGGGCGTCGAAGGTTACGCGCCGATGGGCTGGGCCCGCGCGCTGCTCGATCTCGTGGAGACGTGGGGCGCCGACGCGCTCGTGGCTGCAGGAACGGACCGAGGCAACGAGGTCATGGCCCACGTCGGCGCGACCACCTGGCTCCCGATGGTGGCAAATTGCCTTGCCGCTTCGTGGCTGGACGCGCGCTCGCTTCGACTTAGTCGCCAGCGCTGGGCGGGCAGTCTCGTCGAAGACGCGGTTGTCGAAGGGGTGCCGGTGCTGCTCACCGTCGCGCCCGACGGCGTCGCGGCCGAACCGGCGGCAACACCCATCGCCACGGCAGGGCACGAACATCGTCTTGCCGCCAGTGAAAATGATCGCCGCGTCGTGGTCACCGAGTGGATCGGTCGAGGGGGGGGCGTCGCGCTCGCCGATGCTCGAGTCGTCGTGGGCGGCGGACGCGGCGTCGGCAGCGAGGAGGGTTTCGCCGCCCTGGATGAGTTGGCGGGCCTGCTCGGGGCGGCGGTCGGTGTGTCGAGGGCCGTCACCAGCGCCGGCTGGCGACCGCACGCACAGCAGGTCGGTCAAACGGGCACCAAGATCTCGCCCGAGCTCTACCTTGCGTGCGGGATCAGCGGCGCCACGCAGCACTTGGCGGGTTGTCGCAGCGCCAAGCACGTGGTGACGATCAACACCGATCCTGACGCACCAATCCTTTCGCGCGCCGACTACGCAATCGTGGGCGACGTCGCAGTGATCGTCCCGGCGTTAGTGGCCGCGATTCGCGAGCGAACGTAGCGGCCAATGGGCCAGACGTGTTGCTTATCTCTCGGAAGCGTCAGTCGTTGGTCCGTGATTTCGACCGGTCGTCGGACCGAGGTCCATTGGCCCGGACGCGGCGGTAGAAGGGAGCCGTGGAGGGAGCGAGGGGCGAGTTGCCGAGGATGAGGTCGGCCGCCTTTTCTGCAACCATCATCACTGGCGCATAGATGTTGGCGTTGGTGACGTAGGGCATCACCGAGGCGTCCACGACGCGCAGTCCCTCGAGACCGTGCACCCTCATCGATGAGGGATCCACGACGGACATCTCGTCGGTGCCCATCTTGCAGGTGCACGAGGGGTGCAGCGCCGTCTCGGCGTCACGGCGCACCCAGTCGAGGACCTCGTCGTCGGAAGCGACCTTTCTCCCGGGGGAGAGCTCGCCGCCGCTGTAGGGGGCGAAGGCCGGTTGGCTGAGGATGTTGCGGGCCACTTGTACTGCCTCGACCCATTCGCGTCGGTCGTCGTCGGTGGAAAGGTAGTTGAATCGAAGTGCAGGATGCACGGCGGGATCGGGTGAGGTGAGCTTGACCGACCCGCGCGAGTTGGAATACATCGGGCCGATGTGCACCTGGTAGCCGTGGTCGCTCGCCGGAGCCGAGCCGTCGTAGCGGATCGCGATCGGCAGGAAGTGGAACATCAAGTTGGGGTAGGCGACGTCATCGTTGCTCCGAGCGAAACCTCCTCCCTCGAAGTGATTCGTGGCGCCGGGTCCCGCGCGAAGGAACAGCCACTGCGCGCCGATCCAGGGGCGGTTGCGCCACTTGAGGGCCGGTGCCATCGAGACCGGTTGCGTGCAGGAGTGCTGGATGTAGACCTCGAGGTGGTCCTGCAGGTTCTCACCGACGCCGGGCAGGTTCGACACAACGTCGACCCCGAGCGCCGCGAGCTCGTTAGCGTTGCCAACCCCCGAGAGCTGAAGCAGGTGCGGCGAATTGAACGCGCCCCCACAGAGGATCACTTCGCCCGCGTCGATCCTGCGGTGGCCCCCACGGTGGGTCACCTCGACGCCAACGGCGCGCTCGCCGTCGAAGCGAATCTTCGTCACGAAAGCGCCGCAGGTCACCTCGAGGTTCGGCCGGTTCATGACCGGGTGCAGGTAGGCCCGAGCGGCACTTAGTCGCCGGCCGCGGTGGATCGTGCGATCAAAGGGCGCGAAGCCCTCCTGCCGGTAGCCGTTCACGTCCTTCGTGAGCGAGTAGCCCGCCTCCTGTACCGCACGAAAGAACGCTTGAAAGAGGGGACTCGTCGCCGGTCCGCGCTCGAGGATCAAGGGACCGGTCGTTCCCCGGTACTCGTCACCCCCCGCGAGGCAGTTCTCCATCTTCTTGAAGTACGGCAGGCAGTGGGCGTAGTCCCACTCGTCCATCCCGGGATCACCGGCCCAGCGCTCGTAGTCCATCGCGTTGCCGCGCTGGAAGATCATGCCGTTGATGCTGCTGGAGCCGCCGAGGACCTTTCCCCTCGCGTGGTAGATCTTGCGCCCGCCCATGTGGGGTTCGGGTTCGGACTCGTACTTCCAGTCGTAGAAGCGGTTACCGATAGGAATCGTGAGGGCGGCTGGCATGTGGATGAAGACGTCCCAGCGGTAGTCCAGGCGGCCGGCCTCAATGACCAGGACCTGGGTGGACCGGTCCGCCGAGAAGCGATTCGCGAGGGCACTGCCCGCCGAGCCCCCGCCAACGATGACGAAGTCGTATCGGTCTCGCTTCATGAGCTCCTCTGCCAGTCGAGCCACCATAGTGGGCGGGCGATGGATGGAAGGAATTTTGGCCCACAGGTCTAGGCGAGATTCCTGGTCGCGTCAAATGTCGCCGCCTCCGTTGTCGCGCGTCCGCACTCGGGGCGAGCATTCGAAGACTCCTATGATTTCGCCGTAGTGATGCCATCGGCACTGAAGGTTTGCCTTAGAAATGGGTCTCGATCGTGACGCCCACGCCTGTTCCAAGTGTTCGATTCGACAACATGCGAGAGCGAACTTCCTCGATCCTCTCGGGTTTTGAGACCGAGCTTCGCGCCGAGACGCTTGAAGAGGTCGTCAGTGTCGTCGAAGGGGCCGACGAAGCCGCTCGTCGGGGACTCTGGGCAGCGGGTTTCGTCTCGTACGAGTGCGCGCCGGCCTTCGATGGCGGCTTGGCGGTGCATTCGCGCGACCCGGATGTGAGTGGGAACGTTCCGCTCGCGTGGTTCGGCCTCTACCGAGGGTGCGCTACAACGCCACTTCGGCTGCCCAGGAGAGCTGGCAGAGTTCCGCCCGCGAAGTGGCGACCCCTGATCCCCGAAATGGATTACCTCGCAAAGGTTGAATCTATTCTCGACGAGATCGCCGTGGGCAACGTCTACCAGGTCAATTTCACTAACCCGGTAGAGAGCTCACAGCCCGTCAACTCGAAGGTCCTCTATCGGCAGTTGCTGATCGCGCAGCAACCGGCCTACGGGGCGCTGATCGAACTCGACGACGTGGCGGTCGTCAGTGCGTCGCCGGAACTATTCATCGAGTGGGATGGGGTGGTGCTGCGCAGCCGGCCGATGAAGGGCACCATGCGCCGGGGACGCTGGGCCGAAGAGGACGCCGAGCTCGCACGTCAACTGGCGACCTCGGAGAAGGAGACGGCTGAAAACGTCATGATTGTGGACCTCATACGAAACGACATGGGCAAGGTGGCGAAGGTCGGTTCTGTCAATGTCCCGAAGCTGCGCGAGCTTGAGCCGTACCCGAACGTGTGGCAGCTCGTTTCAGAGGTGCGGTGCGAGACGAAGGAGAACTCACGTCTTCTCGACGTGCTCGTCGCCATGTTTCCCTGCGGATCGGTGACGGGAGCACCCAAGCAGAGCGCCATGGGCATCATCGCCTCCCTCGAGGTCGCCGAACGGGGGATCTACTGCGGCGCCATTGGGCTGCTCGAACCGAGTCCCCAGGGAGTCCGAGCGCGCTTTAGCGTCGCTATACGCACGGCGGTCGTCGACGAACGCGGCGGGGCGGCTCGCTTCGGCAGTGGCGGAGGCGTCGTCGCCGATTCGCGGCCCGAAACCGAGTATCGCGAGATGGTCCTAAAGAGCGAGGTCTTGCGCGCAGTGCCGACGAGACCCTTTCGCCTGCTGGAGACGTTTCGCTACGTGCCCGGTCGGCCCTCGGACCATCTGGCTCGACATTTGGCCCGACTCACGAGCTCAGCTGCGCTCTTTGGCTTTCCAATCCGCCCCGATCTTGAAACCTGGGTGGCGCGTCGACTGGCAAAGATTGACTATGAGGCCCGGGTGCGGTTGCTGCTCTCTCGTAACGGCGGCCTCGAACTGCTCGCGGCAGCCGCCCCCACGCCCAGATCAACGCCCGTCCGTTTGGCGATTGACGCAGAGCCTGTCTGCAGCGAGTCGACGATGCTCTTTCACAAGACCACCCAGCGCGAGGTATACCAGCGTCGGCGCCGGAGGCACCCCGAGGCGGACGATGTTGTCATGGTGAACGATCGCGGCGAGTGTACCGAGGTGACGACAGCAAACCTCGCCGTCCGAATCGGGTCCGTTTGGCAGACTCCGCCACTAGCCGCGGGATGCTTGCCGGGGATCGAGCGGGCTCGCCTGATCGAGCGGGGTGTGCTGGTTGAGACAACGATGCGGCCGGAAGATATTCGCTCGGCCGAGAGGTTGGCGATCGTCAACTCGCTGCGCGGTTGGCAAGACGCCGAACTTTTGGTCGCCGAGCGTCAATAGCATCTCCGGCCGCAGCGACGTCGTGAGTCTCATGGCGACCTCGCCGTGAGAGACGCCCGCAGGCTTCGGCTATGAAGGTAGAGAGTGACTTCGCCAAGGAGAATCCCATGCCCATCAACGTGACACGCGTGCCGGGACTGAGCCCCGAGATCAACGACATCCGGCTTCGAACGGCCCGGTTCATCAACGAGGAGATCCTGCCCATCGAGGAGTCGCTCTGGCGCTCTTCGAAGATGCTCGGGGCCGACGAAGACGAACAAGATGCCCTACGCCGAGAGAGCATCTTGCTGCGCGAAGCGGTGAAGGCCAAGGTCTTCCAGGCCGGGCTCTGGGCGCCCCATCTGCCCAAGGAGTACGGGGGAGCGGGGCTCGACTTCCTCGCCCTCGCCTACATGTATGAGATCCTCGCCTACGTCGTGGGCGGGCCGGCGCTCTTTGGCATCGCGGCGCCGAATTCAGGCAACGCCAGCATCCTCGCCAAATACGGCACCGAGGAGCAGAAGCGCAAGTGGCTCCTGCCCCTCATCGCGGGCGACATGGAGTCGGGCTTCTCGATGACCGAGCCGGAGAACGCCGGGTCCGACCCGCGCTCCATCAAGACCGAGGCCGTACGCGACGGCGGCCACTGGGTCATCAACGGCCACAAGTGGTTCACCTCCAACGGCATCGACGCCAATTTCTTCATCGTCATGTGCCGGGCAGTCGATCCCTCCGGCGAGTACGGGGCTTCGGGCCGCATGACCCAGATCATCGTGCCCACCGATACGGCCGGGGTGAACATCATCCGCGGTATTGGCATCTTCGGCCATTCGACGTCGGACCACTGCGAAATCCGCTACGAGAACGTGCGCGTCCCCATCGAGAACACGCTCGGCGCCGTCGGCGAGGGCCACCAGGCGGCCCAGGACCGGCTCGGCGCCGGGCGGGTGTACCACTGCATGAATTCGATCGGCCAAATGTGGCGGGCCTTTGACCTCATGGTCGAGCGCACGCTGACGCGCGAAGTCCACGGGGGGCTATTGAAAGAGAAGCAGTTCATCCAGGGCTTCATTGCCGAGAGCTACATGGACCTGCAGTCGGCCCGGCTCATGACCATCAACGCCGCCGAGAAGGTGGCGAAGAACGACCCTGACGCAAGGACCGCGATCTCATCAATCAAGGTCTTCGTGCCGGCCGCCTACCACCGCGTCGTCGACCGGGCCATTCAGGTCTGGGGCGGGGCTGGCGTGAGCAACGACCTTCCGCTTGCTCAGATGTACCTGACGGCGAGAGTGTTGCGTCTAGCCGACGGGCCTGACGAGGTCCACAAGATACTGATGGCGAAGAACATCCTCCATCAGTACGAGGGCGGGAGCGGCTGGAACTTCGGGGCTTGATGCCACGGACCGAGTAGCCGAATGAGCGTTTGGATTGAGACGTCACGGGAGGTGTTCCATTCACACGGCCGTCAGACGTCGTGAAAGTGAGGCAAATGGTGGGAGAAATCGTCCGACCGACCTGAGAGTTGGTGATGGTAGGGCGTCGAGCGGCCGTTACGCTTCAGTGGTGTTCGTGGTATCCAATGAACGATTCGAGGAGTTGGCGGGAGAGGCCCTCGCGACGCTGCCCGAGGAGCTCGCCCGTCAGATCGAGAACCTGGCGATCATCGTCGAGGACCAGGCCCCGGGGCGCTCCCTCTTTGGGCTCTACGAGGGCATCCCGCTCACGAAGCGCAGCCCCATGAGCTACAGCGGCGTCATGCCCGATCGGATCACCCTGTACCAGTCGACGATCTGCCGGTACTGCACCAGCGAGGAAGAGGTGAAGGCCATGATTCGCAAGACCGTCCTCCACGAAGTCGCGCACCACTTTGGCATCAGCGATCCCCGCCTCGAGGAGCTGGGATGGGCGTAGCGCATCGACAGCGAGGGTCGTGACTGAGCGAAGCCAGCTGGAGTTTTCCACCGACCTGACGGCAGCTCTCAAGGCCATTGATTCGATCGCCGAGGGGAGAGGGTGGTGCAACGTGGTTTCGCGAGTCGTCGAGGACGTGCCGGACCACAAGATCAACTTTGGCGGACTCTGGGTGAACAAGGGCGTCGTCGAAACTTCGTTCGTGACCGCTCCTCCCCGCCACGGGGAAGCACAGCCCTCCACTCTTGGCGTGCTGCATACGCGAGGGAAGCTCGGCCGTGAACGAATCGCCTCGCTTCTTGAGGGCGCTCCGTTCAGGGTCACGCAAGACCACAATCAGCGCGGACTCCTGCTCGAGGTCCCCGTCGGTACACCGGCAAAGCAGGTGCTCGACGTGATGATCTCGATGGCTTCCTCGTTGTGCGACTACGAGATGACCGGCATTTGGCGAATGGACCTCTACATACGGCAGTAATTGCAGTAAGTAGTGATGAGCCAAGTTGCCCTGCCTTTGGCGGATCGTGAACATGGCTTCTCTTCTGATCTACCGCGACTCTCCAAGCCACCTAAGCCTTTGGCCGAAAGATTCCGAGGAAGACTCCGAAAGTTCCGTAGTAGATGCAGGGTTAGTCTTGCCTCGTGCTTGCGTACCTGGCAACAAAAGATCAATTCCTAGCAGACGCTCCGGAGATAGAAGAGCTAGTTCGCGAGGCGGTTGGTGCGCGTCTTGGCATTCACATATTGAGGACCTCGGCCGAATACCAGAGTTGGAGAAATTCGCTTGGCAATGCCATGTATCACATCATTCATGACGCGAATCTGCCTTCTAACGCAGGCGTTGCGATTGAATATCGACTCCACGGTCGGCAACAGCGAATTGATTTCATCGTTTCCGGGATGAACGGAAGCGGCGTGTCGCAACTGGTTCTCATTGAACTGAAACAATGGACTGAGGTCTTACCCTCGCCCCTGGACGATCACGTTCGTACCTTTCTGGGCGGCTCAGTGAGGGACGTGAGACATCCTTCATACCAGTCGTGGTCGTACGCTCGCTTGCTGGAGGACTTCTATTCGGTGGTGCACGATGAGCCGATCGTGGTTGCATCGTGTGCGTATTTGCATAACTGTCTAAGTGGATCCGTGCTCAAGTCTGACGCCGAGTCCGAACTGGTGGAACGCGCCCCCATTTTTCTTGGGAACGAGCGAGAGCAACTTCAGCACTTTCTGGAAGAGAGGGTTGAAATTGGTGACGACAGCGCAGTGATTCAACGAGTTGAGGAAAGCCGGATTCGGCCGTCGAAGCAACTGATCGAAGTTCTCGGTTCGATACTCGAGGGGAATGAAGAGTTCGTACTCATTGATGAGCAAAAGACCGCCTTTGAAACCATTCGCGCAAGGGTGGGTTCCGTGGTTCCGGGCGAGCGATTGGCTCTCATCATCAAGGGCGGTCCTGGTACTGGAAAGTCTGTAATCGCTGTCAACGCGCTCGTGTCGCTCCTCACGTCTGGTTTCAATGTTCGCTACGTAACCAAGAATGCAGCGCCACGAGCCGTGTTCAAGGAGAAGCTCAAAGGTCGAAGCAGAGGTGTGGCACTTTCAAACCTCTTCTTAAGCTCTGACTCCTTTCACGGGACCGAGCCCAATTCGTACGATGTCCTTCTTGTTGATGAAGCTCACCGGCTCGTTGAGAAGTCGGGTTTCTACAAGAATCTCGGAGAGAATCAGATTGGCGAGATCGTCATGAGCAGTCCGGTTACGGTCTTCTTTGTCGACGAGAGTCAACTCGTAACGTGGCGAGACATTGGCACGGTCGAAGAGATTCGCGCCTGGTCGACGCGGCACGGCGCATCCATTGAGGAGTTTCAGCTGGAAGCGCAGTTTCGCTGCGCTGGATCGACGGAGTACCTGAACTGGCTGGATACAACGCTAGGTATAGGGGCCGGCGAGTCGTCCGACATGTCGAACTGCGAGTACGAAATCGCCATCATCGACTCACCATCGCTGCTTCGCGACATGATATTCGAACGAAACCGGTCAACTAATCGGTCGCGACTCCTTGCCGGATACTGCTGGCAGTGGGTAAGCAGGAACGGCGGCCAGGCCCGTGATATCGAATTTCCGGGGACCGATTTCGCCATGAGATGGAACTTGGCCTCAGATGGCTCCGGATGGCTGATCGCGCCGCACTCGGTGCGAGAGGTCGGCTGCATTCACACGTGTCAGGGTCTCGAAGGCGACTACATGGGTGTCATCGTAGGACCCGATCTTGCGGTTGCCGATGGTCGTCTTATAGGAAGGCCGGAGTTCCGCGCGAAACACGACAAATCTTTGCAGGGTTACGCGTCCGCCATGAAGAGCGGTGAGCTCGGCGTTCAAGAGAAAGCCGACCGATTGATACGTAACACATATCGCACGTTGATGACCCGAGGCATGAGGGGAACCTTCGTCTACTGCACGGATCCCGAAGTCGCCAATTTCTTGCACGCTGCACTAAAGAACGCTGGATACGACGCCGCCAAGTATTGATTGAACCTGGAGATCAACCCGGTCGAACAAGGCACGCTCCTCTCCCGTTGATCTAGTGCCCAATCGTCTTGGGGGGTCACCGAAAGACCTTCTGAAGGTGCCATGAAAGGAACTCGGTGGAAGGTCGATTCCTCGTCGCGGTCGGCAACGTTATGATCTGCCCTTCCTTTGAATAGAACTCGTCGCCGTTCCCAAACTCAGAACGAAGCCTCGGACTCACCATTAGCCGATACTCTTCGTCAACTCCGAGGTATCCGCGATCGAACATCGTGTGCACGTCGGATCGCAGGAGCAGTCCGTTGTCGATACGGTGTTGGCCACCTTCTGCCACGGGAAGTATGTGGGCTGCTTGGAGGGTCGGCAGAATCTGGTGGTGGGTGACGGCGCACTGGCGAGCGTAGGCCTCCTGCACGAATGCCTTGAACCCGCCTTGGCCGAGGCGCGGCGCGACCATTCGCGGAGTTCCATGGGTCGGACCCTGGTTCTCAATTGCCGGGAGTAATTGGGTGGACCAATCTTCTTGTTCAAGAACTCGTAGAGCGACGGCGTCGACGACGGCGTCTCCACCCGGGTAGAGGAACGACTTGCCCTGAACGATGTTCGTTGAAAATGACTCGGGAGCAGGCCACTGCTCGTCTTCTGGGAAGAAGAGAAGGTCGCGAAGTAGCACGCATCCAATCTCGCGATCTCCAATCTGGCCCAGAGTTTCGCCGGTGATCCTTCGAATTCGTTGTACGAGCGCCTCGGTCGACGAGACGCCGTTGCCCTCCCCGAAGAACTCCCACGCTTGGGAAATTTTCAGTGTGACGAAGCCCTCGTAAATAGCACCGCCAACGACCCGGTTCAGCGGAGCTTTAATCTTGAAAATGAAGGGATCGCCAGGTTGAAGGACTTTGAAAGGTCTTGCACCACGTGGACGCCAGAAGTTTCCCTCACGGATTGACGGGCGAGACGAAAGGTAGCTATACCATTCGAAGTCCGTCACTGCGACGTACGCCTTCATGCGATGAAAACTAACGCATTAGGCAGGTCGGTGGAAGTAGTCACTTAGCTTGTAACGAAGGACGAGAAGAAACCTCATGCGTGGACGCCGAAAATGGTTGTCACGCGGCGCGTCAGATGACGGGCACTACTACATGAGTTGGTACAAGGTGATCCGCCTAGGGCTTGGTAGAGAGCGTGCTCAGTTGTCCTGAGGTGAACCAGGTTCTCTCCGCGGTAATTAGAGAGCCGAGAGAGGCAGCCGACAGTCGGCTAAGAGTTTTGTCGCGGTTGTCAGCGGAGATAGTGCCTCGCTAATTCTTAAATATGGCGTCTCGGTGGTACTCCAGATAGACCTCCTGGCGGCGAGTGAATCCCCCGACTCCTTGGTCTAAGTGGAGCGCCCAATGCTTGATTATGTTGCTGCCGAGAGCGGCGCTTTGCAGAATCGTTCCGTTTTTTCGAAAGGATATATACCCCCGGTCAAAGAGATGGTCGACGTGGGGCGAGAGAAGTAAGCCGTTCGCTCCGTCCAAGCGCTCGATGTCGCTGGCCTGACTCCATGGCTTGACATGGCTGGCTCTTAGATGGCGTAATTCGGTTATTCCAGTTAGACGGCAACCTCGTTCGAAGTGGGCGACCTCTTTCTTGAAGAGTCCTTGTCCACGGCGAGCGAGTGAGAGGGCGCGAATTTCGGTCGGACCGATATCCGATCTGTTGCGTATGCGCGCTTCCTCCTCGTCCTCGAACACATCGCTTAGCTCGATGTCCCGTTCAGCAAGCCCGTCGGCCTCAATCCCGCTCAAGTCCTCTTTACATGCTGCGGCGTACAGGGCACCAAGATTTTCGGGCACCGCATAGAGATATTCCATATTGGCTCGACCGGTTGTGTTAATCGGACCGTGCGTTGCCGGGCCGAACTGTCGGTATTCCTCCAACATCTCCTTTGGATCAAAAGCAGACGCAAGTTCTCGAAACTCAACATCGACCAGCCACCCGTCGTCGTTCCAGAACTGGTTAGCGAATTGGAAGTCTGGACGACTACAACTGCGTGCTCGATGCATTACAACGCCGATCGCCCGAATTGAGCTATTGAAGTATGACAACACGCAGTCACCTGGCTCGATTATCAGCATCGAGTCGTAGGCGAGGCGGTGACGCCCAACTTTGTCGAGCTTGGGAGCCCAAAGATACCCGCCGGGAATCTCATGGTCGTGTGTTTGGCCCTGGTTAACCCACCAGTAGTTCATAGCTTCATCATCTAGCGAATGCCGTGCGACGCGAAGCACCATCTTGCGGCGAAAATGCACTTATGAGTCCCAGCGTGCGGCAGTATTGCTGTCACTCGGCGGAGTTTAGAACGGGGAAGAAGTCTCCGCTGGGCGATCATCAGGAGGCTTGCAGCGGTTTGCCGTGATGAATGCAACACGGCCTATCGAGCACCGTTCCTTTCCGTGCTGCAGGTTTTCTTGCTCGTAGAAATTAGGCGAGGTCGAAGCGATCCAAATTCATGACCTTGTTCCACGAACTCACAAAGTCACGAAGGAACCATTGTTGCGAGTCCTCGCTCGCATAGACCTCGGTAATCGCTCGGAGCTGGGAGTTCGAACCGAAGACGAGGTCTACGCGGCTCGCGGCCCACCTGCGCGCACCCGTCGTGCGGTCGCGCCCTTCGAAGGTATCCTCTGAGGCGGTTGACGCCTTCCACTCTGTGTTTGTGTCGAGCAGATTCACGAAGAAGTCGTTGGTCAATTCCTCGGGTCGTTCCGTTAATACTCCGAGCTGGGACTGCCGGAAATTTGCGTTCAGGACACGCATGCCACCCAGCAGCACGGTCATCTCAGGAGCGGTCAGGGTCAACATGCCAGCCCGCTCCACTAGCAGCTCCTCGCCGTGTCGGTGATGCCCTTGCGCGAGGTAGTTGCGGAACCCGTCGGATGTCGGCTCAAGGACAGCGAAGGATTCGACGTCGGTCTGCTCTTGCGAAGCGTCGGTGCGTCCTGGTGAGAAAGGAACTTGCACGTCGTAGCCAGCCTTCTTCGCCGCCTGCTCAATGGCGGCACAGCCGCCGAGCACGATGAGGTCGGCGAGCGACACCTTCGTTTCGTTCGTCGACGACGCATTGAACTCCTGCTGAACCCCTTCCAGGGTCTCGAGCACCTTTGAAAGCGCAGTCGGATTGTTTGCTGCCCAGTCCTTCTGTGGCGCGAGTCGGATTCGCGCGCCGTTGGCGCCGCCGCGCTTATCAGTGCCGCGGAAGGTCGCCGCCGACGCCCAGGCCGTCGAGACCAGTTCCCCAATGGACAGGCCCGACGCAATAATCTTGGTCTTAAGTTCAGCGATCTCCCTTTCACCGATCAACGGGTGCGAGACCGCGGGGACGGGGTCCTGCCAGAGTTGTGGTTCCGCGGGCACCAAGGGACCGAGGCCCCGCGTGTAAGGCCCCATGTCGCGGTGGGTCAGCTTGAACCACGCCTTGGCGAAGGCGTCGGCGAGCTCCTCTGGGTGCTTGTGGAAGCGCCTCGAGATCTTCTCGTAGACCGCGTCGAATCGCAGCGACAAGTCCGTCGTAAGCATGGTGGGGGCGTGCGACTTCGACGGATCGTGAGGGTCGGGCACGGTGCCGGCGCCAGCCCCCGCCTTTGGCTTCCACTGCTTCGCGCCAGCCGGGCTCGTCACCTGCTCCCACTCGTAGCCGAAGAGGTTGTCGAAGTAGTTGTTGCTCCAGCGCACCGGGGTCGTCGTCCAGGCCCCCTCCAATCCGCTCGAGATGGTGTCATCGCCGCGGCCGGTGCCGAAAGTGTTCTTCCAGCCAAGGCCCTGCTCCTCGATTGAGGCGCCCTCTGGTTCGCGGCCGACGTACTGGTTGGGATCGGCCGCACCGTGGGTCTTGCCGAAGGTGTGCCCGCCGGCAATGAGGGCCACCGTCTCCTCGTCGTTCATCGCCATGCGCCGGAACGTCTCACGAATGTCCTTCGCCGCGGCGAGCGGATCGGGGTCGCCGTTCGGTCCCTCCGGGTTCACGTAGATGAGACCCATCTGCACGGCGCCCAGGGGACCAGCGAGCTCCCGGTCGCCGCTGTAGCGCTCGTCGCCCAGCCAGACGTCCTCGGGTCCCCAATATGTGTCGTCGTCGGGCTCCCAGGTGTCCTCGCGCCCACCGGCGAAACCGAAGGTCTTAAAGCCCATCGTTTCGAGGGCGACGTTGCCAGCCAGGATCATCAGGTCGGCCCACGAGATTTTCTGGCCGTACTTCTGCTTGACCGACCAGAGCAGCCGACGGGCCTTGTCGAGATTCACATTGTCGGGCCAACTGTTGAGCGGCGCGAAGCGTTGCGCGCCGGACCCGGCGCCGCCCCTGCCGTCGCCGATGCGGTACGTGCCCGCGCTGTGCCAGGCCATGCGAATGAAGAGCGGCCCGTAGTGTCCGTAGTCGGCCGGCCACCAGTCCTGGGAGTCGGTCATCAGCGCTTCGAGGTCCTTCCTCACCGCGTCGAGGTCGAGCGTCTTGAACTCCGCGGCGTAGTTGAAGTCCTTGTCCATGGGACTGGACAAGGGGCAGTTCTGGTGGAGGATCTTCAGATTCAGCTGATTCGGCCACCACTGCTCGTTCGGCTGGCTGCCCGCCAAGCGCGTGTTCGCTCCGCCCGAGACCGGGCACTCACCGTCATTTTCCATGTTTCTTCTCCTTTGGATCCAGCATAAGTAGGTGAGACGGGGCACCTCGTCGGTGGGAGCTCCGTGTGCGTCGGAGTTGCGTCCAGCCGAACCCTTGATTGGGGAGACGGAGCAGGGTCAGACGTTCGCGTCTGTCACTTGACCAGGGAGTTCTTGTCGGCCCGAATTTCCATCCTGGAACCCTGGAATTCGGGTCGCCCCTTATCCGACGGCCAACGAAGGGCGCACGGTCAATTCAGTCAAAGTTGCGCGCCGCTGACCGGCGGGCCTCACTCGCCAAGGAGACCCTTCTTCGATTCCTTCTTCGCGTGCTTTTCGTTGCGCTTCTCTTTCAGCGATTTACCAACCTTCTTGGCATTGTGTTGCTTCGGTGATTTATCGGCCATCGTGACTCCTCTAGCAGGCGACGTCGTTGTTGGCGGCGTAGGGATAACAATAACTCCGGGTCAAGTGAGTGATTGTCAGAATTCTTCGTACACAGCGGGATCTTGGCCAGCGAGACGACCATCGGAGCGAGCAAGCTTGCCGATCAGGTCAACGTCGTCTTTCGTGAGTGATATGTCGAAAATATTGAGGTTTTCTCGTTGCCTTTCAACTGAAGTTGACTTGGGCAACGGAAGTACCCCATTGTGGGCGTGCCACGCAAGGACTGCCTGCGCTGGGGTGACGCCGTGCTTGGCGGCGACACTGATGATGGTTGGGTTGGCGAGAAGGTCACTGCCCCGGCCCAACGGGCTCCACGCTTCGGTGATGATGCCGTTTTCACCGTTGTAGGCCACCAGGTCGGCTTGAGGAAAATAGGGGTGCAGTTCGATCTGGTTTACCGAAGGCAGTTCGCCGGTCTCATGGCCGAGCCGCTCGATGTGCTCGGGCAGGAAGTTGCTGACGCCGATGTGACGCACCAGCCCCCGATTGCGTGCCTCGATGAGCGCGCCCCACGCCTCGACGTAGAGGTCTTCGAGGGGATTTGGCCAGTGGATCAGATAGAGGTCGATGGCGTCGAGACCCATTCGCAGGACGCTTTCCTCGACGGTGGTCAGTGCGTCATGAAAGCGGTGGTCGCGCCCCGGAAGCTTTGACGTGACGATCAGCTCGTCGCGAGGTACCCCCGAGCGACGAACGGCGGCGCCCACGGCACCCTCATTTTCGTAGTTGACAGCTGAGTCGAGCAGTCGATAGCCGAGACGAATTGCTTCGGCGATGGTCTTGGCCCCGTCGTCGCCGTTGATGGAGTAGGTACCGAGGCCGATCGCGGGTAAGGAAAAGCCCGAACCGCTCTCAAGAGTGCGGACATCCATGGTTCCTCCCGAAGTCTTGAGCTCGGCCGAGCCTACCCTTAGCGGTTACCGCTTCCCGCAAGCCGTTACAGCGTGACCGATCACTCGATGCTGAATTGGGCGTCTTCAAAGGGTGAACGCAACACCTGGTCCTTCAGCGTTGACCTGCTGACAGACGAAGGAGACTCTGCAGTCACCGGATGGACCGGTGAACAACTGCGACTCGTGAAGCGCGCGCACCATCGGAATGAGCTTGACGGCCATGAGTGGCTCATCGAGATCGGCGTATACGAACCCGTGGAGCTTTCAGCGCGGCACTAGGCTTAGATCACTGCCAGTCGAGAGGATCGTCTGACGGCTTATTAAGGTCCGGCACTTCATGGAGACCAATTCTCGACGAGCGGGAAGCGTTCCCTGGCTAATTCAGGGCGGCATGGGCATCGCGATATCGAGTTGGCCCCTCGCCAGAGCCGTCTCGAGTGCAGGTCAGCTGGGCGTGGTGTCCGGGACGGCCATTGACAATGTCTTCGTTCGCCGACTTCAAGACCAGGGGATTGACGCCAGGCTGCAAGAGGCGCTCGATCGCTTTCCCCTGCGGCGCGTCGTCGACGAGGTCGTTCACAAATTCGGTGCCGCTCGGCGAAAGGCGTCGGCACCGTATCTCAGTCTCCCGGCGTTGACCCAGCGAAGCCGAGGGCGTTCCATTGACGTGATCGTTCTGGCGTCATTCATCGAAGTGACGCTCGCCAAAATGGGCCATCGCGGCATCGTCGGCATCAATCTGCTGACCAAGGTACAAATTCCCACCGCCGCGGCGCTCTGTGGTGCGATTCTCGCCGGCGTCGATTATGTGTTGATGGGTGCGGGGGTGCCCACACATATTCCCGGTGTCCTCGAGCGGCTCGCGCTGGGTGAACCCGTCGTCCTCCCGCTCAGCGTGACGGGCGCCTCGAGCGATGATCCGGCGACCTCGCTTCACTTCGATCCCTCGCCGTACCTACCGTCGCACCCGCTCACGCGACCAAAGTTCCTCGGAATCGTTTCGTCGCACGTGCTGGCGACGGCCCTCGCGAAGCGCAGCAACGGCCCGGTCGATGGCTTCGTCGTGGAGCGCCCGACCGCCGGCGGGCACAACGCTCCACCTCGAGGCACCTTTCCTGTTGATGACGAAGGCAACCCCCAGTACGGCGAGCGGGACGTCGTCGACTTCGACGTGCTCGCCAATCTCGGCCTGCCGTTTTGGATCGGCGGCGGGATCACGACGGCCCAGCACGTGCGTGAGGCGCTCTCCTTAGGGGCCACTGGTGTGCAGGTCGGCACGCTCTTCGCTTACTGCAACGAGTCGGGGATGGATTCCGAGCTGCGCCGTCGGGTGCTTCACGAGGTGAAGACCGGCTCCGTGGCCGTGAAAACGTCGCTGCGCGCATCATCGACCGGTTACCCCTTCAAAGTGGCGTCGGTGAGCGGGACGATCTCCGATCCCCTTGTCTACGAAGAGCGAGAGCGCAAGTGCGACTTGGGCTACCTCCGTGAGGCGTACGTTATGCGAAATGGCTCAATCGGCTATCGCTGCGCCGCCGAACCGGTTTCCGCTTATCTACGAAAGGGAGGATTGGCCGAAGCTACCGAGGGATCCACTTGTCTTTGCAACGGCTTGATGTCGACGTGCGGTCTGGGTCAGTTTCGCTCCGACGGGCGACAGGAGCCCCCGATCGTGACGAGCGGCGACTGCATCAATGACGTTCGCCAACTCCTCACCGACCGAGAGAGCTACAGCGCGCGCGACGTACTGGACCACCTTGACGTCGGCATCGCCGCGTCGCGTTGACACTGCTCAGCGCCGTGTTGACGAGGTTGACCAGACCGTTGCCGACGCCCTGGTACGCAGTATGCGTGACGTCGCTTAGCGTGTAGCGGGACTCTAGAGGCGCGCTCGCGTGGTCACGATCCGCGTTTAGCATTGCAGCGTGCCTGCTGAGAGCGGTCCCGCGGTCCAGGACTTCTACCCTGAGCACCTCGCGCTGTGCTACGGCTGCGGGCGGCTTAACGAGTGGGGCTACCGACTCAAGACGCGGTGGGACGGCGACGAAACGGTCACGCGATTTACGCCCGAGCCGTACCACACCGCGGTCCCCGGCGTTGTGTACGGCGGCCTCCTCGCGAGTCTCGTCGACTGCCACAGCACGGCGACCGCGGCGGCGGCGCTCTACCGCGCCGAGGGGCGCGAGATGGACGACGGCGGCCCGCCCCACCGATGCGTCACTGGGACGCTGACCGTGCGCTTCGTGCGTCCGACACCGCTGGGCGTTGAACTCGAGGTTCGGGGCCGTGTGATTTCGGTTGAGGGCCGCCGTATCACCGTTACCTCGCGCCTCGTCGCCGCGGGCGAGGTGACGGTCGAGGCCGACGCGGTCGCTTTCGAGGTCCCCGAGGACTTCGGGGTGCTTCGCACGGACCGAGCAAATGAATGAATCGACTGAAGTTGGGACTGACTCATCCCTAATTGACCGTGGAAAGAAGGACTGCCGACAATTTGCGATGGTGCAGAGCCGAAGAAGCAACAGTTTGGCGACGTAGTCTTGACGCTCTTCAGACGACGAGGGTATTCGGGCCGAGTCAGCTTTTTGGTGCAGGGAACAGGAAGCCTTAGGTGTAAGAGTCAGAGCCCTCGGTAGTATCTTCTCGGAATTTGGAACGCGAAATGAGGTGACGGACACCGTGGATTCCAAAGATCTGGACGAAGTACTCAACGTCGTCCGAAGCTTCGTTCGAGGAACCGTCGTTCCCCTGGAGAACGAGATCGACGAAAGAGACGAGATTCCTTCGCACGTTCGTCAGACCTCAAAGGAGATGGGGCTCTTCGGATTCGCAATACCCGAGCAGTACGGGGGCCTCGGCTTGACAATGGAGGAGGAGGTCCGGCTCGTATTCGAGCTGGGGTACACCACACCCGCATTTCGTTCGATGTTCGGAACCAATAACGGAATAGCCGGACACGTGATCATCGAAGGAGGTTCGGAGGAGCAGAAACTGGACTGGCTCTCGCGCATCGCGTCCGGGGAAGTTACTGCAGCGTTTGCGCTTACCGAAGCGGAAGCAGGTTCGGACCCCTCCGGGATGCTGACGACGGCTCGCCGCGAGGGCGATGTCTGGGTTCTGAATGGTGTCAAGCGCTACATCACCAACGCGCCCTTGGCTGACGTCTTTATGGTCTTTGCCAGAACGGCTGAAGCGTCGCACCCTACGCGGTCTATCTCCACCTTTCTTGTTCCGAGAGGTACGCCCGGCCTCAGCGTTGGGCCTCGCGACAAGAAAATGGGTCAGTTCGGCGCCTGGACTGCGGAGGTCGTTCTCGATGAAGTGAAGGTGTCGCCCGATTTACTGGTCGGCGGCGCCGCGGGGCTAAATGGTGGGTGGCTGACGGCCATGCGCTGCTTGGCTCATGGACGTATTCACATTGCCGCACTGTGCGTGGGGATGGCGCAACGCCTCGTCGATGAGTCCGTCGAGTACGCCTGCAATCGAATGCAGTCCGGGAGACCGATCGCTACCTTCCAGCTCGTCCAAGGACTAGTTGCGGACTCGGTGACGGATCTCTACGCCGGGCGAAGCATCGTGCTGGAAGTGGCTCGAGCCTTTGACAGTGGCGAGGACCGAAAAGTAGGCCCCGCAGCGGCTAAGTATTTCTGCAGTGAAATGGTGGGCCGGGTCGCGGACCGAGCGGTGCAGATTCATGGCGGGGCCGGTTACATGCGTGGCGTGGCGGTGGAGCGGTTCTACCGGGACGCCCGATTGTTTCGCATCTACGAGGGAACCAGCCAGATTCAGCAACTCATCATCGCCCGGAACGTGCTCGGAGAGGCCTC
Organism: uncultured Acidimicrobiaceae bacterium; assembly: GCA_963749355.1. GTDB lineage: Bacteria > Actinomycetota > Acidimicrobiia > Acidimicrobiales > RAAP-2 > RAAP-2. The sequence goes on from CAVVMM010000012.1 coordinate 176,181, forward strand.
CGGCTGACCCCTTGAGGCCGCCGCGGCAAGCCGCCTAGGCCAATTCCCCGCGTCGTTATCCTTGAGAATTTTGGGAAGTCCGCATTCGGGCTTCAGCAAAATGCGACGCCTTTGTCGGTGTTTTCGCGATGGTCGAGTCTGGCCCTCTAAGCATCGGCAAAGATCGGATCCGCCCCTATTCCCTATAGGAAGTAGTTTATGAGTGAACGCGGTGTGATTGTCGTAAGAGGGGGGATCGGTGGGCAGACGAAGGCCGGAAAGGTACCCTGAGGCGCAGATTTATCAGCGGCGCTCCGCGACCCATACCAAGGAATCGCTTGCTCGCGTGCGAATGACTCCGGGACACGTTGGCGAGACGGGAGCCAGTTCTTGAAGGCGTGGTGCGTGTCCGAACTTGGCTGGCCTCATGAGGTCCTGCGCTTGGAGGATGTCGCGGTACCGCAACCTGGCCCTGGCCAGCTGCTGGTTCGTGTGTTCGGCGCGGCGGCCAACTTTCCCGACATACTCATGTGTCGCGGAATGTACCAAGTGAAGCCGCCGCTGCCGTTCACCCCCGGAATCGAGTTGTGCGGTGAGGTTGTCTCGCTCGGACCTGGGGCCATCGGATTCTCAGTCGGCGATCGGGTGATTGGCTCATCGGCGTTGCCTGCGGGCGCGTTCGCGGAGTTTGCCTTGATGGACATTTCGCGGACCTTCAGTGCTCCGGACGTGCTCGACGATGCCGAGGCGGCTTCGTTCTACATTGGTTACCAAACCGGCTGGTTCGGACTACACCGGCGCGCGCACCTTCAACCCGGAGAGACCTTGCTCGTGCACGCCGCGGCCGGTGGAGTCGGTAGCGGCGCAGTCCAGCTCGGCAAGGCAGCCGGCGCCCGCGTCATCGGTGTGGTCGGTGGACCAGAGAAGGTCCGCGTAGCGAAAGAGCTCGGCGCCGACATCGTGGTCGATCGGTTCAGCGAAGACTTCGTAGAGGTCGTCAACGACGTCACCGAAAGCCGCGGTGCGGACGTGGTGTACGACCCGGTTGGGGGAGACGCCTACCAGCGTTCAACCAAATGCATTGCCTTTGAGGGCCGGATCCTCGTCGTGGGCTTTGCGGGAGGGGACATCCAATCTGCCGCGCTCAATCATGTTCTCGTCAAGAACTACTCGATCGTGGGTCTGCACTGGGGCCTCTACGCGAAGAAGAATCCAGCGTTGATGCGTTTCTGTCACGAGGAGCTGTGCCGGCTCGCTACCGAGGGACTCATCAGGCCTCTAGTCAGCGAGCGACTCGCACTTGACGCGGTCGCGGACGGGTTGCAACGGCTCGCTGAGGGAAAGACGGTGGGCAGGGTGGTCTACGTCGCATGATGAAAATCGCGCAGGCTCGCCGAGCCCAGGGGTGTGGGGTGAGGGCGACTGATGCGCAGCACTGGTCGACATCGTTGCTCTCGACGACGACCTCTCACATCGGCTCGACGCACTTCGGAAACCGTCACGTCTCGTGCCGGCACTCGCAATCCCCATTACACAACATAAGGAGAACTCGTGACTGATCAACGCCGTACTGCCATTGTTACCGGAGCTGCTCGCGGCATTGGAGCGGCTATCGCCCGACGATTGAGTAATGACGGCTTCGCCGTCGCGGTCCTCGACCTCGAGCAAGCTGCCTGCGCGGGTGTCGTCGACGAGATAAGAGCGTCGGGGGGCGAGGCGCTCGCTGTCGGCGCCGACGTGGCCGACGAAGAAGCGGTCGCCCACGCCGTCGACCACGTGGCGGATGCGCTTGGTGCGCCCACCGTGCTGGTCAATAACGCCGGCATCACCCGGGACAATCTGCTCTTCAAAATGACCGTCGGCGAGTGGGATGCCGTCATGAACGTGCATCTTCGCGGTTCGTTTCTGATGAGCCGAGCCACACAGAAGTACATGACCGAAGCCAAATGGGGACGGATAATCAACATCTCCAGCGTTTCCGCCCTCGGTAATCGCGGGCAGGTCAACTACTCCGCGGCCAAGGCGGGCCTCCAGGGATTTACCAAGACCTTGGCGATTGAGCTCGGCAAGTTCGGCGTGACCGCGAACGCCATCGCACCGGGATTCGTTGAGTCCGAGATGACCATTGAGACCGCCAGGCGCACGGGCGTGCCCTTTGAGGACTTCAAGGCCGCCGCCGTGCAGAGAATCGCGGTTGCCCGGGTGGGCCAACCCGACGACATCGCCGCGGTGGCGTCATTCTTCGCGCGCGACGATGCCTCGTTCGTGTCAGGTCAGGTGATCTACGTGGCAGGGGGTCCCCGTGGCTGAGCTGTCGCGTGCGCGCGGGACGAGTTTCATAGAGGAGACAGCGACATGAGGACCTTTAGCGGTCTTGACGAGTTCGAGAAGGAGGTTGGCACTCACCTTGGCCATAGTGACTGGCACGTCATCACCCAAGAGCAGGTCGACCTCTTTGCCGAGGCAACCGGTGACCATCAGTGGATACACACGGATCCCGAGAGAGCGGCCTCCGGTCCGTTCGGCACGACCATCGCGCACGGCTACCTGACCTTGTCCCTGGTGCCGACGCTGGTTCGAGAGATCTACAGGATCGAGAGCCTGCGGATGGGCGTCAACTACGGATCCAACAAGGTTCGCTTCCCCTCCCCGGTGCCGGTGGGGTCGAAAATTCGGGCTGGTGCGGAGCTACTCGAGCTGAAAAGGAATCCTCAAGGAGCGCAGTCCACGATCCGGGTCACTATCGAACGCGAAGCGGGCGACAAGCCGGCCTGCATCGCCGAGATCGTCTCAGTGTTGGTTGTGGACTGATGCAACTGAGACTGTGGGAAGCAAGTGGAGCGACAATGGCGAACGCGTTCTCGTTAGTCCTCTTCTCGTTGCCGCCGAGGCTGGAAGGGGACAGGTTTCGTGCTCTCTGAACTGCGCCTCAATCTTGAGTTTCTCCTCGCCGATTGGCTGAAGATAGACGAGTTGTTCGAGCGGCCTCGCTACGCCGACCATTCGTGGGAGTCGATAGCCGACTTGCTTGCTACGGCGGAGCGCATTGCGGCGGAAAAGTACGAGCCGTACAACCGGCTCATTGACACCGAGGTGCCACTGTTCGATGGCGAACACGTCATCTTGCCAAAAGCCACGTACGCCGCCTGGGCCAGCATCGTTGACCTCGGCATCATTCAGGCGGCCCAGGATTACGAGAACGGTGGCATGCAGCTGCCGCGGGTGGCCGAATTCGCCGTGACCACGCTCTTCTCGGCGTCGGCGCCCGGCATGGGACCTAGTGGTCTTACGGCGGCGAACGCTTCGCTCCTGGTCGCGCATGGATCTGACGTGCAGCGGAGAGTCTTTGCCATCCGAGAGTTCGAAGGTCAGTGGGCGGGCACCATGTGCCTGTCGGAGCCGCAGGCCGGATCGTCACTTTCGGACATCACGACCAAGGCGGTGCCCGACGGCGATGACTTCGATCGGGACCCGATGGGAGCGCGCTACCGCCTTACGGGTAGCAAGATGTGGATCAGCGGCGGTGATCACGAGCTCACCGAAAACATCGTTCACCTGGTTCTCGCGAAGACGCCGAACGCCGACGGCACGGTTGATCCGGGCACCCGCGGGATTTCCCTCTTCATTGTGCCTAAGTTCCTGGTCGATCTGAATGGCACGCTCGCCGAGCGCAACGACGTGTCGTTGATTGGACTGAATCACAAGATCGGCTACCGCGGCATACCTAACGCTTCGCTCAGCTTCGGCGGCGGAAGTTACTCGCCCATGGCCAAGAGCGGAGCGATTGGGTATCTCGTGGGCGAAACTGGCCAGGGTCTACGCCAGATGTTCCACATGATGAACGCCTATCGGATCAGAGTGGGCACCGCGGCCGGCGCGATTGGGTACGCGGGTTACGCCGCATCGCTCGAATACGCGCGAGTGCGGATTCAGGGCCGGATCCGGTCGCCCAAGGGAGCAGACGCAGTCGCTGGTCCCGTGCCGATCATCGAACACGCGGACGTCAAGCGAATGCTGCTCGCCCAGAAGGCGTACTGCGAAGGGGCAATTGCGCTGTCACTGTACTGCGCGAGGCTCCTCGACGAGCAGAAGACTGGCGGGGCCGAGGCCGCGCAGAAGGCGTCCGTGCTTCTCGATACCCTTACCCCGATTGTCAAGAGTTGGCCGAGCGAGTGGTGCTTGGAAGCCAACAACCTGGCGATCCAAGTGCACGGCGGCGTCGGCTACACGCCCGAATTTCCAGTCGAGCAGTTCTGGCGCGACAACCGACTGAACATGATCCATGAAGGAACGCACGGTATACAGGCGCTTGACCTACTTGGACGCAAGGTGGTCATTGATGACGGAGCTGGCCTAACGCTGCTGCTCAACGAAATAGGCGCAACAGTTGAGCGTGCTCGAACGAACCCTGAACTTTCGAAGTACGCCGACCAGTTGCTGACGGCCGCACAGAAGATTCGCGAGGCGACGGGCGAAGCTTGGAAGACCGGCGATGCCGACGAAGCACTCGCCAATGCGACGCCCTACATGGAGGGTTTCGGACACGTCGTCATTGCCTGGATATGGCTCGACATTGTGACGACCACGTGGCGGTGCGACAAGCCCATAACCGACGGAAAACGAGCGGCGATGAGATACTTCTTTGCCTATGAGCTGCCAAAGGTGGACGCGTGGTTGGCCGTTGCCCGCGACCGGGTACTCGTGTGCGCAGAAATGCAGGACCGGTGGTTCTAGACGAATAACGGGGAATCGTCGCATGAATGAACAGATGACCAGGAAGCTTGAAACGATTCGTGGATAAGGAGGGTTATCCCGTGACGAGTCAAACTGAAACGACGATAGTGGGGCAGGTTCGTACGCCCCGGAACCGCTTCGCGCACTTAAGCGGGAGCATCCACAACGACGAGACGGCAGTGGGATTGGGCTTCAGAGGCGGGACCGTTGCCGGGAGCGTTCACATGGACCAGTTTCCGCCGCTGCTGCTCGAAGCATTCGGGCCGAGCTGGTTCGAAACAGGAAGCCTGTCGCTGTACTTTCGCCAGGCGACCACGGATGGGGATCCGGTCCAAGCGATGGTTGAGAGGCCCACGGCATATGGCGCTGACCTTCAAGTCCGAGCTTGGATGATTGAACCTAGTGGGACCCTCCTGGCCGAGGGCACGGCGTCGATTGGGAATCCGTCCGAGCCCACCGCTCTTTACGCGCGGGACCTGCGGCCCGTTGATCCAGATCAGCTGCGCATGCTCAAACACATTCATCCCGGAGATCACTTGGGCGACTTGGAGCTTCAGGTGGACGGCGACGAGCAGCGTCGTCTGATCGACGAGCAACTGATGACCGAGCCACTTGGTTGGTACTCCGAGTCGTCGCCGTGGGGAGGGCCAATTGCGGCGCCATCGGCGGTCGTGAGGTTGCTCTACAGCGAACTGCTGGAATCGCTCAAAGCTTCAATCGGGCAACGCGTCGGTCTCTTTGGTGCGATCGAAATTCGATTCCTGGCCGGACCGATTCATCTTGACTCGACGTATCACGTGTCCGGCGAGATCGTGGCGGTTGGCGAAACGCCGAAGACCGAGGTGCTGTGGTTTGACAGTTGGGGGAGCGCACCGGAAGGCCGCCAACTCGTAAAGATGCGAATGATGCTCCGACAGATGAAGGCGGCCTCGCCTCTCTACCCTGAGTTGGCGGGCGCGGGAGAGACGTCCTCGCCGCCAGCCACATCGCAATCAACCGCAGAGTAAGGAAGAAGGCAAGATGGAACTTGATCTGGGCCTAGAAGTAAATGTGTTTCGGCACGAGATCCGAGAGTGGATCGATCAAAACGTTCCCGCGGGCCTGGTTGAGCTCGCTCCATGGGGATTTCCCGTAGTGAGCAGTGTGAATCTGAGCAATGACCGCGAAAGGGCGACGGCCAGTCCCTTGTACAAGCAGTGGGAGCAGAGTCTCATGGGGGCCGGACTTCTCTGCCCGAACTGGCCCAAGGAGTACGGTGGGCGCGGGCTTAGCCCGATTGAAATGGTGGTTTTCGAAGAGGAGTGCCAGCGGGCGGGAGTTCCCAGGATTGAACGAGGCATGGGCGAGCGGCTGGTCGGGCCCGCGGTGCTCGTTCACGGAACGCCGGAGCAGAAGGCGTACTTTCTGCCCCGCATCGTGTCCGGCGAGGACATCTACTGCCAGGGATACTCCGAACCGGATCACGGTTCTGATCTTGCGGCCATCGAAACAAAGGGCGTCGTCGACGGGGACGAGATAGTGATAAGTGGGCACAAGACGTGGACCTCGGGAGCCCGGCGCGCGAACATGATCTTCATCCTGTGCCGCACGGACCCTGCAGCGCCACGGCATCGGGGGATTAGCTACGTACTTGCCCCATTTACACCGGAGAATGGAATCGAACTTCGGCCCGTCAAACAGATGAATGGCTCGTCACAATTTTGCGAGGAGTTCTTCGAAGGGACGCGGGCCCCACTCTTCAACATCATCGGCGGTTTGAACAATGGCTGGCGACCGGCTATGAGCACGTTGGGCTTCGAACGAGGGGGCAAGGCGACCACTGTCCACCTGGGCTTTGAGATTCAGTTCTGGGAGCTCTTGCGCCATGTGCAAGCCGCTGGTCAAAGCGCCGATCCCCTGGTGAGGCAACGTCTTGCCTGGGCTTTCACTCAGGTTTCACTGATGCGATTTGCCGGCCTGCGTTTGACGGCCCAAATCGCCAAGGGTCAGGCGCCGGGTCCGGAAGCTTCGATTGCCAAGGTGTTTCGCACGGAGTACCATCGGCGCTTCGGTGAGATTGCCGTCGACCTCACCGGCTCCAACGGCATGATCCGACCCGATGGTGGCGGCTACCCCCTCAACTATTGGCAGGACGTATTCCTATCCAGCCGGGGCGCCACCATTTACTCCGGGACCAGCGAGATCCAGCGCAACATCATTGGCGAGCGGGCACTCGGGTTGCCGAAAGAACTGAGCCTTGTCTAACGAGAGGGCGCATCAACTCGAGACGACCGCGTCTCCGGCAACAAGGCGTGTCGTTTCGGAAACGCAAGCATCGGTGCTGCTCGACGTGGATCATCTGGCGGTATCGATCCATTCGTAACGGCCTCTCGGGTTAGGAGACTTGGCATGGCGCTTCGCGAACTGAGGGTGTTGGAGATGAGCGGCGGCATAGCCGGGCCCGCTGCGGGAATGCTCCTGGCCGATCATGGAGCCGACGTCATCAAGGTGGAGGCCGGAGCCGGAGACCCGGCGAGATCCACCGCCGGCTTCTGTGTCTGGAATCGGAACAAGCGTGGCATTCTGCTGGACGTTTCTTCCCACCAGGATCGCCTCCGGCTGGAGGAGCTGCTCGCAGGGGCGGACGTTTGTATCGATTCGTCAACTCCGGCGGATGTTGAAGGGAGCCTCCTCGACCACGATCGCTTGGTGTCGCGCTATCCCGCTCTCGTTGTCGTCTCTACCCCTCCGACCCCGGGTCGCAGCACGCCTTGGTGGGGCGGTCAAGAGGCCAATGGTCTCCTCGAAGCCTATAGCGGCGCGGCAGTAAAGCAGGCGTCGTACGAGGGCGGCCCCATTGACTCTGTTTTGCCGGCGCTGCTGTATATGCAGGGCGCGTGGGCGGCGGCGTGCACGGTGGCCTCTTTACTTGAGCGCCGACGATCGGGCAGGGGACAAGTGGTGAGCGTTACCGGTATGCATGGCGCCCTAGTGACGTCAATGCTCGGCTACACGTTCCGTGAGGGAGTGTCGACGGCAGCTCAGCCCGGAGCCCCGAGAGGGCGCAGCCCTTTTTACCGGATCTACCAATGCGGTGACGGGGAGTGGCTCGTGATGGCCGCGCTTACCGATAAGTTTCATCGCCGTGCTTTCGAAGTCCTGGGACTTCAGGCCTTGCTGGACGATCCGCGCATCTATAACAAGCCCGGCGTGGTCCTCACCCAGGAAGCCGACCGGCGTTGGTTGATCGATATTTTCGAGGCTGCATTCCGTGCCAAGCCCCTGAAGGAGTGGCTTCGCATCCTGGGGTTGGCGGGGATTCCGGCAGCGCAGATCAGGACGAACGACGGATGGCTTGACGATGAAATAATTCGGCAAGCCGGGTTGCGCGCCGAACTGGATGATCCCCAACACGGCAGAGTTACCATGCCCGGCCTGTTCGTTGACCTGCACGACTCGCCGGGATTGATTTGCGGCCCCGCACCGCAATTCGGCCAGCACAGCGAGAGCCTTGCGTGGCATCCGCAGAGTGTTGTCCCGCGTGGCGACGCGCCGGAAACGGTGAGCCACGCTGGCGGTCCCCTCAGTAACTACCGCGTCGCCAATTCCGGAACAATGGTGGCTGGACCAATGACCGGGAGCCTGCTGGCCGAGTTAGGCGCGGACGTCGTGAAGGTCGAGTCGCTCGAAGGCGATCCGTTTCGCGTTATGGGCTATCCCTATAACCGGGGCATGCGCTCGCTGAGCGTTCATTTGGATCGCACGGAAGGCAGGGAGGTGCTCGCCAAACTGGCGGCGAGTTGTGACGTGTTCATATCGTCAAACCGCCCGCTCACTGCCGCGAAGTTGTGCCTCGACTATGAGTCCGTTCGACGATGGAACAAAGAGGTCGTCTACTACGGCATAACGGCGTTCGGTGAAGTAGGTCCCTACGAAATGTTCCGGGGTTCGATCCAGTGCTCCAGGCCCTGTCGGGAATGATGCGGGGACGAGGGGGCCCGGAAGAGCCCGTCATGCTTACCTCCGCCTTGAACGACGTCGCGACGGCAGCGCTTGGCGCCTTCGGAGTAGCTGTCGCGCTATGGCATCGACACGAACTGGCCAGTGGCTCGGCGTGGACCACTGCGCAGGCGTCAACATTCATGCAGTCTGGCGAGTTGGTGTCGTACCCCGGTCGACCACCGCGGCTAAGCGGCGCGCGGGACCGACGTGGATCGGGCCCGGCTGATCAGTACTACAAGGTCGCCGACGGCTGGGTACGCGTCGCACCTCGTGGGGCGCGTCGGCCCACTGGTGGCATCGTCGAGCAGATGCTGCAGGGAGACGTTGCGCACCACGTTGCCGAGATCGACGCCGATCTAGCTCTCCGGTTGAGGGATACGCCGTCGGCCGAGGTCCTGCAATTCTTGTGGCGCGAGGGGATACCTGCGGTTAAAGCCCGATCGGCGAACGGAATGGTGGGTGACCAAGACCTGATGGCTGAGGGTGTTCTACATCTCCACCATGCCGACAGGGGAGGAGCGGAGGTGTATATGGCGGGACACTGGCGCGCTTCCGTCGCACCGAGGAAAGCCGGTCACTGGCACCGCCGGGGCTCGGCGAGCACTCGGTTGACGTCCTAAAGGGGCTGGGCGCGTCGGAGGACGGATCGCGGCGCTCGTCGCCAGTGGGATCGTTCGGGCCGGCGAGGCATTCCATTTCGACGATGTCGTTCAGTATCGCTAATGGTGCGCTGGGGGTGGGGCATACGCCATTCCATTGCCAAAGGCGAGAATGCGGCAGCCGGCCATCCGCCTCTGATCAAGCTTTGTAACGTTCCTCATAGTTCGGCTGGTTCCGGACCGACTGACTCAGAAGATGCTATTAATTGAGTAACCTGAGGAGACGATATGCCCGAAGCTGTAATTGTCGCAACCGGCCGAACACCCATTGGTCGAGCGTCGAAGGGATCGCTCGTCGAGCTGCGGGCCGATGACCTCGCGGCGCTCGTGGTCAGGGAGGTAATGGCCAGGATTCCTCAGCTTGATCCTCACGGCGTGGAAGACGTGATTCTCGGCTGCGGCTTCCCAATGGGCGAGGCGGGTTTCAACATTGGCCGCGTGGTGGCAGTACTCGCTGGTCTCAGCGACGTACGGGCGTCACGGTCAACCGATACTGCTCATCGTCCTTGCAGACAAATTCGCATGGCCGCTCACGCAATCCGAGCCGGGGAAGGCGATGTTTTCGTCGCCGCGGGCGTCGATCAGTGTCGCGCACGTACGTGCTGCCAGCCGAAAGAGAAAGGGCCCTCAACCCGCTCTACTCAGCGACGCCATCCAAAGATCGGCGGCAAGGTCCGAACGTATAGGTGAGCCGTGGATTCCACCATCGGGGCTTCCGGACGTCTATTGCCATGGGCCAAACGGCCGAAAACGTCGCCGAGATTGAGAACATCGCACGTGAGGAGATGGACGAGTTTGCCATGCTCTCGCAGCATCGCGCGGTGGCGAGTCAGGCGAACAGGTTCTTCGAACGTGAAATCATCCCTGTGACCCTGCCCCGGGACGGGACCGTTGTTGCCAGGGATGACGGACCGCGGCCCGGCACCACCATGGAAAAGCTTTCGCAACTAAACCCGGTCTTTCGCCAGGGCGGCACGATCACGGCCGGGAACGCCTGTCCGTTGAACGACGGCGCCGCGGCTGTCGTCGTGATGAGTTCCACCAGGGCGAAGGAGTTGGGCGTCACGCCTCTTGCCCGAATCGTTTCCAGTGGCGTCAGCGGACTCAACCCCGAAATCATGGGACTCGGACCCATTGAGGCCTGCCGGCAGGCAATCAGCCGGGCGGGCATGACCATCGATGACATCGATCTCATCGAAATCAACGAAGCCTTTGCCGCACAGGTCATTCCAAGCGCTCGTCACCTAGGCGTGACGTGGGACAAGCTGAACGTCAAGGGTGGGGCCATAGCCCTTGGTCATCCCTTCGGAATGACGGGTGCTCGCATCATGACAACGTTGCTCAACGCGCTGGAAGACGAGAACAAGATGGTTGGGATGGAATCCATGTGCGTTGGTGGCGGCCAAGGCATGGCAATGATTGTGGAGCGACTTAGCTAAACCGACGACGCTCGGTTCTCGGCCAGACCCTAAGGATCCCGGCCCGTCTGGTCCATTCCCAGCTCACAACGGGGTTGGCTTAGGTCAATTCTTCTGGAGGCTCGATAGGTTCGGCCGCCGGGATTCCTTGAACCATGGGAGGAGCTAGAGCCGGACTGTCCAGCGCAGCCGGCGGCCCTCCCTCAAGTCTGGCTGCAATGATCTCCCATCGGTGACAGGCGACTTGATGGTGACCTGCTCGCGCTTGGTCGTCGCGGAGGACGGGCTCCTCGTTCGCGCAGCGCTCAATCGCGTACGCGCATCGGGTTCGAAAGTGGCACCCCGAGGGTGGATGACGGAGGTCGGGCGGTTCTCCCTGGATCACGAACACACGTCGACCACCCCGCACGACTATTCGTGGCACCGCGGCGACAAGTGCCTGGGTGTAGGGATGACGGGGATGGGAGAGCACATTGTCCGTGTCGCCCAACTCGACCAGCTTTGAGGCGTACATGACGCCCACTCGGTCTGCCGTTCTCGCCACGGCTGCGACATTGTGGGAGACGATCACGTACGTGAGCGCTCGCTCTTTGCGTAGTCGTTCCAGTAGCCGAAGCAGGACGGCTTGTAGCGAGACGTCTTGACCGGACAGAGGTTCGTCAAACAAGACCAGAGGGACCTGAGACGATAAGGCGCGGGCCATCGTTACTCGTTGGCGCTGCCCTCCGGATAGCTGATGGGGCCGCCGGTCGGCCAGCTCGGCGTCGAGGCCAACGAGCCTCAAGAGCGCCACGGCCTCATCGCGCAACTCCGGTGGAATGCGGATCCGTTGCGGAGCGAGTGGCTCAACGATGCTTTTCCAGACTGGCACCCTGGGGTTTAATGCAAGGTCCGGATCCTGAAACACGACCTGTGGATAGGGCGGCGGCGTGCTGCTTCGCCTCGCGCCGTTGTCGCGGTAGTGGGTCTCAATCGTGCCAGAGGTTGGCTTGACGAGACCAGCGATGGCCTTGAGCAGCGTCGTTTTGCCAGATCCCGACTCGCCGATAATTGCGAACGTTTCGCCATCTCGAACGTCGAAAGTGACGTTGGAAACGGCCTGCAGGGGATGCTTTCGCCCGCCGTAGGTCACGCCGAGAGCGCGCACTGACACCAAGACTTGGGCGTCACTCGGGGTCACTGCGCCCTCACTCGGAGGTCTAATTCGCCGTATCGAAGACAGCGCGTCTGTCCGCCGTTGTCGACCGTGACGAGTTTCGGAACAGTCAACGAGCACCTCGGTTCGGCGAAGGGGCAGCGAGGGTGGTATCGGCAACCAGAGGGCGGATCCGTTGGACTAGCGGGTTGCCCTTCGAGTTGCGCTTGTTGATCTTCATCGCCAGTGATCGCGAGTTCATCACTGGCCGCCATAACCAAGGCTCGCGTATAGGGATGGGTCGGCACGGTGACAACGCGCTCGGTTGAGCCCGCATTGATCACCTGCCCGCAGTACATCGTGACGACCCGGTCGCACATGTCGCTCACCACGGCCAGGTTGTGCGATATCAGCAGAATCGATAGGTCGTGCTCGTCGGAGATGGAGCGAAGCAATGCGATTATCTGTGCTTGCACGGTGACGTCGAGAGCCGTCGTTGGTTCGTCGGCAATGAGTAGCGCCGGATTCCCAGAAAGCGCCATTGCGATCATCACCCGTTGGCACATGCCGCCCGAGAGCTCGTGCGGATACGATCCAAATGAAGTTCGTGGACTTGGGATTCCCACTTGGCCCAGGAGCGACAGCGCATTCTTTTGAGCGTCGTCTTTGGAGAGCGTTGGGCTGTGAACACGGATGACGTCGACGATCTGGCGTCCGATGGTTATCGCGGGGTTCAGTGAGGCGCGGGGCTCTTGGAAGATCATGCTCATCCGACGACCGCGAAGCGTCCTCAGCTCCTTCTGCGTGGCACCTAGCAACTCGAGGTTTGCAAATCGTATGCTTCCGGTCAGCCTGGTCCCGACCGGCGTCAAGCCCATGATGCTTAGCCCGGTGAGGGTCTTTCCGCTCCCGCTTTCGCCAACCAGGCCGACCAACTCGCTGCGGCCCACTGAGAACGTCACGTCATCGAGCAGCATCTGTTGTCCGAGCGCCAGGCGGAGCCCGCTGACCGAGACGAGTGGGTTCTCTTCGTCGTGGTCGCGCCAGACCGCATCGCCCAGACCTGCCGGGACTGTCTTCGACTTCACGGTCCTGCGCGTTTGCAAAGTGCCCTCGTTCGCTGAGCTCTGAGCTCTACAGCGGCGCTAGTCCCCACTCAGCAATCCCTGGCTGAACATCTCCAGCGCCCCCCGTACCCCCACTTCTTTGATGGCTCTTGATGTTGGTGCTCCGGTCTGAGCGTAGTGGTGCATCGCATCCATCTCGATTCCAATTGTCGCAGCCGTCCAGAAGCCCTGTAAAGCCGTTACTCGATTCAACGAGGCCTTCTGGCCCAACAGGACGTCGAGGGGGGAGCGGGAGATTCGTAGCGCGAGAGCGGTGACTTCGGCGGTCAACTGATCGGAGGGCACGCAGAAGTTCGCCCAGCCCCAATTCACTGCGGTCTCTCCGTCAAGCGTGGAGCCGATGTCAAAGGCAATCTGTTTGGCGCGCCTGACCCCGACGGTGAGGGCGAGCAGCGGGGGAGTGAGACCAGCTCCCATGGGAAGTCTGGGTAGGCCGATTTGAACGTCAGAGCTCACTACGACGAGGTCGCAACACTCGCACAGCTGCGTGGCGGCGCCGAAGCAATAACCGTGAACACTGGCGATGACAACCTTCGGGAGCTCCCAGATCCGGCGAAAGGTTTCAAAGGGGCGGTTCATCCGTCCAAGCACCGAGGAGACCTCATCGGAGCCCCGTTCGCGGCCGAGCTCGTGACCCGACGAGAAGCCTTTCCCGCTGCCCTGAAAAATCAGCACTTTGATCGACCGATCGGTAGCCAGATCAGCGAGAACATGGTCGATCTCTTCGAAGACCTGGGGGTTGAACGCGTTGCTCTTCGAGGGTCGATCGAGGAAGAGCCAGCACAGCGGACCCTCTTGCCGGACCCGAATTGTCTCGAACGATGTCTCTGTTAGCACTATTCCCCCCAGCGGACGGCTCGCTCCCAACCGGCTGAATCAGTCGACTGAGGAGACTCTATCTAGCCCTGTCACCTCTGTCAAGCCCATACCAGGTCTCAATACGTGCGTGTCGGACACCGAACTATCTGGTAGCGAACAGTTCGAGAGTCACTCGACCCGTCAGGACGTGAGCGCCGGGCGTCGAAGGGCGCTCCTTGTCGATTTTCGTCACGGGCATTGTCGAGAAATATTGGCTTCTCGCTGTCCCATCAACCCCTCAGCTTGAGGGGCCGGCGGGGGATGTCTTCTGACTCACCCGTTCAGCCCGCGTCGCCGACACTTGGATGGCTTGGAGGCCAACTCCTTCACGACGTCACGCAACGTGGGCCGAACTTTGGCTTCGCGAATGGGCCCATGGCGACGTGAGACCCGGTTTGGCTTGACAGCGGTATCAGGGCTAGATAGAGTCTCCTCAGTCGACTGATTCAGCCGGTTTGAAGCGGGCCGCCCGCCTGGGGGGAATGGTGCTAACAGAGCAGCGCGACACTTTACCGGCGGCCCTCGACGGATTGCGAGTTCTCGATCTGAGCGGGGGTGTTGCTGGTCAGTACTGCGCCAAACTCCTCGCCAGTTTTGGGGCAAGCACGGTGCTGATCGAACCCCCCGAGGGCGCATTCACTCGCACGATGGGACCAACCTTGTCCTCTGGCGAACTTTCCACACGATCGACGATGTTTCGGCACCTCAACCAAGGCAAGACGAGTGTCGTGGCGGATATGTCAACGCGAGAAGGCAAGGAGCGCGTGTCATTCTTCGCCAAGCGAGCGGACGTCGTAATTCGTGACGACACGACGATCTTGGATTTCGATCTTGACCCGTCGACTATCGAGTGTGTGATCGGGGAGTTTCCTGACGTCGGTCCGTATAGGAGCTGGCGGGGCAGCGAGATGATCCATCAGGCGATGTCAGGCACCATGTTCATGACGGGCCATTCCGGCCGCAAACCGCTCTACGGTCTTGGGCGCCGGGCCTACTTCGCGTGCGGGACCACGGCTTGCGCGAGTGTGCTGGCAGCGCTCCACGAGCGAGACGCGTCGCGACTCGGTCAGGTTGTCAGAGCCACCGTGTTCGAGTCAGCCGCGGCGATCGGGCAGAACCTCGTTAGTCAGTACAGCTACTCAAAGACGTACGAGACCCGGCAACGATACCCCGGCTTTCTCGCTCTACTTAAGTGTCGAGACCAGTGGATGGTCTTGTTCGCCATCCGTCACTGGGAAGAATTGTGCCAGGTATTCGGACTCGAGCACTTTCTCGGCGACGACCGGTTCGCCACCCAGGCCGGACGCCTCGAGCACTGGCCCGAAGTGACTGATCTGCTTCAGGAACGGGCGGGGTCGCGCTCGGCCGCGGAGTTGGTTGATGCCCTACAACGAGCCCGGATCAGCGCCGAGGTCGTAGCTCCACTCGCAGAACTGGCTAAGTCGGCGCAGTGGGAGGCGAGGCGGATTCTGAGGGCGACCAGCGATCGAGGGGACCGAGTGGAAACGGCGCTCGGGCCTCCGTTCACGGTGGGCAGTACCGAGTACGTGGGCGCGAGGACAAGTCCGCGGCTGCTGAGAGGGTCGGATGCCGAGCGCGCGGCGAACAAGGTCGCGGCCGAGTGGGCGCAAGCGTCAGCGGGCAACGGACCTACTGCGAAAGTCCGCGATGTTGCACGTGACGTGAACCGCACGCCCGCAACCGATGCCGGACCATTGGCCGGCTTGCGTGTGATCGACTTCACAACCGCATGGTCAGGTCCCTTCGCGGCCCGAAGCCTCGCGTACCTTGGCGCACAGGTCATCAAAATTGACGCGCCGAGTCACATGGATTCCTGGCGGGGCGCTCTCGACGGAGGTCGACGTGACTGGTACCCCGACCGAGAACCCGGGATCCACCCCTGGAATCGATGCGTTCTCTTTAATACGCAGGGTCAAGGCAAGTGGTCACTTGGCCTCGACCTCAAGATCGCCGGAGCTCGGGATGTGCTGCTCAAGTTGGCCCAGGTCTCGGACGTCGTTATTGCCAACTTCACCCCCGGTGTTCTCGAGCGGCTCGGCATTGGCTACGACTCACTGAGCGAGCTGAACCCTGGCGTTATCGTCGTTGAGATGCCGGCCTTCGGCCCGAACGGTCCCGATAGCGGTCACCAGGGGATGGGTAAGACGATGGAAGCGGCCAGCGGTATGGCCGCTCACATGGGCTACGGCGACGGAACGCCGGTCCTTACGGGCCCGGCGTACCTCGATCCCATTGGCGGGCTGAACGCGGTGGCCGCCACACTGATGGCGCTTCACTATCGAAATCAAACGGGTCGCGGTTGCCGGGTCGAGGTGCCACAGGTTGAGGCGAGTCTGCACTGGATTGGCGAACACGTCCTCCACCAGGCCGAAGCCGTCGACGCCTGGGTGCCCGATGGCAATGCGGTGCCGTACGCGGCGCCCCACGACGCTTACCCGTCGGCCGGTGAAGATGAGTGGATCGCCATTGCCGTGGGGGACGACGATGAATGGCTGTCCCTGTGCAAGCAGATGGACCGCCTGGATCTGGCTGAGTTGCCGAAGTACTCCGACCTCGATGGCCGGAAAGATCATCGTGAGGAATTGGACGCGATCATCAGCCAGTGGACCAGTCAATTCAAGAAGCAGGAACTAGCGGCGAGCTTGCAACTCGTCGGCGTTGCAGCCGCACCCGTGGCCAACGGTGCGGATGTGGCCGCTGACGAGGCTCTGCTGGCCACACACTTCATCGAACAGCTCTCTCATCGCGAAGCGGGCTCTCACCGCTATCCCACCCTTTCGTACCTCTTGACTCGCACCCCCGGTGGTGTGCCTCGCGCTGCTCCGTGCTTTGGCGAACAGAACGATGCCGTCCTGCGAGATGTGCTGAGTCTTCCCGACGCGCTGATCGGGGAGTTGAGGCGCTCAGGTGCCGTCGCCGAAGGCCCCATCATGGCGTCTCCCCAAGGAGCGTCAGCCCAAGAGAAGCGATTGGATCCACCAAGTTCCGGCGTTTCAGACTCAACGTCCGTAGCCGCGGAAACGACGTAACCATGCGAAGGAGATTGCCATGAAAGTACCCGACTATGAATCGATTGCCCTAGCCATTGACGGACCGGTCGTCACGGTAACGCTCAATAGACCAGAGCAAATGAATGCTTGGGACTGGCAAATGCACCGCGAACTGCGCCACGCCTACGCCTTGCTCGACGCCGATGACGAAGTACGCGCCATCGTTCTCACGGGTGCGGGCCGAGCGTTTTGCGCCGGCGCGGCGCTTGCTCCGAAGGGGACGACTTTTGACGGATCGCAAGATAGATCAGCGTGGGACGAGCGCTACCCGGGCGAGGTCCGTGACGCGCCCGAACTCCTGACTCCTGTCATTGCGGCGATCAATGGCGCGGCCGTAGGGGCCGGCGCCACGATGGCCGTAAGTTGCGACATCCGCATTGCCGCCTCCGACGCCAAGATCGGCTTCGTCTTCAATCGACGCGGAGTCATGCCGGACGCGGATCTCATTTGGTACCTTCCTCGCCTGATCGGGTACTCCCGCGCGATGGACGTGCTGCTCACGGGCCGGATCTTCACCGGCCTGGAGGCTGAAGAGATGGGTCTTGTTTCGAAGGCGGTGGCGCGCGAGGACGTCCTAACAACTGCGCAAGCGCTGGCCCACGACATCGCGGACAACGTTGCACCGGTCTCCGCGGCGATCACCAAACAGCTCGGGCGGCAGTTCCTCGTCGAGAACGATCGCGGACGCGCCCTCGAACGCGAGCGGGATCTCTTTCGATGGACGGGTCAGCGAGCCGACGCCCGAGAAGGTGTCGAGGCGTTCTTGGAGAAGCGGCCGGCTAGGTGGACCCTGTCGAAGAACAGGGATCTGCCTGAGGAACTCGGCGTACAGCGATGAGGCTTGGCGTCCCGATCGGTCGAGGCACGCCGGAAAATCTGGCGAAGAGAGCCAGCGACCTCGAACACCTCGGGGCCGACATCCTGTGGGTGTCTGAGCTTTATGGTTTCGACGGCGTCAGTCTCATGGGTTTCCTGGCCTGCGCCACCAAACGAGTCCTCATTGGCTCGAACATTCTGCCGTTCTACTCGAGGACACCGTCACTGCTCGCGATGAGCGCCGCGGGCGTCGATGCCCTATCGGGCGGGCGGTGCATCTTGGGCATTGGAGCATCGGGTCCACAAGTGATCGAAGGCTTCCATGGGGTGCCGTTTGACGGCCCGGTGGGCCGGGTCGAAGAGATCATTGAGATCTGCCACACGATCTGGCGGCGGGATCCTCTTATGCACCAAGGGAGGTATTACGAGATGCCGCTGGTCGCGAACGACGGTCCTTCGCTCGGGAAGCCGCTCAAGATGATTGACCATCCGGTTCGTGATCGGATTCCGATCTTCCTTGCCGCACTCGGAGCGCGAAACGTTGAAACCGCTGCTCGATACGCCGACGGCTGGCTGCCAATCTTCTTCTGGCCCGAGCGATGGGCCCGAGTGTGGTCAGAGCCGCTCGATGCCGGTCTGGCATCGAGAGCAGCAGGGTTAGGGCCGCTGGAGGTGGTGGCGAGCACGACCATCGCGGTCGGCGAAAAGCTCGATGATCTTCGAGAGGCGGTACGTCCGCAGCTCGCCCTCTACATCGGTGGGATGGGCGCCAAAGAGAAGAATTTCTACAACGACCTGGCCTGTCGTTATGGCCTGGGGGGTCCCGCTGGCTGAGATCCAGGATCACTACTTAGCGGGCCGGCGAGACGAAGCCGCTCGCGCGGTGCCCGACGAGCTCGTCGACGGTACGACGGTTATTGGATCGCCGGGATTCGTCAAAGAGCGGCTGGCGGCATACAAGGAGGCCGGCGTCACCGTACTGAACGTGAGAGCCGTTGGCCCGGATCCGATGAGAGATCTGGAGTTTGTGCGGGAGTGGATCGATGGTTAGCCCGGCCGCGCTGAGTGGCGCGCGGGTTGACGGACTAGGCCGAGAAGGCAGCGCGTGAAAGGAAGGACAGCATGATTTTTGGCTTTAGCGAGGAACAAGAGGAGTTACGACGCGTTGTACGTCGATTCATCGAGAACAAGTCTCCCTCCACCGAGGTCCGTCGTCTGATGGAGACCGTAGAGGGCTACGACCCTGCCGTTTGGTTACAGATGGCGAACGAACTGGGCTTGCAGGCCCTGATAGTTCCGGAGAAGTTCGGGGGCGCCGGGTTCGGCTACGTGGAGTTGATCGTGGTACTCGAGGAGATGGGCCGAGGTCTTCTGTGCGCTCCCTACTTCGCCACGGTGGCTCTGGCGACGAACGCGCTCCTGCAGTCGGAGGACGAATTAGCCAAGTCCGACTACCTGCCGGGAATAGCGAGCGGACAGACGATTGCGACGCTCGCGATCACCGAACCCAGCGGACGCTGGGATCTCGGCGGTACCGAGTTCATGGCGGTGCAGTCGGGCGAGGGATGGCTCTTGTCAGGCGTCAAGTCGTTCGTGCTCGATGGCTGCACGGCATCGTTGATTCTTGTAACGGCGCGGACGCAAGAGGGTCTATCGCTCTTCGCGGTTGATGGCAACTCGGCGGGGCTCACGCGAACTTCGTTATCGACCTTGGACCA
This sequence comes from uncultured Acidimicrobiaceae bacterium, assembly GCA_963749355.1. Lineage (GTDB taxonomy): Bacteria > Actinomycetota > Acidimicrobiia > Acidimicrobiales > RAAP-2 > RAAP-2. The sequence continues at coordinate 195,677 of CAVVMM010000012.1, forward strand.
GACTCGCAAGCAAGCCAAGCTGGAGTTCGAACGAGTGCCGGGACGACTGATCGGGGGCGATGGCGCCGCCGGACCGGGCTTGACCAAGACCCTCGATTTTGCTGCGGTCGCGTTAGCGGCCGAGCAGGTCGGCGGTGCGCAGCGCGTGCTGGAAATGAGTGTCGAGTATGCCAAGCTCCGCGAACAGTTTGGCCGACCTATCGGCTCGTTCCAGGCCATCAAGCACAAATGTGCTGACATGTTGCTCGAAGTTGAATCCGCGAAGTCCGCTGCCTACTACGCGGGGTGGGTCGCCGCGGAGGACACTGACGAACTCCCAGCGACGGCCAGTTTGGCGAAGGCCTACTGCTCGGAAGCCTTCTTTCACGCGGCGGCGGAGAACATCCAGATTCACGGAGGCATCGGGTTCACCTGGGAGCACGACGCTCACCTGTACTTCAAGCGAGCGAAGTCGTCGGAGTTGTTCCTGGGCACGCCGGACTATCATCGGGAACTTCTCGCCCAACGTATCGGCATCTGATCCCTGCGACCTTGCCCTATGAGCGGAGTGTGGTAAATGGCTGAGGCATTCCTCGTTGGAGGCGTTCGTACGGCGCAGGGACGCTACGGAGGGGTTCTGGCTTCGGTGCGTCCAGACGACTTGGCTGCGTTGATGGTGCGAGAAGTGGTCGGCCGCACCGGCATCCCCGCAGAAATGATTGACGAGGTAGTGCTTGGTGCGGCGAACCAAGCCGGGGAGGACAACCGTGACGTCGCGCGGATGGCCGTCCTCTTGGCTGGTCTGCCCGATACGGTTCCGGGCTACACGGTGAACCGGCTTTGCGCCAGCGGTCTGACGGCCGTTGCCTGCGCGGCGCAGGCCATCCGCTCAAACGAAGCGGAGCTCGTGATAGCCGGTGGCGTGGAGTCGATGACGAGAGCGCCTTGGGTCATCGTGAAGCCGGGCACACCCTGGTCTCGTCCCGGCGAGCTGGCCGATACGTCACTGGGGTGGCGATTCATCAATCCGGCCTTCGCTTCACACGACGCGGCCATCCCTGTCGGGTCAACTCCGGAAACTCGAAAGATGACCTTATCGATGGGCGAAACGGCTGAGGAGGTCGCCGTACTGGACGGCGTCACGCGCGAAGAGAGTGACGAATTTGCGTTGCGCAGCCACGAGCGGGCGATCGCGGCGATGGACGCTGGACACTTCGCGAGCGAGATCGTGCCGGTACCGACTAAGAGCGGTGAGGTGGTACTCGATGAGGGACCTCGGCGAGACACGACACTCGAGAAGTTAGGGACCCTGCGTCCGGTATTCCGCCCGAATGGCGTCGTAACGGCTGGCTCCTCGTCTCCACTGTCTGATGGTGCGGCTGCGGTGTTGGTGGCGAGCGAACGAGCGCTGGAACGCTACGGTCTGGTGCCGCGAGCACGCGTCGTCGCTAGTGCTAGTGCGGGAGTTCCACCGAACCTCATGGGGCTGGGTCCAGTACCTGCGACCGAGAAGGCGATGTCAATGGCTGGTTGGACGATCGGCGACATCGGCTCGGTGGAACTCAACGAAGCGTTCGCTGTTCAAAGTCTTGCGGTGATGAGGCGACTCAAACTCGACGGCGAAGTCGTAAATGCTGACGGCGGTGCCATCGCGCTGGGTCATCCACTTGGCTGCTCCGGGGCCAGGTTGCTAGTGACGCTGCTAGGTCGCCTAGAACGCGAAGGTACCCGCCGCGGGCTGGCAACCCTCTGCGTTGGGGTGGGCCAAGGCGTCGCGATGCTGGTCGAGCGGGTATGAGAAGCCATACGCCAAAGGCCTTGCCAGTTGATCGAAGGAGGGTCTCGTGAGCGGAGCTATTGGTGTCGTGGGCGGCGGGCGGATGGGAGCGGGCATTGCGCAAGTCTTTGGCGTCATTGGCTATGACGTCGTTGTCAGTGAAAGTAGCGAGGAAGAGGTTCTCGCCGCCCAGCGACGAGTTCGCGATGGTCTGCAGCGAGCGATTGAACATGGCGCGTCGGGCTTCGATCCCGAAGTTGTGCTGGGGCGCGTGGAGGTTGTCGCCGACGTCGCAGAGTTGCCAACTGACGCCCAGCTCGTTGTGGAGGCCGTTCCTGAAGATATGGCCCTCAAGATCGAAGTGCTGAGGGCGATCGAACAAGCGGTGTCGGCGACTTGCGTGATAGCCAGTAATACGAGTTCGCTGTCCATCAACCAGCTGGCGACTTCGCTCAACAAGCCCGAGCGTTTCGCCGGCATGCACTTCTTCAATCCGGTTCCCTCCTCGCTGCTCGTCGAGCTCGTGGTCGGCGGGCAGACATCGCCCGAGATCGTTTCGAGGCTGTCCGCTTGGGTTCAAGAGCTTGGAAAGAGTTCGATCACCGTCAAGGATTCGCCGGGTTTCGCCACGAGTCGACTCGGTGTTCTGCTTGGTCTTGAGGCCATGCGCATGCTTGAGGAGGGGGTAGCCAGCGCTGAAGACATTGACCGGGCAATGGAACTTGGCTATCGACACCCAATGGGTCCATTGCGTTCGACCGATCTAGTCGGTCTTGATGTGAGGTTGGCGATTGCCGAGTACCTCAGTCGAACGCTGGGCGAGCGATTCAGTCCGCCGCAGCTACTTCGAGAAAAGGTCAGACGAGGCGAACTTGGACGAAAGACCGGTCAGGGATTCTTTCGATGGGAGTGAGCGGGATCGTTGGCGGTGTGAATGCGAGATCGATCAAGGGTGCGCTGGAACAGTTCGGCAACGAATGTAGTGCCTCGCGCTTGCAATCACGACGCGCGCTTGGCGTTGGCGAATACTGAACGTTCATGATCAATAAACAAGTTCCGAGCCTCGCCGATGCCGTCCAGGGAATCGAATCCGGCGCCACCATCCTGGTCGGCGGATTCGGTGGCGCAGGTTTACCGGTCGAACTGCTTGAGGCACTCTTGGAGACCGACGTTCGAGACCTTACGATCGTGGCGAACAATACGGGTGCGGGTGAGCGAGGGCTGGCGGCGTTATTCCGCGAAGGCCGGGTAAGGAAGGTCATCTCTTCCTATCCTCGATCGAAGGGGTCAATCTGGTTCGAACACAGGTACCACTCGAACGAGATCATTCTGGAAGTCGTGCCTCAAGGGACGCTCACGGAACGGATACGTGCTGCCGGCGCCGGAATCGGGGGCTTCTACACGACCACCGGTGCCGGGACTGATCTCGCTGTCGGCAAGGAAACTCGCGTCATCGATGGTCGCGAATATCTTCTGGAGTCGCCGCTCTTTGGGGACGTGGCACTGATCAAGGCCAAGAGAGCCGACCGCTGGGGCAATCTCACCTACCACGCCACGGGTCGCAACTATGGCCCGACGATGGCGGCTGCCGCTCAGCTGACCGTCGTGCAGGTGAGCGAAATCGTGCCGCTAGGTGCGATCGACCCCGAAGTAGTGATTACGCCGGGCGTACTTGTCGATCGCGTCGTCGAAGTGACTGAGGCTGTGTCATGACTCGTCGAATCCCAGATACTGACGAATTCCTGGTTCGAACGGCAAAGGTCCGAAGGAACACCCGGCAGCTCGCCGCCCGGCTTGCCGCCGACATTCCCGAAGGATGGTTCGTCAACCTTGGCATCGGAAAGCCGACTGTTGTTGCCGACGTGGTCGACGCCGAGCGCGAAATCATCTTTCACAGCGAGAACGGGGTGATTGGCGTTGGCCCATTTCCCGATGATGCAGACAGAGACGATGAATTGATCAATGCGGGCAAGGAGCCCATCACCACTGTCATCGGAGCGTCGTTTGTTCACCATAGTGACTCGTTTGCCCTTGTTCGTGGCGGACACCTCGACCTCGCAGTGATGGGAGCGTTTCAGGTGGCAGAGAACGGTGACTTCGCTAACTGGATCGTTCCCGGCGCGAAGACCCCGGCCATCGGTGGGGCGATGGATCTGGCTATCGGTGCCCAGCGCGTGTGGATCATCATGGATCTCTTCGATCGTCATGGTAAGTCGAAGATCTGCGGGCGCTGTTCGTATCCGTTGACGGCTCGTGGCGCGGTCGAGCGGGTCTACACGGACCTCGCCGTTTTCAACGTGGCACCGAGTGGATTCGTCATTCGCGAACTCGTCGAGGGCGTGAGCTTCGACGAGCTCCAACGTCATGTGCCAGTCGAACTCGGCTTGGAGGTTCCCGACTTACCGGCGAGCGGCGAAGACAACGTGGCAAGGTCAGTTGATGGTCGGCGGTGAGCCTGAAGGCACGAGCGGAGCTCGGCTCGAACCGTTGGCTCAATCGTCGAACCACCTGCGCCGAAGCGAACCGGCGAGTTTCTGCGTGGGCGGAGCGTCCATCGAAGGTTGTGTGTCACGAAAGGTGAGGGACTGATGCCATACGAATATTCCCAGCAGGGCATTGAAGTGCAGGAGTCGGTGCGGCGCTTCATGGAGCACGTCATCTACCCGGCCGAGGCGACCTACTACGAGCAGCTAGACCAGGTCGGTCCGGACGGCTACCCACCGGTACTCGACAAGCTCAAGTCAGCCGCGCTCGAACGCGGGCTGTGGAACCTGTTCCTGCCCCACCTCCAGCCCGGCAGCCCCGGTACGCCGCTGTCGAATCTCGACTACGCGCCGGTCTCGGAGGAGCTTGGGCGGGTCGGTTTCGCCTCCGAAGTGCTGAACTGCAACGCCCCGGACACCGGGAACATGGAGATTCTGCACCTCTTCGGCTCGGATCGCGTGAAGGCGGAGTGGCTCGAGCCCCTGCTCGCCGGCGAGATCCGCAGCGCCTTCTCGATGACCGAGCCGGACGTCGCCTCCTCTGACGCCACCAACATTGGACTGTCGATCGAGCGCGACGGCGACGAGTACGTGCTCAACGGGCGCAAGTGGTTCAGTTCGGGCGCCCGAGCCGAGCGGTGCAAGGTTGTCATCGTCATGGGTAAGACGAACCCTGAAGCTCGTCGCCACCTGCAGCAGTCGATGGTCGTCGTGCCGAAGAACAGCCCGGGGGTTGAGCTTGGCCTCGATCCCCACGTCTTTGGTTACAGCCAGCGCGGGGGCCATCCCGAGGTGATCTACCGGAACGTCCGGGTGCCGGTGGGCAACCTGCTGGGCGAGGAGGGGAGCGGCTTCGCCATCTCCCAGGCCCGGTTAGGCCCCGGCAGGATACATCACTGCATGCGCACGATTGGCGTCGCCGAACGAGCTCTGGAGTTGATGGTCATTCGCTCGCTCGAGCGCAGCACGTTCGGCACCAGCCTCGCGCATAAGGGGCTGATCCAGGATTGGATTGCCGAGTCGCGCATTGAGATCGATATGGCTCGTGAGTACGTGTTGCGAACCGCGCACCTCATGGACACGGTGGGCAATAAGGCCGCGGCAGCCGAGATCTCCGGCATCAAGGTCGCCGTGCCCAACATGGCCCTCAAGGTGATCGACCGGGCTATACAGGTTCACGGGGCGGCCGGGGTCACTCAGTTCTTCCCTCTAGCCCATATGTACGCGAGCGTCCGCACGTTGCGCATCGCCGACGGGCCGGATGAGGTGCACAAGATGACGATCGCCCGACGCGAGATTCGGAAGCATCAATCGGATTTCAGTTGAATCTCTTGGTCGGCGAGGACTCACGTTGACTTTCGAACGTTTGTGTCAGCGCGATTGTCGTAAACCAAAGCGAGGCGCACTGCATCGTTGGTCTTCGGCACTGGCACGAGAGTGCTCGCTGTTAGCATGCGCTTCGATGACGAGCTCGGTCGTGGGCATCGACGATGCCTCAGTAACCGCTTGGATGGTGAATGAACTGGGGGCCGCAGCACCGATTGTGTTCAACCTGATCGCTGCCGGGCGGTCCAACCTCACTTATCGCCTCGTTGACGCTGCCGGAAACGAATTCGTCCTTCGGCGACCCCCTGAGAGCCATGTCTTGCCAACCGCGCACGATATGGTTCGCGAATACACCGTCCTTTCGGCGCTGTACCCGCAGGGAGTTCCCGTTCCAAAGCCACTGGGGCTCTGTGTTGACAAGGGGATCAGTGACGTTCCCTTCTACGTTATGGAGTGCGTGAATGGCGTCATTTTGCGCGATCGCGCGCAGGCTGAAGCAGCCTTCGATGTAGGCACACGAGCTTTGATTGGCGCGCACCTCGCGGCGACATTGGCCAATCTTCACCAGGTCGACATTGTTGACGCGGGACTAGAAGGTCTCGCTCGTCACGACGGCTACATCGAACGGCAGCTGCGCCGTTGGCAAGGGCAGTTCGAGCAGACATTGGTAGAGGGCGATGATTACGGCGGACTCATCGAAGCTGTGGCCGATCTGCTGTCCGCGTCGATTCCGAGCCAGCAACGCGTATCGGTCGTGCACGGCGACTATCGCCTGGACAATACCGTGCTCGATTCACGGGGCCGTGTGTGTGCGATTCTCGATTGGGAGATCTGTACTCTCGGGGATCCAATGGCTGATCTAGGTCTCTTGCTCGTGTACTGGACCCAACCCGGGGACGTCGCACTCCGTCCGAACGACAGCACGGCTCCCACGACGGCCGAAGGCTTCTGTTCGCGTGAAGAGATTCTGACTGCCTACGCCGACCGTTCGACTCTTGACGTCAGTCAAGTGAAGTTCTACCAGGCCTTTGGGTACTGGAAACTTGCGTGCATCATGCAGGGAGTCTTTGCGCGCTACAGCGTCGGGGCCATCGCCGGTGATCAGAGCAGCGTCAGCGAATATCCAACTTGCATTGGTCGTCTCGCGGAGGCGGCCAAAGAGACGCTGGAGGATCTCTAGCGATCAACCGTTGATATCGCCGGTGATTTTGCCGACCGTCTCACAGGAATGCCAGCGGGGGCACCCCGTCAAGGAATGAACGATTGAAGGACCACGCTGGGCCAGTTCTGCGGGCGCGGAGACCAAAATCGGCCCTGAGGATTGCCAGAACTCGAGGTGACTTGACAGGGATGGTCTTGCTAGATAGAGTCTCCTCAGTCGACTGATTAAGTCGGCGCACAGAGAATTTCTCGTCGGGGGGAATGGTGGCAAAACAGTCGTCATTGGAGGCAATTCGACCCCAATGCAAAGGTCGACAGATCCCGCTCTTGCTGGACCGACCCCCGAAAAGCAGCGCACTGAGGGCCCCCGCACCGGCCAATATTGACCGCGCTGGTTGTTTGACAGCAACTGATCGGCCGTGGGAGAGCCAACCACTCGAAACCTCCCTTTCGGATTGGCTCTCCCTCGACCGGGACCTGAAGAACATCCCGGCTCCCGCCGCTTTATCGCCGCTAGGTAACCCAACTACCGAACGGTTCAAGCCTCCAAAAGAGGAAATGACCCATGCTCACTTCCCCCGGAAGCTGGAGTCATATGAGGAAAGGAAAGCCAATGATGAGTAACGAGCCAGGTGGACCGATAGTTTCCGGCCACGAACGAACGCTAATTGCGTCGCATAAGGGGAGGATCAGGACGTTCTTGTCGTTGCTGGTTGTCGCCCTCCTCTGTGTGGTGCTCTTCCCGGTCATGCGTAGCTCCGCGGCCACCCCGACTACTACGCTCAACGCCGCCACGCCCCAGGGTCCAAACTCGTTTGACCCTTGCGCGAACGGTGGTGGCGCGTCACTGCCGTACCTGCAGCTGCTCTACGCGCCGCTTATCTTCTCCGTTCCGTCCACCGGGCAGCTGGTACCGGGTCTCGCCTCGTCGTGGAGTTATAGCGGCACCAACAAGGACATCTTCACGGTCAATATCAAGCCCGGGTACACGTTCCAGGACGGAACCCCGGTGAACGCCCAGGCGGCGGTCACGAGCCTTAACTACTGCTTGGCCGAGAAGGTCCAAACACTGCCCACGGTCACGAGTATCACCGCGACGGGTCCCTACACGCTTCAGTTCCAGCTCTCGGCGCCGACGGCCTCGTTGCCCTCGGAGCTATCGGAGAACCTCGGGATGCTGATCTCGCCGGCCGCCATCACCAAATACGGGGTGAGCGGCCTTGGGAACAACCCGGTCGGAGCGGGCCCCTTCGAGCTCAAGAGCTACGTCCCGAACAGCGCGGTCGATTTCACCGCGTGGTCGGGCTACGTGGTAGCCGGCGCGCCGGCGCCGCAGGTGGGCAATATTGACGTCCAGATCATTACCGACCAGACCTCGCTCGTCAGCGCCCTCGAAACCGGTACCGTTCAATACGCCTTCGCCACTGATGCGTCGATCATTCCCGAGGTGAAGGGCGACTCGAGCCTGCACGTTCACGTCAACTATGCGTCCCTGGCTGTCACGTCGATGTTCATCAACTTCAAGGTTGCACCCATGAACAAACTCGACGTGCGCTTGGCGCTCGAATACGCACTCAACCGGACGGCCCTCTCCAAGGCGGCGTCGGACGGCGTCATGGTTTCACCCGCCTACGGCATCTACAGCTCCTCTAGTCCCTTCTACGACCCCTCGACCAAGAATGCCTGGCCGTACAGCATTAAGAAGGCGAAGGCGCTGTTGAAGGCCGCCGGCTACAAGCACGGCATCACCATCAAGGGTGCCATCGCTATCGCCGCACCTCCCTTTGAGCAGGACGCGATCATCGCGACCGCCCAGTGGAAGGCGGCCGGAATAACGGTCGACTTCGCCGAAGACCAGCCCACCACTGCACTTACGCAGTTCGCGCTGCCACGGGGCGGAACAATGTTCAGTGTCGGTTGGGACGGTACGACCACGGTCGCTTCGACGTACGCGGGCGTGTTCTCGCAGGACTCCTTCGCGAACCCGTCCCACACCGCCAACGCCGCGATTCAAAGTGATCTGACCGCGCTCAACAACACCTACACCACGGGTGGGGTTGCCAGCATCGAAAAGGCCATGGACAAGGTCATCGACTCGCAGGCGTTGTGGATCCCGTTGTGGTACAACCCGTTCCCCGAGGTTTACAGCAGCAGTGTTAGCGGCGCGCTGCAAGCCTCTTCAGTTATCGCCGAGCCCAACATGGACTACTTGTCGCTGAGCTAATGGCGATGCGGCCCGGCCCGACTCCTTTGGGTCGGGGTGTTCCCAACGGCGTGGACACCCTGACCCCGATCAACTTGGGGCGCCCCGACCCAAAGGAGTCGACCGAGGCGGTGGCGGGCACGGCGCCGATTTCTGAGGGCTGGCGACTATTCTCGCCCGCCATGCGATGGTTCGTTGTGAGACGAGCGCTGGTCATGATTCCCACAGCAATCCTCGCCAGTATCGGCATCTTCGTCTTGATCCGACTGGTGCCGGGGGGCCCCGCCATCGGGATCCTGGGAATTCACGCGTCGCGACAGTCCATCGCGGCGCTTAACCGAGTGCTGGGTCTCTACCATCCCCTGGTGTACCAGTATTGGCACTGGCTCCTGGGCGCCCTGCACGGCAACTTCGGGAACTCACTGCAGACTGAGCAGGCCGTGACGCACATGGTGGCGCAGAGTTTTCCGGTGAGTGCGGAGTTGGTCGGACTCGCGGTGGTCTTCACCCTGGTCGTTGGGTTCCCAATCGGGATCCTGGTTGCGTGGCGTGCGGGAAGTCGCGTCGACCGAGTTCTGAGCAATGCCTCCGGTATCGGCCTCGCCATTCCCGACTTCTTCATGGCCATCATCCTGATCGCGATCTTTGGTATCTTCGCTCACCTGTTGCCAGAGCTTGGCTTCGTGCCCTTCGTACAGAATCCGGCGCAGAATCTCGTCCACATGGTGTTGCCGAGCGTCACCATGGGCCTGGGGGCCAGTGTCATTGTGGTGCGCCAAGTGAGGGCCACCATGATCGATTCTCTCAACGGGCCGTACATCCGCACCGCTCGAGCCATGGGTCTGTCGGAGCGCACGATCGTCTGGCGCTACGCGTTGCGCAACACGCTGCCAACCATGATCAACGTCTACGGGCTCCTAATTACCGGCATGTTTGGCGCGACGCTTATTCTCGAGGAGGTCTTTGTCCTTCCCGGCATGGGCAATGCTCTGGTGAATGGGATTCAGGTGCGCGACTACACCCTCATTCAAGGCATCACGATGGTGTACGTCGCCCTGGTGCTGGTCGTGAATTTCCTTGTTGACATTCTCGTCGCCCTGGTAAGCCCGCGATTGGCGGACCAGCGGTGAGCACCTTTGAGGACAACGTCTTGGTGGAGGACGAAGAGTACGACCTGCTCGTTGACGACCAAGCGGCGAAGAAACTTACCGAACCGGGGTCGAGGAGGCGACGACCCATCGGCCTCGTGGTAAGCGCCGTCGTACTCGGGGGCTTGATCTTAACGTCGATCTTCGCGCCGCTCGTTGCCCCCAACAACCCGCTCTCGATCGACCTGAACCACACGATGGCCAAGCCCTCGTGGAGCCATCTCCTTGGTACGGACTTCTACGGACGTGACGTGCTGAGCCGACTGATCTGGGGTGGGCGTTCGGCGTTTCTCGGGGTCGTCATCAGCCTCGTCGTCGGACTTGGAGTGGGCATTCCATGGGGCTTGGCCGCCGGCTTCTGGTCAAGGTGGGCCGGTTCAATCCTCATGCGATTCGCCGACGCGCTGCTTGCGTTTCCCGCGCTGGTGCTCGCGGTGATCATCACCGGAATACTCGGTCCAAATCTGTACACCTCGATGACGGCCGTCGGCATTGTCTTTGCTCCGGTGTTCGCGCGACTCATGCGCGTGGGCGTCCTCGAGGTACGCGAGCGGGAGTTCGTCCTGAGCGCCCGTCTCTCGGGCTGTCGAAGAAGAGTCATCCTGATCCGCCACCTCCTTCCGGCAGCCCTCGGGCCGGTGATCGTCCAAGCGACGATCTTTGCCGGCATCGGATTCATCATCGAAGGGGCACTGAGCTTCCTTGGCTTGGGCGTGCAACCACCTGCTCCCAGCTGGGGTGGCGATCTCTCGACGGCCTACCAGTACATCCTCAGTGCGCCCGGTCAGATCATCGCCCCCGGCGCACTCATTGCTGTCGTGGTGCTTTGCGTGTACAGGATTGGCGATTCGCTGCGGGCTCGCTTCGCTGTTCAGGCGGTGACCGAGCGCGCGACCGAAGCCACCGGGATCATGTCATGAGGCGAGTTTCTTGTGCGGTAAATGGTGTAGTCGAGGAGGCTTGCAGATGACGACGTACGCAGCGACGGGAATTGACTATGGAACGGCGGCCGAACGTCTTCGCGACGAGGTTCGCCAGTGGCTGGAAGCTAACGGACCCGAGAGCCTGAGGGGAGTGGCCATTCCTCGGCGGGCCGAGGGGCAGGTGGCTCTCGATCTCAGAGAGTGGAGCAAGCAACTCGCCAAGGCTGGACTCTTTTGCGTGTCGTGGCCGAAGGAGTTTGGCGGGCGAGGCTGTTCTGCCGCCGAGGTTGCGGTCATCCAGGAGGAGTTTGCCCGGGCCGACCTGCCGCGGCTGACCCGCGGCATGGGCGAGAGTCTTGTCGGTCCTTCGATCATCATGCATGGCACGGACGAGCAACGCGCCTACTTCCTTCCCAGGATCATCAACGGCGTTGACAAATACTGCCAAGGCTTCTCCGAGCCGGGAGCTGGATCGGACCTCGCGAGCCTTACCACGCGTGGGGTGGTTGACGGTGACGAAATTATTGTCAACGGGCAGAAGGTGTGGACCTCCTGGTACTGGGACGCAACGATGCTGTTCTGCCTGTGTCGCACCGACCCGACCGCGCCAAAACATCGAGGAATTTCGTACGTCCTCATTCCGGTTACGCAGGGCAGTGGCGCGAGCAATGGCGTTGAGTTCCGGCCCGTTCGCCAGCTCACGGGCCAGTCACATTTTGCTGAAACCTTCCTCACCGACGCCCGGGCACCTCTCTTTAACGTCATTGGGGGGCTCAATCAAGGCTGGCGTGTTGCGATGACGACGCTCGGCAGCGAAAGAGGTGGCACGGCGACAACGCGTCATCTGGTGTTCCGAGACCAGTTCTGGGATGTGGTGGACGAACTTACGAAGCGGGGGCAGCTATCGGATCCCCTGGTCCGTCAGTTGTTGGCGTGGTCCTACACCCACGTCGAGCTCCTGCGATACCAAGGTTTGCAGCTCCTGTCCTCAATCCAGGCCGGAGCAGATCCAAGTGCCGGCCCACCGAGTTCGCTTCACAAGATCCTCTGGTCCGAATATCAGCAGGCGTTCCTGGAGCGAGTCATGAACTTGCTAGGCCCGGATGCACTGATTGTTGGCAACGACTACGGCCTAAGTGATTGGCAACAGGCCTTTCTAACCTCTCGCTCCGACACCATTTGGGGTGGGACAGCGGAGATCCAGCGCAATATTCTCGCCGAGCGCAACCTCGGTCTGCCCAAGGAGCCGGGAGGTTGAAATGATGATGCGCTGGGCTCATGGTGGCGTCGCTCGAGTGGTCGACGCGACGGTCGTGTCGGGGCGGCCCGGCTGCCGCTCGATCTCTTGGCTTTCGCCTGGGCGAACCTAGGATTGCGTTCATGGACCGTTCCGAGCCGCTTGCCGACGCAACGATCGGACCCGCGGCTCAGATTGGCTTGACGCCCTCACCCACCATCTGGCGGCCGGTACCGGGGCTGAGGGACCTCAAACTCGCCGAGAGAGTCGCCGCAACGATTGAGTCGGAGGTCGTCCGTGCTGGTTGGCCCGTGGGAAGTCACATCGGCACTGAGGAGCAGTTGCTAGCGCGATTTGGGGTTGGACGGGCCGTCCTGCGAGAAGCCTTCCGACTGCTCGAGCACCGGGGATTCGCGAGTATGCGCCTCGGGCGAAACGGAGGCTTGGTGGTCGCCGCGCCGACCGCGTCCGCGGTCCAGGAGTCACTCGCCATCTACCTTGAGTACGCGGGCGTCAGCGTCGACGATGTATTCGAAGTGCGAACGGTGGTCGAGGGCTTCTCGGTTGTGGCCGCTTCGGTGGGTCTTGAAGACGACCACTTGCACTCGCTGCGACAGTTCATTCGGAGCAAGAACTCCTCGGAGGGCGTGCCCACACCCCCTTCCGGGCGCCAATTCCACGAGACTGTCGCCGAGGCCACCGGTAACTCTGCGCTCTCGCTCTTCGTGCAGGTTTTGGATTTCCTGTCCGGTCGATGTTGCGAGCGGGCAGCGACGCTTGAGACGGCGTCAAAGACGTTGGAGGAGCGAATAGCGCAGGATCACTCGGAAATTGCCAAGGCGATCTTGGCTGGTGATGGTCTGACGGCGCGGAATCGGATGACCCAGCACATGGAAATGTTGCGCAAGGCGTTTACCGATTTTCGGATCGGTTCCCGACTCAACGTGGAGCTGGACCTCTCGAAAATGGCCGAAGCGGACACGACTCAAGGAAAGAGCTTGCAGCGGTCTTCCGCCGCGGTGGCCGCTCGAATCCGGCGAGACATCGTCGACCTGGGGTGGCCCGTTGGCCAAAGCCTTGGCTTTGAAGCTGACCTCATGGAGCGATACGGAGTCGGCCGAGCTCAGTTCCGAGAGGCGGTGCGCGTTCTCGAGAGCCACTCGGTAGTTGAGATGCGCCGTGGCGTAGGCGGGGGAATGGTCATTACGGCGCCTGACAGCCAGGCCATGATGCGCGCGGGATCCTTGTATCTGCGGCATCGAAATGTGATGGCTACCAATATCCGTGATTTGCGCGAGGAGCTGGAGATCGCGTCGGTGCACCTGGCGATCGAGAATCTCTCCGCCGAGGGGATCGAGAGACTCAACGTCACGTTGGAGCGAGAACGGAACTGGACTGACAACGACTTTGCCGTCGTTTCGCACGACTTGCACGGCGTCATAGCTGATCTGAGTGGGAATGTGCCGATGGCGTTGTTGTTGTCAATCCTGATGCAAGTTACCGCTGAGCGACTCTACACGGGGGACCCTCAGAGGGTGACGGAGCCTCCAGAAGCGATTCGTGTGGCGCATCGAGCCATTGTCGACGCCATTGTGGCTCGCGACGTGCCCCTAGCCACTCGCCGGATGAGGAAACACTTGCGCGCTGTTGCCAGCTACACCGGGACGGCCAACGAGCCAGCGCCCGATCGAATCGTCGCATCGCACAGTTGATCGAGTGACTCATCGCCGCTTGCCCCAGTGAGCAGCGATTCGCGGCCAGCGTCTTCAGTGCGGACTGGGCTCGTCGGCAGACCGCACGACGCCCGCAGTGACGAGGGCGCTGATCTCGTCCGTGGTTAGTCCGATCGACGACAGGACCTCGACGGTGTGCTGGCCGATGCCGGGCGCCGCGCCGCGCGGGCGAACATTGGCATCCGCGATGCTCAGTGGCGCCGCCACTGTTCTAATTGGCTGTTCCGGGATCTCAATGCTCGGGAAAAGGGCAATCGCGGCCGCCTGAGGGTCGTCGGCGAACTCGACCAAGGTCGCGGCGGGTCCCCATATCAACCGCGCGTCATCAAGTATCTGTGCCCATTGGTGGAGGGGCCGCACTGCGAAGAGCCTGTCGAGCGCGTCGATCAAGTCAGGCATGTTCTCATGGCGACTCTTGGAAGATTGGAACCGCGGGTCATCCAAAAGGCTGTCAAGATCGAGCGCGGCACAGAATTTGGACCACCAAGGTGCGTCAGGCATGTTGAGAAACAGCCATCGGCCATCCGCGCACTGGTAGCGATTGGCGAGCGCGGTGACACTGTGGCTTCGGTCTCGTTTTGTGGGAGCACGGCCGTCAGCCAGCACCGAGGAAAGATCCGTCGCCATCGTCCAGGCCGCCGCACCAATCAAGTTGACCTCGACTATTTGTCCGCGCCCGGTGCTCTCAACTAGGCGAAGTGCGGCGAGGATGCCCGACACCAGCGCGAGGCCAGCTACATGATCACCCTGGCCGGGTCGCGGATACGGAGCTATCTGTCCGGGGTCGGTCATCGAATCGATCACCGACCCGCGACCGAAGAAGGCCGTCACGTCGAAGCCGGGTCGGCCGGCGTCCGGTCCCACCGTGCCGTAGCCTGTGAGCGTGGCGTGCACGACACGCGGGTTCGCTTTGAGAGCGCTCTTCGAGTCGAGGCCGAAGCGAGTCTGACGTTCCGGCAGCAAATTGGTGAGAAAGATGTCGGCGCCGGTTATGAGACGGCGAACCAACTGTGCGCCCTCGAGCTGATCGATCGCAATTGCGATGGAGCGCTTGCCTCGATTATCGACATGAAAGGCTGCGTCGATCGTCGTTTTGCCGTCAGCTGAACGAGCCGGTCGGAACATGCCGCGCATGGCGTCACCACGAAGGGGCTCGATTTTGATTACATCTGCGCCCAGGTCCGCGAGAATGGCACCGGCGCTCGGGGCGGCAACCCAATTTCCGACTTCGATGACTCGGACCTCGTCCAGGGGAGCGGGCACCTTTCCAGCCTTTCTGAAATGACCCAGAACGGCCACGATTTTCTGATGTCCGCGATCGAAATTATAGCCGGTAAATCATTACCCTCAGTGCTCTAGATTACGGACGTCGGTTCGCAAGGGATCGTGGCATGAAAGGGGTTCAAAATATCAACTGTTCTGCGGGAGCGTAGGGGTCGCGTCGAGGTCGTAACGCTCAACCGTCCCGAGGTGCGCAACGCTCTTGATCCCGAGACGATCGGCGAGTTGTCGGATATCTTCCGTGAGATCGCCCAGGACGTCGAGGTCGGGGCGGCGATCCTCACCGGTGCTGGTGATCGCGCCTTCTGCGCCGGTATGGACCTCAAGGCTTTCGTTGCCCGTGGGGGAGGACGCTCGAAGCGATCGCCAAGTCTTCCCAGCTTTACCCGGACGTTGTGCCCGAAGCCGGTCATCGATGCCGCCTACGGTGCCGCCGTGGCTGGCGGGTTGGAACTGACGCGAAGATAGTGCTTCCCTAAGCAGCGGTCGGCTCAAGAGTCACTGCGTAGCCCAAGTTTCGAAGTTGGTCGATGGCACGCCGTTTTGCTTTCTCGGGACTGAGCTTGGTGTAAAAGTCACCGCCCGGTTCGTTGAAGGTCTCTCCGGTCTGCAACATGTTCCAAACGGTGACGAGCATGGCGTGTTCGAGGGCGACCACGGCCTTGACCGGTCCTCGACGCGAGGCGATCCGCCGATACTTGGCTGCGTAGTACGTGTCGTGCGATCGCGACGCGCTCAAGGCGGCGATGCCGAGCGCGCCCTTTAGGTAGGGATTGCCCGGACGAGTGCGCGTTGACTTCACTCGGCCCGCCGATTCGTTGGAGCCCGGACAGACACCGGCCCACGAGGCCAGGTGACCGGCGGTAGGGAACCGGCTCATGTCGGCGCCGGTCTCGGCGATGATCACGTCAGCCACTTTCGTGGAGATCCCCGGGATCGTCGAGATCAGATCCCGGGCTGGGCGAAAAGGTGCCATCACCACCTCAATGCGGGCCGTGATCTCGTCGATCGCCTTGGCTCGTTGGTCAATGAGGTTCAATTGGATCTGGACCAAGAAAGCGTGGTGTTCGCTGAAGCGTCCGGTGAGTGCTTCGGTCAACTCGGGAATTTTGTTTCGCAGTCGCCCCTTGGCCATGTTGGCGAGAACCTCCGGGTCGCGCTCGCCGGCCACAAGAGCGTCGAGCATGATTCGAGCTGAGACACCGTGCATTTCCGTGGCGACCGACGAGAGCTTCACCCCGGTGTCCTCCATCAACTTCTCCAGGCGCTGAATCTCACGAGTACGTTCCCGAATAATCGTGGTGCGCGTTCGAGTCAGGTCGCGCAACTGGCGAATCGGCTCGGGTGGCACGAATGAACTGCGCACCAGACCGTGCGCGCCGAGTTGTGCCAACCACGCCGCGTCCGAGACGTCGGTCTTTCGTCCGGGCAAGTTCTTCACGTGTCGGGCGTTGACGAGCATGATCTCGAAGGGTCCCTCTTCGAGCAGATAGTAGAAGGGCTTCCAGTAGTCACTGGTCGCCTCCATCACGACCAACGTCACCCGCTCGGTGATGAGGTGCTCTCGCAGCGCCAGGATCTGGTTGGTCACCGCGACCCACGTCGTCACCGTGGAGCTCGCTCTGGCTCGACCAGGTTCTTGGGTTCGCACGCAGACCTTGACGTCTCTCTTCGAGATGTCGAGACCCGCGCATCGGTAATGGACAATGTCCACGATGTCTCCTTCTGTACGTTCACTTTTCAGATGTCCGTTCCGGAGAGGGCGAGATACTTCAGAAGTCTGACGCTCGTGCTCTAAGGCAACAGTCCACGGTTCTCGTGGATGCCCTCCTCCACCATGCTGCTGTACAGGCTCATGGCACTACAGTCCCTTCGGTGTCTAACCGGACCGAACACGTCGAATAGTACTGAGTGAGCCGACTGCTGGCGAGTCGCAGATTAGGCGAACCGTACACGCACTATCTTCCGTCCGCACGGCGAGCCCGCGACGGGCCCTACGTTGCTGCTGTTGACTTGCAACCTGGTTGTGGCGGCGGAGCACGCCACTTTCGCCATTCCTGAGGTCAACCGGGGACTCATTGCCGCGGGGGGCGGCCTCGTGAGGTTGCCGCGCAGGCTGCCGCTGGCCGTCGCGCTCGAAATGGGTCTCACTGGTGACGCGATCGATGCCCGGCGAGCGCATCAAATTGGACTGGTCAACCGTGTCGTGTCGGGTCCGGAAGTTGTCGATGAGGCACTGGCGCTGGCGGAGCGAATATGCCTGAACGCGCCCACCGCCGTGCGCGAGTAAGAGGCTCATGTATGCGGCCCTCGATGGTTCCGAAGACGACGCCTGGAATGCGTCGTCAACGGCCGCAGAAGAGATTTTTGGTAGTCCCGACGCGACCGGTGGAGCTCGAGCGTATCTCGAGAAGCGCGTTCCTTCATCGTCGAACGCGTGACGCCTGATTGCGCGACCTCCTTGGGGGTACGTACGGCGAGCACCAGTGTTTGGGGCCGAGTAAGGACGCGAGTGATAGTGGCGTACGCGAGCGCATAGACGCGTTTACTGCCTGGCCGAGGCGTAACCCGCGAACACTGTCTCACCGTGCTGGTTTCGAGTCACCACCTCGAAGTCAACCGTGATGACTCCTTCGCACTGATCGAGGGCTGCCACCGTGGCCGTCGCCGTGAGCGAGTCACCGGGCCACACCTGTGAGGTGAATCTTCCGCTAAATCGAATGAGACGCCCGTCGCCGACGTAGTCGGTCAGCATTCGACCGGTCATGCCCATGACGAGCATCCCGTGGGCGAAGATGCTTGGGTAGCCCGCCGCCTGAGTGGCAAACACCTCGTCGGTATGCAGCGGGTTGTAATCGCCGGAGGCACCGGCATACTGAACGATTTGGGTGCGGCTGAGGTTCTCGACGACCACCGCTTGGTGGACGGAACCAAGTTTGATGCCGGACCAATCAATTGACATCATTGGCGCTCAACCCTTTGGCTGGTGCGCACACCGATCGAGCGAGCGATGACCACCAGCTCGCCATCGCTGCCTCGAAACTCGGTGATGGTCTCGCGGAACTGCAGTTGACCTCCCCGACGACCCTCTTTGGTCCACGTCTCGCCGAGACGGGCGCTGAGGGTGAGAACTTCGCCGGACCGAATGGGGCGGTAGTACTCGTAGTGCTGCTCGGCGTGGAGGCCCGTGCCTCCGATTGCGACATTGCCGTCCCCATTCTCTCGGCGTGGCGGCTTGCCGCTCGCCGTGCGCCCGGAACCTATCCAGGGCTCGCCGGCGTGGGGCCGGAGCGGATAGTCGGGATCGTATTGCGCGCTCGCTTGGACGAAAGTGGGCGGAGCGATGATCCCGCCGACGTCGGTGGTCGCGGCGTACGTCGGGTCAAAGTACACGGGATTGAAGTCGCCAATTGCTCGAGCGAAGACCATGATGTGGCCGGCTTCTATCGGGAAACGCGGTGCGGTCATTCCTCCTCCTTTGCGAGGTGCTCGTGGCGCCTCGGGGCCACTGGTCCTTCGTCCGTGTCCACGCCGCACCATGGCGTTGGCGCATTGCCCATCTTCGTTTTACGCTCAGCGTCGATCAACTGGACGGCTGCTCCTCCGGGATCTGACCGTTCATCCCCGCGTTGGGTTTGGCGCGGGAGACGAGGTCAGTAATCACGGGTCCTAGTTCGGACGGATCCCACCGGCTCCCCTTATCGGCGAGGGGACCGGCGTGCCACCCCTCGGCGACGCTGATGCGCCCTCCCGCGACGTTGAAGACGCGGCCCGTGACGCCAGCCGATTCGAGACTGGCCAACCAAGCCACGATGGGAGCCACGTTGTCGGGAGATCGAGCGTCGAACTCATCACCTTTTGGGAGTTCAACGCCGCGGGCGCGCTGCAGGCTCTCGGTCATGCGCGTACGAGCCCCGGGTGCGATGGCGTTGACCGTGACGCCGTAGCGACCCAGCTCCTTTGACGCGATGATGGTGAAGGCGGCGATGCCGGCCTTGGCGGTGCCGTAGTTTGTCTGGCCAAAATTGCCGTAGATGCCCGACGAAGAACTCGTATTAATGATTCGGGCGCTATTGGTCTCGCCCGCCTTCGAGCGGTCGCGCCAGTAACTAGCCGCCCACCGAGTCGGGGCGAAGGTGCCTCGGAGGTGAACCCGAATGACCTCGTCCCACTCCTCAATGGACATGTTGACGAGCATCCTGTCTCTAAGGATGCCAGCGTTATTGACCAGCACGTCGAGGCCCTCGAAGCTGTCAATCGCTGCGTGAATGAGTCGTCCGGCGCCGTCCCAATCCGACACGTCCTCGCCATTGGCGAGGGCTTCGCCCCCAAAGGCGTGGATCTCCTCAACGACGTCCCGGGCCGGCCCCGTTGAGCTCCCGACGCCGTCGACCCCGACTCCAAGGTCGTTGACGACGACCCGGGCGCCCTGACGAGCCAGCTCGATGGCCTGACTCCGGCCAATGCCTCGACCGGCGCCAGTGACGATGGCTACTCGACCTTCGCAAATACGAGCCATATCACACCTCCCTCTTTGCGGCACGGTCCTCGATGAAGCCGCGGGGATGTCGCCACGAAGAGTCGATCGCGCAGAAGATCCCTTCACACCGACACCGCACCAGCGAGGATTCTGAGTTCCTCCGTCTGTTCTTCGTGGTCATACACCCGCCGCCGCGTCCGTGCCAAGAATCAGTGTGCCCGCGGCCGCGAACATCCCGCCGACTCCTTGGGCCAGGCTCACTTCGACCTTGGGCACTTGGGCCGATGCCTCCTTGCGCAGCTGCCTAACCGACTCCTGGACAAGAAACATTCCGTACATCCCGGTGTGGGTGTAGGACAGTCCGCCTCCGTTGGTGTTCATAGGCAGGCTCCCGCCCGGCGAGGTGTGGCCCTCGGCGATGAACGCGCCGGCCTCTCCGCGACCAACGAAACCGAGGTCCTCAAGTCCGTAGATCGGCAAGTGAGCGAAAGCGTCATAGATCATCAGATGGTCGATGTCGGTGGGTCCGAGGCCAGCCTCGGCGAACGCCCTAGCTGAGGAGAGTCGAAACGCCTTGGACGTCGTGAAATCCTCCATCATTGAGATGATGGGAGTTTCGGCCGCCTCGCCGGTGCCAAGTACGTACACCGGCGGCTTAGGGCCAGGTTGCGCCATCGCTCGCTCGATGGACGTGACAACGAGCGCCCCTCCGCCGTCTGTGACGAGGCAACATTCGAGGAGGTGCAGTGGGTATGCGACCATGCGAGAAGCCAGCACGTCATCGACAGTTATCGGCTCTCTGAACATGGCCCGGGGGACACTGGCCGCCCAACGCCGTTGGGCGACGGCTACCGAGGCCAGTTGCTCGTGAGTGAGGCCAAAGTCCTTCATGTAGCGCAGCACGCCGATCGGAAACATGGTGGGCGGGCCGAAGGTCCCGTACGGCGCCTCGAACTGTCCCTGCGGCGAAGCCGGATCCAGGGCCCGAGGCGGCGCGCCGACGCGCGACCGACCGGACTCGCCGTGAGTGATCAGCACGACGTTGGCCAGTCCGGCCGCGATGGCCGCCGCGGCGTGGCGAACGTGAAGGAGGAACGAGCAGCCGCCGACGGAGGTGGCGTCGACATAGGTGGGTGCGATGCCCAGGTACTGGGCGACAACGACCGGGGAGAGGCCCGCGGCAGCGACACCGTCGACGTCGGACATTCTCAGGCCGGCGTCGGCGACGGCCAACCGGGCCGATTCGGCGTGCATCTCGAGGGCGGAGATATCGGGAACGACACCGATGCACGTCGTTTCCGCAGCCCCGATGATGGCGGTTTTTCCTCGGAGGCTCAATGCGTCCTCATCTCGGGACGGAACACCGGCACACTCTGCTTGCCTCGAGGTTCGAAGGTGACTTCGAGAGCCATATCGAGCTCTAGAGCTTCCGGGGAATTTTCGACGCCGACGATGTTGGTCATCAGGCGGGGACCCTCCTCCAATTCGACGACGGCGATGGCATAAGGCGCCTGGTCCGCAAATCCCACCGCGGGGCGATGGCTGATCAAATAGGTGTGCAGCCGGGCTCGACCTGTTGCCTTGATCCATGACACGTCGGTCGACGAGCAGTAGGGGCAACCGGGACGCGGGTAAAAGTAAGCCTTACCGCAGGAACCGCATCGCTGAATTCGGAGTTCTCCTTTCGCCGTGCCCTCCCAGTAATACGTCGTCTCGGGAGTCGGTCTCGGAGAGGCCTTTGCAGGGAGGTCATTCGCGGGTGGGTTCACGGGAGCGTCTCGGGGGGCACGGCGTCGCTGGATTCGGTCGCAAGCTCGCGCAGGAGGTCCTGGCTGTAGGCGATGCGTCCGGTCCGCGTCCTGGGCGCAACGCTGCACAGCGCCAGGGCGGCTTCAGCCATGACTTCAGGCGATTCGACCTCTTGGTCGGGGTCCTGCGGACGGACGAGGTGGTGGTAGAGGGTGCCCGGCGTGGGAACCACACGGTTGGGCGACAGGGCGTTCACGGCAATGTTGTTGGCGTAAACCTCTGATGCGAGGCCAGTAGAGAAGCGTTCTATCGCCGCCTTGCACATCCCATAGACGGTCCCGCCGCCGCGGCGAGCGGGATCCGGCGGGACCGACGGGTGCCGGGCGGCGCCTGACGAGATATTGAGTATCCAGCCCTCACCTCTCGTGATCATGCCCGGGAGAACCAACTGCGCGAGATGGAATGGGGCGGTGACCTGGACCTCAAACATCAGCTGAAAACGCTTGGCCGTGAAGTCGCTGGTCGGGAGGAAGTAGGTGACGGCTGCATTGTTGACCAGGACGTCAATGGGACCCACATGAGTCCAGGCGTCAGCGACCAGGCGTTCCCGATCATCAGCGTGGGAGAGGTCAGCCGCCACCGCGAAGGCCGTGCCTCCGGCGCGGTCGATTCTTTCGACGGTCTCATTGATCGTCCCGGGGAACGAGCTCGACTTGGGATCGACTGTCCTGGCAGTCACGACAACCGTGGCTCCCTCCGCCGCGAAGCGTTCGGCGATGGCCGCTCCGATCCCTCTGCTCCCTCCGGTGACGAGGGCCACGCGACCGTCCAAAATGCCATCGCTCAAAATGACCCTCCTTCGCTGCGTTGCGCCATAACAGCTTCGAGTATGGCGGCGCTGACTTCTTCAGTTTGCCTCGAGTTCACCACCAAGTTCTTAGTGCCAATCCGAAGATCACGTGAAGTGACGACGGTGATAGATGGCGACAACGCTAGAGAGCGACCTCCTTTCAAGGACCATGTGCCGATCCCGCCACTGCAACCTGATCTCCTGGCCAATTGAATTTGCCAGCCGCCAGGCAGCCACTACTGGTAATAGGTGTTTGACCAGGAACTTAGAGGGAGTTGGCAGCCCGTCCGGGTCTCGAACCCGGCGCCATGGAATAAGAGGAACGTTAAGAGCGTTGCGTGGTATTGGGCTGGGCGCCCGCGTTGCCGGTATTCAAAGCAACGCGCTATTGGAGGTCGGTCTGGTCTTGTGGTGTTGGGGAATATTTAGGCCCATCCCATGGCCCGTTCGGGGACTGCTGTGGGTGCCGAGCGGTGGCAAACGACATGCGATCTGTATCGGGGGGCCGCGGATATCGCTCTGCCCTGCCCGACGAGCCTCCAATCACCAACGGATGTGAAGCTCTCGGAGTCGCTGAAGCGTTCAACATTTCCGCGGAGAAATCGCCTGAGGAGTCTCGATCGGTGCATCCTGAAGCGACCTCACTATGGCCAATAGCCGCTGCTAGAGTCCGGGATCAGGAGCGTTTCAGGGATCGTGTTGATTCTCAATGGCGAGATCACCGAGCCTCGTCGAGAGGAAGTTCCTCTCGAGGTTGTCCGTCGTCGCAGCGCGGGGGAGCCAGAGGAGCTGTTCTACCAAGCGCTACGGCGTCGGGGAGGGCATAAACGGCTTTCAGATTCTTCAGGGGGCAGTGGTCAGTTCTAACGAAGTCGATAGGTACAACAAAAAGGGGGGGTAATGAGTATGAATTTTTTTAGGAGGGTCGGGGCGTCTCGCAAAGTCCTGATCGCCGCGGTGGCATTGACGACCATGACCGGTCTGTCCATCGTTGCGTCGAACGGGCCCGCCTTCGGCGGCGAAGTCCAAGTCAGCGAAGATCGGCGGTTCGGTGTCGATATGGGCCGAGTGGACGAGCACTGAGCAGCAGGACTTCAAGGCGGTGCTACAGCCCTTCGAGGACTCGACCGGTATCAGGGTCCAGTACACCGGTAAGGGCAGCAACATGGATACCGCGCTGGACGCGGCCGTCGCCGGCGGATCACCGCCCTCGGTCGCACTGGTTCCCGACCCCGGCACCCTAGACACCCTCGCGGCGAAGCACGCCATCCAGCCAATTTCTTCAGTGATTGGCACCGAGTCGAAGGACTACGGGACGGCCTGGAACAGCCTGGCCTCCTACAAGGGGAAGCAGTACGGAGTCTGGTTCAAGGCGGCCAACAAGAACACCGTCTACTACAACCCGGCCGTGTTCGCGGCGGCGGGCATCACGTCGACGCCGACCACGTGGTCGGAGCTGATCGCCGACGAGGCGACGATTGCCAACGGAGGTACGTACGCTCCGGTTTCACTGTGCACCGACATTGGCTGGCCCGTCGCTGACCTCTTCCAGAACCTGTTCTTGAAGTTGAACGGCGCGGTCGCCTACGACCAGCTCGCGGCCCATTCAATGAAGTGGTCGAGTGCTGACGTGACCAACACGTTCGCCGAGCTGGCCCAATTGGTCGGTAGCGGCGGTTCAAACCTGGTCGGAGGCATGAAGGGCGCTCTGGCCGACGGTGCGTTCCCGGACTGCGTCGCCCCCGTCTTCCCGTCATCGGGCTCGCCGAAGGCCGCGATGGTGTTCGAGGCTGACTTCGTCACGTCCAGCGTTCCGTCGAACTACACGCCCGGCAACGGCAGCTCGTGCACCCTGAGCGCGACAGCCACACCGTGCTATGACACGTTCAACTTCCCGGCTCCTGCCGGTAGCGCGTACAAGAACCAGATCCAGGGTTCGGGCGACGTAGCGATGTTGCTGAAGTCGACGCCGCAGTCGAAGGCGCTGATCAAGTACCTGGCTTCGCCGAGCGCGGGTGACATCTGGGCCAACCTCGGTGGGTATGTCTCGCCCAACAAGAAGGTGCCGCTCAGCTCGTACCCGGACCCGGTTTCCAAGGCCGACGCTCAAGCACTGACCTCGGCGACGGCCTTCGTGTTCAGCCTCGATGACTTGCAGGTCGGCTGGGAGCCACAGCTCTGGGCCGACATGCTCAACGTCCTGCAGAACCCGGCGGCGTCCAACGTCACAACCGTCGAGGCCCTCATGGACACTCAGGCGACGACAGCGCTAGGCCACTAGCCCACCACAGTTTCAACGCCATCCGCCCTCGTGAACTCGAGAGATTCGAGAGCCGCTAAGGGCCAGTCCGCCCCAACGCCCCACCGGGGTGGACTGGCCCAAAGCAGGCAGGATTGACCTCGTGACGACGATCGACATCGCGGTGGGGAGAGTCGTCCCGCCGAGAGCCGCGCGCCTGCGCGGCTGGTGGCGCCGGAACTGGATCTCGCTGGCGTTTATCGCGCCCGGAGTCATATGGCTTCTGGCGATCGTGGTCTACCCGACCATCGCGACGATCAGATTCAGCTTTTTCAACGAGGCGGCGACGAAGTTTGTCGGATTCCACAACTACGCGTCAGTCTTCTCGACCAACGCAATTCTCACCGCCTTCAAGAACAACGTCGTTTGGGTATTGATCTTTCCATTCTTCGTCACCTTCATTGGCTTGATGGTCGCGGTGCTCACCGAGCGGATTCGCTGGGCTACGGCCTTCAAGGCCATCATCGTGATGCCAATCGTCTTCAGCACCACCGCTTCGGCGCTCGTCTGGCGCACCATCTTTGACCTCAATCCCCACGTTGGCGTCGTCAACGCCATCGAGCAGACGGTGAGCGACTGGCTGCGCACGCCAGGGGCGTATCCGCTCAACACCGCGATCGGCCAGACGGCCGCGTCCCTGGCCTCCTTCAACGCCACCGGGGGTCCGGGGGGCACTCTGATCAGCAAGTCCGCGGTTCACCCGGGCGGCACGGTGATGATGGGCCTGACCCGGATCAGTTCTGTCACGCTGGCAACACTGGGAGCGAAGACACCGGTGGCGCCCCAGGCGATGGCCGGTGGGATCAACGGTCTGGTGTGGAACGACTTCTCGCCGCTGCAGACGTCCAATACCACGACCATCGTGTCGGACGAGCACGGGTTGCCGAGTCTGCGACTCAACCTCGTCAGTTCGTCGGGATCCAGCGTCGCCTCAACGGTGACCAACTCAAGCGGCGCCTTCAGCTTCCCGCACGTCGCTCCGGGCAGCTATCACGTGGCGATTCAGGCCTCGAACTTCCAGAGCTCCTTCGTGGGCACCTTTTGGCTGGGATCGCAATCGATCACCCCGACCAGCAGCCTCAGTCAGACCGCCCAGTCGCTGCTCAGCGTTCCCTTGATTGACCTGGCCATGATCATCTCCTACATCTGGATCTGGGCCGGCTTCGCCATGGTCTTGATCGGCGCCGGTCTCGCCGCGCTGAACCGGGAAGTCCTCGAGGCCGCGCAGATCGATGGCGCCACCGAGTGGCAGACCCTGCGACGGGTGACGATTCCGATGCTCGCGCCAGTGCTGACGGTCGTCTTCGTCACCATGGTTATCAACGTGCTGAAGGTCTTCGACATCATCTTGAACATGGCTCCCGGGTCCTCGCAGGGCCCCGCGACCACGCTGGCCCTTTCGATCTACAACGATGGCTTCACGGGGGGCATCCACTCGGGCGTGGCGAGCGCCATCGCGGTGATCCTGTTCCTGCTGGTCGTTCCCATCATGTTGTGGAACCTGAAGAAGATCAGATCATGAGCACCGCGACGAACGTGGCTCCGCCGAGAGAGTCGAAACTCGTCGCGCTAGTGAAGCGGCGTCATTTCACCAAGGGCGCGGTCAACGTGGTTCTGGCGTTGGTGGCCATCTTCTGGCTGGTTCCCACGATCTCGCTGCTCATCATTTCGCTGCGCCCGGAGTCGCTCTTTGGCCAGTCGGGCTGGTGGACGGTCTTCACCGCTCCCGCGCATCTCACTTTTGGCAATTACTCGACCATCTTCTCCCAGGGGTTCGCGACGGGCGGCGTGTTGAACTCGCTCATCACCTCGCTGGAGATCACGATCCCGGCGACAGTTCTGGTCGCCCTGATCTCGAGTCTGGCGGCCTACAGCCTGGTGTTTGGCTTCTGGCGCGGTCGCGACATCATCTTCTTGGTGATCGTGGGGCTGATGGTCGTGCCGCTCCAGGTGGCCCTCATCCCCGTCGTCCAGTTCTATCGGGAGTTGGGTAACCTCTTCGGGCTCAATCCCTACGGGACGATTCCCGGCGTCATCATCTTCCACGTCGCCTTTGGCCTGCCCTTTGGCATCTTTCTCATGCGCAACTTCCTGACGGGCATCCCCAAGGACCTCCTCGAGGCGGGGCGCATCGAGGGCGCGGGTGAGTGGAAGATCTTCTACCGCATCGTGCTGCCGCTAGCGCTGCCGGCGATCGCGTCGCTGGCGATCTTCCAGTTCATCTGGGTGTGGAACGACCTGCTGGTCGCGCTGGTGTTCCTCGGCGGCAACGTGCACACGCCGCTCACGATCTTCCTGTACGACCAGACACGGTCGCTGGCGGCGAACTACTGGATCGTCTCCACCGGGGCCGTCGTGTCCATCGTCGTGCCGCTGATCGTCTTCTTCTCCTTCCAGCGTTACTTTGTCCGTGGTGTCCTGGCGGGTGCCGTTAAGTGAGTGAGGTCTCATGTCGCGTGTCGTTCTGAGGGAGCTGACCAAGCAGTACGCCGGCAACACCGCGCTCTCGCTCGACTCGGTGAGCCTCGACGTGGCCCACGGCGAGTTCATCTGCCTCGTGGGTCCGTCGGGCTGTGGCAAGACGACGGCGCTGCGCATGATCGCGGGCCTGGAGACGGTGACCAGTGGCGACATCGAGATCGGGGATCGCGTGGTCAATGACCTGGCGCCCCGTGATCGCGACATCGCGCTCGTGTTCCAGAGTTACGCTCTGTATCCGCACATGACGGTCTTTGACAACATGAGCTTTGGTCTCAAGCTGCGCAAGGTCCCCAAGCACGAGATCGAAACGGCCGTCACCGAAGCGGCGCGCATTCTCGACCTCGAGCAGTACCTGGATCGAAAGCCGGGCCAACTGTCGGGCGGCCAGCGCCAGCGGGTTGCCCTGGGACGGGCCATCGTGCGAAACCCCGCCGCCTTCTTGATGGACGAGCCTCTTTCAAACCTCGACGCCAAACTACGCGTTCAGACACGCGCCGAGATTGCTCGGTTGCACCACCGCCTGGGTGCGACGATGATCTACGTCACCCATGACCAGGTCGAGGCCATGACGATGGCCGATCGAATCGCCGTCATCAACCTGGGCAAGCTAGAACAAGTGGGCTCACCGCGAGAGCTCTACGATCGCCCCGCGAACCAGTTCGTCGCGGGATTCATTGGTTCGCCCTCGATGAACTTCGTGCCGATGCACGTGGTGTCGGTTGACGGGGGCATTCGCGTCGTGAGTCCCGAGGGAGAGATGGACGTCACGCTCAACGACGTCGAATCGGACATGATCCGGCGCGCAGGCGTCACCGAGGTCGTCTTAGGCGTTCGCCCGGAACACATCGATAACCGGCCACGAAGTGGCCTCGGGTTGCAATTGACGGCGTCCGTCGACGTCATCGAGTTTCTGGGTAACGACGAACATGTCCACCTCTCGTCCGGCAGCCACGACCTCGTCGCCATCGTCGACGCTCGAACGCCGCTGAGGATCGGGGACTCCTTGACGCTGAGCGCTTCGAGCGAGGCCATCCACCTGTTCCACCCAGAGACGGGTGTCGCGCTGAAGTAGCCGTGCCGCAGCGACGCTCACATTGATGATCAAAGCGATCTGAGCGCAGGCGGTCTCAGAAGGGGAGATGCACGTTGCTCTGACGGACGACGTCCGCGAGCCACGCTTCGGCGCTGAGGATGTCGAGGCCCGGGTTGATGTCGAAGCGGTCGCGGGCGAGTGAATCGATCCGCCAGCCGGGTCCGAACGCGGCGCGCAACTCGCCTTCGGTGATCCGTCGCGGTCCCCACTCGCCGGGCTGGCGGTCGCTGAAGCACATGAGGTGGAGGTGGCCACCTAGGTGGAGGGCCGCGTGCAGAGACGTGACGTACTGGACGCGAGCGGCATCGTCGAAGACGTGGAATAGCCCGCTGTCAACGATTGTGTCGAAGGTCTCGCCGAGCGTGTCCAGGTGGAGCGCATCGTGATTCTGGAACCTGGCGTGGACGCCGCGCTCGGCAGCCTTGCGGCGGGCGGTCTCGATAGCGCGCGCGGCGACGTCAACGCCGAGGGCGGAAGCGCCATGGTGCGCGGCGAGGATGGTGTGCTCGCCGGTGCCGCAGCCGGCGTCCAGCAATGCGCCTTGGAGTTCGCCAGCCTCGGCGAGGCGGACGAATGTTGGCTGTGGGCGGCCGATGTCCCAAGGCGGCGGCGGGCCGGCGTAGGAGTCATCCCAGTCGCGTGGGACGTTAGCTTCGGTCACACCCCATACTCTCACCCGACGCGAGCAGTTTCTGACTTGAAATTCTGGCCGTGTCCTCGGATCGCAGGCGTACGATGGCCATAACTACGATCCACCGACGGCAGGGGGAGAGCCATGACACTGCACTCACGAGCAAGCAATTGCCCGGACGCCATCAAGGTCTTTACGTCGCAACGCGGACGTCACTTTCGAATGGGGCTGGGCGCCATCGTCGCCGCGGGCCTTATCGGGCTCTTTGGCGCAGCGACCTTGGCCCAGGCGTCGGCGATCTCGCCCCGGGCCTTCTGTGCCAAGATCTCAGCCGCGACCATATCGTCCCTTTTCGGCCAGAAGATCACGCTGCTCGGCGCCTTGGTCGCAACCCCGAACAACGATGTCTGCGAGTACGCCAAGATCGTCAGCGGGTCGGTGAGCGGAGTGACCATCAATTATGACTACAAAGGCACTGGAACCAACTCGTCAAACATCGCCGCTCTGAAGAAACAGAAGGGGGTCAGCGCTCTCGTCATCAAGAGCTACGCCTCGATCGGGGGCGGCACCACGTACGCTTTCACCGACACGTTCTCGAACACCGTGCTCCACACCAAGATCAGTGAGTCCGGGATGGTCTCCTACAACGGCTCGAACCACTATGGGGTCATCGTGACCAAGGTGCTGCCGACCTCAACGTTGGCGAAGCTACTGAACCTCGCCGTTAAGGCGGCGTAGGTGTTAGGAAGGTCCTGAAAGTCTGTAGAGCATCTCCCGATTTAGTCGCGGATTACCCCCTAAAGGACAGGGGCCCAGCGCAGTCAGGTTATTTCTGACGAAGCGTTATTTTCTGGGACTTCGTGGGCCGCCGGGGTCTCGATCCCCGCACCTTGGGATTAAAAGGAACCTTCAAAGTGTTGTGTGTGTCGGTTTCGTCGCGCAGGTCGTCTGTTTTCAAGGAATGGCGTTGTCGTGTGTCGGTCTGGTCTCGTGGTGTTGGGGAAATCATGAGGCCTACTCTGGGGCCTGCTCGGACGCTCGGCGCCGCCCACGACGCATTTCGATCAGCGGTGCACGTTAGTCGTGCGCAGTATCAACCGTCCTCGGCTGCCGAGGCTGAATTGAGAACTCGCCCCCGCAACGACGCGTGGTCAACCGCGGTTAAGGTGCAAGACCGTGTCGAGTGGTTGACGAGGGGCTGGGTGGAACGTGTCACCCGTGTAGTACGCCGTTGGGATGAGCGCGCCTTGGCGTACGTCGTCGGGAACGTTCAGCAAAGCTGCTATCTCTTGTTCGTAGTCGAGATGCAGCGTCGTCCAGGCAGTTCCCAAGCCGCGAGCCCGCGCGGCAAGCATGTAACTCCAAGCTGCGGGAAGAACCGAGCCCCACATACTGGCTTGGCTGCCGGTGGGCATCTGAACAACACGTCGCCCGGCAATGACTAGCACCGGGACGTCCTTCATCCGTTCAGCTAGCCAGGCGGCACTGCTGCCCACGCGTTCCTGAACTGCCGCTCGGATGGGATCGTCAGCGAACAGTCGACCAGCGGCCTCGGATGACTCGCCGTACGCGTCAAACGCACGTTTGTAGAAATTTCCAATCTCGTTACGAAGATCAGCGTCGGTGACGACGATCCAGTACCAAGACTGGCGATTGCTTCCCGACGGTGCCTGCAGAGCAATTTCGAGACACTCTCGAACGAGATCGAGAGATACAGGTCGACCCATATCGAGCCGCCTTCGAACTGAGCGGGTCGTGGTCAGCAACTGGTCCGGACTTAACTCAAGTATTGGCATCCCAATCCTTTCGAGACAAATTTCTCATCAATTGGAACGTCATCCGGGTGCCAGTACCGATCGATGTTCGGTCGCCCACTGATGAGATTCGGGAGATGACACCCAGCGAATCGAATTCGCGAGCAGCTTCCGGAAGCCCGGGTTTGCGTAGGCGGACGGTCCGTGTCCGGACTGCAGGTAGGCGATCGGGCTCGAGCCTGCGGTCTTCACCCATCCCACGAGACCGCTGCCGTCCGGATGAGTCCAGCCGTCGCTCTCATACATCCGACCCCGAATGGCGAGTTCACCGGAATAGAAGTTCTTCGACTTCATCTCGAAGTCGGATCGCAACAGCGGCACTACTTGATCCTCGAATACCGGATTCAGATAGATTTCGTCGACAATCTCGAAGCCGTCCTCCACGCCTGCGCAGATCGGATGATGCGGATCTATCGGGGTGATCCGGTGGCTAACTTCGTGGGTATACCCCGATGCCGGCCACTGCCGTCCATGTAGTTCTCCCGGCATGTAGTGCCACCGGCCGCCCACAATGTCAGCCCACAGTGGCCAACTCGGCCATGCGGACATGGCGTGGTGCAGAAACACAATCCCTTGACCAGCGTCGAGCATCCCGATGAGCCCTTCGGCGTAATCGAGCGGAGGTTCCTCGAACTCTGGCGGCTCGGGCTTGCGGAATACGATGCCTTGCATGTCGTAACAGACAATGGCGTCCCATTCGCCAACGTGACGCGAACGGAACCACTCGCGAGCCTCCGGTGGTTGAACATGAGTCCAGTCGATGTCAGGGTTAGCAGCGAATACCGCCAGAAACGGTTCCAGCTCGAACGGGTGACCACCGGTCACTACGAGCACTTTCAGGGGTTCAACTCTCAAATCACTCACGCTTTCACGCTCCTCCGTACCGATCTGCCAGCGCTCCTAACCCTAGAGATCTCAGTCATCGATATCCATAGTCGCTACCTCGCAGCCCACGCAGACCCGGACAGTTCCCACAGTTCGATGTTGCAGCGCGCGTCGCACGGCAGCCCCTTCGTGTCGCCGCAGTGGCACAGGATCAATTCAGGACTGAACCTCCCCCTCTCCGCATCGTCAAATCACTACGCCCTATATCTCATTCCTTCAGCCGTCGAAGTGAGATGATCCTTACCTTCTCGCTCCAGCAAGTCACGCCACCTAAGAACTGCCAAACTTTGCGCGAACAGCCTGGAAGCCGCCTTCAGTTGCCGCCAGCGCGCGATCAATGTCGTCGTCGGTATGAGCTGCGCACAAGAACCAATTGTGGGCCGGATGCAAGATGGCGCCATTGTGCGCCGCAGCCCCACAAAACACCAACGCCTTCGCGAACGCGACGTCACCAGGAAAGCTAAGGTTCGGAATCTGCACGGGCCCGGTTTGCCGAACCTCAACCCCGTATTCGCGCGACTGCCTTTGGATTCCTTCACGGAGTCGAGTGCCAGCCCTCTCCATGGCCTCAATGCCGTTGCCATCGCGCAGCGTCTGAATCGTCGCAATGGCTGCGGCCATCGGCACTGCCTGATACCAGAACGAGCCGGTTGCGAAGATCCGCTCGGCACCATCCAGAAATCTTCGGTTGCCAAGCGCGGCTGCGATCGGATAGCCATTGCCGATCGCCTTGCTCCATGCACTCAGGTCTGGTTCGACGCCCAATGGCTCCCAACTTCCTCCGTGACGCAGGCGGAAGCCGGCGCGCACCTCATCCATGATCAGCGCCGCACCATACCTGTCGCACAACTCGCGCAGGCCCGTGGCAAACGCAGGTGTCACGATCTCCTCATCGGACCCGGCGTTATGACGAAACGGCGATACAAAGACAGCCGCAACATTCTCCGGTCCGGCCTCTTGCATTGCCTGCTCAACGCTGGGAAGGTCATTGTAAACGTATCGAAAGACGCTCGACCTCTCCTCAGGTGCCACCCCTACGGGGCTGGGGTTGGACCATCCAGCCCAACCGTGGTAGGCGCCGGTGTCCATTACGACGGCCGATCGACCGGTTGTGGCACGGGCGATACTGAGGCACAGGCTGGTCGCGTCCGTGCCGTTCTTCGCAAACATTGCCCACTCCGCGTGCGATACTCGCTCCACCAGCAACTCAGCAAGCTCCACCATGCATGCGCCAGGTCCAGAGAGGGTGTCACCGCGCTCCCGCTGTGCAGCCGCCGCGTTTTCCACTACAGCGTTTCCGTAGCCGAGGATGATCGGACCGAAGCTACACATCAAGTCAACGTATTCATTGCCGTCGACATCCCAGACCCGGGCTCCCTCGCCATGGTCGTAGAACTGCGGGTACTCCGGTGGAAATCTGCCGACGCTGAGGTGCCCGTACATCCCATTTGGAATGACCCCGCGAGCACGGAGCCGCAGCGCCTTGTCGGCCTCACGCACGCCCGAGCGGATCGTGGCTTCGGTCATGACGACTTGTCCACGTCGCGAGCGAGAAACCGACGCGCCCGTGCCGCAACGCCCTCCGCGTCAAGCTCGTAATGCGCGTACAGGGCGGCAGGCGGACCGAGCAGGACGAACTCGTCCGAAACACCCGCGCGGAGGAAGCGCGTCGGTACTCCGGATTCGAGCAGGACCTCCGCAACCGCGGATCCCAGACCTCCGGACACATTGTGCTCTTCCACGGTGAGCACTGCGGCGGTCTCGCGCGCGGCGGCAATCACCTCGTCAGCATCTATAGGGCTAATGGTGTGCATATCGACAACCCGCACTTCGATTCCTTCCTCTCGTAACCGTGCGGCGGCGTCAAGACACGGTCGCACTTCAGATCCCGTGGTGATCATGGTGAGATCACCGCCGTCAGTTAATCGACAGGCTCGTCCAAACTGGAAGTCCGAGGGAACCTCGGCGTAGACCTCGGGGTCTCGACCACGACCCATCCGGACGTAGATCGGATCTGGCGAATCGAGGGACGCTCGCAGGATCGCTCGTAACTGGTTGGCGTCCGCCGCGCTCACCACAATCAAACCAGCGATGCCACGCATGGCGCTGATGTCCTCTAGCGCGTGAT
>CAVVMM010000013.1:0-43851 GCA_963749355.1 uncultured Acidimicrobiaceae bacterium
GCGCAGCACCCAGCACAGGGCCATGTCCTCGGCGAACATGAAGTACCGCTCGTCAAAGCCGCCCACCGACTCAAAGGCCGAGCGCCGCACGAGAAAACACGCGCCCGACACCCAGTCGACCGAGCCGTCACTCCTCGTGGAGCGGTAGCGCTTCGTCGCGGGATTGTCCGGCCACCACGGTGCGAGCAGCGCGTGCGCCCCGGCCAGCCAGATGTTAGGAAAGACTCGTTGCGAAGGGTAGACGGTGCCGTCTGTGCGAAGGATCGAGGGTCCCACTAAGGCGACCTCGGGTTGGTCATCTAAGTAGTCAACGAGGGCCTTGACGGCGCGTGGGTGCACGACGACGTCGGGATTGGAGACGAGGACGTAAGTCGTCTCGCGAGCTGCGGCGACGCCGCGATTCACCCCACGTCCGTAGCCGAGGTTGACGCCGGGCGAGATGACGGTGACCCCGCGACGAACGAGCTCGGCTGGCACCGACCCCACCTCCCCGTTCTCAACGACGACGACCGAGTTCAGCCCGTTCTCGAGCAGCGAGTCAACGCACTCGACCAGGACCTGGTCCGTGTGGTAATCCACCACGACCGCCGCGACGTCCGCTGCGACGTCGCTCACGGCGCTACCCCTCTGTCGCCCCGGTCGTACACCAGCCTCGAGAGCGCCTCTCGCCAGGGCGGCAACGCGCTCCACTGCGCAGCGAACTTCTCGGTGTCGAGGTCGCTGCGCGTCGGTCGAGGGGCAGCCTGGCGCGGCGCCAACTCACTCGTTTCGATCGGTGTGGCAAACTCCTCACCCCGACCGAGCAGGGCGCCGACGTAGGCGGCGACCTGAAACCAGGTGGTCGCACCCCGGTTGGCCACGTGCCACGTCCCACCGGGTCGCTCGCGGACCATCGTCACGAGGGCTCGCGCCAGATCGCTGGCCGCGGTCACGGTGCCCATCTGATCGTCCACAAATTGGACATTCGCGCCGGCGATGGCGCGATCGGCGATCACGTGCACCACACTTTTGCCACGCACGCCCATGACCCACGAGGTGCGCACGATCGTGTCGCTTGGCGCGCATCGCAACTCGCCCTCGCGCTTCGAGGCGCCGTAGACACTGAGCGGGTGCGGTTCGTCGTACTCGACGTAGGCGGCGCCCTTTTTACCATCGAACACGTAGTCGGTCGAGATCGCGATGAAGTGCGCGCGCACGTCGCCGGCCGCGCGCGACACAATCGCCGTGCCTTGCTCGTTGACGTTGAAGCAGTTCTCGACATCCTGCTCGGCGCGATCGACGGCAGTGTAGGCCGCGAGATGCACGACGACGTCGGGGCGCGTGTCGTGTAGCAGGCGCGACACGGCATCGGTGTCGGTGACGTCGAGGTCGCGTCGAGTTAGGGCGACCACATCGAACTCGTGCTCGCCCACCGCCTTGCCGTCAGGCTGGAACGTGGCGTCGCCCCCCGGTGGAGTCGAACCGCGCAGCTCGTCCTGGAGGTCGCGACCGACCTGGCCGCCGGCTCCGGTGACGACGACCCGCGCCGGGCGCTTCATACGAGGTCGGCTTCGCTGCGCCGAACATGCACGACGTCGCCGACGTCGAAAACTCGCACTTCGCCCATCACTTCAACGAGCAGCCGGCCCGTGTCGTCCACGCCGAGAGTTCGCCCTACAACCGTGCCGTTGGCCAGCTCAATTCGCACAACTCGACCGAGGGTGGCGAGCGCCCCCGCGTACTCGCGGCGCAAGGCAGCGCGCCCCTCTGGCGTATCGAGTCGCTCACAGCGCGGCTCGAGCTCTTCGAGGACGATGTCAAGCAGCGCGCGTGGCGCGATCGTTAGGCCCGTTTCGGCGCGCACCGACGTCGCCTCACCCTCGGGTCCCTCGTACGTCAGGTTCACTCCGAGGCCAACGATCACGGCGAGGCTGGGACCCGTCTCCACCACTTCGGCGAGGAGGCCGCCGAGCTTTCTGTCGCCGACCATGAGGTCGTTCGGCCATTTCAGTTGGGCGCGAAGTCCGCTCAGCCGCTCGAGGGCCGTGCGAGTCGCGAGGGAGACGGCCGCGACCGCCAGCTGCAACTCGCCGTGACCGAGACTGGGACGGAGCAGTATCGAACAGAGCAGCGACGAGCGCGGCGGTGACACCCAGCTTCGATCCAGTCGTCCGCGCCCGGCAAGTTGAAAATCAGCGTGAGCAACGAGGCCCTCGGCCTCGCCGCTCACGTGGTTTTTCACGTAGGTGTTGGTCGAGTCAATCTCGTCGAAGTATTGCACGCGCCAGACCATCGAACTCACGTCCAAACATTAGGGTTTACCAAGCGAGTGCTAGAAAATAACAGGCTCGCAACGGAGGTCCGGGTGCTAGAGAAAGTCCTCATCGCCAATCGTGGCGAGATCGCCGTTCGGGTGATCAGGACCTGTCGCGAACTCGGCGTGGCCACCGTGGCCGTCTACTCCGAGCTCGACCGCAATGCGCTACACGTGCGACTGGCTGACGAAGCGTACGCGCTCGGTGGCCAGTCGGCGACCGAGAGTTACCTCAACACCGAAGCGATCGTGGATGTACTCGAGCGCTCGGGCGCCGACGCGCTGCACCCCGGCTACGGCTTCTTCTCCGAGAACGCCGACTTCGCCCGGTCGATCACCTCGCGGGGCGTGACCTTCATCGGCCCGCCGCCCGAGGCTATCGAGATCATGGGCGACAAGATCTCGTCGCGGCGAGCCGCCGAGGCCGTCGGCGTGGCTGGCGTGCCCGGACGCAACGATCCCCTACATAGCGCGAGCGAGGTCGCGGCCTTCGGCGAAGAGTTCGGTTGGCCCGTCGCCATCAAGGCCGCCTACGGCGGTGGCGGTCGCGGCATGAAGGTGGTCAACGCCGCGAGCGAAGCCGAGGCCGCCTTCGAGAGCGCGCAGCGCGAATCGCTCAGCTATTTCGGCCGCAAGGAGTGCTACCTCGAGCGCTACCTCGCCTGGCCCCGCCACATAGAAATGCAGGTGCTCGCCGACGCCCACGGCCACGCGCTCTGGCTTGGCGAGCGCGACTGCTCGGCCCAACGGCGCCACCAAAAGCTCATCGAGGAGTCGCCGGCGCCGAACTTTCCGAGTGACGTGCGCGAGGCGATGGGCGAGGCGGCCGTGAGAGTCGCGCGGGCTTGCGGCTACGTGAACGCCGGCACGGTCGAGTTCCTCTACCAGGACCGCGAGTTCTACTTCCTCGAGATGAACACCCGACTCCAGGTCGAGCACCCCGTTACCGAGCTCGTCACCGGGCTCGACCTCGTCGAGTGGCAGCTGCGCATCGCCTCAGGCGAGGCGCTGGCTTTCACCCAGGACGAGGTGCCCCACCACGGCCACGCCATCGAGGTTCGCGTCAACGCCGAGGACCCCACGCTCGGGCGCTTCAGCCCCTCTCCGGGCACCATCACCAAGTTCGATGCGCCCGCTGGACCCGGGATTCGCGTTGACGCCGGCTACGGCGCGGGCGACACCATCTCGCATTACTACGACAACTTGATCGCCAAACTGATCGTGTGGGCACCAGAGCGCGACCGGGCTCGGCGGCGCATGCTGCGCGCCATTGAAGAGACCACCATCGAGGGCGTTGTCACGACGTTGCCCGCCGACGTGCTGATCCTGTCGAGCGAGCGGTTCGTCAATGGCACGCACTCGACGAACTGGGTCGAAGCCGAACTCGACTTCTCAGCGCTGCCCGCGACGGCGCCAGCTCCCGTGTCGATCGGCGAGGGCCGCGTGCGCAAGGATGTCACGGCCGAGGTCAACGGTCGCCGGGTCACCGTGGCGCTCTGGGTGCCCGACGCCGAGGAGGAGCTGCCCGCGCGGCCCCACAGCACGGCCCTGAAGCCTCGCCGCCAGCACCACCCCGGCGTGTTGGGCAGCGGCTCGGGCAAAGTCACGGTGCCCATGCAGGGCACCATTGTCAAGGTCAACGTGGAAGTGGGCCAGTCCGTCGAAGCCGGGGACACGGTCGTCATCCTCGAAGCGATGAAGATGGAGAACACCGTCAACGCCGAGAAATCGGGTGTGGTGACGTCGATCAACGTCAAGACCGGTGACTCGGTGAGCGCCGGCGACGTCGTCGTGGAGATCGAGTGAGCTCACCAGAAAAGGCGGCCTCGGCGATCGAAGGTGCGCGCAGCGACCTCGTAGAATTGAGCCACTTCATCCACGCGCACCCCGAGCTCGGCTACGAGGAGTTCGAGTCCTCGGCGGCCGTCGCCGCGCTCGCCGAGCAGTACGGCTTTACCGTCGAGCGCGATGCCGCGGGCCTGCCGACCGCCTTTCGCGCGACCACGGGCTCGGGCGACCTGCACGTCGTCTACTGCGCCGAATTCGACGCGTTGCCCGACGTCGGACACGCCTGCGGACACAACATCATCGCAGCGACCTCGCTCGGTGCAGCCATCGGCCTCGCTGCGGTCGCCGACGAGATCGGCGTGCGCGTCACCCTGCTCGGCACACCATCAGAGGAGGGTGGCGGCGGCAAGATTGACCTGCTGAACGCCGGCTACTTCGACGACGCGCACGTGGCGCTCATGGTGCACCCGACCCCAATCGATCGTCTGGAACCGAACTGCCTCGCCGTCGACCACTTCGAAGTCACCTTCACGGGTAAGGCGGCACACGCGTCGGTGGCACCTTGGGAAGGGCTGAACGCCCTCGACGCCCTGACGATTTCCCAGGTTGCGCTCGCGCTGCTGCGCCAGCAACTGCGTCCCAATGACCAGGTCCACGGCATCGTCACCGAAGGTGGCTCGGCGGCCAACATCATCGTAAGCCGAGCCACGGGGCGCTTCATGGCCCGCTCTTCGACCTTGGCGACACTTGCTGATCTGCGCGAGCGGGTCAACGCCTGCTTCGAGGCCGGAGCGCTCGCCACTGGCACGGCGCTCGTCATTCAAGAGCTCGGCCACCCCTTCTCGCACCTCGTCTCTGACCCTGACGTCCTGCGCCACTACCGCCGCGCGGCCGAGGCTCGCGGACACGACTTTCACCTCGACGACGACGGCGTTCCGAAGCCAACCCTCTCTACCGACATGGCCAACGTCTCGCTCGCAGTACCTTCGATCCATCCCCTCTGGATGATCCCGACGCACGGCGCGGTAAACCACCAGCCCGAGTTCACGGCGGCGTGTGTTACACCCGCCGCCGACCAGGCGATCATCGACGGCGCGATCGCCCTCGCTGACACCGCGATCAGCGTGGCCCAGGATCGCTCGCTGCGCGAGCGGTTAATGAGCCGGTCGTGATCCTCGAGCACGCGATGCTGCGCGTCACCGCCGGCCAGGAGAGCGCCTTCGAGGCATCACTTCGTGAGGCGCTGTTGATCATCGAGTCAGCCGAGGGCTGCCACGGCGCCGAGGTCCGCCGCCAAATCGAGAACGGCTCTGAGTATTTGTTACTCGTGCGATGGTCGTCGGTTGAGGAGCACTTGGCCTTTCGCGAGACCGAACTATTCACGTCGTGGCGGGCGTTCACCGCCCCCTACTATCGCGAGCCACCAAGCGTCACCCACTACCTCGAGCCGCTCTTGCGTTAGGAGGCTTGGTAGACGCCGAATTCGGCGCGCAGCACGTCAGCCACTTCGCCCAGGGTCGCCAGCCGCGACAAGGCCACCTTCATCGGGTAGAGCAGGTTGGACGAGCCCCGAGCGGCCGTCGCCACATCCTCGAGGGCGAGGCGCACGGCCTCACCGTCGCGCGACACCTTCAGCTGACGAACCCGCTCGACTTGGGCCCGCTGCTGAAGCTCGTCGATTGGGAAGACGTCTGACTTCGTGGCGTCGCTCTCGGCGAATCGATTCACGCCGACCACGACCTTCTCGTCGCGCTCGACGCTGCGCGCGAAGGCGTAGGCCGCAGCCTCGATCTCGTCCTGGAGGTAGTGCGCCTCGATGGCCGCGACCGAACCGCCCATCGCGTCGATGGTCTCTAAGTAATCGCGGGCGCGCTCCTCGACCTCGTCGGTCAGGCTCTCGACGAAGTAGGAGCCCGCGAGAGGGTCGACCGTATCGGCGATTCCCGACTCGTAGCCGAGGATCTGCTGTGTGCGCAGCGCGAGCTTGGCCGCGCGCTCCGTGGGCAGGCCGAGCGCCTCGTCGAAGCCGTTGGTGTGCAGGCTCTGGGTTCCCCCAAGGGCGGCCGCCAGTGCCTGGACGGTGACACGCACGACGTTGTTCTCAGGCTGCTGGGCCGTGAGCGTCGATCCACCGGTCTGAGTGTGGAAGCGCAGCATCGTCGATCGTGGATCGGTGGAGCCGAAGCGGTCGCGCATGATCGCGGCCCACAGGCGCCGCGCCGCGCGGTACTTGGCCACTTCCTCGAAGAGGTTGTTGTGCGCGTTGAAGAAGAAGCTCAGACGCGGTGCGAAATCGTCGAGTGCGAGACCCGCCGCGAGCGCAGCCTCGACGTAGGCGACGCCATTGGCGAGGGTGAAGGCAACCTCCTGGACGGCGGTCGAGCCGGCCTCGCGGATGTGGTAGCCCGAGATCGAGATCGTGTTCCAGCTGGGCAGCTCCTTCGCGCAGTAGGCGAAAGTGTCCACGACGAGTCGCATCGAGGGTCGTGGCGGGTAGATATAGGTGCCGCGTGCGATGTACTCCTTCAGAATGTCGTTCTGAATGGTCCCGCGCAGCTTCTCGCCGGGCACGCCCTGCTCCTCGGCGACCAACTGGTAGAGCAGCAGCAAGACGGCGGCCGTCGCGTTGATCGTCATCGAGGTCGTCACCTCAGCCAGGGGCAAGCCCGCGAGCAGCCGGCGCATGTCCTCGAACGAGGAGATTGACACGCCCACCTTGCCAACCTCGCCCTCGGCGCGTTCGTGGTCTGCGTCGTAGCCCATCTGCGTTGGTAGGTCAAAGGCGCACGAGAGTCCCGTCTGGCCGGCCGCGAGCAGGAACTTGAAGCGTTCATTGGTTGCCTCGGCCGTGCCGAAGCCCGCGTACTGGCGCATCGTCCAGAGCCGCCCGCGGTACATCGTCTCCTGGACGCCCCGGGTGTAGGGGAAGTGGCCGGGCTCGCCGAGCTTGGTCGACTCGTCGAAGTCCTTCAGGTCAGCGCCGCGATAGACGGTCTTTATCTCGATGCCCGAATCGGTGAAGCGTTGATCGGAGCTCACGTACCCAGGTTAGGTCGCGGCCATTGAAGACGACGGCGAGGTGCATCTTCCGCGACCCGCACGACAGGTTCGCGGACCCGATCGTGGCGCTGGTCTAGGCGTTTACCGCATGGGGCATGCAGAGATCGTCGTACTCGGCGATCACGATCGGCCCGGCCGCGTCGCCGCAGGCGGGGCAGGCGGGGTCACGGCGAATATTGAAGGTGCGGAACGTCTCCTCGAGCGCGTCGTAGGTCAACAGTCGTCCAACGAGAGGATCGCCGAGCCCCAACAGCACCTTGATGGCTTCTACGGCCTGGATGGAGCCCACGATTCCCGGCAGCACCCCGAGCACTCCGGCCTCGGCGCAGCTCGGCGCGAGTTCGGCCGGCGGCGGTTCGGGGATCATGCAGCGGTAGCAGGGCCCGACGTACGGGTAGAAGACGGTCGCCTGACCCTCGAAGCGAAAGATCGAACCGTGCACGACCGGGATGCGCGCCAGCAGCGAGGCGTCGTTTACGAGATAGCGCGTCGGGAAGTTGTCCGTGCCGTCGACGATGACGTCGTAGCCACTTATCACGTCGAGAATGTTGTCGGCACCGAGCCGGGTGTCGTAGGTGAGGACGCTGACGTCGGGGTTGAGCGCCGTCAGGGCGGCCTTGGCGCTGTCGACTTTGCGCATGCCGATCCGATCAATCGTGTGCAGGATCTGGCGCTGCAGGTTCGACGAGTCGACGACGTCCATGTCCACGATGCCGAGCGTGCCCACGCCCGCCGCGGCGAGATAGATCGCCGCCGGGGAGCCGAGTCCCCCCGCGCCGAGCAGCAGGACCCTCGACTCGAGGAGCTTCTGCTGGCCGGCCTCGCCGACCTCGGGCAAGAGGAGGTGGCGGTGGTAGCGAACACGCTGGTCGGAGGTCATGGTGGCCGGCGTCGACCAGTCGAGTCCCTCGTTCTTCCACTTGTTGAAGCCCCCGATGATCGAGACCACGTCGGCGTAGCCGAGGTCTTGGAGGGTCTTCGCGGCGAAGGCGCTGCGCGCTCCCCCGGCGCAGTAGATGGCGATCGGCGCGGACTTATCGGTGAGCCGGCCCTCGACGGCGAACTCCAGCTGGCCGCGGGGCACGTGGACCGCGCCCGGCAAGGCGCCCTGCTCGTATTCGTCGGGCTCGCGCACGTCAAGGAGCGTGTAGTGATCAAGTCGCGTCGCTACCTCGTGGGGATCGACCTCGCGGATCTCAGCTTTCGCGGCGTTCAGTAGGTCTCGCGGTGTGGGCAAGGCACGCTCCTTATCGGTGGTTAAACCCTACCGGCTCGGTCATCATTCACCGCCGCCTGCTATACCCGTCGCGTGGAGCTTCGCGACCTGCTTGCCAGACGGCGAATGACGCGTTCGTTCGACGGCACCGCGATCGACGAGACCTTGCTTGACGAACTGTGCGCGACGGCCCTCTGGTCGCCGACGGCTGGCAACAGCGCCGGGGTGCGACTTTCGACGCTCAGTCAGCGCTACGTCGCGGCGTATCTCGAGGTGGCGACCGACCAAGCGTGGCGGGAAGGCTCGCGCCGCGCCGAAGGACTGGCTCGCGCGAGCGCCCTCGTACTCGTGACGGTGCGCGTCGGCGACTACCTCAGTCGCTACGGCGAGCCCGACAAGATCGCCTCGGGGCTCGCGGCCCGCTCGGCCTGGCCCCTGCCGTACTGGCACGCCGACGCGGCGATGGCCACCATGGCGCTCTTGCTCTTGCTCGAAGAGGCTGGCTGGCAGGCGGCGCTGTGGGGCAACTTTCGCCGCGGCGACGAGGTGCTGCGCTGGGCCGGCCTGAGCGACGAGGAACTCTTCGCGACAGTCTTCGTTGGTCGCGGTGACGGGAACGACCCCGCGTCGAGCTCGCTCAATCGTAAGATCCCTTCCCGGCACGAGCGAGTGAATCGGTTGAACCCCTAGCGAGCCGAGTTCGCCAGCGCCTCGAGGTACTCGAGCAGGGTCCGGGTCGAGAAGGCGGTCGCGCCCTTGGTGATATAGCCGTGCGCCGCCTCGGATCGCGCGGGCCCGGCGATGTCGAG
The DNA here is from genome assembly GCA_963749355.1 of uncultured Acidimicrobiaceae bacterium. Taxonomy (GTDB): domain Bacteria; phylum Actinomycetota; class Acidimicrobiia; order Acidimicrobiales; family RAAP-2; genus RAAP-2. The sequence continues at coordinate 9,167 of CAVVMM010000013.1, forward strand.
GTGAGCCCACGGCTTGTCGTCGGTGAAGCGACGCAGCAGCAGTGCCGCGACGATCGATCCCGCCTTGAGCGGTTTGCCCATGTTCTTCATGTCCGCGACGTCGGACCCTATGTGGGACTCGTAACGGTCCACGAGAGGCAGGCGCCAGAACGGTTCTCCGCTGCGCTCGCTCGCGGCGAGAATCTGGAGCGCGAGCACGTCGTCGGTGGCGAAGAGTGCACCGACCTCGTCGCCCAGGGCGACGCTCTGGGCCCCGGTCAGCGTCGCGACGTCGATAATGACGTCGGGATTGGCTTCAACGGCCAAGCTGAGCCCGTCGGCCAATACCAGACGGCCCTCGGCATCGGTGTTGAGGACTTCAATCGTCATGCCGTTACGGATCGTGAGGACGTCGCCGGGCTTAGTAGCGCTGTCACCCAGGAGATTCTCGGCTAGCGGGGCGATCGCCGTCACGCGCACTTGAAGAGCGAGAACGCTGGCCAAGGAAAGAGCCGCCATCACGATCGCCGCGCCCGACATGTCGGTTTTCATCGTCATCATCTTCTCGTGGGCCTTGATGGACAGTCCCCCCGAGTCAAAGGTGATGCCCTTGCCAACGAGGGCGACGTGCGGCAACTGCTTGCCCGGTTGGGGGTCGTAGGTCGCGTAGACGAGTCGGGTTGGCTGAGCCGAGCCCCGACCCACGCCGAGGAGGCCCCCGAGCCGTTCCTCCTTGATCTTTGGTTCCGTCCAGACCTCGATTTGGACGTGTTCGTCGCGACTGAGGCGACGGTCGATCTCGTTTGCCAGTTCCCGGGGCGCCATCGCGTCAGCCGGTGAGTCGACGAGAAACTTTGCCCAATTGACGGCGTCAGCTATGAGCGTGCCGCGCTCGACGCCTTTGGTCACTTCGTCGTGCGCCTCGACACTCGGCAGCGGCGCGCCGATCGGCACGACGTCGAAGGTTGCGTCAGGACCAGCGTCTTTGAAGTTGTACGAGGCGAGCAACGCCCCTTCGATCAGAGCCTGAGCCACGCTCAGGGGATCGCCGAGTCCCTCGGTCGGCAACAGAAAGGCGACCGAGCTCTCGCCGGCAGCGCGCAGGGCGCCGGCCCCGCCTTGGCGGTAGTGCTCGGCGACCTGGTCGTCCGCGCCGAGTGATACCAGCGCGACATTCGGACCCTGCCAGGAGCGCAGCACGACAACGCTGCCCGCTTCGTCCTTCAGTCCTTGACGGTCGCACCACTCTTTGGTGAAGGCGTGCGGCACCTTTACACCACCTACGTCCAAAGGAACGGTATCGCTCACCGCAGCGCCGCCATCATGAAACGTCACCGGCACGGCGATCGTCGCCTGGCCCACAGCCTCGTTGATCGAGGCGACTCGTGCCCTGTACGTCATTTCAGCCTTTTCTAGTCGTGAACGCGAGCGGTTCGATGATGCGGTCCCTCGGCCCAGCGAGCCATCGTCCAGAGCAGATCACTCAGCCGATTCAGGTAGGGGTTGATGAGCGAACCCTCGAGTTGGTAACCCACGGCGACGCGCTCGGCTCGGCGAATGACCGCGCGCGCCACGTCGAGCGCGGACGAGAGCTGCGTCTCCCCGGGTACGACGAACTCGCTGGGCATGGTGACCTCGAGGGACAGCGCGTCGATCTCCTCTTCCAGCCTTACGACCATGGCCGGAGTCACGAGCGACTTCTCCGCGACCAACTTGTGGCGATTCGAGGGCAGGGTCGCCACCTCGGCCATCAAGACCCACAGGTCGCGCTCGACCGTTATCAGCAGCTCGTTCAGCCTGGATCCGGCATCGCTCTGGGAACGGGCCCAGCCGAGAACGGCTTGCGCTTCGTCGACGGCGCCGTTGAGTTCGATCTGCTCGGAACTCTTTGCGACGCGACCGCCGAAGTAGAGCCCGGTGGAGCCGTCGTCGCCTGCACGCGTGTAGATCTTCACGTCGCCAGCGTAGTGAAGACAAACATCACAAGTAACCTGATGAACCAATGGACTTCACAGTGCGCCCGCCGTTTGCTCGGCCCGGGAACGACGATCCTTACCTCAAGGTGCTCGGACAACGCGTACTCGTGTTTGACGGGGCCACCGGGACGAATCTCCAGCTGCTACAACTGTCCGCCGACGACTTCGGCGGCGCCGCCTTGGAGGGCTGCAACGAGATGCTCAATGTGACGAAGCCCTCGGTCGTCGAGGCCCTGCACCGTTCCTTCCTCGACCTCGGCGTGGACGCCGTCGAGACGAACACCTTTGGCGCGTTCTCAGTGGTCTTGGCGGAGTACGGCATCGCCGATCGGGCCCACGAGCTCGCCCTCGCGTCAGCGACGATCGCGCGGCGCGTCGCCGATAGCTACGCCGGCAACGGCGAGGCGAAGTTCGTCGCGGGCTCCATGGGTCCGGGCACCAAGTTCCCCACGCTCGGCCAGATCTCCTACGACGACCTCTCGGCCAGCTACGAAGAGCTCGCCCTCGGCCTCCTAGAGGGTGGCGTCGATCTCTTGCTCGTCGAAACGATGTTCGACCTGCTCTCGGGCAAGGCCGCAATCGCCGCCTGCCACCGGGCCATGGCCCGCCACGGCCGCGTCGTGCCCATCCAGGCCCAGGTCACCATCGAGCTGACCGGGCGCATGCTGCCCGGCACCGAGATCGGCGCCGCCATCGCAGCGCTGTCGCCGCTCGGCGTCGACGTCCTCGGACTCAACTGCGCGACCGGACCGGTCGAGATGTACGAGCCGCTGCGCACGCTCTCCGACAGCGCGCCGGTGCCGGTGTCGTGCATGCCCAACGCCGGGCTGCCGAGCGTTGTCGAGGGCCAGATGCACTACGACCTCACCCCCGAGGCGCTGGCTGAACATCTTTCGAAGTTCGTCGCCGAGTATGGCGTGCAAATCGTGGGCGGGTGCTGTGGCACCACGCCCGAGCACCTGGCTCGCGTGCTCGAAGTGGTGCGGCCGCTCGGCGCGGCTAAGCGCGCGCCGGTCGTCGAGCACGCCGTCACCTCGATCTACTCGGCGGTCAACTACCAGCAAGACCGCTCGGTGCTGCTGGTCGGCGAGCGCACCAACGCCAACGGCTCGAAGAAGTTCCGCGACGCCATGCTCGAGGGCGACTGGGACGCCTGCGTGGCCATTGGCCGCGAGCAGATCAAAGAGGGCGCGCACGTGCTCGACGTCTGCGTCGACTACACGGGCGCCGACGGTGTAGGCGACATGAACGAGCTCATGAGCCGCCTCGCCACGCAGTCGTCGGTTCCACTGATGATCGACACGACCGAGGCGCCGGTCGCGCGCGCGGCGCTCGCCTGGCTCGGCGGCAAGGCGCTGCTCAACTCGGTCAACCTCGAAGAGGGCGACAGCGAAGGTACGCGCCTCGACCGGTTCCTCACCCTGGCGGCTGAGTTCGGCGCGGCCGTCGTGACGACCTGCATCGACGAGGAGGGACAGGCGCGCACCGCGGACTGGAAGGTCCGCGCCGCCCGATCCATCACCGAACTCGCAGTCAACCGCTACGGGCTCGACGCGCGCGACATCTTCGTCGACACTCTCGCGCTGCCCCTCTCGACGGGGATGGTCGAGTCGCGTCGCGACGGTATCGAGACCCTCGAGGCCATCCGTCGGGTCAAGGCCGAGCTGCCCGGGGTGCGCACGATCCTCGGACTTTCCAACATCTCCTTCGGCCTCAACCCGGCGGCGCGCCAGGTCCTGAACAGCGTCTTCCTGCACGAAGCCGCCGAGGCCGGACTCGACGCCGCGATCGTGCACGCCTCGAAGATCCTGCCCCTACACCGCATCGACGAGGAGGCGCGCCAGGTCTGCCTCGATCTCATCTACGACCGACGCCGCGACGACTATGACCCGCTCAGCGAACTGCTGCGGCTCTTCGAAGGCGCGACGACCGCGAAGAACCGGGGGCCTTCGCTCGACGACCTGCCCCTCAACGAACGCCTGAAGCGGCGCATCATCGACGGCGCGCGCGTCGGCCTCGAGAGTGACCTCGACCAGGCGATGAGCGAAGGGGCGAAGCCGCTCGACATCGTGAACGAGGTGCTGCTGGACGGCATGCGCGTCGTCGGCGATCTCTTCGCGAGCGGCGAGATGCAGCTGCCCTTCGTGTTGCAGAGCGCCGAGACCATGAAGTCGGCGGTGTCGCACCTCGAGCCGCTCATGGAAAAGAGCGACCAGGGCGGCCGTGGCCGCGTCGTGCTCGCGACCGTCAAGGGCGACGTGCACGACATCGGCAAGAACCTCGTCGACATCATCTTGACCAACAACGGCTACGAGGTGATCAACCTGGGTATCAAGGTCGGCGTCAACGAGATGCTGAGCGCCGTCGAAGAGCACCAGGCCGATGCGCTCGGCATGAGCGGGCTGCTCGTCAAGTCGACGCTCATCATGCGAGAGAACCTCGAAATCATGAACGAGCGCGCGATGTCCTCGGTGCCGGTGCTGCTCGGCGGGGCAGCCCTCACGCGCACCTTCGTCGAGCGCGACCTGCGCGAGATCTACGCCGGGCGCCTCTTCTACGGCAAGGACGCCTTCGAGGGGCTGCGCGTGCTCGACCGACTCGGCGAGCTGCGCCGCGCTGGCGAGGACGACCCCAACTTCGGCCGCGAACTCTCAACCAAGCGCGTCCAGCGACGCTTCCGCGAGGTCGAACCCAGCTCAACCTCCACCCAGCGCAGTCCCGAGGTCGAGGCGGACAATCCCCTCTTTCCGCCCCCCTTCCTCGGCAGCCGGGTTGCGAAGGGAATGTCCATCGCCGAAATCAGCGAGTACCTGAACCTGACGGCGCTCTTTCGAAACCAGTGGGGCTTCAGGCCCGAAGAGGGCGAGGACGACGCCATTTTCAAAGAGCGAGTAAGCGCTACCCTGCGTGAGCAGCTGAGCATCGCCAAGGAGGACGACCTGCTCGTGCCCCAGGTCGTGTGGGGCCACTACCCCGCCGCCAGTGATGGCAACGACCTTGTGATCTTCGAAAACGACTCGCGCGACCGCGAGCTGACCCGCTTTGTCTTTCCGCGTCAGGTTGAGTCACCCCAGCTCTGCATCGCCGACTTCTTCCGGGCCTACGACAGTCCCGACCGCGACTACGCGAGCCTCATGCTCGTAACGATGGGTAGCCGGGTCTCCGAGCGCACCCACCAACTCTTCGCCGAGAATCGCTACAACGACTACCTGTTGCTGCACGGCCTGGGCGTCGAGATGGCCGAGGCCCTGGCCGAGCTCTGGCACCGGCGCATTCGCGAGGAGCTCGGCTTCGCCAGCGAGGACGGACCCACGTTGACGGGCCTGTTTCGCCAGCAGTACCGGGGCGGGCGCTACTCCTGGGGCTACCCGGCCTGCCCCGACCTCACCGATAACGCCAAGGTCGCCACCCTCCTCGAGTCCGAGCGCATCGGGGTGTCGGTTTCCGAAGGATTCCAGCTCCACCCCGAGCAGACAACTAACGCCATCGTCTGCCACCACCCCAAGGCCAAGTACTTCGTCGGGTAGTGGGCCATTTCGACCCTCTGCGAACTTTTCGGCAGGTCCGAAGACCAGTTTCTCGCCACCCCCTACCCGGGCACCGACGGCTCACGCCATACGGTTCACACTATGTGAGGGGTGTAACAGACTCGCCTCGATCCGTCGCATGACTGCGACGCCAGCGACCTCGCTAACCCCTCGGGGCCGGCGTCGCCACGGGCTGCGCCTCGACCAGCGCCTCTCGCGCGTGATAGCTCGAGCGCGTGAGCGGTGACGCCTGGACGTGGCGCAGCCCGAGTCGCCGACCGCGCTCGGCCAGGTCGTCAAACTCCGAGGGCTCCCAAAAGCGCGCGACGGGCAGGTGGCGTTCCGTGGGGCGCAGGTACTGGCCAATAGTGACGATTTGCACGCCAACGGCGGCGAGGTCGGCCAAGGTCTCTTCGACCTCGTCGGCCGTCTCGCCCAGTCCGACCATGAGGCCCGACTTGGTCGTGAGTCCGGCGCGCCCACTGCGCGCGAGCACCGCCAGCGAGCGCAGGTAGCCCGCGCTCGGGCGCACCGCCCGCTGGAGTCGCGCCACCGTCTCGACGTTGTGGTTCAAGACGTCGGGCCGCTCGTCGATGATCAGCTGCAGCGCCTCGGCGTCACCCTTCAAGTCGCTGGTGAGCACCTCGACATCGGTGCCCGGGGAACGCTCGCGCACGGCACGCACCGTGGCGGCGATCGCTCCCGCGCCGCCGTCGTCGAGGTCGTCCCGCGCGACGCACGTGATGACCGCGTGCGCGAGGCCTAGTCGCACCACCGCCTCGGCGACTCGGTCGGGCTCGCTCGGGTCGAGCGGCAAGGGCTTGCTCGTGTCGACGAGGCAGAAACCGCACGCCCTCGTGCAGCGCTCACCGTTCACCATGAATGTCGCGGTGCCGGCCGTCCAGCACTCGAAGATGTTCGGACAGCCTGCCTCCTCGCACACCGTCACGAGTCGCAGGTCCTCGGTGAGCTTTCGCAGCGAGAGGTATTCGCCGCCCATTCGCGCCTCGATCCGCAGCCACTCGGGCTTGCGCGTGTTGAGCGCGAGTCCCGCGTCGGGGTCGACGCCGGCGCGCCGAAGTCGCCGCAGGAGCGGCCGCTCGTCGGAGGGAGTCGCCACTCCCCGATCGACTTTGGCTATCCGAGCCCCGCCGCCGAGCTCGCGCTCGAGCTCTTCGCCTAGAAGCTCCTCCACCTCGAGCGTCGTCGCCGCAACGCCCAGCGAGCTCAGCGAAGCCACGGGCTTGTCCGCAATGCCACAAGGTACGATCGCGCGAAAGCCCGCGAGGTCGATCTCGACGTTGAGCGCCACGCCGTGCAAGGTGCGGCGCTGACCGCGCCCGTTGCGCTCGGTGCGCACGCCGACCGCGGCGATTTTCTTCGGCGTGCCCCCAAGATCGGCCCACACGCCCGGGTAGCCGTCGAGCCGTCCGACAACACCGAGGCGACTCTCGCGGTCCGCGCGGGCGACCGCGGCGATGACGGCGTCCTCGAGTCGGCGCACGTGGGCCTTGCCCGCGGCGGGGTCGTCGTCGACGCTGACGATCGCCCAGGCGACCACCTGGCCGGGCGCGTGGTACGTCACGTCGCCACCCCGATCAGCGTCAACGACGATGGCGTCGAGCTGCGACGGCGGCACGAGGAAATGCTCATCGACGGTTCGCACGCCGCGGGTGTAGGTCGGCGGGTGCTCGAAGAGCAGGACGTAGTCGTCACTCGACTCAAGCAGGGCGCGCTGCAGGTCGTTCGCCTCAACGAAGGAGACCCGTCCGAGGTGTCGCCGGCGCAGCACCTAGCGCTCGCTCTCGAGGTCCAGCCCGGCGAGAAGTTCGCCCACGCGCTCAAGGTAGCTCGCCGCGGCCACCGACTCGCACACCCGGTGGTCGAAGGCCAAGCCCAGGACGACGCGCCGACCGATCTCGATCGTCGACGCCGACCCGACGATGGGCACCTCGCGGACGGCACCCACGGAGAGAATCGCTACCTCGGGTTGGATGATGATCGGTGTCGTCCACCACGTGTGCGCTGACGGAGCGCCGCTGATGGTAAAGGTGCCGCCCATGAGATCGTCCGTTGTCAGCTGGCGCGAGGCGATACGCCCGTCGAGCTCGTGCACCCTTCGCGCGAGGGCGCGCAGGGTCAGGCCCGCGGCGGCGTGCACGACCGGCACGAGCATGCCGTCGAGTGCGACGGCGCGCACGACGCCCAGATTCACAGTGCGGTGAATGACGAACTCATCGCCAGTGAAGGTGGCGTTGAGAAACTCGAACTCGCCCAAGGCCCGCACCGCGGCGAGACTGACCACCAACTCATCGGTGATTGGCACGCCGTCGCGGGTGAGCCGTCCCAGGCGCTCGAGGTCAACAAAGACGCGGCCGTCCACCTCGACCGCCACGAAGCCGTGCGGCGCACTCTGACTGGAGATAGACATGTGCTCGCCCATGCGACGCAGGCCGTGGCTGAGCGGCACCACCAACTCTTCCGTCGGTCCCGTCGCGACCGCGCGCTCGGCGTCGCGTCGAGTAATCGTCCCACCGGGCCCGGTGCCTTGCAGCGTGGAGGGCTCGACGCCCCCATCACTCAGGATGCGTCGCACGACGGGCGAGAGGACGACGCCATTGCTTGGCTCAGACTCCGCCCTCGGCGAGACAGCGTGCGGCCCCGATGGGACGGACTCGGGTGGCGCCACAGGTTCAGGCGTCGTTGCCGCCGGCGGAGAGACCGGCGCAGGCGCGATCGTTCCGCTCGACGTGGTCTCGTCAATGACCGCGACCCGCCCGCCCGTCTGCACCGTGTCGCCTTCGGCTGCGAGAATTTCAGCCAAGACGCCCGACACGGGCGAGGGCATCTCGGAGTCGACCTTGTCGGTCGAGACCTCGAAGAGCGGCTCGTCGCGCCTAACCGAGTCGCCGACCTTCTTGAACCATTTCGTGATCGTTCCTTCGGTGACCGACTCACCCAGCGAGGGCAGCGTGACGTCTGTCATTGGTTCGACTCTACCGGGACGTATGCGCCGTCCTTGTGCCGAACAGTTCGGCGGCGTCGAGCCGGCTCGACAGGACGGTGAGATAGTGGTGCCCTAGGGACGCACAGCCGGAGGAGTGTTCGAGTGAGTTGGGAATCACTGGGTGCAGCCTCTCGGTCCCTGGCGCGAAACGCTGGCACTCCTACGCTCGAGAAGTACCGTTAGATGGCCTCAAGAGTGCCGGAACAACGAGGGAGACCCCCGGAGTGCAGCATCAAGGAGTCCACTACGACACGGGGACCACATTCCGGGGCCCGGGTTATGCCATCTCGACGCGCCCCGCGAACCTCGACATGTCGGTGGTGCGCCGTGAACTCGAGATCATCCGTGATGATCTGCACGCCAACTCGGTGCGTGTCGTAGGTAGTGACCTTGGGCGGATTACTGCCGTCGCTGAGGTGGCGCTCGGACTTGGCCTCGAGGTCTGGTTCTCCCCGGCCCTCTTCGACTACTCACCGGAGGAGACCGCGGCCCGACTGGTCGAAGCGGCCATGGCCGCGGCGCTGATAGCGACGACGCGCCCGGGGCTTGTAGTCTTCGTCGCCGGCGCCGAACTCACGCTCTTCACGAAGGGTCTGATTCCCGGCGAGGGCGTAGCGGGACGCTTGCAACACTTCAAAAGTGACCCGTCGCTGCTTCGTGACGGAAGGCTCGACAAGTACCTCGCTGCTCTCGTGCCCCGGGTGCGCGCTGTTTTCGATGGCCCGCTGACTTACGCCTCGCTCGTCTTCGAGCAGGTGGATTGGTCACGCTTCGACTACGTGGGTGTCGACCATTACCGCGAGGCGCGCAACAAGGACCGCTATGTCGAGATGCTCCAACCCTTCCTCTCCATTGGCAAACCAGTAATCGTCACCGAGTTTGGGATGCGCACCTACCGAGATGCCGAGAGCTCCGGCACCCTGGGGTTCGGGGTCACCGACACCACGCGGCTGTGGCTCCACACTCGGCCCGTGATCGGACGCTTCGTCCGGACGCGCCTAAAGGGGACGTACCAGCGTGACGAAACCATGCAGGCCCGCGAGCTCGACGAGACCCTCGACGAGCTCGAACGCTCTGGGGTAGCCGGAGCCCTCCTATCGACCTTTACGACACCCGAAGCCCGTACCGACGACGATCCGCGCTACGACCTCGACATGGATTCGATGTCCCTCGTCAAATGCCTTCCACGCGGGCGCCACGGGACGGCCTACCCGGACATGCCCTGGGAGCCCAAGGAGTCGTTCGCCGTCGTGGCGCGCCACTTCGCGAGTCATTGACCGGTGCTAGGCGCGCCTGACCACCGGCGCGGCGCTGTTGACTTTGGAATCGACATTGCCACCAAATTCCAACCGACTGGCTCCGCTCACTCGGGGAAGGTCTCCCCAACATCCCACCGTGCGAACGAAAGCCCAACCTGAGTAGGTCGCGGTCTCGTTGGGTGACCGAATGACCGCGGGATCAGTTACTTCGTCGGGGAGATTGACGCACCGTGACATCGGTCATAGGTCCGACTCCACCGGCGCCAAAGTTGGATTGATGGCGACGAAAGGCGCGGCGTCAGTCCTTCCATCCGCGAGCGAGGAGGGTGCTCTCTAGCGGCAGACGGCATCGAGAAACGCCCTCGCCTCGCGCCGCGATCGGAGCACGTGCACCGTCGTGTGGGACCCGTGCCGCAATATCTCGGAGCGCGCGTACGCAGGCTCTGAACTGCGTTTGCGCCAAATCCTCCCAACGCCGCCCCACTCGTCGCGCAAGCGTCGGTTGATTGAGTCCTCACAGCCCTCGGGCATTTCGCCAGCGGGCTTGCGAAGCCCCCGCACGAACGCGCGACCCGCGCACAACCACCAGGGAGTATCGAGCAAGACGACGGTTTCTGCGCGCTCCATCCGAAGGGCAAGCGTCTCGTTGTAGTTGCCGTCGATGATCCAATCCTCACCAGCGAGCAGCGCGCGTTGCCGTTCTCGCCACTCGTCGTCCGACGGTCGCACCCAGCCTGGCTTCCAGTAGTGGAGGTCGAGGTGAATCACTGGCAAACCAGTCCTTGCCGCGAGCGCAAGTGCAAACATGCTCTTCCCAGAACCCATCATCCCGTCGACGAGGATGCGGTGGCCGATGTTTTCTAAGGACATCTGTTACGCGTGACATCAAGCAACGTGCAGTCCACGCCGGCCAACGCGAGCAGCGTCTCGCCGAAGGTCTCCGAGAGCGACGGGTGGGGCTGGACCAGCGCGGCCGCCTCTTCGGCGGTCGCTCTCCCAGTTCACCGCGTAGTAGCCGGCGCCCAGTTGTTCGGTCACCCACGGACCGGCCATGTGCACGCCGAGTATCTGGCCGCCAGTTCCGTCGGGCCGCTTTTCGGCGATGATCTTGACGACGCCTTCGGTTCGCCGATGATCTGGGCGCGCGAATTGCCTCCGAAGGGATCCTTCTTCACCACGACGTCGTAGCCTCTCTCCTTGGCCGCGGCCTCGGTGAGGCCGCAGAAGGCCACCTCCGGATTCGGTAGATCGCCCAGGGCACTCGGTCGTAGTCCACCGGCACCGCTGGCTCGCCGAGGATCATCCTGATGGCGACGATCGCCTCGGCGAAGCCGACGTGCGCCAGCGGCGGCGTGCCCGCGACGACGTCACCGCACCGCATACACGTTGGGCGCGCCTGTGCGCTGGTAGCCGTCGGCGACGACGAAGCCGCGCTCGTCGATAACGACGCCCGTGCCCTCGCCCAGCAAGTCTTCGGTACGCGGGCGCCGGCCAACCGACATCACAACCATGTCCGCCTCGACGCTCTCTTCGCCCTCGACGGCGATCGTCGTCGAGCCCTTCTTCGGGCTGTGGCCGGTAATGTTCACGCCGACGCGGATCTCGATCCCGCGCTTCTTGAAGGATCGCTGCACGACGTTCGCCACCTCGCTGTCACAGCCCGCGAGGATCGATGGGAGCGCCTCGAGAATCGTCACCTTCGCGCCCATATCGGATAACAGGGACGCGAACTCGCAGCCGATCGCCCCGCCACCGATTACGGTCGCCCGTGCCGGCAGTTCGTTGAGGTCCAGGAACTCGTCCGAGGTAACGACGATCTTTCCGTCGACGTCAAAGCCTGGCAGCGTGCGCGGCACTGAGCCCGTTGCGAGGATCACGTTGGTCCCGTGGGCGACGACGCCGGCGTCAGCGCCGTCAAAGACGCTGACCGTGAGGTCCTTCTCGAGCCGTCCGGTCCCCTCGAAGATCGTGACCTTGCGACCCTTTAAGAGTCCCGAGAGTCCCTTGAAGAGACGCTCCACCACCTCTGCCTTGCGCGCCTGGCTGATCGCGAAGTCCACCGCAACGCTCGAAGTCTTGATGCCAAAGTTCTCCGCATGCTCGACGGTGCGGTACACGTGAGCCGTCTCGAGGAACTCCTTGGCGGGCACGCAGCCCCGATGCAGGCAGGTGCCGCCGACTTTGTCGCGCTCGACGATCGCCATACTGAGCCCGGCGGCGGCCCCGTACAGGGCGGCCGCGTAGCCGCCGGGTCCTCCGCCGATCACGACCACGTCGAACTGCTGGACCTCGTTGGCCACGGAATTACCCCTTCGCTGTAACGCTCAATCTCCGCGAATCCTAATGTTTTCGAGGGCTCGATTACGCAGGCCCATCCGCGAGCGAAACCCCAGTGAGCCAGCGGGCGAACGCGTCGAAGTTGTAGGGACGGCCGAGGAACTCTTCCACGAGGTCGGCGGCGTCGCGGCTGCCGCCGGCGGCGAGCACGACGTCGCGGTAGCGCCGAGCGACCGTCGGTTCGAACAGGTTCGCCGTGTCAAACGCCGAGAAGAGGTCCTTCGCGATCACCTGGCTCCACATGTAGGTGTAGTACCCCGAGGTATAGCCCTCGAGGTGGCCGAAGGAGGCGTAGAAGTGGGTATCGGGTACGAAGTCGAAGACGTCGTAACGGCGCTGCAGCTCCTGGACTCTCGTCAAGAAGTCCTCGCTCGGCGAGTCATGGAAGTAGTAAGAGATGGCCGAGTAGAACATCTGCGTGCACGCGTTGGCAGCTTCGGCGAACTCCTTCGCCGCGCGCATTCGCGCGACCAGCTCGGTCGGAATCGGCTCGCCGGCCCCGTTGCGGGCGAATGATTGCAGCACGTTGGCATCCCAGGCCCACTCCTCGAGCATCTGCGACGGTGCCTCGACGAAGTCCCACTCCGTCGCCACCCCGGAGAATCGGGTAAAGGTCTGTTTGCCGGCGGCCACGTGGTGGACGAGGTGGCCGAACTCGTGAAAGAGGGTGACCACCTCGGAGTGCTCCATTAGTCCGTCATTGAAGTTGCACAGCAGCGCCCCCTCGGGCCGAGTCGATCCGTCTTCGCGGCGCCGACCAACCGCCAGCGTGTACTGCGCGGCATGCTTGAACTTGCCCTCGCGAGGAAAGAGGTCGAGGTAGATCCGCCCGATCGGCTCACCGTCACCCTTGCCCTCGACGTAGACGTCGTAAACGGCAACGTCCTCGTGCCAGGTCGGCGAGTCGACCGCCTGGTAGCGAAGTCCGAACAGCCGACCGGTCACGTCGAGCAGGCCCGCGCGTACTGCGCCAAAGGGGAGGTAGCGCCGCACCTCCTGGGCGTCGACATCGTAGACCTCGCGACGCAAAGCCTCCAGGTAGTAGGCGGAGTCAGCGCCGTCGAGACCCGCCGCGTCGGGCCGGTCCCGTCGAAGGCGCTCCAGCAGCGCGCCGCGATCGCGCTCGCCCCCCGGCCGTGCCAACTCTTCAATTTGGTCGATGAAGGCGGCGATCGCCGCGCCCGAGCCAATCATCTTCACCTCAGCGTCGAAGTCGGGCCAGCCGCCGTAGCCGAGTAGGGCTGCGCGCTCGGCGCGCACGGCGAGCAACTCGCGCAAGGTCGCGTCGTTCGCCGGCCACCCGCGATTGAGAAAGGCGCGCACGAGTGCTCGCCGGGAGCCGGCGTCGTGGGCGAAGCGACGAAAGGGCACGAAGTCGGGGTAGTCGGTCGTGACCGTCACGAGACCTTCCTCGTCAACTGCGTGGGCCGCTACGTAGTCTTCGGGCAGGCCGGACAGTCGGTCGGGCGTGACTCTGATTGAGCGGACGTCCTCGCGAATTATCCGGGAGAATTCTTGGCCCAGCGCGATTTCTCGATCGACGAGCTCACGCAGACGCGACCGCGTCGCCTCGTCGCGGTCGACGCCAGCACGGCGAAAGTCGCGCAGCGTCAGTCGCAGCAGGCGGACGGCGCCCTCGTCAGCGACGTCGCCAAGTTTTCCCAGGGCCTCGCTCAGCACCTCGAAGACCGACCCGTTCTGGTTGAGCTCGTTGGCGAAGCTGCGCACTTGCAGCTCGCCGTGCTCGGCGAGTTCGCGGACCTCCTTGTCCGGGTGAACCACAGCCACGAGCGAGGCAACGGCACTGGCGCTGGCGAGGGCGTCGTCGATTTCGTTCCATCGCGTGATCACGTCGTCGGCACCGCGCGCGGTTCCATCAGTTAACGATGCTGCGAGTTCGCGCGCGCGGGCGAGGTCGCCCTCGACAAGATCTCGGACGAAGTCGGGCCAGACCGCTCGGTCGCGCGGTAGCTCGAGAAAGGGTCGGGCTGTCACTCGGTCCACGCTACCGGTCTTGAGCGCTCGTTCTCGAGCCGCTTAGGAGTGCTGTCCCCGTTGGAAATCCGCCGCCCGAGTCGCGAGTTCATCGACGAAGTCGTTCATCATGTCGCCCGAATGTCCCTTGACCCACGAGAACGTGACGGCCCGGCCGCTGTCGAGGACGAGGGGCAACAGCACCTCCCAGAGGTCGCGATTGGCGACCGGCTGACCTTTGGCGTTCCTCCAATTACGTCGTCGCCAGCCGAGATACCACGAGTCGTGAAAGCACTTCACCACGTAGTTCGAGTCGCTCACGATTTCCACAGGACCAACGGAATGCTCGCGCAGGGCCTCGATGACGGCCAGTATCTCCATTCGCTGGTTGGTGGTGTGCGCGTTGGCTCCGCTGGCGTAGTCGTCGGGTCCGCTCGCCCACGCCCAGCCACCGGGTCCCGGGTTGCCGCGGCAGGCGCCATCGGTGTAGACACGGATCACTCGCGGGTCCCGCCGCTGGAATAGCCACTTGGCTCGCGGCGGCTGAGGCGCGCTTCGCCGCGCCGCACTTGCGGGTTTCTCACGTGTGGATGATTCGCGTGACCCAGGCGTCGGGATCGTTGGTGAATCGGGTGACCGCCGTCGGCAGGTCGCCGCGCAGCACCTGGCCGAGGGTCACGTGCTCAAGGACCTCACGCAGCGTGCCCCGCACCGCCACCCACACGTCGCGCAGGTGCTTGGCCTCGCCATCGTAAATGAGGGTCTCCGGCCGCATTCCCCGTACGCCGGCCATCGGGCCGCTCACGATGCGCAAGATGTCGGCGATCATGATCTGGTCGGGGTCCTTGGCGAGGCGAAATCCACCCTCGGGCCCGCGCTGGCTCGTCACCAAACCGCCTCGGCGCAAGTCGCTCAAGATCGCGCCGAGAAACTTGGCGGGCAAGTTCTGTTCGTGCGCCAAGTGATCGGCGCTCACCGAGACGTCGCTCGCCGCCAGGGTCAGCAGGGCGCGAATCGCGTAATCGGCCTTGGCGGGGATCTGCATAGCCCTATTCTGCCCCACGCGGTTGCGGTCCGGAGACCAAAGGCTTCTAGGGTGGCCGTTGTGTTCAGCCTCGTGACGCGCCGTCTCTATCTGTGCGTCGGCATCCGCGCCGATATGGCGACTTTCCTCCCGGCGGTGTTGCGTGGTGGCGTCGACGTCGTGCAGCTTAGAGAGAAGTTGCGCCCGCCGTCGGCGCAACTCGACCAGGCTCGCCAGATGGCGCCCATCTGTCGCGACTTCGACGTTCCCTTCATCATCAACGACTCGCCAGAACTGGCGCTCGAAGCCCGAGCCGACGGCGTGCACGTCGGCCAGGACGACACGAGCGTCACTCACTGCCGGGAGGTCCTCGGATCTGACGCGATCGTCGGGCTCTCCACGCACTCGAGCACTGAGCTTGATCAAGCCCTCCTCGAGGACGCGACGTACCTGAGCGCGGGTCCGATCGAGCCCACGCCCACCAAGGCCGGTCGCGCGGGCACCGGGATCGACTACGCCGTCGAGAGCCAGGCTCGTAGCCCCAAGCCCGTCTTTGTCACTGGCGGGGTCACCGCTGACAACGTCGCCTCATTGGTCGCGGCGGGGCTGCGCCACTTCGTCGTCGTGCGCGCCCTTACCGAGTCGGACAGTCCCGAGCGCGCGAGCCGAGAGCTGCGACGCGCGCTCGACGTAGCGCTCTCAGCGGTGTCGGTCGAGCCAACCTAAGAGGGTCGCGACCATGCGGGGATCGGCGCGCAGCTGGTGACCCGCACCTTGGATGAGGCGAAGCTCGGCGCGTCCCTCGGCCGCTGCAACAAGGTCGCGCGCGTCCGATGCCGGCACCTCGATGTCGTCGAGGCCGTGTCCGACGAGCAGGCGACGGGGCGGTATCTTCGCGACGGCGCGAAGGGGATCGATCGAGAGGATGTCCTTGTAGAGCTTGTCGGGCTCGAGCAGGTTGCGCTCGTCGGCGACGACGCCGGCGACCTGGACGATGCGGTGGATCTCCTCAGGCGACCCGCACCACGGGCGCAGGTGCGCGGGCGCGGCGAAAGTCGCAACCCCGCGCACCCGAACGTCCTTCGCCGCTACCGCCAGGGCTAGCGCGCCGCCGAAGCCAAAGCCGGCGAGCGAGATGCGCCGCTCTCCTTCGGCGACGCGGTCGAGGATCTGGCCGAGGTCCCGGCGCCACTGCGAGGCCGAGAACGTTCCCGTGCTGCTGCCAACGCCCGAGAGAGTGCCAGTGGCGACCAGCCAACCTGACTCGTTGGCCACGTGCTCGGCGAGCTCGGGTAGCAGTCCGGCCGCCTGGCGGCCCATGCCGACCTGGCGCGGCAGGCCGTGGACGATGACGAGCACGTGGCCGGCGACCGGACGCGACGTCGAGCTGAAGAGGCGTAGGTCGAGGTTCGACTCGCCGCTACGCAGCTGCTCGTGGGTGAGCACGTGCGACTAGATGCCCAGACGCTGGGCCAGTAGCTCGCGGTGGTACGCCGGGTCTCCCAAGAACAGCTCCGAGCTCTTCGCGCGCTTGAAGTAGAGGTGCGCGGGGTGCTCCCACGTGAAGCCGATGCCGCCGTGAATCTGAATGTTCTCCGCCGCGCAGTGAAAGTAGGCCTCGGAACAGAACGACTTCGCGAGGCTCGCGGCGATGGGCAGCTCGTCGTTTCGCTCCTGCGCGGCCCAGGCCGCGTAGTAGGCCGCGGACTTGGCCGACTCGACGTCGAGCAGCATGTCGGCGCACTTGTGCTTGATCGCCTGAAACGACCCGATCGGCCGGCCAAACTGCACGCGGTTCTTCGCGTACTCGACCGAGCTGTCGAGCACGCGCTGGGCCCCGCCGACTTGCTCGGCGGCGAGCGCCGCTGCGGCCACCTGCACCGTCGCCTCGAGGCCGGCCAGCGCGCCGCCCTCCTCGCCCACCAGCTTGGCGGGCGCTCGCGTGAACTCGATGCGGCTCTGCTTGCGGGTCTGGTCCATCGTCGACAGCGACTCGCGCGCGACGCCCACGGCGTCGCCCTCGACCGCGAAGAGGGAGAGGCCCTTGTCGGTGACGGCTGGCACGAGCAGCAGCGTGGCACTCGAGCCGTCGGTGACGTAGTTGCGCACCCCGCTCACGACAAAGCCGTCGCCCTCGCGCGTCGCCGTCGTGGAGGTCGCCGAGAGGTCCCAGCGGCCCTCGTCGTCGGTAAGAGCGAGCGTCGCGATCGTCTCACCCGAAGCGATGCCCGGCAAGTAGGCGGCCTTGTCGCCATCGTTGCCGATAAAGAGCACCGCGTTCGCGGCGAGCGCCACCGTCGAGAAATAGGGCGCGCAGAACAGGGCGGCACCCATCTCCTCGAAGACCACGTACAGCTCGACCGGGCCGTAGCCCTGGCCGCCGTACTCCTCGGGGATGCCCAACCCCTGCAGGGCGAGCTCCTTGGCCATCTGCGCCCAGACCGCGCGGTCGTAGCCCTCGACGGTCGCCATGAGCCGGCGCACCTCGCTCTCGGGGGACTTCTCCTCGAGGAACCGCCGCACCATCTTGCGAAGTTCGTCCTGCTCTTCGCTGAAGCCAAAGTTCATCGCGGGCCCTTCTGCTCGGTCACCACCACGCCAAGGTCGAGATTACTCACTCCCAGCGGCGGGAAGTTCGTGCCAGTGTGGGGACGTGGACAACGTCGAAGTGGTCTGGTCGGACGCCTTCACCGAGGTGCACCGCTTCGTGGTCGGGCCGATCGCGAACAACGTCTACGTCGTGCGCTGCAAGCGATCCGGCGTGGCCACGCTGCTCGACGCGGCCAACGAGCACGACCGGTTGCTGCGCGTCGCGACGAGACTCGGCGTGACCTCGGTGCTCGAGACGCACGGCCACTGGGACCACATCGGCGCCGTCGAGCAGGTGCGCGATGCCGGTATCGACGTCTGGGTGCGCGCGGAAGACGCATCGATGCTGCCAAGCTACGACCACCTCCTCGACGACGACGCGGTGCACCGGGTTGGCCACCTGCGTCTGCGCACGATCCACACGCCCGGTCACACGTCCGGGAGTATCTGCTTCGCGCTCGAGAATACGCCACTCGTCTTCACCGGCGACACGCTCTTCCCGGGCGGTCCCGGCAACACCAGTTTCGCCGGGGGCAACTTCGCCACGATCATCACCTCCATCGAGGAGCGGCTCTTTCGCGTGTACGACGACGAGACGACGATCTGGCCGGGCCACGGCGCGCCTTCGACCATCGGCGCCGAACGTCCCCACTTCGATGAGTGGGTCCAGCGGGGCTGGTAGTAACGTCCGGAAAAAGGGGGCTCACCAGTAGGCTCACTGCGTGTCGACACCGCTTCTTGAGCTGCGCAACCTCCACGTCGAGGCCGAAGGCTCAACGATTCTGCGCGGCGTCGATCTGATCGTTCGCGAGGCCGAGGTGCACGCGCTGATGGGGCCCAACGGTGCGGGAAAGTCGACCCTGGCGAACGTCGTCATGGGCCGTCCGGGCTATCTCATCACGAGCGGCGAGATCCTCTTTCGCGGCGAGAATATCGCGACCTGGGCGCCGGATCGGCGCGCCCGTGAAGGGATCTTCCTCGCCTTCCAGTACCCCGAGGCCATCAGCGGCGTATCGGTCGTGCAGTTCCTGCGCCAGGCGATCGCCGCGCGCAAGGGCCTGGAGGAGCTCAGCGTGCTCGAGGTCCGATTGGATCTCGCTGAATGGATGGACCGGCTCGGTATCGATGGCGCCTTCGCCGAGCGCCACTTGAACGACGGCTTCTCCGGCGGCGAGCGCAAGCGAAATGAGGTGCTGCAGATGGCCCTGCTCGACCCAGTCGTGGCCCTGCTCGACGAGACCGACTCGGGCCTCGACATCGATGCGCTGCGCACGGTCGCCCGAGGCGTCGCTACCGTGCGCGAGCGGCATCCCAACGTGGGCGTCCTCATCGTCACCCACTACGCCAAGCTGCTCGAAGAAGTTCGCCCCGACTTCGTCCACGTCCTCTTCGACGGGCAGATCGTGCACTCGGGCGGCGCCGACCTCGCCGCGCGGATCGACCACGACGGCTACGACGCGTGGCGGCCGGTGATTGCGTGAGCAGCTTCAACGCGCGTCGGGTGAGGGACGATATCCCCCAGCTCCGGCGCGAGGTCAACGGCCGGCTCATCACCTACCTCGACTCGGGGGCGAGCTCACTCCAGCCCCAGGCGGTCATCAACGCGATGAGCCGTTACTACGAGCTACGCCACGCCAACGTGCACCGCGGCGTCTACCAGACGGCCAACGAGGCCACCGAGGCCTACGAGGGCTCGCGCGCGGCGGTCGCCCACTTCGTCAACGCGCCGGGCGGCGCCAGCGAGATCGTCTTCACCAAGAACACGACCGAGTCAATGAACCTCGTGGCCCGGTCCTGGGGCGCGACGAACCTGCGCCGCGGCGACGTCGTGCTGGTGACCGAGATGGAACACCACGCCAATCTCGTTCCCTGGTTCCAGCTGCGCGAGACGAACGGCATTGAGGTTCGCTTCATTCCCGTGGGCGACGACTATCGCCTCGACCTCAGCGAGCTCGAGGGGCTGTTGGCGGGCGTCAAGCTCCTTTCGGTCACCGCGATGTCCAACGTGCTCGGTACGAAGAACCCGGTACGCGCTCTCGCCAACGCCGCCCACGCCGCCGGAGCCCTCATCGCAATCGACGCCGCGCAGTCGGTGATCCATGGACCCACGGACGTCGTCGACCTCGACGTCGATTTTCTCGCCTTCTCCGGCCACAAGATGCTTGGACCCACCGGTATCGGCGTGCTGTGGACGCGCGAAGCGGTCCTCAACACGATGCCGCCCTTCCTCGGCGGCGGCGGCATGATCGCCGACGTGAGAATGGACGGCTTCACCCCGGCGAGGGGCGTCGCTCGCTTCGAGGCCGGAACACCGCCCATCGCCGAAGCCATCGGACTGCGCGCCGCCGTGCGCTACCTCGAGGGCCTCGGCATGGAGGCAGTCGCCGCGCACGACGAGGAGCTAACGAGCGACGCGTTGCGGCGACTCGAGCTGACCTTCGACGGGCGCGTGCGCGTCGTCGGCCCCCTTACGACGGAGCGCCGCGGGGGCGTCATCAGCCTCGACGTCGAAGGCGTCCACCCGCACGACGTCGCCCAGGTGCTCGACCAGTTCGGCGTCTGCGTTCGTCCGGGGCATCACTGCGCGAAGCCCCTCATGCGCCGCTACGGACTCGCCGCCACGGCGAGGGCGTCCTTCGGTCCCTACTCCATGACCAAGGACACTGACGTACTCCTCGAGGCGCTCGAGCACGCCCTTAAAATGTTCGGCTAGACCGTGACGAACTTTGAAGACCTCTACCGGGAGATCATCCTCGACCACTACCGCTCGCCCCGCAACCGGGGCGAGTTGCCGTCGCCCCCCGCGCACATTGTCGAGGGCTTTAACCCGCTCTGCGGCGACGAGGTGGTGGCCTACCTCGACGTGCGCGACGGCGTCCTCGTCGACATCAAGCTGACCGGGCACGGCTGCTCCATCTCCCAATCTTCGGCGTCGCTCATGAGTGCCGCCGTGAAGGGCAAGCCGCTCGACGAGGTCGAGGCCACGATCGACACCTTCAAGTCGCTCATGACCACGCGCGAGTCCGACCTGGAAAAGAGCGAGGAGACAAGCGCCGCCGACTTGCGCACGCTCGGCGAGCTCGCCGCCCTGCGAGGTGTCGTCAAGTTCCCGGTGCGAATCAAGTGCGCGACGCTCGCGTGGAACACACTGCGCCAGGGCCTCGAGGAGCTCGCCTCCTAGCGAAGGCGCGGTGTCGTCAGGAAGCGGCTGCGCGAAAGACTTCGTAGCCGTCGCGCTCGAGCGTGACCGCCAGCTCTGGCCCGCCAGTCGCCACCACTCGCCCGTCGCTGACCACGTGAATCACCGACGGCGTGAGTTCCAGGAGCAGTCGACGAAAGTGCGTGATCGCGAGCACCCCGCAGTCCCACTCCGTGGTGGCGGCCATCAGTCGCTGGGCCACCACGTCGAGCGCGTCCACGTCGAGCCCCGAGTCGATCTCGTCGAGCAACGCGAATTTCGGACGCAGCACCGCGAGTTGCACCATCTCGGCGCGCTTGCGCTCGCCACCCGAGAGATCGACGTTCACGAACCGGTCGAGCAGCTCAGGCCGTAGCTCGATGCGCCGGGCCTCGTCGGTCATGCGAGCGCGAAGCGTCGCAGGATCTGCGCCCGCGGCGACCAGCAGGTCGTAGGACCGCACCCCGGGGATCTCGATCGGCTGCTGGAGGACCAGGAGCAGGCCCTCGCGGGCGCGGTCGGTCGGTGACAGGTCGAGCAATTCGACGCCGTCGATCGTCACCGAGCCGTCCAGCACGCGGTAGCCCGGGTGGCCGGTAAGGGCGTTGGCGAGGGTCGACTTGCCCGAGCCGTTGGGCCCCATGATCGCGTGAACCTCGCCAGAGTGCATCGTGAGATCGAAGCCCTTGATGACCTCTCGGCCGGCGACCTCAACGCGCAGTCCCTCGATCTTGAGAGTGGAACTCACGGGAGCTCCACCTCGAATCGTCCGTCGCGCTCGTGCACGTCGTAGTGAGCGACGGGGCGTGTCGCCGGCAGCGAGGTCGGCGTTCCGTCGTCGAGGCGAAACATCGAACCGTGCCGGGCGCACTCAATCTCGGCGGTCTCCAGATCGACCTCGCCGTCGGCCAAGCTGAAGTCCTCGTGGCTGCAGCGGTCATCCAAAACGTAAATCGTCTGGTCGATCCGCACCGCGACGAGGACGCGCCCCTCGACCTTCAGCTGACGGGGAATTCCCACCTCGAAGTCGTCCAACGTGCCGATGTCGATCGCGCTCACGAGATCGCTCCGGCCACGCTCGACAGCACCGCCGCGACGTCGCCCTCAACCAGCTCGGCCAGCTGCTGGGGCAGGGCCGCGAGCATCTCGTAGAAGAAGCCTTGGATCAGCAGGCGCTCAGCGTCCTCGCGGGAAACCCCGCGCGACTCCAAGTACCAGAGCTGCAGCTCGTCGAGGGGGCCCACGGTCGAGGCGTGCGCGCACATGACGTCGTTCTCGCGGATCTCGAGGTTCGGCACGCTGTCGGCGTGCGCGTGGGACGACAGCAGCAGGTTGTGGTTGGTCTGGCGGGCGTTGGTGCGCTTGGCGCCCTTTTCGATCTCGATCAGCCCGGTGTAGACCGAGCGCGAACGATCAGCGACTGCGCCCTTGGAGAGCAGCACCGACGTCGTGCGTGGCGCGAGATGGAACTGGCGTGTTCGAAAGTCGTGAACCTGGTCACCCGAGCCGAGGAACGTTGTGCGCAGCTCGTTGGACCCGCCCGAGCCCTGGAGCTCAGCGTCGTTGCGCGAGCGGTCGTAGTGGGATCCGAGTCCGAGAACGGCTTGGTGCAGTCGGGCGTCGCGCGCCAAGAATCCCGTCGTGCGCGCGACGTGCCACGCCGAGGCGTCGAGGCGCTGGTACGTGATGAGCTGCATCGACGCGTCGTCGCCAAGGCGGTACTCGCTCACGGGCACGACGAGGGCGTCCTTGCCACCTTCGAAGTACTCCACGACCGTGACGCTCGAACCGGCCCCGACCTCGATCTGGGTACGCGGAAAGGTGGCGCCGGCGTTCGACTCGTTCAAGACCACGATCGGTTGAGCGATATTCACACCTTCGGCCACACGGATGACCGTCGTGCTCGGAGCCAGCGCGGCGTTGAGCAGCGCGAAAGAGTCGCTCTCGTAGCGGCGCAAGAGCGATCCCCCGGCGAGTGATTCGTTGGTGTCGTCCAC
This sequence comes from uncultured Acidimicrobiaceae bacterium, assembly GCA_963749355.1. GTDB lineage: Bacteria > Actinomycetota > Acidimicrobiia > Acidimicrobiales > RAAP-2 > RAAP-2. Next base: position 32,014 of record CAVVMM010000013.1, read on the forward strand.
CTCGACGACGACACCCTCGACTGGTTCGCCGGTGCTAACGCAAAAGCCGTCCACCACTCGGATCACGACGCCGGCTCGCAGCGAGAGTTGGCGAGCGAAGTCCGAGTCCGGGGCCGCCGAAGGCGCGATAGGCACACTGAAGCGCTCGAGTCCGAGCTCGCCAAGGGGGGCGTAACGCCACACCTCGTCGCTGGCGGTGGGCAGGCCCATCTCCTCGAAGTACGACCACGCGCGGCGCCGCTCGGCCGCGTCGGGCCGGCTTTTCATAAAAGTGGAAGCTGAGTCAGCGAAGGCGTTCATAGCGAATGAGGACCCAGGCAGTGTACCGGGGAGGGCGACCCGCCCCGCGACGAGACCTAGGCTGAACCAGCGGCGAAGGGAGCGTTGTGTTCGAATCAGAGGTGCTCACCCTCGACGTCGACGGTCACGTCGCCACACTCTGGCTCGACCGTCCCGAGGCTCGCAACGCACTCGGGCGCACGTTCTGGCGTGATCTGCCCCGGGCTGCCCAAGCCGTCGCGGGCGAACCCTCGATTCGCGCGCTCATCGTCGCAGCCAAGGGCCCCCACTTCACAGTCGGCCTCGACCTCAAGGAATTCGGTGGGAATCCCTTCGGCGGCGACTCCGACGCCTCGAGCGCGACCGCCAACGAGCGCTCCTTTCGGGCCGTGCGAGCCATGCAAGCCGCCGTCTCCTCGATCGCGGATCTGGAAGTTCCCGTCATCGCCGCCGTGCAGGGCTACTGCATCGGCGGCGGCGTGGACCTCATCTGTGCGTGCGACATCCGCCTTAGCTCTATCGATGCGACGTTCTCGGTTCGCGAGACGAAGATTGCGATCGTCGCCGACCTCGGCACGCTACAGCGCCTCCCGAAAATCGTTGGCGCCGGTCACGTTGCGGAGCTCGCCTTCACGGGCAAGGACATAGGCGCCGAGCGCGCGCGAGAGATCGGCCTCGTGAACTCAGTCCACGGAAGCGCTGACGAGGTCCTTGCTGCCGCCCACGAATTGGCGCGCGAGATCGCGGCCAACTCTCCTCTTGCCGTGCGCGGAACGAAGGCCGTGCTCGCCGCGAACGACGGGCGTACCCTCGACGAGGGACTCGACTTCGTCGCGCGCTGGAACGCGCTCTACCTACAGAGCAATGACCTGAAAGAGGCGATGGCTGCTTTCATCGAGCGACGCCCGCCTGAATTCAACGGCAATTAGCGACGCCAAAACCTCCAGCCGCGGCGGTCGCGTCGGTCCTGGTCCTCGACTTCGCGACGGCGCTCGGCGATCAGCTCGGGCGCTACGGCATTGACGATCTCACTGGCCGACTCGAGCAACTGTCGACGCTCCTCGATCGGCACGTCGGCGGGCGCGACCTCGACCGGGCGATCCACGAGCGAGCCGTGCGACCAGCCAATGTCGACGAAGCGGCGCTCGTAGGTGACGCAGTTTTCGGGGCACGACCAGGGCTGGTCGGGGGCGTTACCAAGCACGCAGAAGCGCGCCACTTCGCCGGACTTGTAGGTTCGGCTCTGAAAGTGCTTGCACTCTTCTCGCATTCCCATCAGCCCTACATCTTAGGTGGGACGGCCTCGTAGGATTCGTCCCGGTGACAACAGAGCTTCGAATCGACGAGCGCGCACTCGGCGCGCGAGATTTGGATGAGGCCGCGGGCCTGGCCAGTCGCGCTTTCGTCGACGACGAGTACTTCTCTTACCTGTTGCCCGACAACCGCTCCCGGCCTCGCAGCCTGGCGATGCTCTTTCGCTCCCAGATCGGCCACCTCGGCGAGAACCATCGTCTCGTCACCGTGCGCGACCCGCACGACGCGATCGTCGGCGTGGCATCGTGGTTGCCGACCAACCGATACCCGCTGCCGCTGCGCGAGCAGCTCGCCCAGGTCCCCGGGCAGCTGCGCGCCCTCTACCGCCATCCCCGCTCGCTCCGGATCGGCGGCGCCTACGTCAAGTCGCTCGTGCGAATCCACCCGAAGGAGCCGCACTGGTACCTGGTACTGCTGGCCGTCGAGCCGGCACACCAGCGAAGCGGCGTCGGGACGCTGCTCGTGCGTGACGGCCTCGCAAGAGTTGACGACGAGCACGTGGGCGCGTACCTAGAGACCCAGAAGGAAGAGAACCACGCCTACTACCGGCGCTTCGGCTACGAACTGCGCCAGACCGTTCGCCCGATCAAGGACGGCCCGCCGTACTACACGATGTGGCGTGCGCCTCGCTAGCCGACGGCGCCTTCCATCTGCAGCTCGATGAGGCGTGACCACTCGACCGCGTACTCCATCGGCAGAGTCCGCGTCACGGGCTCGATGAAGCCGTTCACGATCATGCCCATTGCCTGGCTCTCCGAGAGACCCCGGCTCATGAGGTAGAAGAGCTGGTCGTCGCCGATCTTGGAGACGGTCGCCTCGTGGCCGATCGAGGCGTCCGACTCGCCCACCTCCATGTAGGGCCGGGTCTCAGAGACCGACTGCTCGTCGAGGATCAACGCGTCGCAGCGCACGAAGGCCTTCGCGCCCTTCGCGCCCTCTTCGACCTTCACGAGGCCCCGGTAGGCCGTAAGCCCGCCGTCCTTGGAGACGGACTTCGAGATGATCGTTGACGTGGTCTCGGGCGCGCAGTGGACCATCTTGGCCCCGGCGTCCTGGACCTGGCCCGGACCGGCGTAGGCGACCGACAGCACCTCGCCCGAAGCCCGCGGTCCCATCAGATAGACCGAGGGGTACTTCATCGTGAGCCGCGAGCCGATGTTGCCGTCGATCCACTCGACGTGAGCCTCGGTCTCGGCGCGGGCGCGCTTGGTGACGAGGTTGTAGACGTTGTTCGACCAGTTCTGGATGGTCGTGTAGGTGATCCTGGATCCCGGCAGCGCGACCAATTCGACAACGGCCGAGTGCAGCGAGTCGGTCGAGTAGACCGGCGCCGAGCAGCCCTCCACGTAGTGGACCTGGGATCCCTCGTCGGCGATGATGAGCGTGCGCTCGAACTGGCCCATGTTTTCGGTGTTGATGCGGAAGTACGCCTGCAGCGGCTGGTCGACCTTCACCCCCGGCGGGACATAGATGAAGGAGCCGCCGCTCCAGACCGCCGAATTGAGGGCCGCGAACTTGTTGTCGTTGGGTGGGATGATCGTGCCGAAGTACTTGCGCACGATGTCGGGGTACTCGCGAACGGCCGTGTCCATGTCGCAAAAGAGCACGCCGAGACGCGCGAGGTCCTCGCGGTTGCGGTGAAAGACGACCTCGGATTCGTACTGGGCCGTGACCCCGGCCAGGTACTTGCGCTCGGCCTCGGGGATGCCCAGCTTCTGGTAGGTGTCCTTGATGGCGTCGGGCAGGTCCTCCCAGCTGTTCACCTGGTGGTCGGTGGGCTTGACGTAGTAGTAGATATCGTCAAAGTCGAGGTCGGGCATGCGGTCGGCGAACCAGGGCAGCATCGGCTTCTGCTCGAAGCGCTTCAGAGCCCCCAAGCGGAATTTGAGCATCCAGGGCTCTTCGCCCTTCATGGCCGACATCTCGCGCACGATTGCCTCGTTGAGCCCCTTCTTGGGCTTGAATACCGGCAGCTGGTCGTCGGACCACCCCAACTGGTAGCGACTGAAGTCCAGATTGTCTACGACCATTACGCTCCTCCGGGATAATCCCTACGTCCATAGTACTAACTAAACGGCCCGACTTGTCCTCAAATACTCACAAAGTGTTGCGATGAACGGCCCTCCCAGGGCGCGCCAACGCCCTCACTCGATCACCCGCCACGGCCAGACCCGGGTCGACCCGTACTACTGGCTGATGGACCGCGACAGCGAAGAGGTGCTCGCACACTTGCGCGCCGAGAACCAGTACCTCGACCAAGAGCTTGCGCCGCTGAAGGCCTTCGAAGACGAGCTCTTCGAAGAGATCAAGGCGCGGATCGAGGAGACCGACATCTCGGTACCGGTGCGAAAGGGCAGCTGGTGGTACTTCGAGCGCACCCGCGAGGGACTCAACTACCCCATCAGCGCGCGGGTCCGAGTTGCCGGCGACCACCTCACCCCGCCGGTGATCGACCCCGCGACGACCCTCGAGGGCGAGCAGGTGATCCTCGACGAGAACGAGGAGGCCGGCGACCACGACTATTTCGCGGTGGGCGTGCTGGCCGTGAGTCCCGACGAGTCGTGGGTCGCCGTGGGCACCGACTTCGCCGGTGACGAGCGCCACCACGTCACCGTTCGCCCGCTCGCTGGGCAGGCACCCGTCTCCGAAGAACTCGACGACGTCTACTACGGCTTCGCTTGGGCGAGCGACAGTCGTCACTTCTTCTACACGCGCGTCGACAGCTCGATGCGACCGTGGCAGCTCTGGCGCCACGAGCTCGGCACCGAGCCCGCAAGCGACGCGCTCGTCTACCAGGAGGATGACGCGCAGTACTCGGTGGCGGTTGGGCGAAGCCGCGACGACAGCATGATCGTCGTTACCCTCGGCTCGTCAATGACGAGCGAGACGCGCTACGTTCCGGCTGACCGGCCGACGGGCGCGCTCGAGATCCTCGAGGCGCGCCGTCACGGCATTGAGTACGGCGTCGAGCACTTTACCGACGACCGTGGCCGGGGGTGGTGGCTGAAGGTCACCAACGAAGGCGCCACTGACTTTCGCCTCCTCGCTCGGTTGGTCGAAGGCGGTGAGTGGCGCGAGATCGTGCCCGAGCGCGCGGGCTGCCGCCTCGACGGCGTCGACGCCTTCGCCTCCTTCCTCGCGCTCAGTGAGCGCGAACAGGGCTGCGCCGCGCTGCGCCTGGTGCCGCTCGTGTCCGGCGACGATCCCTTCGGCGAGGCGATCATCGAGCGCTCGCGCCTCGTGGAGGGCAGCGCGGCACCGAGCACCGTTGTGCTCTCGGCCAACCCGAACTTCGAGACCTCCCAACTGCGCGTCCTGATCACTTCGCTCGTCACGCCGCGACTCGTCGCCGACGTCGTCCTGGCGACGGGCGAGCTGATCGTGCGCAAGCAGCAGCGCGTCCTCGGGGGCTACGACGAGGCCAACTACGTCACGGGCCGGCTCTGGGTGACGGCGAGCGACCGCGTGCGCGTCCCGGTCTCGATCGTCACGCGGCGCGACCTCGTTGACGTGGCGCCCGACGGCTCGCTTGCGCCAAGGACCCCGATGCCCCTACTGCTCTACGGCTACGGCAGCTACGAGATCTCGATCGACCCGGCCTTCTCGTCGGTGCGGCTCTCGCAGCTTGATCGGGGGGTCGCCTTCGCCATCGCCCACGTGCGCGGCGGTGGCGAGATGGGCCGCTCGTGGTATCAGATGGGCCGACTCGCCCAGAAGCCGACGACCTTCAGCGACTTCGTCGCGGTCGCGAAGTGGCTCATCGACGAGGAATGGACAACGCCGGATCGACTGGCGGCACGCGGCGACTCCGCGGGTGGGCTCCTGATAGGCGCCGCCATCAACGCCGCGCCAAACCTCTTCAAGGCCGTGGTCGCCGAGGTGCCCTTCGTCGACGTCGTGACGACGATGCTCGACGACACATTGCCGCTCACGGTTGGCGAGTTCGAGGAGTGGGGCAATCCCACCACCAGCGCGACGAGCTACCGGACGATGGTGAGCTACTCGCCCTACGACAACGTGCGCTCGGCGGACGAAGGTGGCGTGCCGCTGCGCTACCCCGACCTCTTCGTGACGGGTGGGCTCAACGACTCGCGGGTGGGCTTTTGGGAGCCCGCGAAGTGGGTGCTGAAGCTGCGCGACGCCAACCCGGAAAACCGTGTCCTCTTGAAGACCGAACTGGGCGCCGGCCACGGTGGGGTGTCGGGCCGCTACGTCGCCTGGCGCGATGAGGCAAAAGTTGAGGCCTGGCTGCTCAGCGAGATCACCCCGCGCCCGTAGTCGACGGAGCGTCGAAGACCAGCACCTGAGGCGAGGAGAGCGTTGCCGGTAAGACGACGGGATGCCCGTCGACGCTCACGCTGGCGCTCGAGGGAGAGCCCAAGGTGATGCGCGAGTCGCCGACCATGGTGAGTGACTTCGTCGAGCCGTTCGCGACGGTCCCCTGCCACTCGAGGGTGCTCCGCGGTCCCATGTTGTACACGGTCCAGGTCGGGCCATGCGAGCCCGTCACCTCGACCTGGTATCTCGGCGCCGGCACGCGGTAGAACGCCTCGTTGCCGCTGGTCGATGTCGTCGTGAACGACGAGGGCAATGTCGGAACCGTCGTCGTGGTGCGCTGACGCAGTGTGGTCGTCGTGGTGGTGCCCCCCGCTGGACCCTTGGACGGGTGACGATCGACGTAGTAGGTCACGAGCACCGCCGCGACGGCCACGATCAGCGCGACGACCGCCAGACGGCGCACGACGGTGGACGGGGTCGAACGGTTCGCCGAACGCGAGAGGAACCACTCGTCGTTGTGGCGCAAGTGCGATCCAATGACCTCTCGGCCGCCCGGCGTCGAGTCGCTAAAGACGTAGTCGCGCTCTGGGTCGATCCGCGGACGTTCGACGGGGGGACGGTGCAGCGTCTCCCCCGCTTCGTCGATGATCCGAAAGCCCTTCGAGGACTCATAGGGCGATGGCGGTGGCGCCACGAGCCGACGCTCCACCGGCTTGGAGAGCTCACGCATCTCGTCGCGACGGACCTTGCGAACCCGCAGGAACGTCCCGGCCAGCACCAAGACGACGACGACGACGCCCGCGATCTTGAGAACGAGGATCAAGCGCCAACCTCATCGGTGCGTGGCAGTGGGGTTACGCGAGTCACGACTCGAAGCGTACCGAACGGTCCGCGACCGCTGAAGCAGACGACTGGCGCGGGCCGGTCCTTCACCCGTACCTTCGCCTATTCACGCAGCGAGTAGCGCTGACCGATCTGGGTAACGAGCCCGTCGTGCACGAGAGCGTCGAGCGCTTCATCGCACCGTCCGGGTTCGACACCGACGAGCCGCTCGCCGATTCGTCGCCTCGAGTGGGGACCCTCTCGCAGCACGCTGAGCATCCGACCGCGAAGCTGACGGTTCGAGCCCTCGAACGGCGATTGTGGACGCGAGACACCGGCGCTGTGTAGTGCGGGATCGGCTCCGCCTTGGCGGTGCCACCGGCACTGGCCGGCGAGCGGACACGCGTCGCACCGGGGCGACGCTCGGCAAAACTGTGCGCCAAGGTCAAGCATCGCCTGGTTGAACGCGGAAGGACTGCGACCTGGCACGAGCGCCGTGGCCAGTGTCCTCGCCTCCGCCCGACCGAGGGTCCGGTTGGCCAGTGCTCGCGCAAGGATCCGCCCCACATTGGAGTCGAGCACCGCGATGGACTCGCCGTAGGCGAAGCACGCAACAGCCGCCGCCGTGTACTCCCCGACGCCGGGCAGTCGGCGTAGCAGTTCGACCTCGCGCGGCACGGCGTCGTCGTACTCGTCGCGCAATACTCGAGCCGCGTCGTGAAGCGCCTTCGCGCGGCGGTTGTATCCGAGCCCGGTCCAGGCCCGTAGGACCTCGGCGAGCGACGCTTCGGCGCACGAACTCGGTGTCGGAAAGCGCTCCATGAACAAGGTCCACGGCTCGACGACGCGCGTCACCTGGGTCTGCTGGAGCATGACCTCGCTCACCAGGATCGCCCACGGTCTTTCGTCGCCGATCCAGGGCAGGGGTCGCGCGAGCGCGGGAGCGGCCCGGCGCAACGCGGCCCGAAAGGCCGCGTGGTCGCTAGTCCCAGACGTCGTCGCCGTAGGGGCGTCGGCGCACAGGGGCAAAGTCACGCTTCCACACCATCACTTTCCGACGGAAGTAGCAGACTTCTTGCCCGTCCTGGTTGAAGCCCTTTGTCTCGACCGTGACGATGCCCCGGTCCGGCTTCGACGCCGAGGGCGTCGCCTCGAGCACCCGCGACTCGGCGTAGATCGTGTCGCCGTGGAACGTCGGGTTCCGGTGGATCAGGGATTCGACCTCGAGGTTCGCGATCGCCGAGCCCGACACGTCCGGCACGCTCAGCCCCAGCACCAGCGAGTAGACGAGGTTGCCCACCACGACGTTCGTACCGTGCACCGTCTCGTGCTCGGCGAACCACGCGTTGGTGTGCAGGGGGTGGTGGTTCATTGTGATCATGCAGAACAGGTGATCGTCGGCCTCGGTGATCGTCTTGCCCGGCCAGTGACGATAGATGTCGCCGACCTCGAACTCTTCGAAGTAGCGACCAAAGGGGCGCTCGTAGATCGTCATGGTGCGACCCGGTCTCGTGACGACGTCATGGGTCAGCCGTCGATCGTGACGTTGCGCACCGGTCGGGTGGTAAAGGACACCAAGCCCCCGGGCAGCGTTTCGCCGTCGACGACCATGCGCCAGGTGTAGCGCGACCCCTCGACGAGCGGAATGGGACCGAAATTCACCGCGATGGGCACGTCGACCGGCGTCCCCACCGGAGCATCGGGCGGGGCCGTCGCCGAAAAGTCGCCGCGCACCTCGATGACCTGGGGACCGTCGGGAGTCTCGAAACGCACGAGCTGGCCGTCGGCGTCTTCTAAGAAGAGCTCCCAGTGGTGCGCGGTGTTGAATTCGTGCTGGTCGACGCTCACCTTGATCGCGACGGCGCTTGGCGTGGGGTCGGGGCCGGTCACGGACCAGCCGCCACCGAGGATGTAGAGCTTGCCTTCTGCGACCTGCGCGGAATCGGCGAGCAACATCGTGATGTTCACTCGGCCAGCCTATGCCGGGCCAGATTCGACCTTGTAAGTTGCTCCTATGCCCGCTCCCCTCGAGCTCGACGACGCGGCCGAGTTCATCGTCCGGGCTCAGCTGATCATCGAGGGTGGCCTAAGGGAGCTGCGCGACCGGGGCGGCGTTGACGACAATGAGACCCTCGCTTACGACCTCGCGCACGGCGCGAGCGCCCTCGCCACAGCGCGGTCGTGCCTCGCCTACGCCGCCAACGGCGACGTCGAGTCCCGGCTCCTCGCCGCGTTCCTCGCCCAGGTGCTGGTCGACCTCGCCGCCAAGGTGCTCGCTCAAGAGGCTGGCTGGAATGTCGAGCCGCGGTGGTTCGACGCGTTTCGACCCTTCGTCGCCACGTACCGGGACCCGAAATTCCTCAGCGACCTCGCCGAGTCGCCGGGGCCCCGCCACTTGGGTGAGGACTTTGACGCCGTCGCCCAGTCGTTCCACCGCTTCGCCCTCGAGCGGGTCCGTCCCGACGCCGAGCACGTGCACCGGGCGAACGCCGACGTGCCCGAGTCGATCATCACCGGGCTCGCCGAACTCGGCGGCTTCGGCCTTTCGATCCCCGAGGAGTTCGGCGGCTTCTCCACGGGCGGCGAGTCCGAGTACGTCGCCATGGTCGTCGCGACCGAGGAACTGTCGTGGGGCTCACTGGGCATCGGCGGGTCGCTCATAACCCGGCCCGAGATCATGACCCGCGCACTGCTCAACGGCGGAACAAGGGATCAGCAGCTCACCTGGCTGCCGCGACTCGCCAGGGGCGAGACACTTTGTGCCATTGCCGTCACCGAGCCGGACTTCGGTTCGGACGTCGCTGGGGTGACGACGAGCGCGACCAGGACCGAAGGTGGTTGGCTCGTCAGCGGCACCAAGACCTGGTGCACGTTCGCCGGGCGCGCCAACGTGCTGGTGGTGCTCGCGCGAACCGATCCCGACCGCACGCTCGCCCACCGGGGTCTCTCACTTCTGCTCGTCGAAAAGCCCACAGGCGAGGGACACGGCTTCGACTTTCGACAAGAGTCCGCCCGCGACGGGCGTCGCGACCCCGATGGGCGCCTCGAGGGCCGCGCCATCGACACCATCGGCTATCGAGGCATGCACTCCTACGAGGTCAGCTTCGACCATTGGTTCGTGCCTGACGAAAATCTCGTCGGCGGCGAGGAAGGCCTCGGCCGAGGGTTCTACTTCCAGATGGCCGGATTTGAGAACGGGCGCCTCCAGACGGCCGCGCGAGCGGTGGGTCTCATGCAGGCGGCCTATGACGACGCGCTCGAGTACGCCCGCCATCGCGTCGTCTTTGGCACGGCGCTCATCGACCTCGAGCTGACGCGCACGAAGCTCGCGACGATGGCTGCGATCATCCAGTGCTCGCGCCAGTACGCGCTCGAGGTGGCGCGCCGCATGACGAGCGGTGCCACGCTCGAGGCGGCGATGGCCAAGGCCTACGTCTGTCGCGCCGCCGAGTGGGTGACGCGCGAAGCCATGCAGATCCACGGCGGTATGGGCTACGCCGAGGAGTATCCGGTCAGCCGCTACTTCCTCGACGCGCGGGTGCTGTCGATCTTCGAGGGGGCTGACGAAACGCTCTGTCTGAAAGTCATCGCCCGCCGGCTGCTCGACGACCTGGCCTAGCGGCCCGATGGCCTACTGCGCCGAGCGGGTCCGTCCCGAACGCAAGCCCCGGGCGACGAAGGAGCTCGCGATCTTCGCTGACGCCTCGTCGATCATTTCGTCGCCGAACATGACCGCGCCGGTGCGCCGTTCCTCGGTCGCCTCCCGGTAGGCGTCGAGGATGTCGCAGGATTTGTCAAAGAGCTCTTGGCTGGGCGAGTAGACCTCGTTCAGCACGAGCGCCTGGTCGGGGGTGAGCGCCCACTTGCCGTCGAAGCCGTACGCGGCGGTGATTGAGGCCGCGAAGCGAAGTGCCTCGAGGTCGCGGACCTTGAGGAACGGTCCATCGATGACGTGCAGTCCGTTCGCGCGCCCCGCCATCAGGATTTTCGCGAAGACATAGGAGAATGGATTCGAGGGACCCACGTGAATGGTTTCGTCGATCGTGGTGACCGGCATGCCGATCGAGGCCGCAAAATCGGCCGGTCCAAAGACGATTGACTCGAGGCGCGGGGACGCCGCACAGATCTCCTCGACGTTGATGAGGCCCTCGGCCGTCTCAATCTGGGCCTCGATGCCGATATGTCCGGCGGGCAGCCCAGCGTTCGCCTCGACCTGACTGAGCAGGAGGTCGAGGGCGACGACGTCCGACGCGCGGCGCACCTTGGGCAGCATGACCTCGTCGAGGCGCTCACCAGCGCTGCCCACGACCTCGATGACGTCGCCGTAGGTCCAGCGCGAATCCCACGCGTTCACGCGCACGCAGAGCACTCGCTCGTCCCAATTCAGACTGCGAATGGCGTCGACGACTTTGGCACGGGCCGCCACCTTCTCCTTCGGGGCCACTGAGTCCTCGAGGTCGAGGAAGGAGAAGTCGGCGACGGCCTGCGGTGCCTTCGCGAGGAAACGCTCGGAGGATCCTGGCGTCGACAAGCACGAGCGACGCGGCAGGTTGCGAGAGCGATGGGACATGTCGCCGAGCCTATTCGCGGCGCTTCGTGCCGCTTGTTTTGCGTCGATCCAGCTTCTGGCACAATGGCAATTAGTCCACTATGATCAGGCGCTTTTTAAGCGGCCCGAGGTGAACCGATGACCCAAACAGAGCCCACGAACTAGCCTGGTCGAGTGACTGAGGGCGAGCAGGGCACACTTGCAACACTTCAGCCAGCGAGTGCGCGCCACCCATTTCGGTGGATCTGCTCCGGGCTGGCGGTGGTGGCCCTCTCACTTTCTACGATCGGGGCCTCGCCGGTTCGAGCCGGCGCCTCGAACCTCTCGAACGATCGCGCCAAGGCCGCCATACTGCTGAACCAGATCAACCGCATCAACGGCGAGGTCGACTACCTCGGCCAGAAGTACGACGAGGCCCAGATCGAGCTCCATAAGTACAGCAACGAGATCGCCAACACGAAGGCGACCCTCGCCACGATCAGGGCCAATGTCGCCCGGGGCAACGTCCAGCTGCGCCGGGACGTCATCTTTGCTTTCGTGACCAGTGGCGTCACCAATGGGAACAATCCGCTCTTCTCGAACAACGCCTCCAAGCT
>CAVVMM010000014.1:0-38395 GCA_963749355.1 uncultured Acidimicrobiaceae bacterium
CGGGCGGTCTTCGATCCCGTGTCGGCGGGACTCGCGTACATCGACTATGGGATTGCACCGCACAATTTCTACCGGTTGGGCACGAACCTCAGCACCGCAGACCATGTCGGCGAGTTGAAGTGCCATGACGTGTTATTTGCATTCACCGATGCGTTGAACGGTCTTGCCATGTGCTCGCAAGATTTCGAAACATGGACGTTGGAGCGCACGGTCAACGGGGGAGTTGGTTGGAAGATCGTTCTTCCAGACTTGCTGAAGCTCCGCTCGAATTGAGGTGTCATCGAGCGCCCATGCCCCGGCACAGTGGTCAAGAAGCGGATCGCGCGAAGATAATTGACTGCATACGCTGTCACGCGCTCAATATGTGATGGGCTTGTTGTTGAAAGATTGTCGCAAGCGGAAAATTGTAATGAAAAGGCAAACGATTTCACACCAATTTCTGATGATGCGATCGTTAGCCTGGTAACAGGGTGCGTTGTAGGGCACTGCACATCAGGCCTCTAATAAAAGGGAGTTTTCATGAGAAGCGATATGGGCCGTAATACAAGCAGTCGGTCGTTTCGATCGACGCTGAGATCGGTTATCGGGATTGGCGCCGTGTCCGCGCTCCTCATTGGTGGCGCGGCCGTCCTCGCTGCGTCCCCAGCGTCCGCGGCGACGGCGACGCTATCATTCTCCGGCGTTCCCGGGACGGGGACAGCGGGTGTGGCGCTCACTAGTTTCGACGTCAACATCACCGCGGGAGGAACGGCGACTGACTCGATAACGATCTCGTCCACGTGCAATTTGGGTGGCACCCTCACCGAGGTTGCGTCCTCGAGCACTGCGACTTTTCCCAACGTCATCATTAACAGCGCCACCAGCTGCACGCTGACCGCTACTGACACCACTTCTGGCGGAACCACCACTAGCGGCTCAATCACCGTGTCGTCGGGACCGGAAGCAAAGATCGTCTACACGACGGTCCCGCCAACGAAGGCGACGTTCAGCGTCGCCCTGACGTCATTCAGTGTTTCGGTCGAGGACGCGTCCGGGAATGTTAAGACCTCGGGCGCGGGAGCGACCGACACGATCGTCATTTCCACCGCCACGGCCGGATGTGCATTGGGTGGCACACTGAGCGAAGTGGCCGCGGCCGGTGTCGCGACTTTCACGACGGTGGACATCACCACAGGAACCAACTGCACGCTGACGGCGACGGACTCTACAGACGGTTCGTTGCCGGCCATCGTCAGTGCGGCAATCTCTGTTGCGACGACCACACCCACTCTGGTCGCCTTCACACCGGAGCCACCGGCGACGGCGGCTGCGGGGACTGCCCTTACTACCTTCGCCGTTTCAGTCGAGGAGAGCAACGGGGTCGTCATCACGTCGGGCATTGGTGCTACTGACACGGTGTCGCTCACGTCGGCCTGCAAGCTCGGCGGCACCCTTTCAGCGGCGGCTTTGGCTGGCGTCGCGACGTTCAGCGCCGCCACGATTGACTCAGCTGGCTCGTGCACGCTGATCGCTACCGACTCAACCAGAGCGCTCACGACCGCAACGAGCACGCCCGCAACCGTCGTGACGGCGGGCGCAGCGACGCAGGTCGTCTTCACAGTAAAGCCACCCGCCTCGGTAACCACCACCGGCACCGCGCTGACGTCCTTCGCGGTCTCCGTTGAGGACGCCTTCGGCAATGTCGAGGCAACGGGCACCGGGGCGACGGATATTGTAACGATTTCGTCGACCTGCACCCTTGGTGGAACGGCCAGCGCGAGTGCGGTCGCCGGCGTAGCTACCTTTACCGCGCTGACGTTCACCGAGACGGGCTCGTGCGTGCTAACCGCGACCGACACGACACGGACGCTCACTACCGCGACGGCCACGATCGCCGTTGGCCAGCCTCAAGCGACACTATCGATCACGACGAAATTGGGCTACCGAGACTCGCCTCTCACCCTGGCAACGAGTGGAGGCTCAGGCACAGGTGCCGTCACGTATTCGGTGGTGAATGGCACCGCGACAGGATGCCTTATCACTGGTAACGCGCTCAGCGCAACGAGCGCCGGAACCTGCATCGTCACCGCGGCAAAGGCCGCGGCAACCCCGTATGCTCCGGCCATCTCGGCAGCGACGACGGTGACCATATCGTCGGCGCCCAAGGCCATCCGCGTCGTCGGCCAGGTTTGGAACGCACAGACGAGGACCGTGACGATCACCGGCTACAACTTCTACGGTCGGCCAACGATCAAGAGCAACGTCGCGGGATTTAGCGTCAAGGTCACGCACGACACCGGCAAGACCTTGACCGTCATCGTGAAAGTGACTGGGGCTTCCAAGGTCGGGGTGCACGTGATGACCCTCACCTTCGCCAACGGCGACAAGACCTCCGTGAAGTACAGCCTCCACTAGTCAGTTCTGTATCGGCGGCCTCGTTCGGGACGAACCCGGGCGAGGCCGTCGGTCATGAAGCGCCGTCGAGGACGAGCTCTTCGATGGCCTTGGCGAAGCCGTCATCGTTGTTCGAGGAAGTGACGTGCCCGGCGCGCGACTTGACGGCATCGGTGGCGTTGCCCATTGCGACACTGAGGCCCGCGCGGTCGAACATGGAAACGTCGTTACCCCCGTCGCCAATGGCCGCGATTTGGCGGCGCTCGAGCGAAAAGCGATCGGCCAAGAAGTCGACGACGCCGCCCTTGTTGGCGTCGCAGTGGGTCACGTCGAGGTAGTACGGCTGCGAGCTCGTGGCGGACACCTCGTCGCCGAAGTGGCGGTCGAGGTCCGCCGTTGCCCGGGCAATCACCGCGGGAGCGTCGCTGACGCCGACCACCTTGATCACGTTGGCGAACACGCCGTGGAAGTTCGCGAGCTGCGTGGGTTCGAACCGACAGACCTCGGCCTCACGGGTGACGTGAGGACCGTTCACGTCGAGGACGAACCAGTCGACGCCCTGGTAGACCCAAATTGACAAGCCGTGGCCCTCGAGGAGGCCAATGACCGGCTCGACCACCTCATCGTAAATCGTCAGCTCGCGCAGCGTGGCGAGATTGCGATCGACGATGAGTCCTCCGTTGAAGGCGGAGATGGGCGTCGTGAGGTCGAGGGGCTCGAAGAACATGGTGAGGCCTCTCGGTGGGCGACTGCTCGTTATCGCAAGTCGAACCCCCGCGCTCCGCAGGCGCTGCACGACGTTCAGAGTCGCGTCGGTCAGTTCCTTGGCCGAGTTGACGATCGTGCCGTCGATGTCAGCGATGACGAGACGGATCGGCGTGCCGCTCAATTTGGCAGCGTCCAACGGTGGGGGGCGACGACAGCGGCGACGCTTCGCGGCCCCCACGTACCCTTGGCGTAGGTCTCTATTGGCGACGGGTGATCGAGCACGGGCGCCGCTACCTCCCACAGCCGCTCGATCCCGTCCGATCGCGTGAAGAAGGCCTGGTTGCCGAGCATTACTTCGAGTAGCAGGCGCTCGTAGGCCTCTAGGCTGTTCTTCTCCTGGAACGAGTCGCGGTAGTGGAAGTGCATCCTCGCCCGGCTGAGGGTCATTTCGGGACCGGGCTCTTTGACGAGGAAGTGGGCGTGGATCGACCCGGGGTCCTTGAAGTCGATCAGGAGCTTGTCGGCGTCTTCCAGGTTGCCGTCCTTCTGCGCCGGAAAGATCTCCATCACCGGTTCGCGCAGTCCGATGGTGATCATCTGGCGGCTCTGGGCGAGGCACTTGCCGGTGCGCAAGTAGAACGGCACGCCCATCCAGCGCGCGTTGTCGACCCAGGCCCGCAGAGCGATGAAGGTCTCGGTCGTGGAGTCGGGCGCCACGCCGGGCTCGTCGAGGTAGCCCTCGTACTGCCCGCGCAGCACGGTCACCGGATCGAGGATCCGCAGCGACTCGAAGACCTTGTTGATCTCGTTGCGCAGCGGCCGGGCCGTGAGCGACGTCGGCTGCTCCATGCCGAGGATGCCGAGCACCTGGAAGAGGTGCGTGACGACCATGTCACGAAAGGCGCCGGTCGTCTCGTAGAAGGCGCCGCGCCCCTCGATCGAGAGCGTCTCGGGCACGTCGATCTGGACGTAGCCGACGTGGGCGCGGGTCCATAGGGGCTCGAAGAGTTCGTTGGCGAAGCGCAGGGCCAGGATGTTGTCGATCGACTCCTTGCCCAGAAAGTGGTCGATGCGGAATATCTGCGACTCGTCGAAGTACTCGGTGAGTTCCGCGTTGAGCTTGCGAGCCGAGGCCAAGTCGACGCCGAATGGTTTCTCGCAGATGATCCGGGCGTTCTCGTTGAGCCCCAGGGCACCGAGCGTCTGGACCACCACCTGCATGGCTTCGGGCGGGACGGCGAGGTGAAAGAGGCGCCGGACCTCGCCGCCAATTGCTCGTTGCGCTGCGTCGACGGCGCTAACCAGGTCTCCGGGACCCGCCTCCTCACGCGCCGAGAAGCTCAGCAGTTCGGCGAAACTGGACCACTGCTCGCCCTCGGGCTTGTCCGTAGCGAATTCGCAAACCGCGTCGAAGGCATACTTGCGAAACTCCTCGTCGGTCATCTTGGCGTGGGGCCGGGCGGCGCCGATGATCCGGTAGCGCTCGGGCATTAGTCCGGCGACCGCCAGGTGGTAGAGGCCCGGCAAGATCTTGCGCCGCGCGAGGTCGCCGGTGATGCCAAAGATCACGATGACGTGATTGTCGGGCTTAGGGCGTTCTCCCTGGTCGGTGGCGGCATCTACTCGATTGGCCCGGTGGCTGGGGCCGTGTCGCTCACTCACGCCGGCGTTCCCTTCGCGGCCCGGTCAGCGAGGACCAAGGAGGCGGCGGCCTCGACCCGGCCGGCGGGGATCGATTGGTCGCCGTCGAGCAGCCTCGCCAGCGCGTCGCACTTGTCCGCGCCGCTAACGAGCCAGAGGAGTTGCTTGGCCCGCGAGAGGGCGGGGTAGGTGAGGGTCATACGCACCGTCCCCTGGTAGGGCCCGCTCATAGCCACGAGTCGATCGGTGACGAGCAGCACCGGATCGTGGGGTACCAGCGAGGCGCAGTGCCCGTCGGGACCGAGACCAAGGTGCACGAGGTTGAACTGAGTGGGCAACGTCTCGGCGTAGCGGCGAGCAGCGGCAACGAGGTCGGCGGCGTCGACGTCCATGGCAACGATCTCAGCGTCGATCGGCGCTAGGCACGCGCGCAGGTGCTTGAGATTGCGCTCGTCACTATCAGCGGGTACGACTCGCTCGTCAACTTGAAAAACGAGCGCGTCTCTCCAAGGAACGTCGCTCGTCGCGAGCCGGTTGAGCATCGGCCACGGGCTCTTGCCGCCGCTGACGGCGAAATTGAACGGTTCGGCGCGAGCGGCTGCGTCGCGAGCCCGCCGGGCGACGTAGGAGGCGCCGGCGCGCGCGAGCGCGTCGAGATCGTCGTAGACGCGCAGCTCGTGTTGCACTAGGCGGGCTTCTCCACGTGGCCCCCGAAGCCCGAGCGCATCGCCGAGAGGACCTTCGCCGTGAATTCGCCGGCGCCCCTCGATTCGTAACGCTGCCAGAGTGCGGCGGTGATGACCGGCGCGGGCACCGACTCGTTGATCGCGGCCTCGACGGTCCAGCGGCCCTCGCCCGAGTCCGCGACGCGCCCGCTGAACTCGGCGAGCTCGGGCGAGCGCGCGAGAGCGTGCGCCGTGAGGTCGACCAGCCAGGAACTGATGACCGATCCGTGTCGCCACACTTCGGCGACTTCAGCGAGGTCGAAGTCGTAGCGGTAGTACTGCGCGTCGCGCACCGGCGAGGTCTCGGCGTCGACGGTGACCTGCGTTTTCCCGACGTTCGCGTGCTTGAGGATGCTCAAGCCCTCGGCGATGGCTCCCATCATCCCGTACTCGATGCCGTTGTGCACCATCTTGACGAAGTGGCCAGCACCGCTCGGTCCGCAGTGCAAGTAGCCCTGGCTAGCGGTCGCGCCGCTCGTAACTTGTGCCGCCGATCCCGGTTCGGCGCCCGGTGCGATACTGCGAAAGATCGGATCCAGTCGTGCCACCACGGCGTTGCCCCCGCCGATCATGAGGCAGTAGCCGCGCTCGAGCCCCCAGATTCCGCCGCTCGTGCCGCAGTCGACGAAGTGGATCCCGTGCTCGCCCAACTGCTGGGCGCGCAGAACGTCGTCCTGGTAAAAGGAGTTACCGCCATCGATCACGACGTCGTCAGCCGATAGGTACTCAGCGAGCGCCGCGATCGTTTCGCCCGTGATCGCTGCGGGCAACATGAGCCAGATTGCACGGGGCGTCTCGAGTTGGCTCACGAGGTCCGCGAGGGACGAAGCGCCGGCGACCCGTTCGCCGTTGAGCGCAGCGACGGCCCCGGCGTTCACGTCGTACACGACGCAGCGGTGTCCATCGGCGACAAGGCGACGGACGAGGTTCGAGCCCATCCGTCCAAGGCCGACCATTCCGAGTTGCATGGGCTGAGCAGTCGTCATTAGCCGCCATCCTTTCGGTGGGTCCGATAGTAGGCAATGAGAGCGTCCGTCGAGGAGTCGTTGACCGGCTCGACGGACGCGCTACTTGAGAGCTCGGGGGCGATCTTCGCGGCCAGCTGCTTGCCGAGCTCGACGCCCCACTGGTCGAAGGAGTCGATGCCCCAGACGGTGCCTTGGACGAAGACCGAGTGCTCGTAGAGCGCGACGATCGAACCGAGGACCCGCGGGGAGAGCACGTCGGCCAACAGGACGTTCGAGGGGCGGTTGCCCTCCATGACGCGGTGCATGATCGAGCGCTCGTCGGCGCCCTCGGCACGCAGCTCCGCTTCAGTCTTGCCGAAGGCGAGCGCCTGAGCTTGGGCGAAGATGTTTGAGGTCAAGAGGTCGTGGTGCTCGCCGAGGGGGTTGAGGCTGTTGGCGAAGCCGATGAAGTCGATCGGCACCACTTCCGTTCCCTGGTGGAGCAGTTGGTAGAAGCTGTGCTGACCGTTGGTGCCGGGCTCGCCCCAATAGATCGGGCCGGTTTTGCGGGTGACGCGGTCGCCCGCGAGAGTGACGTGCTTGCCGTTGGACTCCATCGTGAGCTGCTGGAGGTAGGCCGGCAGCCGGTGCAGATACTGGTCGTAGGGCATGACGCCGACACTCGAGAAGCCAAGAACGTCGTGGTTCCAGATCGAGAGAAGTCCGAGCAGCATGGGCAGGTTTCGCCCAAAGGGGGCTTCGCAAAAGTGGCGGTCCATGGCGTGAAAGCCGGCGAGCATGGCGTGGAAGTGCTCGGGACCGATCGCGATCATGGTCGATAGGCCTATCGCGCTGTCCATTGAGTAGCGCCCGCCGACCCAGTCCCAGAACTCGAACATGTTCGCCACGTCGATCCCGAAGGCCGCCACCTTTTCTGGGTTGGCCGAGACCGCGACGAAGTGCTTCGCGACCGCGGACTCGTCGCCGAGTCGCTCCACCAGCCATCGGCGGGCGGACGTCGCGTTGGTCAAGGTCTCCAACGTTTCAAAGGTCTTGGAGGAGACAATGAACAGGGTCTCCTCGGCGTCGAGGTCGCGCACGGTCTCGACGAGGTCGGTTGCGTCCACGTTCGAGACGAAGCGAAACGTGAGATCGCGCTGGGAGAAGTGCCGAAGGGCTTCGTAGGCCATCACGGGCCCAAGATCCGAGCCCCCGATGCCGATGTTCACGACGTTGCGCAGGGGCTTGCCCGTGTGGCCCCGCCACTGACCGCCCCTCACGCGCTCGGCGAAACTGGCCATCCGATCGAGCACGCCGTGCACCTGGGCCACGACGTCCACGCCGTCGACCGCCAGGGTCGAGTCCCTCGGCATACGGAGCGCCACGTGCAAGACGGCCCGGTCCTCTGAGACATTTACGTGCTCGCCGGCGAACATCGCGTCGCGACGGTGGGCGACCATTGATTCACTGGCGAGCTGGGCGAGAAGCTGCAGGGTCTCCTCGGTGATGAGGTTCTTCGAGTAGTCGAAGTACAGTCCCGTGGCATCGACGCGGTAGCGAAGACCGCGACTGGGATCGCCGGCGAAGAGTTCACGCAAATGACGCTGCTTCATGGCCTCGCCGTGGGCGAGGAGAGCACTCCACGCCGGGCGCTCGGGCAAGGGTGACGTCGTCATGGTGTCCTCACACTCCAGTTCAACTTAGCGGCGTGTCGTTCGAGGGTCCGAAGTGTCCCCAGGTAGACTGGCACGTGACCGCTTCGAATCCGCCCTCCCGTCGTGTCCCGCGCGCAGGCAAAGCCGCCGGCGCGGCGAAGCCCGGATCAAGGTCAAGGCCCGGAACGTCTTCGACGCGTTCACCCGCTCGATCCAAGAGCGCTGGGTCCAGCAAGTCGCGAGCCGCGGGGTCAGCGCGAAGGGAGTCGACGCGAAGCGACGCTCCTCGACCGAAGGCTCGACCAGCCAGGATCGAGAACTCAGCCGCGCCCCGCCACGGGGACGAGCGGCCGAGCAGGGGGCCATATTCTCCAAAGTCATCGGGCACCGCTCGCCCGAAACGCGGGGGCCCGTCTCGTGGCGCTGGTGTGCCGCCTCGAACGAGAAAACCTTCAGCTCGTAGGGGTGAGCGTGCGCCGGCACCACTCAGCCCCGAACAGCGTCAACGCCAGCAGGCGGGCGAGCACGCTCGACGACAGGGCTGGGGCAGCGTCGCTCGCAAGGGCGCGGTCAACATCACCAGCACCGGCCACGCATTGGCCGAACCCAAGGGCCGAACCCAATCGTCGGCACCGCCCGCTCGTTGGGAAAGGGTCGAGCGACTCCCGGCCCACGCCAAGCCGCCGGCGCCGAAAAAGGGCCGTCCCGACTACACGCTCCCGGGTGACGTTGCCGCCGAAGTGCGTCGGGCATTCATCGGCACGACCTACATGCGCGAAAAGATGGTCCACACGCTTACCCGAGCCGCTGAGGCGTACGACCGGCACCGTTTCGAGGAGGCCTTGCGCCTCGGGCGCATCGTCGCGGACGCCACACCCGGCGTTGCCGAAGTCCGGGAACTAGTCGGGCTCGCGGCCTATCGGGCGGAGCGCTGGGCTATGGCGAAAGTTCACCTGCGCGCGTATTACGTCATTACTGGCGACCCCGACCACCTCCCGCTCGTGATGGACGCCGATCGAGCGCTGCACCGATACCGGGCTGTCGAGAAGACCTTCAGCGAGCTCGAGGCGAGCGGACCTTCGCCTGACGTGCTCGCCGAGGGCCGTATCGTGATGGCCGCAACCTGGGCGGATCAGCGCCGCCACGATGAAGCCATTGATCTGCTGATTCGAGCGGGCGCCGCCAAACGTTTGCGGAATCCTTCGTATCGCCACGTGCGCCTGTGGTACGCGCTCGCTGACCTCTACGATCGGGCCGGCGACTTACCGGCGTCTCGCGAGGCCTTCACCCGGGTCGTGACGGCCGAACCCGATGCCTACGACGCCGCCGCACGATTGGCCGAGCTTGGTTCAGGTCTCCCTCGAAAGAATCGAAAGCGCCGCACCGCTCCGACGTCGAAGAAGCGAATCGACTGACCTTTCGGGGGCAAGGGCTCTGAAGGCGACCTTGTAAGATTCGCGAATGGACACTGCCGCACTTCTGGGCGACGACGCGTCGTCACTGCTCGACCACAAGGCCACGGCCTTTCCAAAGGAGTGGTTGACCCTGCCGGGGCCGACGTTCCTCGACGACGTCTTCACGTGGAGTGACCGTTCCTCTAGCGTGCTGCGTGGACTCGGTGGCATCTACAACCACGGCCGCCTGGCCGGCACCGGCTACCTGTCAATTTTGCCCGTCGATCAGGGCGTCGAGCACTCGGCGGCCGCGAGCTTCGCGCCCAATCCCGAGTACTTCGATCCGGCGCGGCTCTGCGACTTAGCCATCGCCGGCGGGTGCAGCGCCATCGCTACGACGCTCGGCAACCTGGGTATCGTCTCGCGCCGGTACATTCACCGCATTCCCTTCATCGTCAAGCTCAATCACAACGATCTCCTGCGCTACCCCAACTCGTACGACCAGCAGTTCTTCGCCTCGGTGCGACAAGCCGTCGACCTGGGGGCGATTGGGGTGGGGGCTACCGTCTACTTCGGCTCTGAAGGTTCGGTTCACCAGATCGAAGAAGTGCGAGTGGCCTTCGAGGAAGCACATCGCCAGGGCCTCTTCACCGTGCTGTGGTGCTACCTACGCAACCCCGCCTTCGTCACGGCCGGCGCGGACTACGAACTGAGCGCCGACCTGACGGGCCAGGGAAATCACTTGGGCGTGACCATCGAAGCCGACCTGATCAAGCAGAAGCAGCCCGTCAACAACGGGGGCTACAACGCCGTCAAGTTCGGCAAGACCGACCCCAGGGTCTACTCCGAACTGACGACCGACAACCCGATCGACCTGACGCGTTGGCAGGTCGTGAACTGCTATGCCGGGCGCATCGGTTTAATCAACTCCGGCGGCGAGTCCAAGGGTGACGGTGATCTCGCGGGCGCCGTGCGCACCGCCGTCATCAACAAGCGCGCTGGAGGTCAGGGGCTGATCGTTGGGCGCAAGGCGTTCCAACGTCCACTCAACGATGGCGCGGCCCTGATTCACGCCGTGCAGGACGTCTATCTGGATCAGTCCATCACGATCGCCTAGGCGTACATTCAGTCCGTGAGCGAGAGCGAGAGCGTCAGCCAAGGGTGGTTGACGTGGGCGAACGCCATCACGATGGCGCGCCTCGCACTGCTGCCCGTCTTCTTCTGGCTGGTCTTTGGCACGAATCACCGCGCCGTGGCCGCGTGGCTGCTCGCCTCGCTCGGCGCGACCGACTGGATTGACGGATTCGTCGCGCGTCGCTTCCACCAGGTCTCCAACGTTGGTAAGGTCCTCGATCCGACGGCCGACCGCGTGCTGGTCATCGGTGGGTTGCTCGCGGTCGCGATCGTTGGAGCGGTGCCGTGGTGGTTCGCAATCGCGACCCTCGTGCGCGAGCTCATCGTTTCGGTCCTCACCTTGATCCTGGCGGCGCTCGGAGCGGCTCGGATCAACGTGCTGTGGTGGGGCAAGGTTTCAACGTTCGCCCTGATGACGGCCTATCCGGTCTTCCTTTTGACGAGCAATCCCCATCACGCGGCCCTGCAGGCCTGGCAGCACGACGCCAGGGACGCGTGCTGGGTGATTGGTGTGGCGGGACTGTCACTCGCGTGGCTGGTGCTCTTTGGGTACGTGGGTCCCGCGCTGCGCGCGCTGCGCACGGGCCGCCAGGCTCGGCGGATCTTGTAAGTTGACTCGCATGCAGGTACCTGGCGATCTTCGATACTCCAACGACCACGAGTGGGCGAGGCGTGAAGGTGAACGCGTGCGCGTGGGCATCACCGACTACGCCCAGGATGCGCTCGGCGACGTCGTCTTCGTCGACGTGCCCAAGGTCGGCGCGACCGTGGCGGTGGGCGGTGTGCTCGGTGAAGTGGAGTCGACCAAGTCGGTCTCGGAGATCTACGCACCGGTGGGCGGAACCATCAGCGCCGTGAACGACGCACTGAGCAGCGCACCCGAGCTAGTGAATCAAGACCCTTACGGCGAGGGCTGGATCTGCGAGATCTCGACTACGTCCAGCGGCGACTACGAGTCGCTGCTCGACGCCGCGGCGTACGAGGCGCTGACCACGAACTAGCCCCGGCGTCATTTTCGAAAGTTCACTAGTGTGAGGTCCGTGAACTGCCGTCGCTGTGGGGAGATACTCAACGCCAACGCGAACTTTTGCTGGTCGTGCGGAGCTCCCCAGCACCTGGCAAGTTCACCCGAGACGATCGCGGTGCCAGTGGTGAGCACGCCCGACGCCATGCACCCCGACGCCAATAGGGGCCCGCAGGGTGAACACCGTGACGAATTGGTGATCGCTGCGGGTCCGCAAGCCGGCACGCGCATCGAACTCGATAACGACGTCACAACCGCTGGCCGGCACGAGAAGAGCGACCTCTTGCTCGACGATGTGTCGGTCTCGCGTCATCACGCGGTCTTCACTCGAACCGCGAGCGGTCGGATCACCCTACGAGATCTGAACTCATTGAACGGCACCTACGTCAACGGGCGACGGGTCGAGGAAACGACGCTGCATTCGGCAGACGAGGTGCAGATCGGCAAGTTCAAGCTGGTGTTCTGGGAGGCAACGCGATGACCAGCACGCAAGGTGGCATGCGCATCGGCGAGGTACACGCGCAGTTGCGCAAGATCTTCCCCGATGTGGAACTGTCCAAGATTCGCTACTACGAGGACAAGGGCCTAGTGCAGCCGAGCCGGAGCCGAAAGGGATACCGCCTTTACTCCGAGCGCGACGTCGAATGTCTGCGCGAGGCCATCCGCCTCGCCCAAGAGGAGTTCGTGCCTCTTCGTGTCGTGCGCTTGCGACTAATCGAGCAGGGACTGCTCACGCCGCCGAGCACGAACTCTTCCCCGCGCCACGCGGCGCGCGAGGCGACTGCGGTCGTGGTGTCGGCCCCGGCGCCCGAAGCCCGGCCCACGCTAAGCGTTGTCGAAACGGCGATGAAGGACGACCCAGCCGCGCCGGTGAAGGAGTACTTCACGACCGCTGATCTGCTCGCCACGACGGGCCTTCGACCCGAAGAGTTCAATCAGATCCAGGCCCTCGGACTCGTGACGCCGCTCGTCGTGAATGATGAGACCGTCTATGGCGCCTTCGACGTGCGGGTCGCGGCGCACTCGCGGGCCCTGCTGGCACGCGGCGTTGACGCCCGACACTTGGCGTCGCTTCGCCGCGTCGCTCAGCGCGAAGTCGGCGTGGTCGACGAGGCCACGTACCCGCTGCGCCAGGTGGGATCGGGGTACTCGCGCGATCAAGTCGTCGCCATCACGGGCGACGTTGCGCGCGACGTGGCGGCGCTGCGCAATGTGCTCGTCGAACGTGAACTCGGCGATTACCTGCGCACCTAGGGGTCGCCGGAACGCGGGACCGGGTCTAGGCTAGGGCCATGATCGAGGTGGTGCTGCGTGCGGTTCGCGTCGACGTCGGCACGTCGACACCGCTGCTGCTGCTCGAGGAAGTCGGGGGTGAGCGGGTCCTGCCCATCTTCATCGGCGCGCCCGAAGCCGCGGCCATCGCCTACGCCCTTCAAGGCGTCAAGGCGCCGCGGCCGATGTCCCACGACCTGCTCGGTCACGTGATCGCGGCCCTCGACGCACGCCTCGCGTCGGTCGAGATCACCGAACTCGTGGACAATACGTTTTACGCCAACCTGCGTCTGATGCGACGCAGCGAAGAGGTCATCGTCAGTTCGCGCCCGAGTGATGCCGTGGCACTGGCCCTGCGGGTGAGTGCACCGATTCTCGTGAACGACGACCTGATGGCGGCCGAAGGCCGAATCATGCAGTTGGCTTACGACGAGGGCGAGGACGAGTACGTCGAACTCGAAGCCCCCGACGAGGCCGATCTCGTGGCGCAGCTGCGCGAGTTTCTCGATCAGGTGCGCCCCGAGGACTTTGGCGCGTGAGACGTGGGCTTATCTCGGTCGGCCTATTCATTGCCTTCGCCGCGATCTACACGCTGAGCCGTCACGCCCTCGTCTCGACGACCACGACGACAACGTCCACTTCCACGATCGCAACAACCTCGACGACAACCACGCTCGCACGCACAACCTGCAGCGCCACGGACTTCTCGGGCGTGTACAACGAGGGCGAGGGCGCGGCCGGCACTGTGTACGCCGCTGTCACCCTCACCAAGACGACGGCCGGTTCGTGCACGCTCGAGGGTTGGCCGCGCCTGACACTGGTCGACCGCCTGGGCGCCGTACTGCCCTCGCCGGCGACCGACGTGCCATCGGCGGGGACGAGCTTCCAGTTCCTCAATCCCCCCGCCAACGCCGCGCCCAAGTCGATCACGATGGTGATGAACGGCACGGTCAACTTCGCCATCGCGTATTCGGACGTGCCGACGGGCACCGAGGCCTGCGAGAGTGCGGTGACGGTGAGCGTGCAGTTCATCCCCGGCGGCGCCGCGATCCCGGTGACGCCCCAGTACGCCGTGCAGCCCTGCGATGGCGGGCGGCTCTGGGTCAGTCCGTACTACTAGGGACCGAACCGGCCTCCACCGTCCCACGGGGCCATTCGGCGGCCTAGGCAATACCATTCCGGGGTGACCCGGATCATGCTCAACGACCATCTGACCTGGGCGCTCCTCCCTAAGAAGAAGGGCAAGACCGTCGTGCTCCTCCACGGGGGTCTTTCGAGCAGCGCGAGCCTCTTGCGCGTTTTGGGTCCGTCGCTCGCCAAGCGATTCGAGATTGCGGCTTTCGATCGACGCGGGCACGGCCGAACGGCCGACACCGACGAACCGTTCTCCTACGATGCCATGGCCGAAGAGACGATCGCTTTCCTCGAACTGCTCGACCGACGTGTCTTCCTGCTCGGTCACAGCGACGGCGCCAACGTGGCGCTCCTCGTCGCCCTGCGTCGTCCCGACCTGCTGCGGCGCATCGCGCTCGTGGGAGCCAACTACCACTACGACGGGCTCGTGGCAATGACCGACTTCACACCCGAGAGCGAGGGCTTCAACGACTTCGCGCTGGAATACGCATCGCGCTCGCCCGACGGCATCGATCATGCGGCGGCGGTCGTGGAAAAGAGCCTGCATCTCGTGAAGACCGAGCCGACCTTGACCCTCGACGATCTGCGCACGGTGTCGATCCCGGTGCTCGTCATGTCGGGCGATGACGACGTCGCGCGGCTCAGCCACACGGTGTCGATGTACGAAGCAATTCCCGAGTCCCAACTCGCGATCTTGCCCGGGGCGACGCATGCGGTCTTGAAGGAGCACACCAAGGAGAGCGTCCTCATTATCGATCACTTCTTCCTCGGCCCAGTGCCCCCGGTGACGATGAACCCCTTGCGCCGCGCGGGCCCGCCCTGATCGAACCCTCGTCGAGCGGCGGCCGCTCGGTACAATTGGCGTGATGCTGACGCGGCTCGGACTCGTGCGCGGCCGGGCCGTGGCGTGGTGGTGCGCCCTGGGGCGCTTAACCGGGGACGGGCTGCTCTACGCCGTATCGGCCGGCTTTGCGATCGTCCTGGGCTGGACCTCGACGCAGCCGGCGCAGTGGCAGTGGGGGTATCTCACCGTCGGGCCCTACGCGGCTGTCGCCCTCGCGGCGTTCATCCTTGGTCGACGAGTGATGCGCCACGAGCACTCGGTTCGAATGCTGCTACTCGGTCTTGTCGTCGCTGGCGCGGTGTTGGCGCCCCTCGGGCTGGAGGCCCACTGGCGCCACGCCCAACCCGAGGTCGGTGTCATCGAGCGCTCTGGCCAGCTGCTGAGCAAGGGCCAGGATCCCTACCGAACCTACGAAAAGCACGGTCGGGTATTCAACGAGCTTCCGGGTAAACCGGCATTCGAATCGTTCTTCCCGTACTTCCCCCTCATGGGAGCGTTCGGGTTGCCTTCGGCGGCGACGCACGAGAGCAAGGGCCTTACCGACGCACGCATCGTGATGACCCTGATGACGCTCATCGCGAGCGGCTGCGCGCTCGCCCTGCTTCGACTTAGCAAACAGCAAAAAATCCGCGTGGCCCAGGTCCTCATTGCCCTGCCCACCGGCGCACTTTTTCTTTCGACGGGCGGTGATGACATGCCGATCCTCGCGCTGCTGTTACTAGGAGTGGCCGCCCTCCAGCGTCGTCAGACAAAACTGACCGGGATCAGTCTCGGGCTGGCCGCGGCGATGAAACTGACGGCGTGGCCCATGGCGGCCGGCGCCCTGCTCGTCGCACGAAACCGGAGCGGTCGCCCGACCTGGCGCCAGGTTCTGCTCTGGATCATCGCAATCGTCGCGGTCACGACCGTGCCCTTCGCCGTTCGTGCGCCCGCCGCCTTCATGACCAACGTGTTCACCTTCCCGTTGGGGCTAGCGGGCGTGGTGTCACCCGCCGCGAGCGCCCTACCCGGGCACATCCTCACGACCTGGCTGCCGGTGCTCGGTCACGTGCTCGCACCCGTCACGTTCGTCATCGGCGGCTACTTCGCGTCGAAGTACTTGCATCGACACTGGCCGCTCACGTTGTCCCAGCTGCTCGGGCTGCTCGCGGTCGTCTTTGCAACGTTGATGTGCGTCGCGACGGCGACGAGGATCGGCTACGTGATCTATCCGATCAACTTCGCACTGTGGTCATCGATGACCCGCGAGCCGGTGGCCGCCGAGCCCGAGCCCGAGCTCGAGCTCATTCTGGGTCAGACCGTCTCGGAGTTCTGATAGATCTGGAAGGTCCAGTAGACCGTGGTGGCGCTCGTCTTGGTGACGGTAACGCCGGCCTCCCAGTAGAAGCCGTCATTGCCGGCCTTTTGGAACAGTGACTGGGGATCGCCGTTCGGGGCGGTACGCGAGAAGAGATTCCAGCCGCGCGCCTCAAGCTGCGCGTTGAAGAAAACGATCAGCGCGTTGGCACTCGCGTCGCGCGTCACCATGGGCTGGTAGCAGTCAAAGTCGCCCGCGCCGAGGTTGGGGGTGTTCGCTCCTGGCTGGGTCTCGGTATTCATCGGCACGACGAAGGCGTCGGTGATGTTGCTGGGCACCTCTTGGGTCTGCCGGCAGTACTGAAGGGCCGGTCCGGGCGTTGGATCGCGCGTCAGGCCACCGACGATGACCGGGATCGTCGTCGTCGTCTCCTTGGTTACGCCCTGGTCGGAGGAGAGATTGATCACCATGAAAACGATGAGCATTCCCACCGCGAGGATGAGGATCGCCGCGGCGGGCCAGAGGCTGGTTGTCGTCGTGAGGGGGGGTTTGGGAGCATCGCTCACTCACCCCATCCTAAATGGTCGATCGGCCCGCGCCCTTCGCCCAGTCGCCACGACGCGGCACTCTCGAGTGCGGCCAGCACGAACGACTTCGCATCGCGCGTCGCTTCGGTGACGTCGCGTCCCAGGCTCAGGCCGGCCGCGATCGCCGCCGAGAGCGAACAACCGGTGCCGTGATCGTTGCGCGTCTCGACGCGCGGCGCATCGAGAATGACGAGGCCCTTACGGCTGAGCAGCACGTCGGATGAGCGGTCGGCGCGCGCGCCATTCATGAAGTGGCCGCCCTTGACGAGGAC
This sequence comes from uncultured Acidimicrobiaceae bacterium, assembly GCA_963749355.1. Lineage (GTDB taxonomy): Bacteria > Actinomycetota > Acidimicrobiia > Acidimicrobiales > RAAP-2 > RAAP-2. The sequence goes on from CAVVMM010000014.1 coordinate 17,008, forward strand.
GAAACGAGGTCCGAGCTCGAGCAGCGCGCGCGCGAGATCAGCGACGTCGTCGAGACTCGAGAGTTCGGCCAAATCCGCTCCGGCGAGCACGGCCGCTTCGTGAAGGTTCGGAGTGACGATCTCGGCCAGCGGGAAAAGCAGCTGCCGGTACGCCTCGATCCCGCCCTCTCCCATCAGCACGTCGCCGTTCGTCGAGACCAGGACGGGATCGACGACGAGGTGGGGGAGTACTCCCTCGCGCGCGAGGACCGCGACGCGCTCGACGGTACTCGCCTGGGCGAGCATGCCGGTCTTGGTAGCCCGGAGGTCGAAATCGCACGCGACGGCTCGAATCTGTGCCTCGACGACGTCGGGATCCACGTTGGCGACTGCGGTGACGCCGAGCGTGTTCTGGGCGGTGATCGCCGTGATAGCCGTCGTCGCATGGACGCCGAAGGCGCTAAAGGAACGAATGTCCGCCTGGATCCCGGCGCCGCCACCCGAGTCCGAGCCGGCGACGGTGAGGGCGGTCACAGGCTGCACGATCCAACCCTAATGAAGGGGTCCGCTTACTACGCTGGGGCCGTGGAGGAGCTCTTTCAAGTTGGTTCGTTCTCGTCGGCGTCGCGTCTGGTCGTAGGCACGGGCGGCTTTCGCTCGCTGGATGTGCTGGAGGCGTCGATCCGGGCGTCGGGTTCGTCGATCGCGACGGTCGCCGTACGGCGCGTTGATGCCCGTGTCGAGGGTTCGATCTACGACCTCCTGACGCGCCTTGAGGTTACGCTGCTACCCAACACGGCCGGCTGCTACAGCGCGGAGGACGCCATCAAGGTCGCCGAGCTAGCGCGCGAAGCCTTTTCGACAGCGCTCATCAAACTCGAGGTGATCGGCGACGACTTGACGCTGCTGCCCGACACGACCGAGACGCTGCGCGCCGCCGACGAGCTCGTGCGCCGCGGCTTTGAAGTGTGGGCCTACACGAACGACGACCTCATCGTGGCCCAGCGACTCGAGCAGGTCGGCTGCGTGGCGGTGATGCCGCTGGGTTCGCCGATCGGCTCGGGTCTTGGAATCCGTAATCCCCATGCCATTTCGCTCATCACGGAGCGCGCGAGCGTGCCGGTCCTGCTCGACGCCGGTGTGGGTACCGCGTCGGACGCGGCGCTCGCGATGGAATTGGGCTGCGACGGGGTGCTCGCCGCCTCAGCCATGAACCGGGCCCTCGAGCCCGTCCTGATGGCCGAGGCCCTGCGTGACGCGGTGCGCGCGGGGTACCTGGCCCGACGTGCGGGCCGCATTCCCACGCGATTGCACGCCGAAGCCTCCTCGCCTTCGCTGGGCCGTCCTGACCTTTTTGCGGGCTAGCGAAGGGGAAACTACACTCGTGTAGTCCACGGGGGTAGTCTGGTCAAGCCTCGGTCGGGAGGGACTGCACATGAGGGAATCGGAACAGTTTGGCTTTAGCGGACCGACGGTCTGTCGCCTCACCGGGGTGACGTATCGTCAGTTGGACTACTGGGCGCGCACGCAACTCGTCACGCCTTCGATCACGCCCGCGACGGGCAGCGGTTCGAAGCGCTCGTACTCCTACGGCGACCTGCTCGAAGTGAAGGTGATCAAGTCACTCCTGAATTCGGGCGTATCACTCGCGCGCGCCCGCCAGGCGGTCGTCTGCCTTCGCTCTTCGCTTGGCGCCGATCTCGCCTCAAGCAGCCTCGTCCTCTCCGACGCCGGTTCGGTGCTCGCCCACGACGACGGTGAGCTGGTGGACCTCCTACGCGGGGGCCAGGGGGTCTTTAACATCGTGCCGCTCGCCGGCGTGGTCGCCGAACTCACGTCCACCCTGCGCGAGGCGGAGCTTTCGAAGTCGGAGAAGGGGGCCGCCACGGCGTGAGCTCCCGGCAACTGAGCGACGAGTCTCGTCGTCGCCACCCGAGCGTCGTGCCCTGCGTCAACCAACCCTTCGCCCATCCGAGTGAGCAGATCTTCTCCCAGCTGCTCTCGCTGTACGGCCACGAATGGCTCTACGAGCCCATCGAGTTTCCCCTGCACTGGGACGAGCGCGGCACGCCGATTCGGGGCTTTCGACCTGACTTCTTTCTTCCGCGGCGCAAGCTCTTCATCGAACTGACGGTGCTCGACCAACGGCTCGTCAACAAGAAGAACCAGAAGGTCCGGCGTTTTCGCGATCTGTACCCCGAAGTGCCCCTGCTCGTCGTCTACCGGCGCGACTTCCACCTTCTCCTGCGTCACCACGACCTCACTATCGTGGAGGGGCGAGCCGCTTAAGGAGCCCCCATCGACCGTCGCCCGTTCCTCTACGACCTACACGTCGAGTTCGGCGCGAAGATAGTTCCCTTCGGCGGCTGGGAGATGCCCCTGCACTACGCGACGGGAACGGTCGCCGAACACCTGGCCTGTCGAAGGGACGCCGTCGTCTTTGACGTCAGCCATCTCGGCACGGTCCGTTGCGACGGCGACGGAATGTTCGAGGCGTTGCAGAACACCCTGACTAACGACCTCAACCGGATCGCACTCGGGCGAGCCCAGTACACGCACCTCTTGAACGACGAGGGTTTCGTCGTGGACGACATCATTGTTTGGTGGGTTGGTGAGCGAGAGTTCGACGTGATGCCCAACGCTTCAAACACCTCGGGAGTGACGGCGGCCCTACCCGGCCGCGACGTAACGAGCGAACGTTGCGTGCTGGCGGTTCAGGGTCCCAACGCTCGGGCAAAGGCCGAGGCCGTGGACCGGCGATTCGCCGACATCGGTCGCTTCCGCGTCACTCGATTCGACTATGAGGGGGTCGAGGTACGAGTCGCCGGAACCGGCTACACCGGAGAACCAGGCTTTGAGATCGCGGCTCCGAACGAGGTCGCCGAGCGCATCTTTCGCCGACTCGTCGCCGCGGACGTGACCCCGGCCGGCCTCGGCGCACGCGACACGCTGCGCCTGGAGGCGGCGCTTCCCCTCTACGGACACGAGTTGAGTCTGTCGTCAACGACCCTCGAGGCCGGCCTCGGCTGGGTGCTCGGTTGGGACAAAGCCACATTTCGCGGCCGCGCCGCGGTCGAGAAGGAGCGCGAACGCGGGGTGCGACGACTGCTGACCGGTGTGGTCGCCAATGGGCGCCAGCCCCTGCGCGACGGAGCCGAGGTCGTACACCACGGCCAGAGCCGCGGCGAACTCACGTCAGGGAACTACTCACCGGTGCTCGAGCGCGGCATTGGCATGGGGCTCTTGGACCTCGATCTTCACCCGGGGCTCGAGGTCACGGTGAAGCTGCGTGGCCGTGAGATCCCTGGCACGGTGACAGCCCTACCCTTTGTCCAAAAGGCGAGTTGAAGTGGCCGACTACCTGCCGCACACGAAAGAAGACGTCACTTCGATGCTGTCGTTTCTCGGCATGACGTCGCTCGAAGATCTCTTTGCCCAGATTCCGCAGGCCCTCCGATTGGCCCGTGGCCTCGACCTCGACGACGGCCTGAGCGAGCCCGACGTCGCGGCGCTCTTCGCTACCTATACGCGATCGAACACGGCGAACGCAGAGGTGATGACCTGCTTCGCCGGCGGCGGCGCCTACGACCACGAAGTGCCCGCGGTCGTAAGGGCGCTCGCGTCGCGCTCGGAGTTCGTCACGGCCTACACGCCCTACCAACCCGAAGTGGCCCAGGGAGTGTTGCAAGCAGTCTTTGAGTACCAGACGCTGGTCTCGCGCCTGAGCGGACTTCCCATCCCCAACGCGTCGCTCTACGACGCGGCGACGGCGCTCGTCGAGGCGCTCAACATGGCCCATGGCGCAACGTCTCGTCAGAAGATGGTCATTTCATCGGGCGTACACCCTCACTGGCGCCAGGTGGCACGCACGTTCGCTCACGGCACCGGCCACGAGATCGTGGAGGTGCCCCTACGCGATGGCGTGACCGACTGGCGAAGCGTGGACTCCTCGGGTGCAGCGGCGATCGTGGCGGCTTACCCGAACTACTTGGGCGTGCTCGAGGACCTGAGCGTCGCCAAGGGGAACGCCGTCGAGCGCGACGCCCTCTTCATCGTGGGCGCCGACCCGGTCGCGGCCGGTGTGTTGAAGACAGCGGGCCAGTGGGGTGCCGATGTCTTTGTCGGCGAGGGCCAGGCCTTCGGGACGCCGCTCTCCTTTGGCGGGCCGTACCTCGGTCTGTTCGCCTGCACCGGGGCCCAGGTACGCCGCTTGCCGGGACGAATTGTCGGCGAGACAGTCGACTCGGGCGACCGGAGGGCCTTTGTGACGACCCTCCGAGCACGCGAACAGGACATCCGGCGAGAGAAGGCCACGTCGAACGTCTGCACGAACCAAACCCTCATGGCCGTCACCGCGGCGGTTCAGCTCGGCTGGCTCGGTACCGAGGGCCTGCGCCAGGTGGCCACGCGCTGCGCGCAGGGCTCGCACTACCTCTACGACCAGCTCCTCGCCATCGACGGCGTCGAGCCAGTTTCCACCCAGCCGTTCTTTCGAGAGTTCGCCGTTCGCTTGCCCAGACCGGCCGACGAGGTCATCGAAGTGATGGCCGGTCACGGCTTCCTCGCCGGTCTCGCCGCGGGGGCCCTCGCGAGCGGTCCCGATCCATCCATCGAGAGCGGTATCAATCACGTTTTGCTCGTCACCGTCACCGAGCGCCGGACCAAGCACGAGATCGATCACTACGTCGCGGCGCTGAAGGGGGCGCTCGCCTGATGACCGGGACGCCGCGACCTGGGGGGCGCGCCGCCGCCGCTCCGATAATGGGCCACGAGACCGAGCCCACGCTCTTTGAGATGTCGGTGCCGGGCCGTTCCGCGTACCAGCTGCGCACGACGGGCGTCCCGGCGACGCCGCTCGAATCGCTGGTTCCGTTCGAGCACCTCAACCCGGACGCTGTCCCCATCGCCGAGGTTTCCGAGCGTGACCTGGTGGCGCACTTCACGCGACTGTCGCATCGCCAGTTCTCAGTCGACCTCGGGATGTATCCGCTGGGCTCGTGCACCATGAAATACAACCCAAAGTTCTGCGACGCCATCGCGAGCGACCCTGGTCTCGCGGCGGTGCACCCGGGCGCACCGGCCGCCCTGTCTCAGGGCTGGCTCGAGATCATGGTGACGCTCGAGGAGAAGCTCTGCGCGATCACCGGCATGAGTGGCGCGACGCTGCAGCCGGCCGCCGGAGCGGCAGGGGAGTTGACGGGACTGCTGTTGATGCGCGCCTATCACCGCGCAAACGGTGAGGCACGCCGAAGAGTGCTGATTCCCGACTCCGCGCACGGCACCAATCCCGCGTCGGTGACCCTCGGCGGCTACGAAGTCACGACGGTCGCCTCCAACGCGAGGGGCCTGGTTGACCTCGACGCCCTCAAGGCGGCGCTCGACGGCGACGTCGCGGGCATCATGCTCACCAACCCCAATACACTCGGTCTCTTCGAGGAGGAGATCGCTGAGATCGCCGCTGCCGTGCACGACGCTGGCGGCTTGCTCTACTACGACGGCGCCAACCTGAACGCGATCCTCGGCGCGGTGCGCCCCGGCGACATGGGCTTTGACATCGTGCACATGAACCTGCACAAGACCTTCGCCACTCCCCACGGTGGCGGGGGACCGGGCGCCGGCCCGGTGGCCGTTGCCGAGCACATGGTCACCTTCCTCCCGGGTCCGCGGGCGGCGCGCGTCGAGGACGGCCACTTCGACTGGGTGACGCCGCCACGCTCGATCGGCCGGGTGCACGGCTGGCAGGGCAACGCGCTCGTGCTCGCCCGGGCGCTCGCCTACATCGACGTGCACGGCGGCGACGGATTGACGCGCGTGGCCCAGCACGCCGTTCTCAACGCCAACTGGCTGCGCTGGCGGCTGCGCGAGATACTGCCCGCCGCGCACGACCGGCTCTGCATGCACGAGTGTGTGCTCACCGCCACGCCACTGAAGACCAAGTACGGCGTGCGCGCCCTCGACGTTGCCAAGGCCCTGCTCGAGGAGGGTTTCCACGCGCCGACCGTCTACTTCCCGCTGATCGTCGACGAGGCGCTGATGTTCGAACCGACCGAGACCGAGAGCGTCCAGACGCTCGAAGCCCTCGCCTCGGCGCTCGAGCGAATCGACCAACGTGCGGCGACCGATCCGGACTCGCTGCACCGCGCCCCCCAGAGCACGCCCGTGTCGCGGGTCGACGAGGCGCGCGCCGCTCGCCACCTCATCGCCACGGCCGACGCCGAACGCTAGCTTCGCCGGGGCGAGCGCCTCAGCGGCGCGTCACGACGGATTTGCCCAGTGCTCACCGACGAAGAAGATTCGAATAATAGGGTGGGTCCTGTCGATTTCGGCCCATCCCGTTCGTCGATATCAGTGGGAACCGAGATTCGGATCCCGCCAAAGGAGCAACGATGTCCGAGTACCTAGCCCTGATCTACGAAGACGAAGCCGGGTTTGAAACGGCCAGCGAGGAGACGCTGAACCGGATCATGATGGGCCACAACGAGTTCGGCGAGCAAAACGGCGCGGCCCTCCGCGGCGGCAACGCGCTGCAGCCATCGATGAGCGCGACGTCGCTGCGACGCGACGCGTCCGGCAAGCTCGTCGTCACCGACGGGCCCTTCGCCGAGACCAAGGAGGCCCTCGGGGGCTACTACCTCATCGAGGCCAGCGACCTCGACCAGGCCATCGCTATCGCGAGCCAGATCCCGGCCGAATTCGGCGGGGTCGAAGTGCGCCCGATCAGAGTCTTCGACTGAACGGCACCAATCGGTCCGTCGATGTCGAATCGGCGGTCGCTGAGGCTTATCGGCGCGAGTGGGCCTTCGTGTTGGCCGCGACCGTACGGGTGGTCGGCGACATCGGCGTCGCGGAGGAGTGCGTCCAAGAGGCCTACGCCAAAGCACTGAGCGCGTGGCCGGTTTCGGGCGTTCCCACCCGGGCCGGCGCGTGGCTCACCACGGTCGCGCGACGTCGAGCCATTGACACGCTTCGTCGCCAGAGCTCGCAGGAGCGTCTGTTCGCGAAGTACGTCGAAGAGGACGTCGCGCCGTTGCCGGAAGAGAGCGAACTGCCCCTCATCCACGACGATCGTCTTCGCCTGATCTTCACGTGCTGTCACCCAGCCCTCTCGCTCGATACGCAAGTCGCACTCACGCTGCGCCTGCTCTGCGGGCTCTCGACCGCCGAAGTCGCCCGGGCGTTCCTGGTGAGCGAGTCGACAATGGCCGCGCGGCTCACGCGCGGTAAGAAGAAGATCGCCGCGACGCATATTCCGTATCGGGTGCCGTCGACCGACGAGTTGCCCTCGCGAGTCGACGCGGTGCTTGCGACCGTGCACCTCGTCTTCACGACCGGCCACACCGCCCCCATTGGCACCGATCTCATGCGCCGCGACCTCGTAGAGCGAGCGCTCCAACTCGCCCGCATGTTGCGTGAGCTCCTGCCCGACAGCGCCGAAGTCGCCGGTCTGCTCGCGCTCATCTTGCTCACCGACGCGCGGCGCGGGACCCGCATCGACCTCGACGGGGCGCTGTTGCTCTTGTCCGAGCAGGACCGGGGCCGCTGGGACCGGTCGGCCATCGAGGAAGGAGCGCTCCTCGTGCGACTGGCCCTTCGCCACCGCCCAGCGGGCCGGTACGCGCTCATGGCGGCGATTGCCGCCGTGCACGCCGAAGCGTCGTCGTGGGAAGCGACCGACTGGGACGAGATCGTCGGTCTCTACGACCTGCTGCTCGCGACTTGGCCGTCACCCGTCGTGGCCCTGAACCGAGCCGTGGCCGTCGGTCTCGCCGAAGGCCCTGCGGCGGGCCTTGCCGCGCTCGACGAGCTCGGCGACACTCGGCAACTGAGCGGTTACAACTACCTCGCGAGCGCCCGTGCCGACTTTCTCCGTCGCCTGAACCGGCGGGACGAGGCACGGCGAGCCTACGTTGAAGCGCTAGAGAGCTGCGACAACGACGTCGAACGCGCCTATCTCCGTCGGCGGCTCGAAGAGCTCGAACAGTGACTCGCGTTCGACCGTGAGGGTGGCCCTCGCTACTCAGTTTGGCCGGCGTCGGCGGTGGTGATGCGCCCGAGCACGACGCGCAAGAGGCGGGCCAGCTCATGCTGCTCGGCTCGGCTGAGCGCACTCACCGCCAGCGTCTCTTGCTTGTTGAATTCGGGAAAGACCTCTTCGATCAGTCGCTCGCCGGCCCGAGTGAGCCCGATCGACACACGTCGGCGGTCGTCGCGGTGGGGTCGCCGGCGGATCAGCTTGCGCGATTGCAAGGTCTTCATGACGCCGGTCAACGTGCCCTTCGTGATGCCCGCCTCTTCCGCTACGTGTCCGGTCTCCTGTGTGCCCCAGATCCACAGCACCCAGAGCACGGTGAAGGCCGCCCAGCTGAGCTCGTAGTCGGCCAGCAACGTGCGCTCCATGTGGTTGCGCACCGCTGAGCCAGCCCGGTAGATGTTGGCGATGGCGCTCATCGCCGTGAAGTCGAGCTCGTGGCGCTCGAGGCGGGCGCGGATGTCACGCTCGGCCTGGAGGACGACGTTTGCTTCGGAGCTGGCGATGCGGCGCGACATTCAGTCCTCCAAGGTGGTGCCACCGTTGAAGGTGGTACCGAGCGAGCGAAAGTAGCCGCCCAGGATCTCGTGCGGGGCGATCGCGAGCAGCTCTTCGGTCGGTGAATCGAAGATCTCGAGGGTCGCCGCGCCGGCGTACGCGGGTCCGAGGTCGACGTTCACGCCCGACATCGTGACGACTTCGCTCAGTGAGTCGCTCCCGTCAAGCTCAATTCGCGGGAACCAACGGTGATGCAGCATGGCGTGCGAGTTGACGAAGCCGTTGCTCGCGCTCTCACCCTCGATGGTGACGGTGGCCTGGGCCAGTCGTCGGTCGCTCGCGGCCAGTGTCATGCCAAAGGTCGCGCCCGCTTCGAGCCGCGGTCCGGCAAGGCCCCGCGTGACGGGGCGGGTCTGGTGGATCGAGCCGAGCTTCTTCGGGTAGCCCTGCAGGTGGCCGCGCACCAGCGCGAAGTCCTTGTCGACCCAGATGAAGAGGCAGCGGCTGTACCAGCAGCTGTCGTCGCAGCGGCAGCGCACGACGACGAAGGCTTCCTTGTACTGCGAGGCGGACGGGATCGAGCAGCTCGCGGCCGTCGTCGCCGCAGCCTGCCAGTCGGCCCAGATGAACGCGACCGCACCCGGGTCCTCGTCGTCGTTCGGGCAGGGCGAGACGTCTTCGGGGAGCAGGCGCCGCGATCGCCGGCGGGATCGGTGCGGTACTCGACGGTGAGCAGGTCACCCGAGTAGTGCCAGGGCAGCGGCGGCAGGATCGACGACCGGCCGCGTCGCGGTGCGTCGGGAAGGGAACGCCGCGCAGCGTCACGATGCGGCCGTCCAGCCGCCCTCGGGCCGGTCGAACCACGACGTGGACCTGGCCGGTGCCGATCGAGTTCTCGTACTCCGAGTAGGCACGGCCCGGCGCGACGCACGCTCGCGCCGCCGATCGCGGCGACCATCATCTGGTAGTGCGCGAAGCGGCCCTCGGGTCGCACCTTGCGCGAACTCGGCGCATGTCGTCGACGACCGCGCGCGTGATCGCCCCGCAGCCAGGCGTCGATCACCCGGTGGTCGCCCGGCGCAGCCTCGTCGGAGAAGATGTGCTCCTCGCCGGCGGCCTCGTGGTCGCGCAGACGTTGCGCAGCGTGTGGAACGTGTGGCTGAGGGCCCCCGAGGCGATCAGGACGACGCGCCGGTCGCTCTGCTCGACGGCGCGCGCGATGCACGCGGCCGACGGTGGCGAAGTCGCGCGGCTCGGCCGGTCTGGCACGTGCTCATCGAGACCCAGGCCTGGTCGCCCTGCAAGAAGCCGAAGAAGTTTGATCGTGGCGTACTGGATCGGCAGGTGCTCGTTTGCGATCGGGGTGATCCAGCACTCGGGCGTCGCCTCGGCGATCTCGCCGACGCAGCTTGGCGAAGGTCGGGTCGCCCTTCATGTCGTAGGGCACCTGGACATTCCCCGGGGCAGCTCTTCGGAGGTGTAGAAGCCGAGACGCCGCTCGGCTGAGCGTGATGACGAACTCGACGGTCGTGAACCAGTGGCTGTCGAAGACGATCACGAGATCGTGGCTGCAGCACGTCGAAGACCTCTCGGCGCAGTCGATGCAGACCGGTGTAGAGCGTGCTCTCCTGGCCGTTGTTGAGGGCGCGACGGACGTCGTCGGGCAGGACGATGGTCGGCACGTGCGCCAGCACGTCCGGCGCCGACAATCTCACCCATGGGTGGTCTCCTCCTTCACCTGGAAGGTCTTTAGGTCGCTGTAGAAGTCGAGGGCGTAGTCGCCGCCCTCGCGGCCGATGCCGCTGATCCCGGCGCCGCCGAAGGGTGCGGTGAGGTCGCGCACGAAGTAGCAGTTCACCCAGATCGTCCCCGCGCGCACGCCTTCGCCGAAGTGCGTCAGCCTTTCTCTGGTCGGCCGTGAAGACCATCGCCGAGAGCCCGTAGGGCGTCGAGTTGGCGAGCGCGATCGCCTCGTCCTCGGTGGCGAAGGTCTGCAATGTGAGCACTGGCCCGAAGACCTCGTGCTGGACGATCTCGGCGTCGTTCGTGCGCGGTTCGATAAGCGTCGGCTCGAACCACAGTCCCGTCGTGCCTTAATCGCTCGCCCCCGAAGACGAGCGTGTCGCCGGCGGCGCGGGAGCGTTCGACGAATCCCTGCGACGCGCGCGAGGTGGTCGGGGTGGATGAGCGGCGAGATGGTGGTCGTCGGGTCGCGGCTGTCACCGAGGACGTGGCGCTCGACCGCGCGGGAATCGCTCGAGGAACGCGTCGCGGATCGAGAGCGTCGACGAGGAGCCGGGTGCCGGCGAGGCAGACCTGGCCTGCGTCGTCGTACATTCCGGCGGCCTGCTCGGCCGCGAGCGTCGAGGTCGGCGTCGGCGTAAGACGACGAACGGTCCCTTGCCGCCGAGCTCGGCGGTGAACGGCACGAGGTTCGTCGCCGCGGCGACGCCGATGGAGCGCCCCGTCGCCGGCGAGCCGGTGAAGGAGATCCGCCGTACCCTCGGGTCGCTCACGAGCGCGGCCCCGACCTCGTCGCCGAATCCCTGGACAAGGTTGAAGACGCCAGGTGGAAACTCGGCCTCGAGCGCGAGGTCCATCAGCAGCGAGCAGCTGAGGGGCGACCACTCGGCGGGCTTGAGGACGACCGTGTTGCCCGCGGCGAGCGCCGGCGCGCACTTCCACGTCGAGAGCATGAACGGCGCGTTCCAGGGCGTGATGACGACGGTCGGACCCGCGGGCATGCGCAACACGGTGTTGTGGGTGCCGTTGGAGGACCACCGGCGGGCGTGGTAGGACTCGGCCAGGTCGGCGTAGGCGCGGAAGTTCCGGGCGGCCCGCGCCGACAACGCGGAGTTGGAGGCTCTCGTGGAGCATCGCCATGTCGAGACACTCGACGATCGCGATGCTGCTCGACGTGTGTCGTCGATGAGGTCGGCTAAGCGGCGCAGGTACACGCCCCGCGCTTCGCGCCGAGGGCGGCCCACGGCTCGAAGGCATCCTCCGCGGCGCGCGACGGCCGCGCTCGCGCGTCGCGCGCCGTCCCCGAGCGACGTCGGCGAGCTTGCAGGGACCAGTCGAGCGGGGACCGGTCCTCGAAGGTCGTCGGTGACGCCACGCGCTCGCCGTTGATGTAGTGGTCGGTCGCCGACCGTCACACCGCCGACGTTGAGGCGCTCTCGCGCTCATGACTCGAACCTCGGGTGGACGCGCGGGATAGGGGAGCTGGTCGCGCGTCGGTCGGGTTCGGGCGGCGCTGACCGCGGAACTCCCACTCCCCGCCGAGCGCGGTCGAGAGGACCTCCTCGGTCGCGGTCGGCTGCGCGCCGACCTCGTCGCTCACCGGTCGGGCGAGTCCCTCGACGATGTGGTCAGAGCGCCCGAGACCCTCGACCTCGACGGTCGACGACGTCGCCCGGGCTCGACCGGCCGAGAGATCGCCGGCGTGCCCGAGAGGATGACGTCGCCGGGCACGAGCGTGATGAGCCGGGCGACGTCGGCCACGAGGTAGTGCATGTCCCAGGCCATCTCGTCGGTCGAGCCGTCCTGGCGCACGACGCCGTTCACGCTGGGTCGCATCGACTTGTGCGTGGAAGTCCCAGTCGGTGACGAGGCCCGGACCGAGCGGACAGAGCGTGTCGGCGCCCTTCACGCGCAGCATCGAGCCGGCGTCGGTGTCGCGAAAGTCGTGCAGGCCGAAGTCGTTGGCGATGGTGTAGCCGGCGATGTAGTGCGCCGCGTCGGCCGAGCGTGATGTTGCGCGCCGTTCGCCCGATGACGATCGCGATCTCGCCCTCGAAGTTCAGGTAGTGGCAGTTCGCGGGGCGCACGACGGCGCCGCGGTGCGCGTTGAGCGCCGAGACGGGCTTGTGGAAGTAGGTCGGCGCGGGTGGCAGTTGGAGCCCGAACTCGCGGACCCGCGAGACGTGGTTGAGGTGACAGCAGAGGATCTTCGTGGGCGTCGACCGGGGGAGGTGCGTCGCCGTCGCCGCGTCGACCCGACGGCCGTCGGCGGCGACCAGCGAGTCGCCGTCGCGCACGACCTCGACGACGTTGCCGTCGAGCAGGATGCGTCGATATTCCAACGAGCCTCCATCAAGTCGTTTGCACCTCAAATGATTACTTCACTCTACAAACGGGTCCGCGAGTCGCACGTGCTACCTTCGCCAAGGTCACCCGAGGAGGTGCCATGACCAGTTCCTTCGATCGCGTCCGGGTCCTCTGGCCCGACCACCTCGGCCTGGCCCGCGGCAAGTACGTGCCGGCGCACTTGGCCGACCACGGGGTGCGCCACTGCACGGGCACCTGGGCGCTCGGCTACGACCGCGGCATGACGCCCTACACGCCGGGCTAGCACTGGAAGGAGGGCCTGCCCGACTTCGACGCCGTGCTACGAGCATGGATGACCTTCGCCCGGGCTGGGAGGCCAGACACGAGGGTCGTCGTGGCTGACCTCGAACGCGACGGCGAGCCCGTCACCGTCTCGCCGCGCAGCTGCGCTGCGACGGGCGATCGCCGACTGGCGCGCGATGGGCTACGAGCCGCTCGTCGGCATCGAGCTCGAGGCCTACGTGTTCGACCCCGACGGCCAGGGCGGCTTGGACGCCCCTCGACACGCCCGGCGCCTACGTCTACGGCACCGGGACGGCGGTCGACCCCCACGGACTCATCGACGCCATCTGGGAGGCCTGCGCCGAGGCGGAGCTCCCCCTCGAGTCGGTCAACTCCGAGTACGACACGCCCCAGTTCGAGTTCACGCTTCGCTACGCCGACGCGCTGCGCGCCGCCGACGACGCCTTCCTCTTCAAGGTGCTGGCTCGCGAGGTGGCGCACCGCGTCGGGACTGCTCCTCACCTTCATGGGTAAGCCGTTGGGCGACCGTGGCGGCTCGGGGCTCCACGTCAACCTCTCGTTCAACGACGACGCGGGCGAGCAACGTCGATCAACGACGACTCGACCGACGACGGCCTCTCGGCGCTGGCCAAGTCACGCGATCGGCGGGATTGCTGGCGCACCATCGCGCTCTCGCGGGGCTCTGCGCGCCGACGGTGAACGCTTACAAGCGGCTGCGCCCGGCCTCGCTGTCGGGTTACTGGGCCAACTGGGGCTACGACCACCGCGGCGCGACGATCCGCGTTCCCGGCGGAGCGCGGCGCAGCGGCGCGCGGCTCGAGCACCGCCTGAGCGACGGGGCCGCTGTCGTGCACACGGCCGTCGCCGCCGTCTTGCAGGCGGCGCGACTTGGGGTCGATCAGACGGTACCGATCCCGGCCCGCCTGAGGGCGGCAACGGTCTCGACACCATCGACGCCACGGTCGGCGTGCCCGCGATCCTCGGCGACGCCCTCGACGAGCTCGAGGCCGACCACGCACTCGTCGACGGCCGTCGGCGCGGACCTCGTGGCGCAGCACGTCGCCGTCAAGCGCACCGAGTGGGAGCGCTTCCATGAGCGCGACGACGGACTGGGAGCTGCGCGAGTACCTGCCGTTCCTCTAGCGCCAGGTGACGCGCACTGGCAGTTCCTTGATGCCGCTGATGAAGTTCGAGCGCAGTCGCACCGGCTCGCCCACGAGTTCGACCCCGCTCCAGCGATTCGCCATCTCCTCGAAGAGGACGCGCATCTCGAGTCGTGCGAGGTGCTGCCCGAGACAGAGGTGAGGGCTGTGCAAGCCGAAGGCGACATGGTCGTTGGGGGAGCGGTCGGGACGAAACTCCATCGGCGCTTCGAAGTGGTCCTCGTCGAAGTTCGCCGAGGCGTACCAGAGAACCACCTTGTCGCCGGCGCGAACGAGTTGGTCGCCCAATTCAGTATCGACGGTCGCCGTGCGACGAAAGTGCATGGTGACGGTCGTCCAGCGCAGCATCTCGTCGACTAGCAGCTTGCGCTCGTCGAGTGTCATTGACGGAATCCGAGCGTAGACCTCGGGCCGTTCAATCATCGACAGCAGCCCACCGGTCATGGAGTAGCGCGTCGTGTCGTTACCGGCCGCGACCATCAGCGTGAAAAAGTTCTTCAGCGCCAGGTCGTCGAGGGAGTCCCCATCGGCGGTCGGTTCCAGCAGCGCGGTCAAGACGTCGTGAGTTGGGTGGAGGCGACGCTCGTCGAGCGCTTGGGTGGCGTACTCAAAGAGCTCGAGCGAGACCGGGGAGCGAAAGGGCAGCAATCGGTACTCGGAGGTGTCGACCTGGTCCACGACGAAATCGGTGAAGTCGGGATCGCTGTTGCCAATCAGCGCGTCCCCGCGCTGGACCAGCCACTCGAGGTCCTCGTCGGGCAGTCCGAGAAGCCGGCCGAGCATGCGCATCGGCAGCTCCCTCGCGACACGCGAGACGAAATTGAACTCGCGCTCGCCCTCGAGCGAATCGAGCAGGTCGACGGCCATGGTGCGAACCGCGTCCTCGTACTCATAGACCGTCTTGGGCGCGAAGGGCCGACTGACGAGCCGGCGCAGCCGGGTGTGTTCGGGAGCGTCCATCTCCATGAGCGTGCGTCGAGCCTCGGTCTCTTCGGGGTCCATGTCCTCGAGACGAATGCCCCATCGACTCGAAAACGTCTCGGTCGAACGACTCGCGAAGAGGACGTCGTCGTACTTCGTCAGGCTCCAAAACCCCCGGCCGCCCGACGGCTCCTCGGTCCAGTGCACGGGGTCGTGCTCGCGCAAGTCGCGAAAGGTCTCGTGGGGCACGCCGCTCACGTAGGTGTCGTGCGACGTGATGTCCGCGAGGGGACCAGCCATGCAACCTCCACGATGTTTGCTACCAAACGATCCATCCATTACAACACAGTTGAACGTCGCCCCGTACACTGGGCCAATGACGCGACCACTCATTGGCATCTCCGGGCGCCGCTGGTCGGCGTCAAAACTGGGTGAAAACGTTCCGGCCGCGATGAGCGGGCTGCAGTTCGACCTGCACTTCACCGACTACCCCCAGTCGGTGGCGCTCGCTGGGGGACTGCCCGTTGAGCTCACCCGCGACGCCAACGCCGAGGAGATGGTCGACCATCTTGACGGACTCGTCCTCACGGGGGGAGCCGACCTCGACCCCGAGCACTATCACGAGGCGCCCGACGAGGATCTGGGCCAGCTCGAGCCGGACCGCGACGCCTGGGAGATGGCTCTTTTCGCGGCAGCTCGAAAGAAAGGGATTCCGGTGCTCGCGGTCTGTCGAGGCCTGCAGCTCGTCAACGTTGTCTTTGGCGGCACGCTTCGCCAGCACGTCGAACTCGATGAGGGCGCGGGCCATCCGCAGTGGGAGGTGGACGGCCATGAGCGCACCCACACGGTGTCCGTCGTCGATGGAACTCTCCTCGGGAGGCTCGTGGCCGGCGAGATCGGCGTGAATTCGCTCCACCACCAGGTTGTCGAAGAGGTGGGGCAGGGACTCGTGGTTTCGGCGAAGGCCTCTGACGGTGTCGTCGAGGGGCTCGAGTACCCCGCTGAACGAATCGTGGCCGTGCAGTGGCACCCCGAGCTTCTCGCGAAGCCCGATCCCACCTTCGTGTGGCTCATCCGGGAGGCGTTGGAGACGCGCTCGTAGTCCGTCGGGCCGACGCGACACCGCGGTAGTCGGCGGATTCCGGTGCCGGCGGTCGGCGAACGGGTGGCGACAAAAATCTAAGCCGCGATGGCGCAATGGGAATAGTGTGGTCAGCAAGCATAAATGTCGGCGCATTGTGCCTCAAGAGGAGGGGATTCATGCCGAAGAAGAGCGACAAAGAAGCCGAGGAATTTCTCGAAGATCAGATCTCGGAAGCGCAGATCGCGGTGCACTGGCGCGAGGAGGGCTACTACTTTCCGTCAGCGAAGTTCATCGGGCAAGCCAACGCTTCCGACCCCAGCATTTTCGAGCGCTTCCGCGAGGAGAACTTCCCCGAGTGCTTCAAGGAGTACGCCGACTTACTCGATTGGGACGAGTACTGGCACACGACCCTCGACACCAGCAACCCTCCATTCTGGAAGTGGTTTGTTGGCGGACGTCTGAACGCCTCGTACAACTGCGTCGACCGCCACCTGCCTAAGGATCGCAACAAGGCTGCGATCATCTGGGTTCCCGAGCTCGAAGAAGACGAAGACGTGGTTCTCACATACCAGGAGCTCTACGTCCGAGTCAACGAGTTCGCCGCCCTTTTGAAGGACGGCCTCGGTCTGAAGACTGGCGAGGTCGTGACCATGCACATGCCGATGGTGCCTGAGCTGCCCATTGCGATGCTGGCCTGCGCCCGCTTGGGGATCATTCACTCCCAGGTTTTTGGCGGCTTCTCGGGGGCGGCCTGCGGAGGTCGCATCGCGGACTCGAAGAGCCGGATCCTCATCACCATGGACAGCTACTACCGAGGCGGTGTCCTACAGGACCACAAGGTGAAGGCCGATGAGGCGGTGGCGCGTGCGGCCGAGGACGGTACCACCGTGGAGAAGGTGCTCGTCTTTCGCCGTAAGGCGGGCGAGTACGGCTCGAAGAGCCCGATGGTCGAAGGACGCGACGTCTTCGTTGATGACCTTCTGTCCGCTTACAAGGGCAAGATCGTCGAGCCGGTCTCCATGCCGGCCGAGGCGCCGATGTTCATCATGTACTCAAGCGGCACCACCGGCAAGCCCAAGGGCTGCCAGCACAGCACGGGGGGCTACCTCGCCTACGTGACCGGGACTTCGAAGTACTACCAGGACATCCACCCAACGGACACCTACTGGTGTGCGGCGGACATCGGATGGATCACGGGGCACTCCTACATCGTCTACGGTCCGCTCGCCCTCGGCACAACGTCAGTCATGTTCGAGGGCGTTCCGACGTACCCCGACGCCGGTCGCGCCTGGCGCATCGCCGAGCGACTCGGAGTAACGACGTTCCACACGGCGCCCACGACAATTCGAACCTTACGCAAGCTCGGACCGGACGAACCGGCGAAGTACAACCACCACTTCAAGCACATGACGACGGTGGGCGAGCCGATCGAGCCCGACGTCTGGCGCTGGTACCACGAGTCCGTCGGTAAGGGCGAGGCCGTCATCGTTGACACCTGGTGGCAGACCGAGAACGGCGGCTTCCTCGGCAGCACTCTGCCGGCGTTGCACCCGATGAAGCCCGGCAGTTGCGGGCCGGCGGTCCTCGGCGTCTTCCCCATGATCTTGGACGAGGAAGGCGAGGAGGTGAAGGCCGGCAGCGGCAAGGCGGGCAACATCTGCATCCGCAATCCCTGGCCTGGTATCTTCCAGACCATCTGGGGCGACCCCGACCGGTTCGTCAAGACCTATTACGAGAAGTACAACCGGAATAAGCACAGCAAGGACTGGCGCGACTGGCCGTACTTCGCCAACGACGGAGCGATGCAGGCGGCCGACGGCTACTACCGCATCCTCGGGCGCGTGGACGACGTCATCAACGTCTCCGGCCACCGTCTTGGCACGAAAGAGCTCGAGTCAGCGGCCATTATGGTCGACGGCGTCGCCGAAGCGGCTGCGGTGCCCGTTGTGGACGACATTCGTGGCCACGCTGTGGAGATGTACATTGCGCTGAAGCCCGGCTATAGCCCTGACCAGGGAATTGATGAAAAAGTCTCCCAAATGATCGAAAAAGAGATCGGTAGGGTGGCTCGACCGAAGACCGTTTGGATCGTAGCGGACATGCCCAAGACTCGTTCGGGCAAGATAATGCGGCGCGTCATCGCTTCGATATCAAACTTCACTGACGTGGGCGACATCACGACGCTGGCCAATCCCGAAGTCGTGGAAGATATTCGTCACTACGTCCAAAGCGAAAAGGTTGCGCGCGGTGAGCAGTCGCGCGAGTTGACCGCAGCCGAGCTCGCAACGATTCGATCCTTCGGTTCGTCTAGCGAATAGCAGCGACGTTCGAACAGCAGCAGTCATTCGCGTCACATGACAATGTGATGACAAATTCGCGGGGCACAGCGTGGTGTTCGTGAGCCAGGGCGCTCGAGCCACGCTGGTGACCCTAAAGCCGAGTTGAGGACTGAAAAACGGAGCTTGGCGCTCGATCTGTGAAGTTTCACTTTAACTTTACATAACGACCATTATCGGCGCCATACGTAAACGTTCCTGGTATGGTCTAGGTATGCGTCGGGTACTTTTGGCTGCGCTTTTTGTGGCGTCGAGCGTGGGATTCTTTGCGCTCCCCGCTCGCGCTGACGACCCAGGGCTCTCCAGCGTCGTGCTCTCCTTTGACTTCAGCGATAATTCGGCGCCGGCGTCGGCGAGCAACGGCTCCTTCAACATCATCGCGGACATCCTGCCCGAAGGTACCGGAGGCGTCGTCCGGATGGTCGCGGTGGCGCCAGTCAATTCAGGCGTGTCGAACCTGGTTTGCGCGTTCCAGCCCATCGTAAAGAGCCAGGTCGGCTGCGTATTCAGCTTTACGACCAACGGGGTCTGGTCGATCCGGGTTCAGTACGCGACCGATGCCAAGGCGGCAGTCTCCTCGTGGTCAAAAACCAGCCTGCGGGTGTCGGACTGACCGTCTCGCCGGTCGGTACTCGTCGCTTCCGGGTCATCTGGGGCGATCCATTTCGTGGTCTGACCCAAGAACTCGTCCTCGCCTATGACGTCAACGAGGCTCTCGTGCGTGCCCATGAACGCCGACCGGACCTGCCTCGGCCCCGCACCGCGTTTCTCGTCGACGACAACGACTGACCTACACTTCGCCAGATGAGCGCTCTCTTTGACGTTTCGGGCAAGACCGTTCTCGTCACCGGGGGCACCCGGGGCATCGGTGAGATGATCGCCCGTGGCTTCGTCGAGGCGGGCGCCAGCGTCTATATCTCTTCGCGCAAGGCCGACGTCGGAGCGGCCCTCGCCAAGGAACTTTCGGCGATCGGCCCCTGCACCTACCTAGAAGCGAACCTCTCCAGTGAGGCGGAGTGCCAACGTCTGGCCAGCGAAATCGCCGCCCGCGAGGATCATCTCGACGTGCTCGTCAACAACGCCGGGGCCACGTGGGGCGCGCCGATGGCCGAGTACGACGAAGCGGCCTTCGAGCGGGTCCTCGCCCTCAACGTAAAGGCGCTCTTTCACTTGACGAAGTTTCTTCGGCCCCTGCTCGAAGCCCACGCCAGCGCGCAGAGTCCCGCGCGAGTGATCAACATCGGTTCGATCGACGGCTTACGGGTTCCGGGAATGGAAACGTACGCCTACTCCGCCTCCAAGGCCGCCGTGCATCAGTTGACCCGGCACCTGGCCAAGTACCTCGCCCCGCTCGTGACCGTAAACGCGATCGCGCCGGGGCCTTTCGAGACCAAGATGATGCACGCCACGCTCGAGGCCTACGGCGAAGCGATCGCCGCTTCGGCGCCCATGAAGCGCATTGGGCGCCCGTCGGACATGGCCGGCGCGGCAATCTTTCTCGCCTCGCCCGCCGCGAGCTATATCACCGGCGTGGTGCTGCCCGTCGACGGCGGCCTGGCGACCCTGTCCTAGCTCGACGGCACGTGGCTGAGGGTGACGGTCAGCGAAAGGTGCTTCGTGCCGCGCACGATGTGCAGCACGACCTGGTCTCCCGGGCGCAGCGACGAGACCACAGCCGTCACGTCCTGGGCGCTTGCGATCGTGGTCTTGTTGATGCCCACGATGATGTCGCCCTGCTTCACGCCCGCGGCGGCCGCCCCGGTGCCCGCGATGACGCTCATCACGACGGCGCCCTGGGTGACTTTGAAGCCGTACTCCTGCTGGAGTGTCGGATTCATCGACTCGATCTCCACGCCGATGAACGCCCCGTGGTTCACGACGCTCTCGCCCGCCATCAGCGACTTGAGCAGTGACTCGATGGTGGCCGTGGGTATGGCGAAGCCTATGTTCTGGGTGTTCTCGCCGTTGGCCAACGTGCCCGCGACGGCCGTGTTCATCCCGATGACATTGCCGGCCGAGTCCAAAAGCGGCCCGCCGGAGTTGCCGGGATTGATGGCCGCGTCAGTCTGAATCATGTTGTTCAACGTCTCGCTCGCCGTCGATGAGCCCGCGGTGACGGTTCGTCCGAGCGCCGAGACGATGCCCTGGGTCACCGTCGGCGTGCCCGCCGCAAGCCCGAGCGCGTTGCCGATGGCGACGACCGCATCGCCGGCCTCTAAAGCATTGGAGTTGCCGAAGGTCACCGTTGGCAGGTTTGTGGCTCTGTCGATGCGAATCAGCGCCACGTCGTCGATTGGGTTCGTGCCCACCAGCGTCGCCGGTTGGCTCGCCGTCGAGCCGCTGCGGGTGATGGTGATCGAGCCGCCGTTGACCGCGGCCGCGATCACGTGGTTGTTGGTAACGACGAGGCCGCCCTTGGAGATGATCATCCCCGTGCCCTGGTCTTCCTCGCCGTTGCCGTTTACGTCGATGCTGACAATCGAGGGCAGAGCTCTTTGGACCAGCTTGGGAATGCTCGTGCCATTGGGCAGCACCGCGGCACCAGGCGCGTTGCTGACCTGGTCGATGGTCACTCCCCCACCGCTGGAGGCGGCCGGCGATGCGAAGTGGCCAGCCAGGCCACCAACCAGCGCCGCCACGAGCAGTAGCGAGATCCGCGTCGACCAGAGGGCGCGATTCGCCCGGCCCGCAGGAGCCGGTGGCGCCTCGGCCATCACGCGCGAGGCGTAGGCCGTTGGATCGCGCAATGGTGTCGAAGTTGACCCGTTCATCGAGTCGCTCAGCGTCGGCGCGTTCACGTACGGACCGCTCAGAGCGGTGTCGCCTGCCGGGCCGAGTGCGATGGGCGCGACCGGCGCTTGGTCCTCTGTAAGTGGCGCTTCGGGTGTCGGTTCGGTGACGCGCGCTTCAGGAGTTTCCGACGGAGTGTCACTCACGAACCCATGCTAGGCAACGGAAACTAAATTAGGACTAAGACCCGCCGTAATGTTCCGCCATGCCTGACGGGCTAGATTGGGGCCCTATG
>CAVVMM010000015.1:0-121084 GCA_963749355.1 uncultured Acidimicrobiaceae bacterium
CTTTCACACGGCTGAGGTCACAGGTTCGAGTCCTGTAGCGCCCACTCACGTTGTAAGAATCACAACGTCGTATCTGTTCGAACTAGTTCTCCGGTCGGTCGCGGCAGATCACCTATGAAGTCCACTCGCGGCTCGCGTATGGTGTTGCGCCATGAAGACTATTTTGCGTGACTACCTGCAGACCGCTCGCGACGTTGTCGTTTGGAAGTTGGACGGCCTATCGGAATACGACGTCCGTCGCCCGCTCGTTCCGAGCGGGACCAATCTCCTAGGGATCGTCAAACACCTGACGTGTGTCGAGCTCGGTTACTTCGGTCCTGTCTTTGGGCGACCCATGGGACAGCCCAACCTTTGGTTCGAGGATGGGGTGGAGGACAACGCCCATCTCTTCGTGCGAGCGGACGAAACGAGGGAAGGCATTATCGGGAGCTATCGCAAGGCGTGCGAGACCTCGAATGCAACGATCGAGGCACTGGACCTTGACGCCGCAGGTTCCGTGCCGTGGTGGGGCGATCACCCCGTCACGCTTCACCACGTGCTCGTTCACGTCATCGCCGAAACTTTCCGCCACGCCGGGCACGCTGACCTCGCTCGAGAGCTCATTGACGGCTCGATCGGCTACGCCGAGGACGACAGCAACGTCCCGGAACACGACCGCGAGTGGTGGCGCGCATTCCACGATCGGGTTGAGGACGAAGCTCGTCAAGCGTCGAGTTGACTTCGTCGTTTCTGCCCAACGTTCACCGTTTGGAAGTTCGAGCAACGAGCGCTGCGGCGCCTTTCAGGGACGTGCGCTGCCCAGCGCCGCTAAGACGACGCTTCGTCTCACCTGATGAATTGAGATGCAAAGGGGTTCAAACAGACTCTTGTTACCTCCACCATTTGGAGCCTCGCTGTCGCAAGGCTGATCAATTTTCTTTCCACGACCTTGGAGCCCGCGGTCGCGGTGAGATTGAAGTGCCCCAGTGAGCGACCAAGTCGTCTCTTTCGATATTTTCTGCAAGGACCACGCCACTGGGGCGCCACGTCCCACAAGTCATCGAAGGGGGGCCGCCAGTTGAGTACGACGACCGACCGTTTCCTCCGAGGGAAATTACGCCGGACCGGTCCCCGCGGCGTTGCACGGTCTCGGGTCCCACGGCTCGAGCGTTGGGTTCTCTGCGCTGGGCGCGGTGAACTCGGAGCTGTTCTTGATGCCGGGCGGGTCGTACACCGCGTTTGATGCAGTTGAGCTCGTCGAGGACTTTGGTTTCTTCGACGTGGTGGTTGTCGTCTTTTTCGCCGTCGGGCGCACAGAGAGTCCGGTGCCGGTCTGGACCGTGACGAGCGCGCCCGGGGTCACTTTGTGGGGGTTGTAACCGAGGACTGCCGGTCCCTCGAGTTGGGCCAGTACGGCCTGGGCTGCGGCGAGACTCGGACTGTGCCAGTTGCCGTTCGCCGGCGGACGTGGACCGCCATACCAGACGACCGATTCAGCCACCGGACCGTCCGGCGTGACGGTCCCCGTCGAGACAACGTCAAAGCCTTTCGTTTCGAGAGGATTGGCAATGGCGACCGCCTCATTGGCGACCCCGGCCCCATTCTCGATCGAAATCTTGAAGGTCGACGGCAATGGCAAGGGGTCGTCGGTGAACGAGTTGTAGCCCGTCGGCACATCGAAGATCCGATTAACTGCGTCGAGCCCGTCGGGCTGGACTGGGAAGACGACGTCGCCGTAGTAGTAGCCCTGGTACAAGAGGCCGTTGGAACCGGATTCGACGTTGGTGACGGGGTAGGTGTACTGGGGAGCGGTCCCGATGCTCACGTGGGCGAAGCGTTCGGCGAGGTTGACCATCTCGTGCTCACCGAAGCCGTTATCCACCGTGAGGTCGGGCAGCACTGCTGTCGCGATGCTTTGGTCGACGATCGGGTTGCCCAGTCCGCGCGCCGCGACCTTTGCGGCAAGCACGCGCAGGAACTCGTGCGTGCGTCGGATGCGCGCTAGGTCCGAGAGGGCCTCGTACGTCCAGGTGTGCGGGTCGTGGTTCGACGGATTGGGCTGGATCTGCAGATGCCGGGCGCGCACGAGCTGCAACGCGCGAAAGCCGTTGAGGAGGTAGCAGCCAGGGTGTTCAATGTTCAGGTCCGAATCGGCGTCGTAGATCGGGATCGGGAAGTACATCCTGACCCCCCCTAGGGCGTTCACGACACTGGCAAACGTATCGAAGTTGAGCACGACGTAGTGATTGATCGGGATCGCGAAATCCTCTTCGATAGCCGCGGTGAGCTGGCTGGGACCCTCGTAGAGCGCTGCGTCTACCTTGTTCGCGCCGTCCGCCCTCGCGTTGGGGACAAACGTGTCGCGCGGCAGCGAGATCAGCGACACGCTGCCTGTGCTTGGCACGAGGTGCAGGATCATGTCGATGTCGCTATTGACGCCGGTCACGCCCTCCGAGCAGAGACCGTAGGCCTTGTTTTGCACCTTAAGCCCACAGCGTGTGGTCGAGCCGATCAGCAGGATGTTGACCGCATTTTTCTCGCTCTGGAGGTTCTTGACGTTTACCCGGTGTACAAGCGAGCCGAGGTAGTAGTAGTCGGCCACGACGCCGCCAGCGATAAGAACGATGACGAGCCCGACGGCGATGAGTGATCGACGAAGCCACTTTCGACGCGGGCGCTTGGGCGCCTTGTGGGCCGAGCCGTTGCGGCGATCCACTGCCTCGCCCATTGCGAGCAGGCGATCCTGGTTCGCGACTTTGCTTCGGGGACGCCCGGCACCACCGCTTTCAGCATCACCAGGCACCGGACAATTCTAGCGGACCATCATTAGAGATTTGGTGAAGCCGGCGTTTCGCGCGAGTCGCGCAAGGGCGTCGCGCCTACTCAGTTGGGATGTACTTCTGCGCGGCCTCGACATAAATGTACGTCGGACCGGTCCTCCCGCAGGCGACGAAGGGGAATGGCACGACGGTCGACTCCTTCTGGCCCGGTGGGTACACGCGTAGTCCGGCGGCGGTCGTCGGCCCGCACTTCGATGTGGGGAAGTTGAAGACGTCGGTCACTTGGAGAATGACGGTGGCGGTGCTACGCGAGATCAGGTCTTGGATGCCGCGAGCCACGCTCGAACTCCTGAGCGTGACGAGGGTAGCGGCGTGCCCAGTGCCACGTCCGGCGGAGCGGCCGAGCTGGATGCCAGCCTGGGTGATGCCCGAGACTCCGGGGAAGCCCTCCAGCGTGCACGAGTGGGACGAGGTGTTGGTGAGATTGAGGTGGTAGAACGTGCTCCCAGCGGCGGCGCTACCCATGGTGTCAAGCCAGACGTCGAGGTTGCCCGTTGTGCATCTCGGAAGGGCCGCCGCCGAGGCCGCCGACCCGGCGGGCGGGCCCCAGATGGCCAGGCTGGCCACTAGCAGGAGGGCGCTCAACCCGCCGACCGCCCCAAGAAAACGGCCCTCTTCTCGTTCCTGGTGGTGACGGCCCATGGCACCTCCTAGTCCGGTGTGACCTCATTTATGGGGTTTTGCTGTTGTTGGGCACTCCCAATCGTAGGTGGGGCCTTCGAGCAATCAACTTCGGTTAACGGTTTGTCACGCAGTTGTAAAGAAGTCTCGCGTGGCACGCGCATACCAGTGAGCCGACGGCTTCAATGAGCGCTGAAACGTTGTTCGATCGACGGCGACGATCCCAAATCTCGGTCGGTAGCCGAAATTCCACTCGAAGTTGTCGAGCAGCGACCACTGGAAGTAGCCCCGCACGTCCACGCCGTCATCGAAGCACCGGCGCAACGAGTCGAGGGCCCCGCTCAGATAGCGGATTCGTTGGTCGTCGTCGGATGTGCCGATGCCGTTCTCGGTGATGATGATCGGGATTTTCGCGAGTTCCGCGGCCCGACGCACCGTGTACTCCACGCTGCGGGGCCAGAAGAGGTAGCCCATGTCGGTCCGCTCGCCCTCGAGCTCGGTCACGACCCCCTCGGGGCCGATGGTGAGCTTGGTGTAACACTGCACGCCGGCGAAGTCGTCGTCACCGAGCTCGAGCAAGTACTTGTCCTCCATCTCTTCGAGGAACGTTTGGACGAGATCCTCGGAACCGGGGAGGGCTTCGTACTCTTGCATCGAGAGGGCCAGCCCGACCGGGAAGGTCCCCGGGCCATCGCGAAGCACGTCGCGCATCGCGACGTGGCAGGCGCGCAGCGACTCGTTCACGGTGACGAACCGTTCCCAGCTCGTGACCTGAGGCGGGAACATGCCGAGCAGGTAGCCCATGACCGCGACGATGTTCGGTTCGTTTATCGTGCAGGCGACACCGATCAGCTCGCCAATGGAGGTGCTCACCTCACGCGCATATTCGGCCATCCAGTCGGCGATGTCGGGGTGCTCAAAACCACCGCGGTCCGCGACCCAAACGGGCAACGTGAAATGGTGAAGTGTCACTACCGGCAGGATCCCGCGGTCGTGGCAACCCACGAGCATCCGCCGATACCGGTCGAGAACCTCGTCCGAGAAGACGCCCGCCTCGGGCTCGACGCGGGCCCACTCAATGGAGAAGCGATACGCGTTCAGCCCGAGCGACGCGACGAGGTCAAGGTCCACCTCGTAGCGGTGCCATGAGTCGCAGGCGTCACCACAGACGTCGACCGCCAGTGTGCCAGCGGCTCGCTCGTAGCGCCACCAGTCGGAGTTCTCGTTGCCCCCTTCGATCTGGTACGCCGAAGTGGCCGTGCCCCACGAGAACTCGTCAGGAAACTCGACGGAGTGCGGCGCCATCGCTCCAAGTTAGGGCGAATCGACCGGGGAGTCGCTGAGCACCCGCGTCGCCCGCCCGCTCCGACGGCGTTAGCGTGGCTCGAACCATGCCGCGACGTCAGCAGCTACGAACGAAACGAAGTTACCCCTCAAGCAACACGACCCGAAGCCGGGTGGGGAACGCCACATGATCAGTGGTGGGCAGCTCGCCACCTTCGTCGTCGCGTCAATGGCGATCATCATCGTTCCCGGACCGAGCGTCATGTTCACGTTGGCGCGCGGCATCGCCTGGGGCCGGGCCGTCGCGGTGCTGACCGTGCTCGGCAACAGCCTCGGCGCGTTCACGTTGTCAGTCGTGGTGGCGGTTGGCCTCGGTCCGCTGCTCACCCGCTCCAAGACCCTGGCAATCGTTCTGCAAGTGGCTGGCGGTCTCTACCTGATCTGGCTTGGCTTTGGGGCGTTCCGCCATCGACATGCCCACGCTCAGGCAATGGCCTTGCGCGAGGGACGGCGGCCCTCCAAGGCCAGCGTCATCCGCCAAGGCTTCTTGGTGGGGGTCTTGAACCCGAAGGCCCTCGTATTCTTCGTGGCCGTCTTTCCACATTTCGTAAACCGGTCCAGCGGGAACGTCACCGCGCAACTCGTGATCTTCGGTGGGCTCTTCAGCGTGATGGCCTTCTTCAGCGACGGTACGTGGGGCTTCATCGCCGGCACGGCGAGGGAGTGGCTATCGGGTGTGCCATCGCGACTGGTAACGCTGCGCACGATCGGCGCGCTTGTGATGATGGCACTCGGCGTGATCGTAATGGCGAGCGTCGTCGCGTCGTAGACAGCGTCAACCTTTGCTCACGGGCGCGGTGTCAACGATTGCGAGTGTCCCCACGCTTCCTACACTGCATTCGGAGGAGTGGACATGAGCATGCACGGAGGTGGTGGACCGGCCGTTTGGATGGGCATGCGGTCGATGCGGCGCGATCGTAAGATCCTCGACCACCAGTTGAAGAAGGGAACGCTGCCGCGAATCCTGAAGTTCGCGAAGCGCTACCGACCAGCGCTCATCTTTTTCCTAATCGTGGTGGTGTTCGACGCCGTCATATCCTCGGTGTCGCCCCTGCTACTGCGCGAGATCATCGACGTGGGCATTTACCAGCACCGCACTGATCTCGTTATCGGTCTCGCCTCGGCGACGGCGGCGCTGGCCATCATCGACGCGGGCCTGCAAATGTTCGAGCGGCGGGTCTCGGCGATCATTGGCGAGGGACTCATCTACGACCTTCGCGCCGAGGTCTTCAAGCACATCCAGGCGATGCCGATCGCGTTCTTCTCAAGAACCCAGACCGGCGCCTTGATCAGCCGGCTCAACAACGACGTCATCGGGGCGCAGCAGGCCTTCACCGATCTTTTCTCAAACGTCGTGGGCAACGTGATCCTCGTCGTGATCATCCTCGTCGTGATGCTCCTCCTGAGCTGGCCCATAACCCTGGTAGCCCTCGTCCTCGTGCCCGTCTTCCTCGTGCCGGCGCGGCGCGTGGGGCGCCGCCTGGGCACGCTCTTCCAGCGGGGCATGGAACTGAACGCCGAGATGAACATGGTGATGAGCGAGCGCTTCAACGTGGCGGGCGCGATGCTCGTCAAGCTCTTCGGCCGTCCCGACGAGGAGCGCCAGGGCTTTGAGCAGCGCGCCGCTCAGGTGCGCGACATTGGCATCCACCAAGCGGTCTATCAGCGCTTCTTTTTCATCTCGCTCTCACTCACCGCGTCGCTGGCGACGGCCTTCGCGTACGGCTTCGGCGGCGTCGAGGCGGTACGCGGTGTGCTCGCCGTCGGAACGGTCGTCGCCCTCACGGCCTATCTGACCCGGCTCTACGGTCCGCTCACCCAGCTCTCGAACCTGAACATCGACTACATGTCGGCCATGGTGAGCTTCGAACGGCTCTTCGAGGTGCTCGATCTCGAGCCGATGATCAAGGAGAGCCCCGAGGCCCGTCCGATCCCCGCCGGAGCGGCCGAGCTGCGCTTCGACCACGTGAACTTCTCCTACCCCGGCGCCGAGGACGTCTCACTCGCCTCGCTCGAGGCGGTGGCGCGTCTGGACGACACCCCGCGCACTTCGGTGCTGCATGACGTCAGCTTCGCCGTGGCGCCGGGCACAATGACGGCCCTCGTGGGTCCGAGCGGCGGGGGCAAGACGACGATCTCGATGCTGGTCTCGCGTCTCTACGACGTCGACGGCGGCTCGGTCACGATAAACGGCGTCGATCTGCGCCAGGCGTCGACAGCGTCACTCAACGCCACCGTCGGCGTCGTCACCCAGGACGCTCACCTCTTCCACGACACGCTGAGGGCCAACCTCCTCTTCGCTAAGCCCGACGCGACCGACGCGGAGATTGCGCGGGCTCTATCGGCGGCGCAGATCGCTGACCTCGTGGCATCGCTGCCCCTCGGGCTCTCCACCGTCGTCGGTGAGCGCGGTTACCGGCTCTCGGGCGGCGAAAAGCAGCGCGTCGCCCTGGCGAGACTGCTGCTCAAGGCCCCGCACCTCGTGGTGCTCGATGAGGCCACCGCCCATCTCGACACCGAGAGTGAAGCGGCCGTCCAGCGCGCCCTCGACGAGACGATGCACGAGCGCACTTCGCTCGTCATTGCGCACCGGCTCTCGACTATCCGCAACGCCGACCAGATTCTGGTCGTCGACGGTGGGCGCATCGTCGAACGCGGGACCCACGAAGAGCTGCACGCGCGAGCGGGCCTCTACCGGGACCTCTACGAGACGCAGTTCGCCGCCCAGGAAGACTCAACCCATGGCGTGGGCGCCGCCGTCGACGTGGAGGATCGAGGCGGTGGTACCGCGTAGCAACGGTGAGAGCAGCGCGATCGCCGCGTCGGCAACGGCGCTCGAGTCGTGCACGTCCCAGCCGAGCGGGGCCCGTTCGCCCCAGGTCTCTTCGAAGTGCGAGAAGCCCGGGATCGATTTGGCGGCCATGGTCCGGACAGGGCCGGCCGCGAGCATGTTGACCCGGATTCGGTCCGGTCCGACCTCGCGAGCGAGATAGCGACCGAGCGACTCGAGGGCCGCCTTCATCACACCCATCCAGTCGTAGAGCGGGTAGGCGCGCGTCCCGTCGAAGTCGAGGGCGAGCACCGACGCGCCGCCGAGCGCCTCGCTCTTGGCGAGCAGTGGCCGGAACGCCCCGACCAACGCGGCCAGCGAGTAGGTCGACGCGTGCATGGCCGTAGAGACGTCCTCGAAGGGCGCGGTGAACATGCCCGAGCCCAGACAGCTGGGCGGGGCGTAGCCAATGGCGTGGACCAAGCCGTCCAGCCGACCGAACCGCGACGCCACCTCGGCCGCGGCGGAGGCGACCTGTGCCGGGTCGGTGACATCGAGTTCGATGATCTCGCCAACGTCGCCCAATTTCTTCGCGGTTCGTCGCGTGATCGAGGTACCTCGTCCAAAGCCCGAGAGGGCCAGCGTGGCGCCCTCCTCCAGCGCACGTTTCGCAATGCCGAAGGCCAGCGAGTCGTCGTTCAAGACACCGGTGACGAGAATGCGGTGGTCGCTGAGCAGTGGCATCGTTGTTAGGTTACTTCTAGGTTTTGAATGACAAGGACGACGATGACCACTGTGGGCGTGCTAGGCGGAACCGGTCCGGCCGGTCGGGGCGTCGCGATTCGCCTGGCGAGTGCGGGCTACGACGTCATTCTCGGCTCCCGTGAAGAGGCGCGCGCGCAATTCATCGCGAGCGAACTCCTACCGCGAGGCGAAGGCGTCGTGCGCGGGGCGACCAATGCGGTAGCCGCGGACTGCGCCATCGTCATCGTGGCCACGCCCTGGGACTCGGCGGTGGCGACGGTGAGCGCCTTGCGGAGCGCACTGGCGAACAAGGTCGTGATCTCGATGGTCAACGCTCTAGTGCGCGACGGCAAAGAGCTCGTCCCGCTCACGCCATCGCGGGGTTCCATGGCCGCGCAGTTGGCCTTCGCTCTACCCGAAAGCATCATCGTGGGCGCGTTTCATCACCTGCCGGCGGGAACCATGCAAGACCTCGACAGCGGGCTTGACGCCGACGTGATGGTGTTTTCCGACGACGCCGACGCGTGCGATCAGGTGGCGGCGATGGTGAACGCGATGCCGGGGCTTCGCGCCGTCATCGCGGGCTCGCTGTCGCTGGGCGGAGTCGTCGAGGCCTTTACCGCCGTCTGCGCGTCGGTCAACGTGCGCTACAAGGCGCACACCTACGTGAAGCTCGCCGGACTTTCGCCCTGATGCGGCTCTACGACAGCGCGCGTCAGGGCGTCTACCCGTTGGAGGTCGGCCCCGTTGCGACGTTGTACAGCTGCGGCATCACGCCCTACGACGCCGCCCACCTCGGGCACGCCTTCGTCTACCTCACCTTTGACGTGCTCACGCGCCGCCTCCTCGACGCCGGCCACGACGTGCGCTGCGTTCGCAACGTCACGGACGTGGACGACGACATCCTGCGAAAGGCCCGCGAGCTCGGGGTGAACTATCTCGATCTCGCGGCCCAGGAGATGGTCGTCTTCGAGCGGGACATGAAGTTCATCAACCTGCTGCCGGTCTATGCCGAGCCGCGCGCTACGGGCGCCATTCCCGAGATTCTCACGCTGATCGGTGGGGCGTTCGAAGCGGGCGTCGCCTACGAAGTCGACGGGCACGTCTACTTCGAGATCTCGAAGTTCCCGCGCTTTGGCCAGGTGAGTCACGAGAGTCGAGAGTCGATGCTCGACCTCGCGTCAATCCGCGGCGGCCAACCCGACGATCCGCGCAAGCGCGATCCGCTCGACTTCGTGCTTTGGCAGCCTTCACTCGAGGACGAGCCTGCGTGGGAGTCACGCTGGGGACCGGGGCGGCCGGGCTGGCACGTCGAGTGCTCGGCGTTGGCGCTGCGCGAACTGGGCTCGACGATCGACGTCCACGGCGGGGGCCGCGACCTCGCCTTTCCTCACCACGAGTGCGAGGCGGCCCAGAGTGAAGCGGTGACCGGCGTGCCCTTCGTGAAGCACTGGATGCACGTGGGCATGGTCGCCCTCGATGGCGTGAAGATGAGCAAGTCGCTCGGCAATCTGGTCTTCGTGCACGAACTCGTGCGCCGATCCGAACCCCCGGCCGTGCGCCTGGCGCTGCTCGACGTGCACTACCGCGAGGACTGGGAGTGGAGCGACGAGCTCTTGCTGCACGCCCAGTCGCGCCTCGCGACGTGGCGCTCGACGGCGACGACGGGTCGGGCCTCGTCGGTGCTCGACGAGGTGCGCGCGGCACTCGACGACGACCTCGACACGCCGAATGCACTGCGCGCGATCGACGCGGCGGCGCACGCGGGGGCGAGCGTTTCATCAGCCGCTTCGTTGCTCGGGGTTACGCTGTAGTCGACGAAAGGCCCCCATGTCGCTCGACGTAGAACTCCCTGACGGGAGCGTCCGCACCCTCGAGGCGGGCGCGACGGCCCTCGACCTCGCGCGGGCCGTGGGACCGCGCCTCGCCAAGGACGCCGTGGCGGCCCGGGTCAATGGCCGGCTCACCGATCTCTCGAGCGTGCTCGCCAACGGCGACAGGGTGGCGATCGTCACGCCGGCGAGCGATGACGGACGAGAAGTGCTTCGCCATTCGAGCGCGCACGTGATGGCCCAAGCGGTGACGCGGCTGTGGCCGGGGGCGCACTACGCGATCGGCCCGGCGATCGCCGACGGCTTTTACTACGACTTTGCCCTGCCCGGTGGTGCGCACTTCAGCGACGACGACCTCGCCCGAGTGGACGCGGAGATGCGCGCTGTCATCGCCGAAGACCAGCCCTTCACCCGAGCCGAGCACTCGATTGACGAGGGGCTGGCGATCTTCAAGGACCAGCCCTTCAAGGTCGAGATCATCGAGGCGGCTCGTCGGGGAAGCGAGCAGGACCTCGCGGAAACCGGCGGCGCCGTCGTGTCGACGTATCGCAACTCGGCCGACTTCGTTGACCTGTGTCGTGGACCGCACGTGCCCTCGACGTCGCGACTGGGGCACTTCAAGCTCACGCGTGTCGCCGGCGCGTACTGGCGCGGTGACGAGACCAAGCCCCAGCTTCAGCGCATCTACGGCACGGCGTGGGAGTCCGAGGAGGCGTTGAGCGCCTACCTCGTCCAGCTCGAAGAAGCCGAGCGGCGCGACCACCGGCGCCTCGGCCACGAGCTCGACCTCTTCTCGTTTCCCAGTGAGATCGGCCCCGGGCTCGTGGTCTTTCACCCCAAGGGCGGCGCGATCCGCCGCGTGATGGAGGAGTACTCGCGCCAGCGCCACGAGGTGTCGGGCTACGAGTTCGTCTACTCGCCCCACATCACCAAAGCGGAGCTCTTTGAGACCTCGGGCCACCTCAGCTGGTTTGCCGAGAGCATGTACCCACCCATGGTCCTCGACGAGGGGCAGCACTACTACCTCAAGCCCATGAACTGCCCCTTTCACATCCTGATCTTCAAGGCTCGCCAGCGCAGCTACCGCGAGTTGCCCCTGCGGCTCTTCGAGTTCGGCTCGGTCTACCGCTACGAGAAGTCCGGTGTCGTCCAGGGTCTCACCCGCGTGCGCGGCATGACCCAGGACGACGCGCACATCTTCTGCACGCCTGATCAGATGGCCGACGAGCTCGCGAGCCTGCTTTCCTTCGTGCTTGACCTCTTGCGCGACTTCGGCCTCACCGAGTTCTACCTGGAGCTCTCCACGCGGCCGCTCGAAAAAGCGGCCGGCGACGTCGAGGAGTGGAACGCCGCCGAGGCCACCCTCGCGGGCGTGGCGCGCGACGCCGGACTCGAACTCGTGCTCGACCCTGGCGGCGGCGCCTTCTACGGCCCGAAGATCTCGGTCCAGGCGCGCGACGCGATCGGGCGCACCCACCAGATCTCGACCATCCAGCTCGACTTTCAACAGCCCAAGAACTTCGATGCGACCTACGTTGCCTCAGACAACACCCGTCAGCGCCCGGTGATGATCCACCGCGCACTTTTCGGTTCGGTCGAGCGCTTTCTCGCGATCCTGATTGAGCACTACGCCGGCAACCTGCCCACTTGGCTCTGCCCCGAGCAGGTCCGCGTGCTCGGCGTACGCGACGACCACGACGACTACGCCTACGACGTGGCGAATCAGCTGCGCGAAGCCGGAGTTCGCGCGAGCGTCGAAGCCGCGAGCGAGCCGCTCGGGTCCCGCATTCGTCGGGCCAAGCTCGAGAAGATTCCCTACGTCGCCGTGGTCGGCGACGACGACCTCAAGGAGGGCACGCTCGGGGTGAACGCGCGGGGATCGAACGATCCCCAGCGGGGGGTGCCCGTCGGGGCCTTCATCGAGCGACTCACCCGCGAGATCAAGAACCACGCCTCTCCCGAAGCGCCGACGTGGCCCTAGAGCGATTCTCGGCGGCGTGGCGCGAGGGCTACGTTACGGGCGCGAGCGCCACCGAGGTCGCCGGGACGGGACCCGAGTGCGTGTTCTGCGTCCTCGGGCGTGAGCCGGTCGACGAGTCGACCGGCGTCTTGCGGCGCAGCACCTTCACCTACGTGGTCTTGAACGCCTTCCCCTACGGCTCGGGGCATGTCCTGGTCGTGCCGTATCGCCACGTGGCCGCGCTCGGGGAACTCACCGACGACGAGTATCGCGACTTTTGCCTCACGCTGCGCGACGTCGCGGGGGCGCTGGAGCGGGCCTACACGCCCGACGGCATGAACATGGGTCTGAACGTCGGCCACGCGGCCGGCGCCGGGATTCCCCAGCACCTGCACGCGCACGCGCTGCCGCGCTGGCAAGGCGACACGAACTTCATGACGACCATCGGCGAAACCCGGGTGCTGCCGGAATCCCTCCAATCCACCTGGCGCAAGGTCCACGCGGAGCTCTAAGCCCAGAGCATCGTTGCGGGGTCGGTAGACTCGGCCCCATGGGCCCAGCGGATCGATGTTCGACGGCAAATTCCGTCAATCGGTAGACACAGGCATGGCGCCCGTGGGGCGCTGGCTGGTGCGAGTGGGCTTCTCCGCCGACGTGCTTACGGCGTCGGGACTCGTCTTCGCGGGCGCAACGGCCTGGGCCATCGCCATTGGCCTGCACTTGTGGGCGATCGTGCTGTTGACGTTAACGGGGTTTCACGACCTCCTCGACGGCGCCGTCGCCAAGGCCTCCCAGCGCACGAGCCAGCGCGGCAATTTCTTTGACTCGGTCTCGGACCGATTGGCCGACGGCATCATCATGGGCGGCGTGGCCTACTACCTGACGGTGCGCCACCACGGGGAACTGGTGCTGCTGCCCATGGCCATCCTGACAACGACCTTTCTCATCTCCTACGAGCGCTCGAAGGCCGAGAGCCTCGGCCTCTACGCCAAGGGCGGTCTCATGGAGCGAGCCGAGCGCATGATCCTGCTCGGCATCGGACTGATCGCAACGCCGATCTTCATCCCGGTGCTGTGGATCATGCTGGGACTTACTGCCATGACCGCCGGGGGCCGGTTCTGGCGGGTGTGGCAGGTGGCCGCGCGCCCGGCGCCGTCGACGGCCTCGACGCTGCGAGCTCGTCAGCACAGCCGTCGACTGCGTAGAGGGCTCAGCCGAACCTCGCGCCACTAGTGGCGCCGTCAGCGCGCGTTGCACTTTTCAAGGGCATCGGGGCCGTCATGGAGGCGCTGCCCGAGCGATTCGGCGTCGGGCTCGCCAGCTCGATTGCTGGAGTCTTCGGTCGTCGCCAGAAGGGCGCACGAGCAAACCTGCGAGGCAACATCGCCCGAGCGCTTGCGCCGACGGACGGCGCAGTCGGCGACGACCTCCTCGAACTTTTCGTCGACCGGGCCTTTCACAGCTACGGCCAGTACTGGGCGGAGAGCGCGAAGCTCCCCGCGATGTCAAAGTCGGCGATCGACGAGCGCTTCACCATCGCCGAGGGACTCGAGCACCTCTACGAGGGTCGCGACCGCAAACGGGGCACCATCATCGCGCTGCCCCACGTGGGTTCGTGGGAGTGGGGCGGAGCGTTCCTCGACTCACTCGGGCTCGGCATGACCGCCGTCGCCGAGGTGCTCGAGCCGCCCGCCCTCTTCGATTGGTTCAAGGCCAAGCGCGAGGCGATCGGCATTCGGGTGGCGCCCCTCGACGAGCACGCCGGGTCGACGCTCCTCGCGGCCCTGCGCGACGGGGGCGTCGTCGGACTGCTCTGTGACCGCGATATCCAGGGTAACGGGGTCGAGGTGGAGTTCTTTGGCGAACGCGTCGCGCTGCCGCCGGGACCGGCGACGCTGGCGCTGCGCACCGGCGCCATGCTCGTGGCGGCGGCGTGCTACATAGGCCCGGGCCGTGACCACTTCGCCGTGGTAAGTGCGCCGATCGCCGCCGAGCGCAGGGGGCGACTGCGCGACGACGTGACCCGGGTGACCCAGGCGGTCGCCAGCGAGCTCGAAGTCCTCATCCGGCGCGCCCCCGAGCAGTGGCATGTTCTCGAGGCCCGCTTCGCCACGCCATGAGCCTGCGCGTCGCGCTCGTTTCGCCTTACGCCTTGAGCGTGCCCGGCGGCGTGCAGGAGCAGGTCCTCGCGATGAGCAGGGTCCTGGATGCGCGCGGGGCGGAGGTTCTCGTTGTCGCACCCGACGACCGCGATGACGCCGCCTACGATACGCCGGCCAAGGTCCTGCGCCTGGGCCGGCGCTGGTCGTTGCCAGCGAACGGCTCGCGCGCACCCTTGACACTCTCGCTATCAGCGTCGCGTCGAGCGAGGGCGGCGCTCGAGGCGTTCCGACCCGACGTGGTGCACTGGCACGAGCCCTTCGCCCCGGTGCTCGGCTGGTCGGCGCTGTGGGCTCACGAGGCACCGGCCGTCGGTACGTTCCACCGCAGCGGCGACGGGCCGGCGCTGCGTCTCTCGCGGGTCCTGCTTCGTCGCTTCGCGGTGCGTCTTGACGTTGCCGTGTCGGTGAGCGAAGCGGCGGCCTCGACCCTTGATCGGGCTTGCGGCCTTTCGAGCGACGTGCTCTTCAACGGGATTGAGCTCGATCGATTCATCGCGACACCGCGCGAGCGCGAGGCTGGCCCCGTTCTCTTTTTTGTCGGACGCCTCGAGGACCGCAAGGGCGTCGCCACCGCCATCGAGGCAACCCTCGCGCACAACATTCGGGGATTGGCGCCCTGGCGACTCGTCGTCGCGGGTGACGGGCCCGACCGAGGTCGCCTCGAGGAGCTGGCGAGGAGCGACCCTCGCGTCGAGTTCGTCGGACGCGTCAACGACGAGGAGAAACGCCGCTGGCTGCGCCGCGTCGATGTTCTCATCGCGCCCTCCACCCGCGGCGAGAGCTTCGGGCTCGTCCTTCTCGAGGGCATGGCCAGCGAGACCCTCGTCGTCGCCAGTGACATCGATGGTTACCGCGAGGCGGCGGGCGGCTTCGCGACGCTCTTTCGCGCTGGCGACCCGGCGGCACTCGAGGAGTCGATCACCCGCGCGATCACATGTGAGACCGAGGAGGGGATCGCCGCTGCGCGCCGGCACGCCGAGGGCTGGTCGATGTCGAACCTCGTCGATGCCTACGAGGAGCTCTACGACGTGGCGACGCGGCGCTTTCGGGCCGCCCGGTAGCCTGGAAGCGTGGCCACCAAGCAACGCTCCCGTTCGCGCCGTACGCACGTTGCGCGCGATCGCGGGCCCCGCTATGTGGCGCCGGTGCTCGATCCGAGCTGGCAGAACCCGTACGCGCCGACGAACAGCGAGCGCCACCACAACCAACGTGTCGTGCGCCGCTTCGCCTTTCGACGGCGCCTGCCCCAGACGATCGTCGTTGGCGTCGTGGTGGTCGCGGCCCTGGCTCTGACGGTGGTGGTGCCGTGGGTCGCCGCCGTAGGCGTCGGCCTGGCCCTGCTCTACGCGTGGGACTTGCGCCGAGGGCTCTCCACTTACGCCGAGCGGGGCCAACGACTCGGCTCGATGATGCTCAACACTCTTGCCGCGGGCGGCGACGCGGTCGAACGGCTTCGCCTGGTCACGGTCGTCGACCGGCTGGCGGCCACGTTCGGGGTGGACCGGACCTCGGCCTTCGTGGTGGAGGACCAGTGCTACAACGCCGCGCTGGTGCCCGACGGCTCGAAGCTCTCGATCTTCGTGACGAGCTCGGTGATGCGTGACTTCGAGCTGATCGAGCTAGAGGGCGTCGTCGCGCACTGCCTGGCGCGCCAGCGCCTCGGGCTCGTCGAACGAGAGAGCCTGGCCGCCGTGCTGACCTTGGGCGAGGACGCGCGCCAGACCCTCGCCGGTCGGGGCAAGACGTTCCGGGCCGACGAAGTCGCCGCCGCGAGTATCCGCTACCCGCTCGGCTTGGCGGGAGCGCTTCGCAAGTGCGCCCGTCAGCAACTCGCCGAGGAGTCCTTCTTCGCTTCAGCGACCTACGCCCAGTGGCGATGGGTCTTCTTCAACCAGCGCAGCGACCGCAACGGGAGCGATCTCTCCGACCTCGACGACGTCGAGCTGCGGGCCCGCGCGCTCGAGGAGTGGTAGAGACGGGCCATTAGGCTGGGCGTATGGGAGATTCGAAGAGTCCTTCGGTCACCGGCTCGGCGCTCGTCAAGCGCGGCCTGGCCGACATGCTGCGCGGCGGGGTCATCATGGACGTCGTCAACCCCGAGCAGGCCAAGATCGCCGAGGACGCGGGCGCCGTTGCGGTAATGGCCCTCGAGCGCGTGCCGGCCGATATCCGTCGCGACGGCGGTGTCGCGCGCATGAGCGATCCCCAGATGATCCAGGAGATTCAGGCCGTCGTGACCATTCCGGTCATGGCCAAGGCTCGCATTGGCCACTTCGCCGAGGCGCAGATCCTCCAGGCGCTCGACGTTGACTACGTCGACGAGTCCGAGGTACTGACTCCGGCCGACGAAGAGAACCACATCGACAAGTGGGCCTTCACCGTTCCCTTCGTGTGCGGCGCGACGAACCTTGGCGAGGCGCTGCGGCGCATCAGCGAGGGCGCGTGCCTGATCCGATCGAAGGGCGAAGCGGGCACCGGCAACGTCGTTGAGGCGGTGCGCCACTTGCGCACCATCAACGCGCAGATGCGTCGGCTGCACAGCGCCGACGCTGACGAGCTCTACGCCCTCGCGAAGGAACTGGCAGCCCCGCTGGCCCTCGTCCAAGAGGTGGCCCTCGTCGGGAAGCTCCCGGTCCCGCTCTTCTGCGCCGGCGGGATCTCGACTCCGGCCGACGCGTCGCTCGTGCGCCAGCTCGGCGCTGAGGCCGTCTTTGTCGGCTCGGGCATCTTCAAGAGCGAGGACCCGGTGCGCATGGCCGAAGCGATCGTGGAAGCAACGACCCACTACGAGGATCCCGGTGTCGTCGCGAAGGTTTCGACCGGTCTTGGCGCGGCGATGAAGGGTTGGGAGACCGCCTCACTCGAGCAGCGCCTGGCCGAGCGCGGCTGGTAGTGCCCCGCGTCGGGGTACTCGCTCTCCAGGGTGACGTCGGCGAGCACGTCGCGGTCCTCGAGTCGTTGCGTTGCGACATCGTCAAGGTGCGCACCCGCGAGCAGCTTGAGCGCATCGACGCACTGATTCTGCCCGGCGGGGAGTCCACCACCATCGCCCACCTGCTCGAGACGTCGGACTTGCGAAAGATGCTCGGCGAGCGGCTCGACGAGGGGCTGCCGGTCATGGGTACCTGCGCGGGGATGATCCTGCTCGGCCAGGAGGTCCTCGACGGGCGTAGCGACCAGTGGAGCTACGGGGTGCTCGCGGTGTCGGTTCGCCGTAACGGCTACGGACGCCAGATCGCGAGCTTCGAGTCGACGCTCGACGTGAGAGGCGTCGGAGAAGTGCCCGGGGTCTTCATTCGCGCCCCGCGAATCGAGCGCTGGGGCAGCGAGGTCGACGTGCTCGCGACGCTCGATCACGGCGACGGCTTCGGCGAGCACCCGGTGCTCGTACGCCAGGGCCGCGTCTGGGGCGCGTCCTTTCACCCCGAACTGGCGGGCGACGCGCGGCTGCACCGACTCTTTCTCGACTCGATTTAATTTCCCCGGCTTCGACATACTCGGTTGGTAGTGGGGCGCGGTCAATGTGACAGCCTGGAACGAAACTGAATCCGTGACCACGGCCGTCCTCGAGCGCACGTCGCTCGCCGCCCAGCGCATTTTCCAGACCTACTCCTTTGCCTTGGACCCGACGTCCGAACAGGCCAACGTCTTGCGCAGTCACATCGGCGGGTCGCGCTTTTGCTACAACGCTCTATTGGAGCTCGTCACGGCCAACTGGGCCGAGAACCGAAAGAAGAAGGACGCTGGTGGGGAGGTTCCCTCAGGCGACTACCTAGGCACCAGCCACTTCGACCTGCTTTACCTCTGGAGCGCCACCCGCGATGAGCTGGCGCCCTGGTGGGCGCAGAACGGGGCCTCCACCTACAACGACGCCGCTCAACGGCTGTCAAGGGCCTTCGCCAATTTGAAAAAGGGCGCGGCCAAGTTCCCCGTCATGAAGAAGCGACGACAACGCGGCTCGGTGCGCTTCACCAACACCGCCGTTCGTCTCAAGGACTCCCACCACGTGCGGGTCAGCCGGATCGGCGCTCTCAAGACTTACGAGTCTATGCGCAAGCTCTCCCACCACCTCGAGCGAGGAACGGGGAGGATCATGGCCGCAACGATCACCGAGCGCGGGGGAACGTGGACCGTCTCGTTCACCGTCGAGGTGCTGCGCCAGGTCGCGCCCACCCGTGCACCGAAGAAGGTCATCGGTGTGGACGTTGGCCTCTCTGTTCTCTACACTGGCGCCACGCCTGACGGGCAACACGTTCTCGACGTCGCCAACCCCCACCACGTCGTCGCGACCGAGAAGAAGCTCGCGCACGCTCAGAGGATCGCCTCCAGGCGCCAGGGTCCCAGCCCAGGCAAGAGACCGTCCAACCGATGGAAGCGGGCCAACGCCCGAGTCCAGAAGGTCCATGCGGGCGTGGCCCGTGCGAGGCGCAACCTCATCCACGAGACCACCTCGAGGCTCGCAAAGCGCTACGACCTGATCGTGGTGGAAGATCTCAACATCGCTGGGATGATGAAAAACTCGTCGCTTGCCAAGCACATCCAAGACGCCGCCTGGGGCGAGTTCGTGCGCCAGCTGGAGTACAAGACGGCGTGGTACGGATCGGCGCTATTGAAGGCCGGAGCGTTCTACCCCTCTTCGAAGACCTGTAGTCACTGTGGGACGGTGAAAGCCAATCTGTCTCTTGACGAACGGGTCTTTCACTGTGGGAACTGCGGGCACAGCAGCGACCGCGACCTTAATGCGGCGGTGAACCTGGCCCGGATGGGCCTGGCGGGGACAGACTCCGTCACTGGACGTGGAGGGGAGGTAAGTCCATGTCGGCAGAAGCTTGGAGACGTGGCACACCCCGACGAAGCGTCAACTGAAGTGCTACCAGAAGTTGGCGCCTAGGAGATACTTCGGTCGAGAACTCGGTGAGGGGCCCAGTTACGGTGCCTCAATACCAGCCGAGTTTGCCGAAGGGGAGTTTCCGGTACGATGGGCGGGCCCTAATCGGGCAGGAGGAACCATGTCCGGCCATTCGAAGTGGGCCACGACCAAGCATCAAAAGGCCGCCAAGGACTCGGCGCGCGCCAAGGTCTTCGCGAAGTTGATCCGCCAGGTCGAGGTCGCTTCGCGCGAGGGCGGCGGCGACATCGACGCCAACGCCTCGCTGCGCACTGCCTACCAGAAGGCCCGCGAGGCCTCGGTGCCCACGGACACGATCGAGCGGGCCATCAAGCGCGGCACCGGCGAGCTCGAGGGCGTGCGCTACGAGGCGATCAGCTACGAGGGCTACGGGCCGGGCGGTGTCGCGGTGATCGTCGAGACCCTTACGGACAACCGCAACCGCACGAGCTCGGAGATCAAGCACCTCTTCGGACGACACGGGGGAGCGATCGCCGAGCCGGGCGCCGTCTCCTGGCAGTTCTCGCGCAAGGGGATCATCGAGGTCGAAGGTCCGCTCGACGAGGACCAGCTGCTCGAGTGGGTCATGGAGACCGGTGCCGAGAACTACGAGGCGAGCGGCGGGGACTACACGGTGACTACCGAACCACATGACTTGGCCGTCGTGCGCGACGGGCTGGAGAAGCACGGCCTCAGGGTGAAGTCCGCGGAACTTACCCTCGTGCCCCAGAGCACCGTGCCCGTGACCGACGAGGCCGAGGCGAAGCGAGTGCTTCGACTCTTGGACGCGCTCGACGACCACGACGACGTCCAGAACGTTTACGCCAA
Organism: uncultured Acidimicrobiaceae bacterium; assembly: GCA_963749355.1. Classification (GTDB taxonomy): domain Bacteria; phylum Actinomycetota; class Acidimicrobiia; order Acidimicrobiales; family RAAP-2; genus RAAP-2. Next base: position 19,969 of record CAVVMM010000015.1, read on the forward strand.
CTTCGACATCGCCGACGAACTCGTGGCAGCCTACGAGGAGTAAATCCAGGTTTGCGGTCGGTGACCGTATAGCATCGAACGTATGTTCGTACTCGGGATTGATCCCGGACTAACCCACTGCGGATTCGGGCTCGTCGAGGGATCATTTGAGGGCGTCGAGTCCTTTCACGCCGTTCGCGCCGGCACCATCGATACCGACGCCAAGTTGCCGGTCGAGCAGCGACTTCGCCAGCTTCACGTCGAGCTCGACGCACTGCTCAGGGAACTTCAGCCCGAGGCGGTCGTCGTAGAGCGAGTTTTCTATCAGCGCAACGCCATGACCGCCATTCCCGTCGCCCAGGCGAGCGGCGTCGCGATCGCGCTAGCCGGCACTGAGAACGTGGTCGTGCGCCAGTTCACCGCGCAACAGGTGAAGCTCGCCGTCACCGGGTACGGGGCGGCGAGCAAGTCCCAGGTCCAAGGGATGGTGGCGCGGCTCTGCGGGCTGAGCGAGATCCCCCGACCGGCCGACGCCGCCGACGCCCTGGCCCTGGGGATCGCCTACTTCATGATCGTGCGCACGGAGCGGCGCCTCGCCCTGGGCAGTCGCGCGTGATCGGCTGGCTCGCCGGGACGGTGCTGGGGCAGCTGCGAAACGGGGCCGTGCTCGTGGATGTGGGAGGCGTCGGCTACGAGATCCACGTCGCCTCGAGCGAACCGGTGTGCCTTGATGAATCGGTCGAGCTCTTCGTGTTTACCGTGGTGCGCGAGGACGCGATACAGCTCTTCGGCTTTCGCAGGCTCGAGGAGCGAGAGTTCTTCGAGCTCTTGATCGCCACGCCGGGCGTCGGCCCCTCGACGGCGCTCGGCGCGCTGCGCAAAATGGGGGTGTCCGAGATGGCCTTTGCCATCGAGCACGACGACGCCAAAAGGATCGCGACGATCCCGGGCATCGGTCCCAAAACAGCGAGCCGCATCGTGCTCGAGCTGAAGGGCAAGGTCGACCTTGACCGCGCCTACGAGCCCGCGGTGCCGGTCGAACACGTCGACGCCGCGATTGAAGACGCGCTGCGCGCCCTTGGTTACGCCAGGTCCGAGATCCGCGAGGCGCTGCGTGACGCGCAGCTGCCGAGCGACGAGTCCGAGGCCCTTCGCAGTGCCCTGCAGCTGCTGAGGCGCTCGTGAAACGAGAGATCGACCTCGGGGAACTGGCCGACCACGTCGCCACGCCCGAGGCAACCGAGCAGGAGCGGCGCGTCGAGGTTTCCCTTCGACCTCAGACGTTGGCCGACTTCGTGGGCCAGCGCGAGCTCGTCGGTCATCTTCAGGTCGTGCTCGGTTCGGCGCGCGCCCGCCACCAGAGCGCTGACCATCTGCTCTTCGCCGGTCCTCCGGGCCTGGGCAAGACGTCGCTCGCGAGCATCGTCGCGAGTGAGATGGGCTCGGGCTTTCGGGTCACCTCGGGACCGGTGCTCTCGCGCCCCGGCGACCTCGCGGCGCTGCTTACCGATCTCCAGGACGGCGACGTGCTCTTCATCGACGAACTGCACCGTCTCTCGAGGGCCGTCGAGGAGATCCTCTATCCGGCGATGGAGGATCTCCGCTTGGATGTGATGATCGGGCGGGGACCCTCGGCGAGGTCGATCCGGCTCGACCTACCGAACTTCACGTTGGTCGGCGCGACGACGAGGACGGGACTGGTCGCGGCGCCGCTGCGCGACCGCTTTGGTTTCGTTGGTCAACTCGACCTCTACGACGTCGACGAGCTGACGCGAATCGCGAGGCGCTCGGCCCGGCTGCTCGAAGTGGCCCTCGAGCCCGAGGCGGCGTCGATCATCGCCTCGCGCAGCCGAGGCACGCCGCGGATCGCGAATCGTCTGCTGCGCCGGGTGCGGGACTACGCCTCGGTGGAGGGGCACGACCTGCTGGATGCGACGGTCGCGATCGACGCGCTCGCGCTCTTCGGCGTCGACGAGTTCGGCCTGGACAAGATTGATCGGCGCATCTTGACGCTGCTCTGCGATCAGTTTTCCGCCCAGCCGGTCGGCCTCACGACGCTGGCCCACGCCTGCGGCGAAGAGCCCCTCACGATTGAAGACGCCTACGAGCCCTATCTGTTGCGAGCCGGACTGATGGTGCGCACGCCGCGGGGGCGCGTCGCCACCGAGCGGGCGTATCAGCACTTGGGGATCCAGCCTCGTTCCGGTGGCCTGTTCTAAGAGACAATCGCTCACCGAGTAGAGTTTCCCTGTCCCTTAACGAAGGAATCTCGCATGTTCGTAATGGCTTTGCTGATGGCCACCGCCAAAAAGTCGGGGTCGTCGGGCACCGTGGACCTGCTGCTCATCTACGTCGTGATCTTTGGCGCCCTGTACTTCTTCTACCTGCGCCCGCGGTCTCGCCGTCAGAAGGCCCAGCGCCAGCAGTCCCGCAAGGTCGAAGTGGGAGACCGGGCCCAAACGATCGGCGGCTTCATCGGCACTGTCGTGCGCAACGATCCCGACATGGTTACGCTGCGGACCGACGGTGGCGTGGAGCTGAACTTCATACCCTCGGCCATCGCTCGCCGCTACGACCCGGCACCCCCGCCGAGCGACGATCACCCGAAGGAAGGTGACCCGAAGTAATGCCTCCCCAGGTTGGTTCGAGGCGATCGCTGATCGTCAGCCTCGTCCTCGTCGTGGTGATTGCCTTTGGCTCGCTGGCCGCGACTCTGTCGCTGGGCTGGGGACCGAAGCTTGGCTTGGACCTCGCGGGCGGGCTCTCGGTCGTCTACAAACCGGCGACGCCAGCCTCAAACGCCGACATGCAAGAGGTCGTGACGATCCTCACCAACCGCGTGGACGGCCTCGGTGTCTCCGGGGCGACGGTCAACCTCCAGTCGAAGAACGTCGTCGTGAGCGTGCCCGGGGTCACCGACGCTCGCGCCGTGCTGGCGGCCGTCGGCCAGACCGCCCAGCTGCTCTTTCGCCCAGTGCTCTGCGAGGCCGCGGTCGGCACGAAGCTCGTCAGCTACGCGCACAAGACCCTGCCAACTTGCGCGGCGCAGTACCAGGACACCGCCGCCAACCTCGCCGTCAACCCCTCGACCGGCAACAGCAACAGCATCGCGCCTGATCCGGCCTTCACCAACATCAAGTCGACGCCGCCCTTGGACGACGTGCCCGGTAAGACGGTCATCTTGCCGCTGCTCGGCGATCCCGCCGTGCGCTACGTGCTGGGGCCATCGGAGCTGACCGGCCACGCCGTCAAGCGCGCAATCGCCCAGCAGAACCAGATTGGGGCGTGGGTCGTGAACTACACCCTCACCTCTACCGGCAGTCCCGCTTGGGACAAGGTCGCCGACCAGAACTTCCACCAGCTCCTCGCCATCGAACTCGACGGCGTCGTCCAGTCAGCGCCACTGATCCAGCCGGACCAGGCGACCTTCACCAGCTTCGACGGCGCGGGAGAGATCTCGGGCAACTTCACCGAGGCCTCGGCGAAGAACCTGGCGCTCGCGATGAACTTCGGTGCGCTGCCGGTGCGCCTCGATCCACTGACGACCAAGACCGTCTCGGCGACGCTCGGCCACTCGGCTCTCATCGCCGGGCTCGGGGCCGGCTTGGCCGGACTTGCCCTGGTGCTGCTCTACACGGTGCTCTACTACCGGGCGCTCGGACTCGTCATTCTGCTGGGACTTTCGGTCACGGCGGCGCTGCTCTGGGCCATCATTTCGGCCCTCGGCCATACGGCCTTCGCGCCGAGCTTCGACCTCGCGGGGGTGACCGGACTCATTGTCTCCATCGGCATCACGGTGGACAGCTACATCGTGTACTTCGAACGCTTGAAAGACGAGGCCCGAGCAGGGCGCTCGGTGCGGTCCTCGGTCGACCGGGGCTTCCGCTCAGCCTGGCGCACCGTGCTGGCAGCCGACACGGTGAGCCTGCTCGCCGCCGTGCTGCTCTACATCATCGCCGTAGGCGACGTGAAGGGCTTCGCCTTCTTCCTCGGGCTCTCGACGTTGATGGACGTGTTCATCACGTGGTACTTCACCCGTCCTCTCGTCGTCTTGCTTGGGCGACGGAGCTCGGCGAGCACGTCGGCCCTCTCGATGGCGGCGGGCATGCAGGCCGGCTCGCGCAACGCCGCAGTGCCGGTGGGGGTGTCCAGTGAGTAGCGACCTCGATTTCGCACCCGCTGAGGACGTGCACTACGGTCCCGTCGGTCGGCTCTACCACGGACTCACCACCGTCGACTTCGTTGGCAAGCGCAGGATCTGGTTCGCCGTGTCGCTCACCATCATCGTGCTCGGGCTGGGCTCGCTCGCAATCAGGGGCTTCAACTTCGGCATCGACTTCAAGGGTGGCAGCTCGTGGGAAGTGCTCGCGCCCCATACGAACGTGGTCGACATGACCAACGCCGTGCGCGCGGTCGGCCTGCCCGAACCGGTAGTCGCAAAGCTGGGCTCGGAAACCTACCAAGTCACCGCCGACATCAACTCCCTCTCCTCGAGCGCGGCGGCGACCATGACGACGAACGTGGTCGACGCAATGGCCAGGATCGCCCATGTCAATCCCGATCAGGTCTCTACGAGCAATGTCGGGCCGACCTGGGGCGGCCAGATCACCCACAAGGCTCTCGAGGCTCTCATCGTCTTCTTCATTGCGGTCGTGGCGTATATCAGCCTGCGCTTCGAGCCAAAGATGGCCGTGGCCGCGTTCATCGCGATGGTGCACGACCTGCTCGTCACGGTCGGCGTGTACTCCCTCTTCGGCTTTCAGATCACGCCGGACACGGTGATCGCGATCCTCACCATCCTCGGCTACTCGCTCTACGACACGGTCGTTGTCTTCGACCGCGTGCGCGATAACACCCAGGGCGTCCTAAAGAGCGGCGACCTCACCTACAGCGACATGGTCAACCTCTCGATGAACCAGACCCTGGCTCGTTCGATCAACACGTCGCTCGTGGCAATCCTGCCGGTGCTGGCTGTCTTGCTGATCGGGGCCGACCTGCTCGGTGCGACGACGCTGCAGAACTACGGCCTGGCGCTTTTCGTCGGGCTTACCAGCGGGGCGTACTCATCGATCTTCATCGCGAGCCCGCTTCTCGCGTGGATGAAGGAGCGCGAGCCTCGTTATCGCGATCTGGCGGCGCGGGTCAACGTTCGCATGGATCGCCGCGTCCTCACGGCTACGAGCGCCGCCCTCGCCGGTGCGCAACTGAGCAGCGCCGCCGCACGTCCCCAGCGCACGAGCGCCGTCACCGGGACGATCCAAGCTCGTGGGCGCAAGCAGAAGCGCCGCTAGGGCGCGGGACGCGGCTGCGCGAGTTGAAATTCGCCGGCTCGCATGATCTTGACGTCGGGTGCATAGCGAGATGGACCTGACGATCCCGGGTGGGCCGAAGGGTGAGCGGGTGAGTCCGAATCGCGCGGTCGCCGACCCACCGGTTGCTGAACGTACGGCGTCCGATCCCGTCCTGGTCGTCGAAAAACTGACGAAGCGGTTTGGCGAACGCGTTGCCTTCTCCGAGATCTCCTTCGAGGTTGGCCAAGGCGAGGTCTTTGGGTTTCTCGGACCCAACGGTGCTGGCAAGACGACCACGGTGCGCACGCTTGGCACGCTGATCGAACCAACGTCCGGGTCGGCGACCGTCGCGGGCGTTCCCCTCAATCTCGCCAATCAGGTGGCGATTCGCCAGCGCGTCGCCATCATGCCCGAGGCGCCGGGGCTCTACCTTCGCCTGACCGTGAAGGAGAACTTGGAATTCTTCGCCGGACTCTACGGTGTGCGCCACGCCGAGGAGCGAGTCAACGACGCGCTCGACGCAGTGAACCTGAGAGAACGTGCTTCGGACCTCTGTGGCGGCCTCTCGAAGGGTCTCCGCCAGCGGGTGGGCCTGGCTCGAACACTGCTCAGCGATCCCACCATCATGTTCCTCGACGAACCGACGTCGGGTCTCGACCCGGTCGCCACGCTTGAGGTGCACAACTTGATCACCGCGCTGCGTCGCAAGGGGATAACGATCTTCTTGACGACCCACCGCCTCGAGGAGGCGGAGAAGCTCTGCGATCGAGTGGCGATCTTGAACACGACGTTGCGAACCGTGGGCCGACCCGAGGACCTGCGAGCCCAACTCTTCAAGAAGCAACTGGTCCTCAGGACCCTGACGCCACTTGGCGATCCGGACCGCCTTTTCTCGCCCATTGCGACCGTCGAGGAGTGGAGCATCGACGGTGCCGGCGCCTATGTGCTCACCGTCTCGGATCCCGTGGCCGCGGCGCCAGAGGTGACGCGTCGCGTCGTCGGCGCGGGGGCCAATGTTCTCTCGATCAGCGAGACGAAGCATTCGCTGGAGGACGTGTACCTTGAGCTCGTCGACGAGGACGTGGAGGCCCGCACGACGTGATGGACCTCGACTTCACCCGGGTCCGCGCCGTCGTGCGCAAGGAGCTGCTCGACTACCGGCGCAAGCGGTCGATCGTCGTGACCATGATGATCTTTCCGATCATCTTTTTGATCGAGCCGGTCGTCGCCATCTTCGTCGCCGCGCCAGTGGAATCGGGTTCGGCCCTGCGTACCTACGTCGTGCTGCCCCTGCTGTACATGCTGCTCATCGCCGTCATCGTGCCGAGCACACTGGCGGCCTACACCATCGTTGGCGAGCGAGAGCAGGGGACTCTCGAACCTCTGCTCACGACGCCCCTGAGCGAGCAGGAGCTCATCCTCGGCAAGGCGGCGGCAGTGATGATCCCCGCCGTGGCGGTCTGCTACGGGGTATACGGGCTCTTTCTCCTCGCCGTGCGGCTCTTCGCCCACCCGGCGATCGCGTCAGCCGTGTTTCACAACGGATCCGTGATCCTGGCGATGTTCCTCTTTGCGCCGCTCGTCGCCGGCTGGGCTGTCGTCGTCGGAATGGCCGTGTCGGTGCGCGCGAGCGAAGTTCGCGTCGCTCAGCAGCTGGGAACGCTCGCGAGCCTGCCGATGGTGGGCGTGATCATCCTCTTGGTGACCGGAGTGGTCAAGGCGACGTTCACGTCGGCCGTGGACTTCTCGGTCGGCCTGTTGGCGGTCGATATTGCGGCGTTGCGCATTGTCGCTCGGATGTTTAACCGAGAACGACTCGTGACGGGCGCCAAGAACAAGAGTTCGTGAGTTGGGCTTGGGCGCGTGGCGCAGTCCAGATAGGGGCCCGCCACACGCAAGTGGCATAACTTCGAAATCCTTGAGCCGCGATCGACCCATCACCAACGGACACCGTTCGGCGTTGACGCGCGTTGAGCGGCAACGCCCGTTCAAGGCCGAACCCTCGCGTTGCTAGCCTCGATCGCGGCGATGCCGGGCGGCCTGGCGAACGAGTCGTGACCACTTAGCCGAGTGAGACTGACTGTTGATCCCGGTGGCCCCGGACCGTGTCGATGGTTTCGAAGTGTGGGGGGACACGAGTGCGCTCTCACGAGATGGAACCACGACCGCTCGTTGGCTTCAATCAGGGCGAACAACTAGTGGTTAGCGAGGAGGCGCCGGTAGGCTGACTGCATGGTGAGTCTCACTTCGCGCGCCTCTGCCGACCCGGTGCTGCTCAGCTCGATCGAGCGGGTCATCGCGCGTTTTACCGAGTACCACGAGGACGGCGACGCGGAGCTCATCCGACGCGCCGGCATCGCCGCGATCAACGCCCACGAGGGTCAGTTACGCCGCACGGGCGAGCCCTACGTCACCCACCCAATCGCCGTCGCCGGCATCACGGCCGACCTCGGATTGGACGAGGTCACGATCGCCGCGGCTCTGCTCCACGACGCGGTCGAGGACACCGGGGTCACCACCACGTGGCTGGCCAAGGAATTCGGCGCCCAGGTGGCCGCGGTGGTGGACGGCGTCACCAAGCTGGACCGGCTCGAATTCGACTCGAAGGAGGCCCAGCAAGCCGCGACCATCCGAAAGATGTTCATTGCCATGGCCCAGGACTGGCGCGTCCTGCTGATCAAGTTGGCCGACCGACTTCACAACATGCGCACGATCTCGGTGATGCCGATGGCTCGCCAGCAGTCGATCGCCCAGGAGACGCTCGACGTGTACGCGCCCCTCGCGCACCGCCTCGGTGTTCAGCAAGTCAAGTGGCAGCTCGAGGACCTCTGCTTTGCCACGTTGCACCCCAAGCGCTACGCCGAGATCGAACAGATGGTCGCCGCGCGTCAACCCGAGCGCGAGGCCTACCTCTCAGAGGTGATGGAGACCCTCTCGAAGAAGCTAGCCGAGTTCGGCATCGTGGCCGAGGTCCGCGGCCGCCCAAAGCACTTCTGGAGCATCTACGAGAAGATGGTCGTCGGGGGCAAGGAGTTCGACGAGATCTTCGACCTCGTGGGACTGCGGCTCATCGTCGAGGACGAGAGGGACTGCTGGGCGGCGCTCGGCGCGATCCACGCGCTCTGGTCGCCGGTGCCCGGACGTTTCAAGGACTACATCAACTCCCCGAAGTTCAACCTCTACCAGTCGCTGCACACGACGGTCATTGGTCCCCGCGGCAAGTCCGTGGAGGTGCAGATCCGCACGCAGGAGATGCACCGTCGGGCCGAGTTCGGCGTGGCCGCGCACTGGAGCTACAAGGAGGGTGCGAGCGCCAACGAAGTGGCCTGGATGCAGCGCTTGGCCGACGTGGAGGAAGAGGAGAGCGATCCCATCGCCTTCCTCGAGGCGCTGAAGCTCGACCTCGGCCAGGACGAGGTGTACATCTTCACCCCGAAGGGCCGCGTGATCGCCCTCGTCGAAGGGGCGACGCCCATCGACTTCGCCTACGCGGTGCACACCGAAGTGGGGCATCACTGCGTCGGTGCGAAGGTGAACGGACGACTGGTGCCACTCGACACAGTGCTGCGCTCGGCCGACGTCGTCGAGATCGTCACCAGCAAGAGTGAGAACGCGGGGCCCTCGAGGGACTGGCTGAACATCGCCAAGTCGTCGCGCGCCAAGTCCAAGATCCGCCAGTGGTTCCAGCGCGAGCGCCGCGACGACGCTATCGAGGGCGGGCGCGAGGAGCTAACGAAGGCCCTGCGCCGCGAGGGCCTGCCGATTGCGACGTCGCTCTCTTCGAGCGCACTGGACGCCGTGATGACTGCGCTCAACCTCGAGGATCGCGACGCGCTCTTCATGGCCATCGACAGCGGCCAGATTTCGGCGCTCGCCGTTGTCCAGCGGCTCGACCGCGAGCTGCGCGGCGGCGACGCCGAGCAGATGCCCACGACGGTCCAGAAGGCGCCGCGCACGAGTCGCACTGGTCGGCGCGGGGCCGGGGTCTACGTCGAGGGCCTCGACGACGTGATGATTCACCTGGCGCGATGCTGCTCGCCGGTGCCCGGCGACGCGATAATGGGCTTCATCACCCAGGGCCGGGGCGTCTCGGTGCACCGCGACGACTGCTCCAACGCCGTCGCGCTGGCCCAGCGGCTGGGGGAGCGAATCATCGATGTGGAGTGGGACGGCTCCGCGGGCGGCCAGTACCGCGCAGTCTTAGAGATCATGGCCTTTGACCGATCTCGGCTCCTGCTTGACGTGTCCCGAGTGGTCGCGGAGTACCACCTCAACATCATCTCGAGCAGCACGACGACCTCGGGTGCGCGCATCGTGCGCATGGTCTTCGACGTCGAGCTCGCCGACCCCGCGCACCTTTCCAGCCTTCTTGCGGCTCTGAAGGGAGTCGACGGGGTCTTCGATGCGTTTCGCCAGCTACCCGGTCAGAACAAGACCTCATGAGCGAACCGAGTGCGCCGTTTCGGGCCCCGGTCGGCACGCATGACGTGCTCGAGCCGGCGTCGGCAGTCTGGGAGGGAATGGTCGCGATCTTCGCCGAGCGCGCCTACCGCTACGGCTTCACGCTGGCCATCACCCCGGTCTTTGAGGACGTGGGCGTCTTCGTGCGCGGCATTGGCGAGCAGAGCGAGATGTTCCGCAACGAGATGTACGTCTTTAGCGACCGGGCCGACCGCCGCTACGCGCTGCGGCCTGAAGGCACGGCCCCGGTGGTGCGCGCCTTCGTCCAGCACCACATGGCTTCGCCCTGGAAGTGCTGGTACTTCGCGCCTTCCTTTCGCTACGAGCGGCCCCAGAAGGGGCGTTACCGCCAGCACCACCAACTCGGCGTCGAGGTGCTCGGCACCGACGACCCGGCCGTTGACGTCGAGGTCATCGCGCTGCTCCACGGCTTCTTCCGTGATATCGGGCTTTCGCAGGTGCGCCTGCTCATCAACTCCATGGGCCACCGCGCCTGCCGGGCGCGCTACGTCGAGCTGCTGAGCAATTACCTCGAAGAGCACCAGGCGGAGCTGCGCGACGAGCACCGCGAGCTCTGGCGCCAGAACCCGCTGCGACTGCTCGACTGCAAGGACCCGGCCTGTGTCGAGGTGACCTCGCGCGCCCCGATGCTGATCGATCACCTCTGCGAGGCGTGCCGGAGCCACTTTGATCAGGTGCTCGCGGGCCTCTCCGCGATCGGCGTCAAGAGCGTCCTGAGCCCAAGGCTGGTGCGGGGCTTTGACTACTACAACCGCACGACCTTTGAGTTCACCTCCGACGCGCTCGAAGGCGCCCAGAACGCGATCGGCGGCGGTGGGCGCTACGACCAACTGGCCGAAGAGCTCGGCGGGCCGCCGGCCAGCGGCATCGGTTTTGGCAGCGGCGTCGAGCGCATCCTGCTCGCGCGCGAGGCCGAGGGCATCGATGCCCCGCTGCTCAAGCGAACACTCGACGTGTTCGTCATCGACACGACGGGCGACGAGTCCGTGGCGGCGCTCGTCGAGGCGCTGCGCGACGCTGGCTTCGCTACCGATCGCGCCTACGATCAGCGCTCGATGAAGGCCCAGATGAAGGCGGCCAACAAGTCCGGAGCGCGCGTCGCGCTGCTGGTCGGTCCCGACGAGCTCGGGGCCGGCGAGGTTGCGATCCGCGACCTGCGCAGCGCGGACTTCGAAACGGCGCAGCGACGCGTCGCGCGAGCCGATGTCGTTTCGGCTCTCGAAGATCTACTGGCGAGGTAGTCGTGGCCCCTCGCGACGCGGACGCCACCAGCCTGCGCGACCTGCTCTGCGGATCGGTCGACGAGAGCCACGTGGGCGAGCGCGTCAGCGTCTGCGGATGGGTGGCGCGACGTCGCGAGCACGGCGAGCACCTCGCGTTTCTCGACCTGCGCGACCGATCCGGCATCGTCCAGGCGGTAGTGGAGGGATCAGTTGAGGTGCGCAGCGAGTACGTCGTGCGCGTCACGGGCACCGTGACGCCGCGGCCCGAGGGCACGATCAACGATCGACTCGCCACCGGCTCTGTCGAGCTGAGCGACTGCCAGGTCGAGGTCCTCGCGCTCGCCGAGGCGCCGCCGTTCCAGCTCGACGACCGGGTGGACGTCGATGAGCAGGTGCGACTGCGGTACCGGTACCTCGACATCCGGCGTGAGCCGATGCAGCGCAACCTCCGGCTTCGCGCAAGGGTGAACGCCGCGCTGCGCCGAGCGATGGACGCCCAGGGATTCTGCGAGGTGGAGACGCCGCTCCTCTGGGCGCCGACCCCCGAAGGGGCCCGCGAGTTCGTCGTTCCCTCGCGCTTGCACCCGAGCGAGTTCTACGTGCTGCCCCAGAGCCCCCAGATCGCCAAGCAACTCCTCATGGTCGCCGGGTTCGATCGTTACTACCAAATAGCTCGATGCCTGCGCGACGAGGATCTGCGGGCCGACCGGCAGTTCGAGTTCACCCAGCTCGACCTCGAGGCCAGCTTCGTCACGCAGGATGACGTCATCGGCTTCGTATCGCGTGCCGTGCTTGACGCGGCCGAGGTTGCCACTGGCGTGCGACCGGGCGCCATCGGGCAGATGACCTGGGCCGAGGCGCTCGACCGCTACGGCACCGACAAGCCCGACCTGCGCTTCGACATGGCGCTTGTCGACCTCTCGAGCGCCTTTTCGAGAACCGCGGTGAAGGCGCTCCGCGCACCGACGGTGAAGGCGCTGCGGGTAGAGGGCGGCGGGGACTTTGCCCGGTCTCGCCTCGATCAGCTCACCGAACTCGCCAAGGGCATTGGTGCGAAAGGTCTGGCGTGGTTCCGCCTCACCAGCGAGGGCCTGGACTCACCACTCGCGCGCTTTCTCAGCCCTGACGAAGCGACCGCTATCGCTTCGGTCGATGGCGCGCAGGTGGGCGACCTCGTGCTCGTTGTCGCGGACGAGTACGCGCAAGCCTGTCACGTGCTGGGCGGGGTGCGGGTCGCAATTGGCTCGCCGCCGGTGGGCGAGGGTCCGCACTGCTACGTGTGGGTGACCGAGTTCCCAATGTTCGAGGGCATCGACGAGGCGGGAAACCTTCTCGCCGCGCATCACCCATTTACGATGCCCCACGCCGAGGACCTGCCCCTTATCGAGACAGACCCGCTCGCCGTGCGCTCGCAGGCCTACGACCTCGTGCTGAACGGCTGGGAGCTCGGCAGCGGCTCGGTACGGATCCACCGCGCCGACATTCAGTCGCGGATCTTTCGTGCGCTCGGCATCGATGACGCCGCCGCGGAGAGCCGCTTCGGTTTCCTGCTCGGGGCTTTCAAGTACGGCGCGCCGCCGCACGCGGGCTTCGCCTTTGGCATCGACCGGCTCGTCGCGATCTTCGCCGGCGAGGAGAACATCCGCGAGGTCATTGCCTTTCCGAAGACCCAGTCCGGCGCCGACCTCATGACCGGCGCGCCCAAGGCCATCAGCGACCAACAGCTGCTCGATCTGCGGCTGCGCTTTCTGCCCAAAGGAATGTGACCTACGTCGCTCTTTGATGAAGCCGTCAACGAGCGCCTGCGCGAGGTGGCGCCGCTGGCCGAGCTGCTGCGCCCGCGCACCCTCGACGAGATCGTGGGCCAGGACGACCTCGTCGGACCGGGCGGCCCGCTGCGGCGATTCGTCGAAGCGCGCCAGCTCACCTCGATGATCCTGTGGGGACCGGCGGGGACTGGCAAGACCACCCTCGCGCGGATCCTTGCCGCGTCGGCCGGCTACGTGATGGAAAGCCTTTCCGCGGTGTCGAGCGGCGTGAAGGACGTGCGCGAGGCGATTCTGCGGGCGCGCGAGCGGCTCGGCGAACGGGGCCAGCGCACCGTGCTCTTCATTGACGAGGTGCACCGCTTCAACAAGGCCCAACAGGACCTGCTGCTGCCCGCGACCGAGACCGGACAAGTCGTGCTGATCGGCGCGACGACCGAGAACCCCTATTTCGAAGTGAACGCCGCGTTGATGAGTCGTTCGACGCTGTGGCGGCTGTACCCGCTCTCCGAGGAGGACCTCGCGACGCTGGTGCGCCGGGGCCTCGCGCTGCGCGAAGCGACCATCACCGACGAGGCGCTGCGCGCCGTGACGGCCTCGGCCGACGGCGACGCGCGCAGCGCTCTCACGACGCTCGACACGGCGATTGTCATCGCGAGGCTCGAGGAAGACGACACGGTCGGCGTCGAGCACGTGGCGCGAGCCCGCGACGGCCGGCTCTACCACCAGTCGGCCGACACGCACTACGACCAGATCAGCGCCTTCATCAAGTCGGTGCGCGGTTCCGACCCCGACGCCGCGCTCTACTGGCTGGTCACGCTGCTCGAGAGCGGCGAGAGCGCGCGGTTCCTGGCCCGGCGCCTGGTCATCCTCGCCAGCGAGGACATCGGCCTCGCTGAGCCGCTGGGGCTCTTGGTGGCCGAATCGGCCGCCCGGGCCGTTGAGTTCGTCGGCCTGCCCGAGGCGCGCCTCACGCTCGCCCACGCGACCGTTGCCCTCGCCCTGATGCCCAAGAGCAACTCAGTGACCCGCGCGCTCGGTGCCGCCACGAGCGCGGTGCAGTCCGGGGCCCTCGTTGAGGTACCCGCGCACCTGCGCGACGCCTCCTACCGCAGCGCGGCGCTACTCGGCCACGGCATCGAGTACCGCTACGCGCACGACTTCCCCGAAGGCTGGGTCGACCAGCAGTACCTACCGGACCGCTTCGTCGGCGCCACGTTCTTCGATCCCTCAGGCTACGGACGCGAGGGCCCGCTCGTCGAGCAGTGGCGCGCGCGAACGGGCCGCCCCCACCAGGGCGAACCTGACCCGCCAGTAGAGTAACGGCCGTGGAGGCCGCCCAACTTCGCTCGATCTTCCTCGACTACTTCGCGAGGAACGGCCACACGATCGTGCCCTCAGCGAGCCTGATACCCCACGATCCGACCCTGCTCTTCACCGTCGCGGGCATGGTGCCCTTCAAGCCGTACTTCTCGGGCGAGGAGCCGGCGCCCTACCCGCGCGCCGCCTCGGTCCAGAAGTGCTTCCGGGCCTCAGACATCGAGATCATCGGCACGACCCAACGTCACCTCACCTTCTTCGAGATGCTCGGCAACTTCTCCTTCGGGGACTACTTCAAGGAAGGCGCCATCCGCTACGCCTGGGAGCTGATCACCGAGGGCTTCGGCCTCGACCCCGAGCGACTCTGGGTCACCGTGCACGTCAGCGACGACGAGGCGGCGGACCTCTGGCGCGATCTGATCGGCATCCGGCCCGAGCGAATCCAGCGCCTCGACGAGGACAACTTCTGGACGATGGGCGAAGTCGGTCCGTGCGGTCCGAGCTCGGAGATCTTCTTTGACAAGGGACCCCACTTTGGCGCCGACGGGGGACCGGCCTACGGAGGCGAGGACCGCTTCGTCGAGTTCTGGAACCTCGTCTTCACCCAGTACGAGCGTGGGCCGGACGGCACGCTCACCGAGCTGCCCAAGAAGAACATCGACACCGGCGCCGGTTTCGACCGGACGCTGGCGATCCTGAACGGCGTCGAGTCGGTCTTCGCGACCGACTTCTTCGCGCCGCTCATCGAGACCGCGGCGCGAGTGATCGAACGCGACCTACGGCGCCGACGAGGCGATCGACGTTGCGATTCGACGCATTGCCGACCACGGCCGCGCCATGACGATGCTCGTCGCCGACGGCGTGCTGCCATCGAATGAGGGACGCGGCTACGTGCTGCGCCGAATCGTCCGTCGCGCGATCCTCGCCGCTCGCCGCGCCGGCTCGGAGCGTCCACTCGCCGAGCCGCTCGTCGACGCGACGATCGAAAAGATGGGCCGTGCGTACCCGACGCTCGCCAGTGACCGCGACCTCATCGTCGAGGTCCTCGAGCGCGAGGAGGCCGGTTTCGCGCGCACGCTGCGCACGGGCATTGCGTTGCTGGACGAGGCCCAGCAGGAAGTACTCGCCCGTGGCAGCACTGTCTTTCCTGGTGACGTGGCCTTTAAGCTGCACGACACCCACGGCTTTCCCATCGAGCTCACCGACGAGATCGTTGGCGAGTCGGGACTGGTGGTCGAGCGCGAGGCGTTCGACGAGGCGATGGCCCGCAGCGCGAACGGTCGCGCGAGAGCGCCAAGACGCTGCGCGTGGCCGACGACGCGCACTACCGGGAGCTGATCGAGCGCCACGGCGCGACGGAGTTCGTCGGGCGCGACGTCACGCGCTACAGCATCGAGACGACGGTGCTCGGCGTTCTCGCGGGCGAGCACGGCGACAGCGAACTCTTCCTCGACACGACGCCGTTCTACGCCGAGTCCGGGGGTCAGGTCGGCGACACGGGGACGGTCGTCACCGAGACCGGCCGCTTCGAGGTCCTCGACACCCAGAACGTGGCCGGCGGGCTCTTCGCCCACCGTGGTCGCCTGACCGGCGAGATGCTGCCCGGACAGATCGCGGTGGCGACGATTGACGCCGAGCGCCGCGAGGCGACGCGACGCAACCACACCGCGACCCACCTGCTGCACGGCGGGCTGCGCACCGTCCTCGGTGATCACGTCCGTCAGCAGGGATCGTTGGTCGGGCCCGATCGCCTGCGCTTCGACTTCTCGCACGAAAAGGGTCTCGACCGAGAGGAGACCGCGAGGTCCTCACGCTGGTCAACACCGACGTCGTTTTGAACGAGCACGTCGACACGATCCAGACCACCAAGGCTGAAGCTGAGACCATGGGGGCCGTCGCCTTCTTCGGCGACAAGTACGGCGATCGCGTGCGCGTCGTGCGCGCCGGGCGCCACAGTCTCGAGTTCTGCGGCGGCACGCACGTCGATCGGCTCGGTGACATCGGCCAGATTCAGGTCGTGAGCGAGTCCTCGATCGGGGCCAACACGCGTCGGATCGAGGCCGTGAGCGGCCTCGGCGCCCACCAGCGCAGCTACGAGATGGAGACGCGCGCTGGCGTCGGTGGCCGCGCTGCTCAAGACGTCGATCGATGACGTGGTGCCCGCGCTGGAGCGGCTCTTCGAGCGCCAGCGTGACGTCGAGAAGCGAGCTGGCGTCGCTGCGCCAGGCGCAGCTCAGCCAGTTCGCCAACGAACTTGACGCGGCGAGCCCGGGCGACGTCGTGGTCGCGCGCGTCGACGGCTATCCCGGCGAGCAGCTGCGCACGCTTGGCCCAGGACCTGCAGCACCGCGGACGTCGCGTCGTCGTCGTGGTCGGCGAGAGCGAGGACAAGGTGGCGATCGCTGTGGCGACCGACGGATCACTCGACGCCACGAGCACCGTGCAAGAGCCTCGCGGCCCACGTGGGAGGTGGTGGTGGGGGATCGTCGCGGCTGGCTCTCGCCGGTGGACGTGACGCCCGCGGCATCGACGCCGTGCTGCGTCGCGGCGAAGGCGCTTTAGTGACTGGATGACAAGAGCTGCTCGGCATCGACCCCGGTGCGAAGCGCTGTGGCATCGCGATTACCGACTCGGGGCGACCGATGGCGTTTCCGCGACCGGCTCTCGCGAGCGACGACTCGCTGGTCGACTCGATCGCGGCACTCGTGCGACGAAGAGCACGTCGGCACCGTCGTCGTGGGACGACCGATCGCGCTCTCGGGCAGTGAGACGGCCAGCACCAAGGCGGCCGACGACGCTCTATGAGGCGCTGCGTGAAGTTCTCTCGGAGGTCTCGGTCGTCCAGTGGGACGAGCGCTTCACGACCGTCGACGCGCAACGGTC
This sequence comes from uncultured Acidimicrobiaceae bacterium, assembly GCA_963749355.1. Lineage (GTDB taxonomy): Bacteria > Actinomycetota > Acidimicrobiia > Acidimicrobiales > RAAP-2 > RAAP-2. Next base: position 36,913 of record CAVVMM010000015.1, read on the forward strand.
GCTTGCCCGAGGCCGGATCGACGGGCAAGGAGTCATCGCGAGCATATCGACAGCGCGGCCGCGGTCATCATGCTGCAAAACTACGTCGATGGCCACTGCTGACTAAGCCACTGCGGCCGGGTCCTGCGGGATTGTGGTCGTCATTGTCGTCGTCGGCGGCTGGTTCGCCCTTCAGGTCGACCCGATCTTCTCGGCAAGGGCAACGAGGTCATCGTGACCGTTGCAGCAGCGGCGACTCGTTCGCCGACCGTCGCCAGCGAGCTACACGCCAAGGGCGTCATCGCCTCGCCCTTCGCGCTTTCGCATCGAGACGCCTGATCTTCGGCACGCCGTCGTTCGCGGCCGGATCGTACGAGACTTCGCCAGGCTCGTCGTTCGCCGCACGTGCGTCCGGATCCTCAGCGGACCGCCCAACGTGGCTCGTGACGTCACGCCCGGCCTCACGCTGCACGAGGTGGCCTTCCAGTACGTCGAGGGCTCGAGGGGCGACGCTTTCGCCGACGCGTTCGCCCCGACGGCGACGCCCGCCCGCACGCCGAGCCCTTCCAGCGCGGCAGCTCGCTCGAGGGTCTGATCGGGGCGGGCGCGTACATCATCACGCCGACAAGACGCCGGCGCGCGACTCGCGAAGCGAGATGGTGCGGGACTTCAAGAAGGAGGCGACGTCGGTCGGTCTAACGCCGACGACGACGCTCGATGGTCTCGACGCCTACCAACTGATCATCGCCGCCTCCATCGTGGAAAAGGAGGGCTACTACCCGCGCAACATGCCCAAGGTCGCCCGGGTCATCTTCAACCGACTGGCGCGGGGCGGGCCGCTGCAGATGGACTCCACGGTTCTCTACTACCTGGGCAGAGACGGCGGGCACGGTGACGCCCGCGATGCTCCAGATCCACACGCCCTACAACACGTACCTGAACACCGGTCTCACGCCGACGCCGATCTGCACGGTGTCAACGATCGCGCTCAAGGCAGTGCTGCACGCCCCGCCCGGTCCCTGGCTCTACTTCACCGTCATCGACAAGCGGGGCGACGAGGCCTTCTCGTCGACCTTCGCCCAGCAGCTTGAAGAACGAGGCCCTGGCGCGCTCGAGGGGCATCGGGTGAACTGGCGACTCGGCGTCGCCGGTTCGCCGGTCAGCCACTCACTCTCGCCGCGGCTGCACGAGGCCGGACTACGGCTGGCCGGCCTCGAAGGTTCCTCGCGATGGGTCGAGCTCGGGCTGGCCGACGCGGACGAGCTATCCGAGATGTTGGTGCGGGAGTTCGACGCGCTCTCGGTGACGAGTCCACTCAAGGACGCCGCCTTCGAACTCTGCGACGAGGCGAGTGACGTGGCCACGCGCACCAACTCGGTGAACACGCTGCTCTTGCGCGACGGACGCGTGCTCGGCGCCAGCACCGACGGCGAGGGCTTCGTCAGCTCGCTCACCGACGCCTTCGGCGATGTCATCGCGAACGCCCACGCCGTCGTCCTCGGTGCGGGGGGCGCGGCGAGCGCGATCGTCGACGCAGTCGTCGAACACGCCGTCGCGTCAGTCGTGGTGCTCGCGCGCAACGCGGCGCGGGCCGGCGAGCTCCAACAGCGCTACCAGAACGTCTTCGCCGACCCTCTTGTCTACCGGCCGGTCGACCTCATCGTGAACACGATGCCGGTCGCGGCGCGCCGTCGAGGGGGCCGTGCTGCAGGGTGTGCACTCGACACGATCGCCGTCGACATCACCTACGAGCCGCGCGACTCCGCCTGGCGACATCGCTACGCGCGACGCCGGCTGTCGCACGCTGAACGGCCTGCGCAATGCTGGCCTATCAGGCTGCCTTACAGATGCGATGGTGGTGGGGCGTAGCCTTGGAGGGCGCGCAACTACTCGAGGTGCTGCTAATGACTGACACGCTGAGCGCCCTCTCGCTTCGGCTCCGCACGAAGGAGTCCGTTCGACTACGGCCTCTGCTGGGGACTGATCGCCCTGGGGGTGACCGGGCGTCGTCATGATCTACAGCGCCACTCGCCAGTCGCTCATCAACGCCGGGGAGAACCCCCACTACTACCTCGAGCGCCAGGGCTGTTCGTCTTCGTGGGCGTCGGCGTTGATGTACGTCGTCTCGCGCATCGACTACCGCCGGCTCGAGATCGTCGCGACGCCGCTCTACGTCTTGTCGCTCCTCGCGCTGGCCGGCGTCTTCGTCGTCGGGCAGAAGTGCCCTCGGCGCCCAGCGCTGGTACAGCTTCGGCAGCACCATCCAGATCCAACCGAGCGAGTTCGCGGTCCTGTTCTTGATCCTCGCCATCGCGACGTTCTGCGCCCGACGCACCGAAGGGCTGAAGATGTACGACGTCATGCGCCTGCTCTTGATGGCGGCCGTGCCGCTCGCCCTCATCGTGAAGCAGCCCGACCTCGGCACGTCGATCATCATCGTCGGAATCGTCGCGGCGATGATGGTCATCGCGGGCGTGCCGCCACGCTTCATGACGCTGCTCGCGGTGATCGGTTCGCTCGGTCTCGTCGCAGCGGTCTATCTCGACCTCTTGCAGAAGTACCAGGTCGACCGCTTCGTCTCGTTCCTCAACCAGAACTCGACCAACCCGGCCCTCGCGCCGCTGCTCTACGAGGTCTACAACGCCAAGGCCGCCATCGGTGCGGGCGGGTTGCACGGCGCCGGGCTCTTCCACGGCCTCCAGACGATGCTCGGCTACGTGCCCGAGCAGCACACGGACTTCATCTTCACCGCGATCGGCGAGCAGCTGGGCTTCATCCTCACCGTCGTCGTCATCCTGCTGATCGCCTTCGTCGCGTTTCGGATGTTCATGAACGCGAAGAACGCCAAGGATATCATGGGTCGGCTGCTCTGCGTCGGCATCTTCATCTTCTTTGCGTTCAGCTGCTTCGAGAACATCGGCATGACGCATGGGCATCATGCCCGTGACCGGCATCCCGCTGCCGCTCTTGAGCTACGGCGGCTCGGCGACCCTCGTGTTCTACGCCGCCGGGGGGCTGGTGCTCTCAGTTTCGCGGCGCGTCGCCAGTTAGGGTCGATCCGTGAGCGACGGCGAGCCCGGGGTCGACGACGCGAGCGCCGACGCGAAGGACGAAGCCACCGCCGACGTGGCCTTTCGGGTCATGCGTCTCGAGTCGGTGATCTACGAGCTGGCCGACCCCTCGCCGACGGCCCACCTCGTCGAGGCCGAGTCGCCCTTTCGCTACCTCGTCGTGCCCGTTGCGCTGCCCGACGCCATCGCCCTGGAGCACGCCCTGAACAGGGTTGAGGGACGCCGCCCCACGACCCACGAGCTGATGAGCGAGGTGTTGACGCGCCTGCAGGCCGAGGTGATCGCCGCGCGCATCGTGCGCCACGAGGGCGGCGTCTTCTACTCCGAGCTCGACCTGATGACCCCGCGGGGCCGCGAGGTCTTCGACTGTCGCACGAGCGACGCGATCGCTCTGGCTCTGCGCCAGGGCGCCGCCGGCACCGGTTCTTTGCTCGGAGGAAGTGCTCGCGGCCTACTACGGCTGAGTGAAGCGGAGCTTCACGATTTCGCCGCCGTGCTTCTCGGTATTCTCCTCGTCGCTGATGCGTAGCAGGATCGCCACCACGAGGTAGTTGGCGATGAGCGAGTTGGCGCCGTACGCCATGAAGGGCAGCGTGATCCCGGTAAAGGGCAGGAGGCGCAGCACGCCGGCCATGATGAAGAAGGCCTGGAAGCCGAGCAGCGCCGACAGTCCGGTCGCGGTCAGGCGCTCGAAATCCGACGCGGCGCGCTGGGCGATGCGAAAACCCTCACCCACGAAGGCCGCGAAGAGGCAGAGCACGAGGATGACCCCGATGAAGCCGAGCTCCTCGGCGATGGCGGCGAAGATCATGTCCGAGGTGATGAACGGAATGTTGCCTGACTGGCCGAGCCCGAGCCCGGTGCCGGTGACCCCGCCGGCCGCGATGGAGAACCAACCGTAGGCGAGCTGATGGGAGACGTTCATGTTGGCGACCGTCCACGGGTCCAGCCACTGCGAGACCCGGCTCTGGACCTGGAAGAAGAGCCGGTCAGCGAGGAAGGCGCCCCCGACGAGCAGCCCCGCGCCGAGCACGAGATACGACTTCAGCCCCGTCGTCACCCACAGCAGCGCGATGAAGAGCGCGAAGATGAGGATCGCGAAGCCGAGGTCGTTCTCGGCGCCCAGGATGAAAATCGAGAGTCCCCAGGCGACGAGAATCGGCACCAGGACCTTGGGCGGGACGATGCGCACGGAGCCAATGCGCTGCGATGGGATCGTCAGGAGTTCCCGGTTCGCGGCGAAGTACGAGGCGAAGAAGAAAATGAGCAGGATCTTCGCGAACTCGACCGGCTGGAAGGCGTACGGCCCGATCTCGATCCACAGCCTCGCCCCGTTCACCGTCGTGCCCACGTGGGGGATCAACGGCGAGACCAGTAGCGCGATCGCCGCGACCAGGGTTAAGTACCGGTATCGATCGAGGTCGCGCACGTGGCGCACCAGTTTCAGCGTGACGGCCAGCCCGACGGCGCTCACGAGGAACCAGAGGGACTGGTCCCGGGCGAGCGGGGGATCCCACCGAGCGATCTCCACGTAGCCGATGCCGTTCAAGAGGGTCACGATGGGCAGCAGCACTTGCGAGGACTTCGGCGCGTAGCGCACGATCGCGAAGTGCATCAACAGCGAGATGGCGACCATCCCGCCCAGGAACACGCCAAAGCGCGAGGGCATCTTGCCCTGGGCGCCGAGCGAGGCGAGCACGTAGAAGGCGGTCGTGATGATCCAGCCGATCGCGAGTAGGCCGAGCTCGGTCAGGCGGGCGTTGTGCGGGGGCCGGGGCCGCGGCTCGGGCGCCTTCGCTCGCGCGGGAGCCGGGCTCGCGTGCTTCGCCACGAACCAACAGTAGCCCTACGATGGAGTAAACCTGCCGTCTCTGAGAGGGAACTCGCCACTGTGGAGATAGATCTTTCGTCCTTCGGGCCCGAGAGGTTCTCGAGCCGCGAGCTGTCGCGCCTCGAGTTCGGCGCGCGCCTGCTGGACCTCGGCGAAGAGGAGAAACTGCCGATTCTCGAGCGCTGTAAGTTCATCGCGATCTTCGCTGAGATGATCGACGAGTTCTTCCAGGTGCGCGTGGTGAGTCTCGAGGATAAGGTCGCCGCGGGCGTCCAGACGCCCTCGCTGGATGGGATTCGCCCGCGCCAGCAGCTCGCGACGATTCGCGAGCGCGTGCTCGAGCTCGTCGAGCGTCAGGACCGTCTGATGAACGATTCGATCCTGCCCGAGCTCGCGGCGAGCGGCATCGCCATCGTGCGCTACGACGACCTCGACGCCGAAGCCAAGGCCGCCCTCGCGACCTACTTCGACGAGAACGTCTACCCGGTCCTCACGCCTCTCGCGGTCGATCCGGGCCATCCCTTCCCGATGATCTCCAACCTGTCGCTGAACGTCGCGGTCACCGTGCGCGACGAGTTGACCCACGACGAGCGCAGCGCTCGGGTCAAGGTCCCTAATTCGCTGCCGCGCTTCCTGCCCGCGGGACCCAATCGGTGGTGCCCGCTGGAGGATCTCATCATCGCGCACCTCGGCCGGCTCTTTGCGGGCATGACGATCGGGCGGGCCGACCTCTTTCGCGTCACGCGCAACGCCGACCTCACCCTCGAAGAGGACGAGGCCGACGACCTCCTGGTCGCCCTGGAGGTCGAGCTGCGCCGGCGGCGCTTCGGCCAAGCTCTGCGCGTCGAGATCCAGCGCGACATGTCCGAGGACTTCTTGAAGCTGCTCATCGACCAGCTCGACCTCGACCCCACGAACGTCTACGTCACCGACACCATGCTCGGGCTCAGTGACTTGTGGAGCCTCTACGACTTCGACCGGCCCGACCTCAAGGGCGAGAGCTGGTCGCCCGTCACGCCGCGGCGCCTGCTCGACGGCGATCACGTGGGCGACGTCTTCGCGGCGATTCGCGAGGGTGACATCCTGCTGCACCACCCCTACGAGTCCTTCACCGACTCGGTCGAGCCCTTCAGCGCCCAGGCGGCCAACGACCCGAAGGTCGTGGGCATCAAGCAGGCGCTCTATCGCACGTCGGGCGACTCGCCGATCGTGGCCTCGCTCATTCACGCGGCCGAACGGGGCGAGCAGGTCGTGGCGCTCGTCGAGCTGAAGGCGCGCTTCGACGAGGCCGCCAACATCGAGTGGGCCAAGGCCCTCGAGGACGTGGGCGTGCACGTGGTCTACGGCATCGTCGGACTAAAGACACACTGCAAGATCACCCTGGTGCTGCGCAGCGAAGGCGACACGACGGCGCGCTACGTGCACATCGGCACCGGGAACTACAACGACAAGACGGCGCGGACCTACGAGGACTTCGGGCTCTTGACCCGCGATCCCTTGATCAGCCACGACGTGGGCGAGCTCTTCAACTTCCTGACGGGATTCTCCAGGATCGGCAACTACCACAAGCTCATCGTCAGCCCGCTTTCGACGCGTCCGCGCATCGTCGAGCTGATCAACGCCCAGCGGGACCGCGGCCCGCTGGGCAAGATCGCCATCAAGGTCAACGGGCTCACTGATCCGACGATCATCGACGCCCTCTACGAGGCGAGCATCGCCGGGGTGGAGATCCGCCTCGTCGTGCGCACGCTCTGCTGCCTGCGCCCCGGGGTGGCCGGGCTATCGGAGAACATCAAGGTCCACTCGGTTGTCGGGGAGTTCCTCGAGCACTCGCGCATCTTCGTCTTCGGCCGGCCCGGCGACGAGGAGTACTCGGTCTACATCGGCTCGGCCGACCTGATGGAGCGCAACCTCGATAGACGCGTTGAGGTGCTCGTGCCGATCGAAGAGCCCGAGCTGCAGGGCGAGCTCGTGGAGGCCTTCGAGATCACCTGGCGCGACGATCTCTTCACCTGGGTGCTCGGGACCGACCGGCGCTGGCGCCGCCTGCAGCCGGTGAACAACTTCTCGGCCCAGGCCGAGTTCAAACGCCGGGCGATGGATCGGGCCCGATCGCTCTCGCAGGTCTGATCTCGGTCGGCCGGCGCCACTGCAGGCTGGCGTAGCAAGCCCCCCCGAGGGGGATGGGGATCCAGAAGTTGACGAGCCGGTAGGCGAGCACGGCCAGGATGGCCTGGCTGTGGGGCACGCCGAATCCGACGAGCGACGAGATGAGGACCGCTTCGACGACCCCGAGCCCGGCCGGCGTAAGGGGGATCGCCGCCAGCACGTTCGCCAGGCCGTACGCGACGAGCAGGTCGATCGGCGAGACGACGGCCCCGAAGGACCAGAGAAAGACCCACAGGCACGCGGCGTCGAGGAGCCAGTTGAGCGCGGCCCAGGTGAAGGCCCACCAAAGGTTGCGCCGATTGTTGATGAGCAGGGTAATGCGGTCCGCGACGCGCTTGAGCAGGGACGAGACGACGTCGGGCTTGACCGAGGGGACGCGGCGCGCGATCGCGCGCAGCCACGCGTCGGCGTGGCGCTGGCCCCGGGTGATCAAGAAGATGGTGCCAAAGAACGCAAGCAGGAGAAAGACCCCGGCCAATGCGGCGAAGCCGTAGGCGGGGTTGAAGCCGTTGAGCGGGATGGAGATCACGAGCGCCATCCAGAAGATGATGTTCAAGACGACGGCCGAACCCGAGCCCTGGGCCGCCAAGCCGAAGGCGTTGGTCTCCTTGGGTACGCCGAGCTCGTTGAAGATCCGATAGCCGAGCGCGCCCGCGGGGGCGGTGCCACCGGGCACCACGTGGCTGATCGCGAAGCCGGCCATGTCCACGCGCAGGGTGTTGTAGCGGCTCGGCGCATAGGGGTAGAGCACTGTTCGCGTCAGCTCGACGTAAGCGAGGATCGCGCTCACTTCGAGCAGCACCGCGACGACCACGAGCAGCGGATTGACCGAGCCGAGCAGGTGCAGCGATCGGCGGGCCGGGCCCAACTGGGGCAGCACGAGGTACTCGAAGACGAAGATCAGCGAGCCAAGACTCAGAATGAGGCGGATCTCACGGGGTAGCGCGAGACGCTTCTTCGGGGCGGCGTCGGGCATAGGGCTTCCTCTAGCGTGTCACGTGCGACACGACGATGGCGCGACCAGCCGAGTCTAGGACAGGACCTAGAATTCCCTGAATGCGTCCGCTCGTGGTACTGCCCACGTACAACGAAATCCTGAACGTGGAGCTGATGCTGCGCACGCTGCGTGAGGTCGTTCCCGAGTGCCACGTGCTCGTGGTCGACGACGGCAGCCCTGACGGCACCGGGGCCAGGGCCCACGCCGTCGGGGCGGAGCTGGGCCACATCGAGGTCCTCGAACGCAGCCGCAAGAGCGGCCTCGGCCGGGCCTACCGGGCGGGCTTCGCCTGGGGCCTCGAGCGCGAGTTCGACCACTTCGTCGAGATGGACTGCGACTTCTCCCACGACCCGCGCGCGCTGCCGGGATTGCTCGCCGCGGCCAACGACTACGAGGTCGTCATTGGCTCGCGCTACGTGCGAGGCGGTCACATCCCGAACTGGGCCTACTCGCGCCACCTGCTTTCGCGAGGGGGCAACCAGTACGCGTCGCTCGTCCTCGGGCTGAAGGTCGCCGATTCCACCTCGGGGTTCCGTGTCTACTCGGCGTCGGCGCTCGAGAAGATTGGCTTCGCCGATGTCACCGCCGATGGCTACGGCTTCCAGATCGAGATGACCTATCGCGCGCGCAACGCTGGCGTATCGATCGTCGAGGTGCCCATCACTTTCAAGGACCGTCAGCGCGGCGAGTCGAAGATGTCACGCGGGATCATCGTTGAGGCCCTGGGCCTGGTGACCAAGTGGGCGATCGAGCGCCAGTGGCGGCGCGGGCGCGAGCGTTCCTGGCTCACCCGACGACGCTAGACGCGGTCGACCAGCACCGACGTCAGCACGGCGGCCAGCTTGTCGCTCGTCTCCTCGCGTTCGGCGATGGGATCAGACTCGCTGACAATGCCCGCTCCGGCCCAGGCTTCGAAGTCGCGCCCGTCGAGCAGGACGCCTCGCAGCCCGATCCACCACTCGCCATCGCCGGCGGCGTCCATCCAGCCGAGCGGTCCCGCGAAGGGTCCGCGGTCGAGCTGCTCGAGCCGGCGAATCAGCTCGTCGGCGCTCTGGCGCGGCAGACCGCCCACCGCGGCCGTCGGGTGGAGCAGGCGCAGCACGTCGAGCGCGTCGGGGGCCTCGCGCGCTCGGCTCGTGGCGTAGACCCAGGTGCCCAGGTGGGCCACGGTGCGCAGCGCGACGATCGACGGCTCGGCGTCGGCGCGGATGTCGTCGTAGACATCGGCGAGGTTGCGCACGATCTCATCGACGACGACCGCGTGCTCGTGCAAGTTCTTGGTGCTGCCGAGCAGCCAGGTCTCGTAATCGTCGGGCGCGACGTTTGACGGCAGGGTGATCGTGCCGGCCAATGGATTGCACTGCACCTCGGAACCGGCGCGACGCACGAGCAGCTCGGGGCTCGCGCCAACGAAGCGGCGCCCGTCGGGGCACGGCAGGCTGTAGATCGTGCAGACTGGCTCGCGCACGCGGAGCCGCTGGGCAACAGCGGCGGGATCGATGGGCTCGGGGACCGAACCGAGAACGGCTCGGGCGAGAACGACCTTGTCGATCTCTTTGCGCCGCAGGATCTCGACCGCGAGCGCGACGCGGTGGGCGTACTCCTCGGGCGTCGGCTGGTAGGTGAGCGAGCGAAGGCTCTGCACTTCCTGAGTGGGCGCCACGAGGTCGTCGTAGAGGGCGCGCCACTCCGCGGAGCCGTCGAGCGCGCTGACCCACGTTTCGCCACTCGTGGTCTGGGTCACGCAGAATTCGGGGACGTCAAGCTCGCCCGACGCCCGGCGGTCAAAGGGCAACGACGCGAAGGCAACGACGCCCGTGCCGGGGGGACCTTGGTCGCCCGTGAGCTCGTGATGCCGTAGCGCCGCCGCGGCATCGGGTGAGTCGTGCAGGCCCGTCCCGAGGTGCACGCGGTCGACGACTCGTCCGAATCCGACGCGCAACACCTCGGGCGTCTCGACGAGCCAGCCGTCACGGGCGCCAAGGGCGCGGAGCGTCGCCGGGCGCAGTGGATCGATGGAAATGCGCTCGAACCTCACGAGACCCTCGTGGCGAGGAACTGCTGGCTGAGCCCGCCCAACACCCGGCGATGATTGACCGCGCTGAATCCGGCGCGATTGAGCATTGCGACCAGCACTGGCGCGTCGGGCAGGTAGGCCGTGGAGGCTGGCAGGTAGTGGTAGGCATCGCGGTCCGACAGCAGTGATCCGATGAAGGGCACGACCCGTTGGAACCAGAGTCGAAAGCCGACGCGCCAGAGGCCGGGCGGCGGTTGGGCGGTCTCGAGCAGCGAGAGTCGTCCACCCGGGCGCAGTACCCTCGCCATCTCGAGAAAGACGGCCTCAAGGTCCGTGAAGTTGCGCAGCGCGTAACCGCAGGTGACGCCGTCAAAGGTCGCACTTCGAAGCGGGAGCGCCGACGCGTCAGCCTGAACGCGTTCGGGCAGGGACCGTCCGGCGTGCAGCATGTTGAAGCTGAGATCCACCGCGATGGCGAGATGGCCCTGGCGGTGGAGCTCGCGGGTGAAGCTCCCGGTGCCCGCAGCAACGTCGAGGACGACACTGTGGGGGGCGAGTCGAAGATCGCTGACCGCGCGTCGTCGCCAGCGCGCGTCGAGGCCGAAGGTCATGAGGGTGTTTACGAGCTCGTAGCGAGGCGCGATCGCGTCGAACATCGAGCGCACGTACGCGGTCTTCGCATCGCCTTGGGGCAGGGGAGTGCTCGTCACGGCGTCAGAAGTAGAAACGCGAAACCACCTGGGCGAAGCACGCTGGCTTGACCGTATCGCGCACCTCCACGAGCACGTCAACGGTGACCTGCACCGCGTCGGACTGATCCTCGACCGCGATCAGCGTTGCGCCGGCGCGGATCTCAGAACCGACGGGCACCGGCGACATGAAGCGGACCTTGTTACTGCCGTAGTTGAGGCCCATCGCGACGCCGTCGATGCGCATGATTCCGCCGAGCATCACCGGTACGAGGGAGAGAGTGAAGTACCCGTGGGCGATGGTGTGCCCGAAGGGACCGGTGGCGGCGCGCTCGGGATCGACGTGGATCCACTGGTGGTCGCCGGTCGCGTCGGCAAAGAGATTCACCTCCTCTTGGGTGACGGTTCGGTAGTCCGAGTAGCCGAGGTGCGTGCCTACGAGTGCGCGCAACTCCTCAATGCTCTTGACGTGCATTGTCATGCTGAACCTCCTTGGCCACACTACCTTTTGCCTACTTATTACCCGGCGAAATAGTGAAGCCACCGTAGACTTCCAGCGTGAGCGGACCGGTTGTTGAATCGCACCATCGCGACATCAGCAGTGGCGGCTTTCGCGCCGCGCTCTTTGGTCTCTTGGACGGCCTCGTCACGAACGTGTCGCTGATCCTCGGCTTCGCCGGGGCCAATCCCGGTCACGGCGTCGTGCGGCTGGCGGGGCTCGCGGGACTGGTGGCGGGCGCCTTCTCGATGGGCAGTGGCGAGTATCTCTCGATGCGTGCGCAAAAGGAGCTCTACCAGTACGAGATCGGCGTCGAGCAGCAAGCCCTGCTCGACGAGCCCGAGCTCGAGCGCCTCGAGCTCAAGTCGATCTTCGTCGGCCGCGGCATCGACGACGAGCTGGCCGAGCGGCTCTCGATCGACCTGATGCGCAATCCCGACCTCGCGCTGCGCACGCACGCGCGCGAGGAGCTGGGGATCGACCCTTCGGCCACCGGTTCGCCCTGGACCGCGGCGTCCTCGTCGTTCCTCTTCTTCTCGATCGGTGCGCTCATCCCGCTCTTGCCCTGGGTCGTGACGTCGGTCGGCAATCTCATGTGGTGGTCGATCGCCCTCGCCGGGGCGGCGACGCTCTTCGTCGGTGGTGCGGTCGGTCGCTTCACCCGACGCGGCATCGCTTACGGGGCGGCGCGCGCACTACTCATCATGGGGCTCGCCTCGGTGGTGACCTATGGCGTGGGCAACCTCGTGGGCGCCCACTAGGTGCGGTAGAAGCGCACCAGCCGATCCTCTCGCTCGAGAAGAAAGCCGAGCGAGGAGTAAAGCTTCTTCGCGGGCTCGTTGGACTCGTCGACGAAGAGCACGGCGTCGCTGACACCCTTGCGGTAGAGGACGTTGAGGCCCTGGGTCACCATGACCCGCCCGAGGTGGCGGCGCTGGAAGTCCGGGTGCACTGAGACGACGTAGATCTCCCCGAAGCGATCGGGGTGGAGCTCGTGGACCTTGGTCCAGCACGAGGCCGCGATCCGTCCGTCAATCTCGAGCAGCAGGAACCCCGAGGGGTCGAACCAGGGCTCGTGGGTGCGCTCGTCCAGGTCGGCCTGATGCCACGCCCCCTGCTCGGGGTGGTTGGCGAAGGCGGCGTTGTTCTGCTCGAGCCAGGCGCGCTCGTCATGGTGGGGCTCGAAGTTGCGCAGCGTCGCGCCCTCGGGGACCGGCTCGAGCGCGACGGGAAGCTTCACGCGCAGCAGCTGCAGCATTCGCACAACAGTGCCGCCGGCGTACTCGCACGACTGCGGGCCGCGGGTCCACCAGTCGACGACCTCGTGGACCGCGAGCAGCTGGGCGAGCAGATCCTCGTCGTAGTCGCCTCCGCACATCTCCACGACGGCGTGCCGGTCGCCGGTGGCCATGGCGTACTTCAGCAGGACGCCGTCGGTGTAGTAGAGCCAGTGCTGGGCGGGCCAGCCGTGCACGACAGTGCGCCGGCGTGCCTCGTCGATGGCCTCGCGTCCGAGCAGCGATTCAGTGCGATCGAGCAGGCTCAGTACGTCGAGGCGCTGTGGTGGCGTGAGCGACGAAACGCACCACCACGAAGGAGCCATGGTCGAAGACTACCGGCGGGTCTCAGCGCGAGCGTGCACTGAGCCGGTTGAGTCGGCGCACGAGGTTGCCCATCGTGCGCTCGGCGGCCACGAGTTCGGCGTAGACCTCGGGCGCCATCGCCGATCCTTCGGTCTCGACGAGCGCGGTGATGCGTTGGGACACCTCGGTCATCGTGGAGGTGATGGTGCTGAGCTCGGACTGCATGGTCATCGGATCACCCTCGACTGGCGCGTGTCACCGTGTTGGCGCCTAGCGTAATTGGCGATGAACCGAGAGTCCGACATCGAGCACGACACCAAGCTTTCGTGGTCCACGATAAAGGTCCGCGGCGACGAGGCCGAGTCGTTCCTGCAGGGCCAGCTGAGCCAAGATGTCGCGACCATCGGCGAGCAGGGCGCCTGGGCGCTGCTGCTCGCGCCCGACAGCGCCGTCATCGCCGCGTGCTACGTGCGAGCCCACGGCGGTGGCTACGACGTCGAGGTGCCGCGCGCGCTCGTCGAGGCCGCACTGACGCGCCTTCGGCGATTCCTGCTGCGCACGCGCGCCACGCTCGAGGTCGAGCCGTCGGATGGTGGACCTTTCGCCACACTCGATGAGCAGATCGACGCTTCGTGGCCGGGGGTTGCCGAGTTCGCCGCCGGGCTCGCGCCCCACACCTTCGGACGGACCTTCATCGAGGCGACGGTCTCCTTTGACAAGGGCTGCTTCACCGGCCAAGAGCTCGTGGCGCGCCTCGACGCACGCGGTGCGAGCGTGCCGTGGCGACTAGTGCGCGTGGCTGGTCCCGACCGCGAGACAATCGACGAACTCTTGAAGTCCAAGGGGCCGGAGGGTCCCCAGGGCGTCACCAGCTGGATCGTGCGAGACGGTCGCGTTGTCGGGCTGGGCATAGCGCACCGCACGCTGATGGTGAGCGACCTCTCAGGCAGCGAGGTCTCGGTCGCGGAGGTCGGGTGAGCGTCTCGCGGGTCGTGAGTAACGTACGACACATGGGGACGGCGCGTGCGACTCACCACTGAAGGCCTCTTCGTCAAGGTCTCGGGCGTCACCACCGAGGAGGATGCCCTGCTGTCGATCGGCCTCGGCGCGAGCGCCGTGGGCTTTGACTTCGCGCTGACCCCCTGTCAGATTCCCGTCGCCGTGGCGCACGACATCATCCGGCGCCTGCCACCGGGCGCCGTGTCCGTCGGGATTTTTCGCCACGAAATGCCCCAGCGCATCGTCGAGATCGCGAACACGATCGGGCTCAACGCGGTGCAGATCGACGGACCCGCCACGAGCGACGAGGTGCTCTACGTCGCAGAGCGGGTGAACACAGTGCTGCGCATGGTACCCGAGGGCACTGAGCGGCTGGCCCCCATGCCTGGCGTCGACTACTTCGTCCTACCCGAGCACGATGAGCGCGCCGCCCTCGCCGACTCGCTCGAGTTGCTGGCGGATTCGACCCCGCGCACGCCGGTCATCGCCTCGGGGGGCATGAGCGCCTCGAGCGTGGTTGACGTCGTGCAGAACTTCCCCGTCTACGGGGTCGATGTGCGCGCCGGGGTGGAGAGCGCACCCGGGGTGAAGGACCCGGTGAAGCTCGGTGAGTTCATCGCCAACGCCCGCTGGGCCTACGAAAACTCCTACGTCGAGCGCCACTTCGACGAGTGGTCGCTCTAGCTAGGCGGGGACGCGCCGAAAGAGCACCGAACCGTTGTGGCCGCCGAAGCCAAAGGAGTTGGAGAGGATGACCTCGAGATCGGCGGGGCGCGGCGCGCGGAGCACGACGTCCAAGGCGATCTCGGGGTCGACGTCGGTGGTGCCGGCCGTCGGCGGGATGAGCTGGTGCCGGAGCGTCAACACTGAGGCGACGCCCTCAAGGGCTCCGGCTGCGGCCAGGGAGTGACCGAGATGGCCCTTGATCGAGGTCGTGGGCGGCGCCGCATTGCCAAAGACGTGTCGCACGGCAATCGCTTCGGCCAAGTCGTTGAGCTGCGTGGAGGTACCGTGCGCGTTGATGTGCGAGACATCGCCAGGGCCGACGTCGGCGTCGGCGAGCGCCAGCTCCATGCAGCGAACGGCGCCGCGACCGGTCGGGTCGGGGGCGGTGATGTGGTGGGCGTCGGCGGTCGAGGCGGCGCCTAGTACCTCGGCGAGAATGGTGGCGCCGCGCTCCATTGCGTGGTCCCACTCCTCGAGGATCAGGATGCCGGCGCCCTCGCCCATCACAAAGCCGTCGCGGTTCACGTCGAAGGGGCACGAGAAGTCCTTCGTCGATAGGGCCGTCATGTTGCGAAAGCCGGCCTCGGCGATTGGCACGATGACAGATTCCGCGCCCCCGGCGACAACGACAGGGCACCGGCCTGAGGCCACGAGGCGCGCGGCGTTGCCGATGGCGTGGGTGCCCGCGGCGCAGGCCGTCGTGACGGTCTCGCACGGGCCCCCGAGGCCAAAGCGCATCGACACTGCGGCCGTCGCGGCGTTGGGCATCATCATGGGCACGAGGAACGGCGAGACGCGGTCGGGACCCTTCTCCAGCAGCACCGAGTCCTGTTCGAGCGTCGTCTGCAAACCGCCGATGCCGGTCGTGACGATACTGCCGGCGTCGTCGAAGGGACCCGCGAGTCCACTCTGGCGCCACGCCTCGTCGGCCGCCATAAGTGCGTACAGGGCGAAGGGATCTAGCCGGCGCAGTTCCTTCGGCCCGCCGAGGTGCGACGCGTCGAAGTGACCGACGCGCTTGGACGCGGGGGCGACGGGCTTGAGTAGGGCGTCCCAGAGGGCTTCGACGCCGACCCCCGCGCAGGTCAGTGCACCGAGCCCGGTGACGGCTACTCGACGACCCTGGACCGGCCCCGAGGGAGTGACGGCAACGCGCACTACAGCTTCGAGTAGATCAGGTCGAAGGCCTCGCCGACCGTCTTGATCTCCTTGAGTTCGTCCTCGGCGACTTCGATGTCGAAGGTCTCCTCGAGCGCCATCACGAGTTCCACGAGGTCGAGGCTGTCCGCGCCGAGGTCGTCGCTGAAGGACGCCTCGAGCGTCACCTGAGATGGGTCGACGGCCAAAACCTCGACGGTGTCGTCTGTGAACTTCGCGAGCGCTTCGCTTCGATCCATGGTGTTACCCCTTTTTTCTGTCGCCCCATCGTACTAACTCGACCTGGTCGACGAGGCGACTAGAGACCGAGCGCCAGCCCTCCGTCGACCGCGATCACCGCGCCGGTGACGTAGCGCGCTTGGTTACTGGCGAGGAACCCCACAACTCCCGCGATATCGGAGGGCTGTCCCACGTGACCGAGCGGGATCATCGCGGCCAAGGCTTCGCGAGTGGTGAGGTCGCTGGTCATGTCAGTGTCGATCAGGCCCGGCGCGACGACGTTTACGGTGATGGACCGAGACGCGACCTCCTTCGCGAGTGCGCGCGCCAGTCCGACGAGCCCGCCCTTGGCGGCGGCGTAGTTGGCCTGACCCGGTACGCCAAGAAATGGGGAGATGGAGCCGATGAAGATAATCGAGCCGGCGCGCGCTCGCACCATCGAGGCCATCACTGCTCGGGCGGTGTAGAACGCGCCATCCAGGTTCGTCGCCAGGACCTCGCGCCATTGCTCGTCGGACATGCGCAGCGCGAGACCGTCGTGGGTGACCCCGGCGTTGGCGACGGCGACCTCAACGGGCCCGAACTCGGCGACCGCGGCTTTCACTGCGTCGTTCACCTGCGCCGAGTCGGCCACGTCAACCGTGAAGGACTTCGCGCAGCCCTGTGGTGCCGCGGCCGACCTCGAAAGGGCGACGACGCGGTCGCCCTCGTTGATGAAGTGCTCGGCGACGGCCGCTCCGATGCCGCGACTGGCACCGGTGATGAGGACGTGACGGTTCATAGCTCGCTCTCCTGTAGCTCGTCGAGTGACATCGGGGCGAACTGTCGCTCGAAGGGACGTATGCGCTTGGTGAGGCCGGTGAGCACGCCACTCGGGGGCATCTCGACGGAGATCCGCACGGAACTGGGCAGGGCGAGGGTCGCCGCGAGGAATTCCACGGGCGCGGTGAGCTGGCGGCTCAAGAGGTCGCGCCACTCTTCGGGATCCGAGTGCTCGATGGCGTCGACGTTGGAGATCACCACCGCCTGGGTCCTGCCCCAGTTCGCCTCGCGCAGCGCCTCGTCGAGCTCGAGTTGAGCGGACGCCATGAGCGGCGAGTGAAACGCGCCGCCCACGGGAATCGGTGCCGCGCGGCGCCAACCGAGTTCCCGGTGGCGATCGAGCAGCACGTCCAGTCCCTCGCGGGTGCCGCTGACGACGATCTGGGCGGGTCCGTTCACGTTGGCGACCCAGACATCGTCTATCTCGGCGAGCGCCGCTCGAGCCCCGTCATCACCGCCCATCACGGCAACCATCGAACCTTCAGCAATGGATGCGGCCTTCGCCATCGCACTGCCGCGCGCCGCGATGAGCCGTGCGCCCTCGTCGACAGTGAGCAGCCCCGAGGCGACGAGTGCTGAGAACTCGCCCAGGCTGTGGCCGAGGAGGTAACGCGGGCGAACTCCCCGATCGAGCAGTTCGTGGAAGCCGACGAGCGACAGCGCAAAGGTGGCGATCTGGGCGCGGTCGGTGCGCACCACCTCTTCGTCACTGGCCTCGAGGAGCAATGCCGCGACGTCGACGCCAGCGACGTCGCTGACGCGCTCGACGAGCGGCCAATGGCTCGAGGACTTCCAGGCGACCCCGGCTCCGCCGGCGATAGAGCCCTGACCGGGAAACAGCGCCACGACGTCGTCGCGAAACTTCGGGCTCACGTGGTCCGCCACCCTCCAACGCTAACAGTGGTCCGCCGAGTGCCCGGAGTGGGACTCGAACCCACACACCCTCTCGAGTAAAGGCTTTTGAGGCCTCCGCGTCTGCCGATTCCGCCATCCGGGCCGCGGCGAACACAGTAACAGCGAACGTAAGGTTGCGGGGTGGACGTCACCTTGTACCGTCAACACGTCGAGCTCGCGCGACCAATTCGTGCGAGCGCTCAAGCGCACCGATGGCGCACGCGACTCTTTCTGCGCCTCGAGCATGACGGTCGCCTCGGCTACGGCGAGGTGGCGCCCCAGCCCGCCCCGCTGCACGGCGACCCAAGCGTCGATGAGGTCGTTGAGGCCCTGCGCCGAGCGGCGACGAAGCTGAGCGAGGTCGTCGCGCGCACCGGCGAGCTGCCGCAATGGAGCCACGTGGCCAGACTGAGCGCCGCGACCTCGGCGAGCAACGCCGCCGCGGCGCTGCTCGAGATGGCGGTGCTCGATCGTGAGCTGCGTGCGATGTCGTGCTCCATCGAGGCTCTCTGGCGTGCGAGCTATCAGACGCCGCGCCAGGTGACCTTCTCGCTGCTCGACGACGAGGCCGAGTGGCACGTGGAGCGCGACGTCGAGCGGGTGCGCGTCAAGACCACTCCGGGCCAGCTCAACCGACGCACGCTCGAGAAGCTGGACCGTCTCAACGTGCCGATCCTGCTCGACTTCAACTGTTCGGCCACGTCCGACAACGAAGTGCTGCACCAGGTCGAACAGGTGGACGACGTTGCGACGATCAGCGCGGTGGAGCAGCCCTACGAAGTGGGCGATATCGCCGATCACGCGCGACTCGCCTCGCGCCTCGACGTGCCGCTCAGCCTCGACGAGGGCGTGCGCACCTTGCGCGATCTCGCCCAGATCGCCAAGAACGGGGCAGCTGAGATCGTCTGCGTGAAGCCCGCGCGCGTGGGCGGGCTGGGCAACGCCAGAACGATGATCGCCAAGGCCGACGAGCTTGGCCTGCGCGCCTACCTCGGGGGCTTCTTCGAGTCGCCCTACGCGCGGCGCGTCCACCGGGCGCTCGCGCACAGCTGCATCAGCGAGCCGAGCGACCTCGACGACGTGGCGCTGAATGAAGGCTCGTGCGAGGTCGACCCAATTGACTCGAGTTTCGGGCTCGAACCGTCGAGCGCGATGCTGACCGAGGCCGAGGTGCTCTCGATGGCCTGATTCGTCCAGCCGTAGACTCGCTGCATGGGGTCTCGGCTGGTCAAGCGTCGCCTGGAGGACGTGCAGCGACAGCTGGCCCAGGCCCGCGAGAGCCTGGCCGTGCTCGAAGAGCAGGTCGCGGTGTGGAACGACGCGCTCGACGACGCGAGGATCCGGGCTCTGGTCTCGGAGACCCCGCTCCAGTCCAAGGAGTACGACGAGCTGAGCCGTCACGTCACCGTCGCCAACGCCGAGATGAAGCGCCGAGCCATGGAGGTGAGCGAACTTACCGTGTTGCGCGACGAGCTGCTGCGTGAGTGGACCCCCGAGCGTGAACGTGGATAGGCGCGTCGTCATCGCCGACGACGAGTCGATCATTCGCCTCGACCTGAAGGAGATCCTCGAGGACGACGGCTACCTCGTCGTCGGCGAAGCCGCGCGCGGCGACGACGCGCTGGCGATGATCAAGGAACACGAGCCCGACCTGGCGCTGCTCGACATCAAGATGCCCGGACTCGACGGCATCGAAGTTGCCACCGCGCTGAAGGGCTCGAAGACTGTCGTCGTCCTGCTCACCGCCTTCAGCCAGCGCACGCTCATCGAGAGCGCCCGCGACGCCGGCGTGGCGGCCTACCTCGTCAAGCCCTTTCGCAGCAGCGAGATCCTCCCCAAGCTCGCGGCAATCCTCAATCCCGCGGCGAGCGAACCGCTGCTGGCGAGCGACGCGCCCCACGCCGACGACAAGATCGAAACGAGAGAGATCGTCCAGCGGGCCAAGGAGCTTCTGATGGCTGAGCGGGGAATGGACGAGCCCGCGGCCTTCGAAGTGATTCAGCAGTCGGCCATGCGCGCGCGCACGCGCATGCGCGACGTCGCCCAGCAGATCCTGAAGGGTGAGTTCGTTGGCTGAAGCCGCCGAACAGCGGCCGCTCGTCCTGCTTGACGGGATGTCGCTAGCCTTTCGCGCTTTCTTCGCGCTGCCGACGGACATCCAGACCTCCTCGGGACTGGTCACCAATGCGCTGCACGGCTTCGCCTCGATGTTGGTCTCGCTGGTCTCGACCCAGAACCCCCAGGGCCTAGCCGTCGCCTTCGATCTGCCGGGCGGGACGTTTCGCGACGAGCTAACGCCCGACTACAAGGGGGGCAGAGCCGAGACCCCGCCCGAGCTCGAGCACCAGTTCGACCTCATCCGCAACATGTGCGAGGCCCTGCACGTGCCGGTCGTGGGCGCTGAGCGCTTCGAGGCGGACGATGTTCTGGCGACGCTCGCGACGCGCGGACGTGACGCAAAGATCTCGGTGGTCGTTGTTTCGGGCGATCGCGACACGTTCCAGCTCGTCCAGGACCCCTTCATCAAGGTCCTCTACAACCGGCGCGGCGTGTCGGACTACTCGCTCTACGACGAGGCGGGGATCATCGAGCGCTGCGGCATCGAGCCGGCCCGCTACCCGCTGCTGGCGGCGCTGCGCGGCGACACCTCGGACAACTTGCCCGGCGTGCCCGGGGTGGGTGAGAAGACCGCGGCGAAGCTCTTCAGCCAGTACCGCGACCTCGACGACCTCTATGACCACCTGGACGCGTTGACGCCGAAGCTTCGCGAGAGCCTCGCCGCCTACGAGGAACGGGCCCGCAACAATGAGATGGTCATGCGCCTGGTGCGCGACGTGCCTCTCGAGACCACGTTGGATGACCTCACGCTCGGCGGCTGGCGTCGCAACGAGGTGAACGACTTCTTCGAGCGCTACGAGATGAACTCCATGCGCACGCGCGTGGGCAAGCTCATGAGCGACGGGCTGCTCGGCGAGCCCGCGAGCGAGAGCGCGGCACCGGTGACGACAACGGCGAGCGCCCTGGCCCTACGGCCGGCGGCGTCACTCGTCGCCCTCCTAGAGGACACCGCGCACCCCGTCGTCGCCTTCAACCGGGATCGCGTCGCGGCACTGAACGGCGCCACCGGCGCCTTCGCGGTGCTCGACCTGTCGCAGTTCCTCGAGGGCGCGAGCGCGACGACCCTGGCGGGCCACGACGTGAAGGGGCTCTTCCGGGCGGCCGACGAGGGTGGGTTCGAGCTGGCGGAGCCCTCCGACGACACCTCGATCATGGCGTTTCTTGTCGACGCGATCAGCGGCCGCTACGACCTGGCCAGCGTCGCCCAGCGCTACCTCGGCGAGGCGAGCGACGGCGCGTCCCCGTCGCTTTTTGCCGAGGCGAATGACGAGGCGCTGCTACGCGACGTCGAGCGAATCGCCCGGCTGCGAACGGTCCTGCGCGCAGAGATCGAGCGTTGGGAACTCCAGCGCATCTACGAGCAGGTCGAGCTGCCCCTCGTGCGCGTCCTCGGACGAATGGAGGCGCGCGGCGTGCGCGTCGATGTCGGGCTGTTGCGGACAATCGCCGAGGAGTTCGCCGCCGAGGCGAAGGCGCTCGAGGCCGAGATCCAAGAGGTGGCGGGACACGAGTTCAAGGTGAACTCGCCCCAGCAGCTCCAGGCCGTGCTCTTCGACGAGCTTCACCTGACCCCGGGCAAGAAGATCAAGTCGGGCTACTCAACCGATGCCGCGAGCCTCGAGGCGATCGTGGACGAGCACCGGATCGTCCCGCTCATCCTGCGATACCGCGAGGTGGAGAAGCTGCGCAGCACCTACGGCGCGCCGCTCATCGACACGGTCGGGCCCGACGGGCGCATCCACGCCACCTTTAGCCAGGTCGTCGCGCGCACCGGCCGCCTCTCCTCGGAGAATCCGAACCTGCACAACATTCCGGTGCGCTCGCTCGAGGGTCGGCGACTGCGCTACGCCTTCGTGCCGACCGAGGGCTGGCTGATGGCGGTGTCGGACTACAACCAGATCGAGCTGCGCATCCTCGCCCACCTCTCCCAGGACCAGGGGCTGCTCACGGCGTTTGCTTCGCACCAGGACGTGCACCGCTGGATCGCGGCCGCCGTTTTCGGCGTGGCGCCCGAGGAAGTGACGCCCGAGCAGCGCGAGCGCGCGAAGGCCGTCTCCTACGGCCTCGCGTACGGCATGGAGGCCTACGGGCTATCCCAGCGCCTCGGGGTGCCGGTCGCCACGGCTCGCGAGATCATGAACAAGTATTTCGAAGGCTTCCCGAGCCTGCGCAACTACCTCGACAGCGTCGTCAAGGAGATCCGGCGCCAGGGCTACTCGCGCACCGAGTTCGGGCGGATCCGGCCCTTCCCCGATCTCACCACGGCCGTCGGCCCCCAGCGCCAGGCGGCCGAGCGCCAGGCGATGAATGCGGGCATCCAGGGTCTCGCGGCCGACGTCTTCAAGTCCGCGCTGGTGCGCCTGGACCGCGAGCTCAGCGCGGCGGGACTCGAGGCGCGCCTCGTGCTGCAGGTGCACGACGAGGTGCTCGTCGAGGCGCCGCCGAGTGAGCAGTCGAGGGTCAGTGCGATCATCACCGACGCACTCACCAACGCGGCGACCTTGAGTGTGCCCTTCGAGATCTCGCTCAGCTGGGGTGAGAACTGGGCCGCCGCGAAGGGCTAGAGGGCACTGCTAGAGTTGTCACCTGGGTTTGCACCGGCGACCCAGCCCCATTGACTAGTCAGGCCCCGGTGCGGTCAAACGAAAGTAGTTCGAATGGCGGACGGCTCGGGCCTCCTCTCCACCCAGCAGATGGGCACCTTCGACGAAGCCGGGAATTACATCCCGCGCGTCATCACTGAGGATGACCTCGTGGGGACCGATCTCACGGCCCTCGTGGGCGACAGCGTCCTCGAGTTCGACGACGGCGACCTCGTCGTCGGGACCGTCGTCAAGATCGACCACGACGAGGTGCTGCTCGACATCGGATTCAAGTCCGAGGGCGTCATCCCGAGCCGTGAGCTCTCGATCCGCAACGACGTCGACCCGTCCGAGATCGTCTCGCTCGGCGAGCGCGTCGAGTGCCTGGTCCTGCAGAAGGAGGACAAGGAGGGACGCCTCGTCCTGTCGAAGAAGCGCGCCCAGTACGAGAAGGCGTGGGCCAACATCGAAGAGCTGAAGAACCGCGACGAGGTCGTCAAGGGCATCGTCATCGAGGTCGTCAAGGGCGGCCTCATCGTCGACATCGGCCTGCGCGGCTTCTTGCCCGCGTCGCTGGTCGAGCTGCGCCGGGTGCGTGAGCTGCAGCCCTACATTGGCAAGACCGTCGAGGCGAAGATCATCGAGCTCGACCGCAACCGCAACAACGTGGTGCTCTCGCGGCGCGCTTGGCTCGAAGAGACCCAGAAGGAGCAGCGCGGCGACTTCCTAGCGAACCTCAAGCCCGGCGAGAGGCGCCACGGGGTGATCTCGTCGGTGGTCAACTTCGGGGCCTTCGTGGACCTCGGGGGAATGGACGGGTTGATCCACGTCTCCGAGCTCAGCTGGAAGCACATCGACCACCCGAGCCAGGTCGTCGCGGTCGGCGACGAGGTCGACGTCGAAGTGCTCGACGTCGACTTCTCCAAGGAGCGCATCTCGCTCTCCTTGAAGGCCACCCAGTCCGACCCCTGGCAGGTCTTCGCCGACAGCCACGCCGTCGATCAACTGGTCTACGGCCGCGTGACCAAGCTCGTGCCCTTTGGCGCCTTCATCCAGGTGGGCGAGGGGATCGAGGGTCTCGTTCACATCTCGGAGATGGCGGCGCATCACGTCGACTCACCCGACCAGGTCGTCACCGCTGGCGAGGAGCTCTGGGTGAAGATAATCGAGCTCGACACGGCGCGCCGGCGCATCAGCCTGTCGATCAAGCAGGCGGCCGAGGGCGGCGAGGTCTCCGAGGAGTACCGCGAGGCCTTTGGCAGCCACGCCTACGACAGTGAGGGCAACTACATCGGCACCATCGAGTACGGCGAGTTCACGCCCGAGACCGAGGCCCAGGCCGCTTGGGCCGAGTACGCGAGCGGGGCCTCCGCGAAGGCGCCCGAGGACAGCGCCGAGGCGAGCGACGCACCCGATGCCGACTCGAGCGACGCGGCGTCCGATTAGTTAACGGCGCGCGAGCGTCGAGAGCGGGTAGTGGCAGGCCACGCGATGCTCCGGCGCGATCTCGACCAGTGGCGGCTCTTCCTCGGCGCACTTGTTCGTGGCGTTGGGGCAGCGAGTACGAAACCGGCACCCGCTCGGCGGATAGAGCGGGCTCGGCGGCTCGCCGCTTAGGACTTCGCCGCGCACCGGCGAATCGGGATCGGCCTCGAGGGCCGCGCCCAGGAGAAAGCTGGTGTAGGGGTGCTCGGGCGACTCATAGAGGGTGTCGGCCGGACCGATCTCGCAGATCTTGCCCAGGTACATGACCGCCACGCGGTCGCAGACGTTCTTCACGACGGCGAGGTCGTGCGCGATGAAGAGCAAGGTGAGGCCGTACTCGGCCTTCAGGTCCTCGAGCAGGTTCAGGATCTGGGCCTGGACCGAGACGTCGAGCGCCGAGACCATCTCGTCGCAGATGAGCAGCTTCGGTCGCATGGCCAGGGACCGCGCGATCGAGATCCGCTGGCACTGGCCGCCGGAGAACTGGCGCGGGTAGCGGTCCCCGTAGACGTCGGGGTCGATGCCGACCTTGCTCAAGAGGTCGTGCACGATCGCCGCGCGTTCGTCGCCGTCGACGCGGTGCCAGCAGTCGAGGGGCTCGGCGACGATGTCCTTTATGCGCCGGCGCGGGTTGAGCGAGCTGATCGGGTCCTGGAAGATCATCTGCATGCGGGTGCGCAGCTGGCGCAGCCCCTTGCCGCTCGTGGTGGTGATCTCGATGCCCTCGAGCTCGATCGAGCCGGCCGATGGCTCGACGATGCGCATGAGGGCCCGGCCGGTCGTCGACTTGCCGCAGCCCGACTCGCCGACCAGTCCGAGGGTCTCGCCCTCCAAGATCTCGAAGCTGACCCCCGCGACGGCCGAGAGCTTGCGTCGGTGCCCGCCGAAGGTGACCGTCGAGGTCGCGTACGCGCAGCAGAGGCGTGCGGATGTCGCTCACGCCGGAATCGTCTCGAGTGAGCGGCAGCGGGTGCCAGCAGGCGAAGGCGTGGCCGAGCTCGATCGGCCGGCTGCAGCTCGGGCCGCTCCTCGTGGCAGCGGTCGCTCGCGTAGCTGCAGCGCGGTGCGAACGCGCAGCCCCGAGGCAGGTTGGCCAGGTTCGGGGGACGGCCCGGTATGGCCAGAAGCGGGTGTGCGAGGGGTTGGAGATCTTCGGCGAGCCCTCGAGCAGGGCGCGGGTGTAGGGCATGCGGTGACGCGCGAAGACGTCGCGGGTCGAGCCGATCTCGACGATGCGGCCCGCGTACATCACGATGATGCGCGAGCGTCCGGGTGGCGACGACGCCGAGGTCGTGGGTGACGAGGATGACCGACATCTGCAGGCGCTCCTTCAGCTCGTCGAGCAGGTTCAAGATCTGGGCCTGGATGGTGACGTCGAGGCCGGTCGTCGGCTCGTCGGCCATCGAGCAGCTGGGGCGAACCGGCGAGGGCGGTGGCGATGACGACGCGCTGGCGCATGCCGCCCGAGAGCTCACCGGGGAAGACGCAGTAGCGCTCGGCCGGCGAGGGGATGCCGACGAGCTCGAGCAGTTCGATGGCGCGGGCCTTGGCGGCGTGTCGGTCCATCCCAAGGCGCACGCGCAAGACCTCGTCGATCTGCTTACCGATGCGCATGACGGGATTGAGCGAGGTCATCGGGTCCTGGAAGACCATGGCGACCTCGAGGCCCCAGATGGAGCGCTTGTCGCTTCTCGCTCGCGCCCACGACCTCGAAGCCGTTCGAGCAGCACCGAGCCGGAGACCGTCGACGTTGATGCGCGGCTGCAGCCCCATGATGGTGCGCGACGAGGACGGTCTTGCCCGACCCCGACTCGCCGACGATGCCGAGCGTCTCGTTCGCTCGAGGTCGAAGGAGACGCCCCCGACGGCCCGAGGGGTCCGGTCGGCGTGTGAAACGTGGTCGTCAGGTCCGCGACGACGAGGAGCTTCGCCGTCGTTCACAGCTTGCACCTCGCTCACGTCGAAGTGACTGCGCAGCCGGTCGCCGATGAAGTTGAGGCAGAGCAGGAACAGGCACATGGCCGCCGACGGGAAGAATGGCGAGCCACGGATTCTGCTGGAGGATCGCGAGGCTCTCGTTGATCATGTTGCCCCAGGACGGCGTCGGCGGGTTGACCGAGAGGCCGAGGAAGGCCAGCGCGCCCTCGAGGGTGACGACGGTGGCGATGCCGATGAGGAGGAACGAGACGCCGATCGGGCGCGATGTTGGGCAGCAGCTCCTTCATCAGGATGCGCCGGTCGGTGGCGCCCTGGACCTTGGCGGCGATGCACGTAGTCCTTGGTCGGCGACGCTCAGGGTGGCGCTGCGGATCACGCGATAGACGAGCGGAATCGACGCGACGCCGATCACGACGATGATCTTGAACAGCGAGCGCGGCGTCCAGAACGAGAGCACGGCGATCGTGGCGATGATCGCGGGGAAGGCGAGAAAGACGTACATGATGGTGGAGAGGATCGGCGTCGAACTTGCCGCGACGGTACGCGGCGAGCATGCCGAGTGGCGCGCCGATGCCAAAGCCGATGAGGATCGAGCCGAGGCTCACGGTCGATCGAGACCCGCGAGCCGTAGACGATGCGCGAGAAGATGTCGCGACCGAGGTCGTCGGTGCCGAGCAGGTGGTGCAGCGAGGGCCCGACGTTGATGGCGTGAAGTTCTCGAAGAGCGGATTGGGCAGCGGGAGCACGTTGGCGAAGATCGCGCCGAAGAGGTTGAGCCGAGCCAGCCGACGCAGATCCAAAAGAGGACGCCGAGCTTCTTCCTCTCCGGTCGAGCGTGTTGGACGGCCTCCTCGACGGCCTCGTTGACGTAGAGCGAACTACTCACGGCTGATCCTCGGGTCGATGATGTTCACGAGGAGGTCGAAGCCGAAGTTGATCAGGATGACCGTACACCGAGACGATCAGCACGATGCCCTGGACGACCAGGTAGTCGCTCGTACCGATCGACTGGATGAGCATGTAGCCGAGCCCAGGGATGCTGAGCAGGTACTCCACGATGAAGCCGCCGGCCAAGAGGCCGCCGATGTTCACGCCCGCCGTGCCGAGCAGCGAGACCGACGAGGGTCGAAGCGCGTGGCGCCACATGATGCGACGCTGGCTGATGCCCTTGGAACGGGCCATGGTGATGAACTCCTCTTGCAGCGTGGCGATGAGATCGCTGCGCAGCACGCGGTAGTAGACGACGAAGCTGCCGATACCCAGGGTGAAGGCGGGCAGGGCGAGGCTCTCGAGGTTGGTGATCCAGTCCGTGCCCAGTGAGACGTAGGACGACACGCCGGTGTGGGGTACGCCGAGCTTGATGGCGACGAAGAGCACGAGCAGGACGATGAGGACGAACGAGGGCACCGAGAGCAAGGTGAAGCTGCCCGCGCCGAGCAGTCGGTCGAGGGGGCCGTCGGGCTTGCGCGCGCTGCGCATGGCGATGGGAATCGCCGTCGCGAAGGCCAGGATCTGGCTCAAGACGATGATTTCGAAGTCGATGGGAAACGCAGACTTGATCGTGCTCCACACCGTCGTCTGGGAGATGAACGACGTGCCAAGGTTGCCGTGCAGCACATTGCGGATCCACACGAAGTACTGCTCGATGATCGGCTTGTTCAGCCCCAGCTGGGCGTTCAGCTTGGCGGCGTTGGCGGGGCTCGCCCCCGTGCCCAGGATGACGACGGCCGGGTCACCGGGTAGGAGGTGGATGAGATAGAAGGCCCCGACGCTGATAATGAAGACGATGGCGACCAACAGGATCAACCGTCGTAGCAAATATCGAGCCAATACGCCCCCAAACCAGACCTGCAGCGAGATTAGGACATTCCGCAGCGGGGTTGTCTCCAACCAGCGAAGTCAGCAAGGGTCGTGGCGTTCGGTGTCGCAGGGCAGCATTGACTGGATCACCAGTGCCCGGCGGTCGTTTTCGTGGACGCCGTAGTTGGGTCCCGGCCCGAGAGCGCCCAAGCCGGGCCAAAGACCGGCGTACGGGTCGGGCGACTCGATTCGGATGTCAGAGGCCGTGGGTACCGTGGACGTGTGAAACGAGTAGCGATCGCGGGCGGGATCGGTGCCGGCAAGAGCGCCGTCTCGGAGCGGCTCGCCACGCTCGGTTGGCCCGTGATCGACGCCGACGTCATCGCTCGGCGCATCGTCGCCAAGGGTTCTCCGGCGTGGGTCGCACTACGCGACGCCTTCGGCTCAGCGGTCCTCGCGCCCGACGGCGAGATCGATCGACCCTTCCTCGCCGACGTCGTCTTCCACGATGACACCGCGCTGCGGCGGCTGAATCTCATTACGCACCCCTACATCGGCGAGGAGATCGTGCGCGAGCTCGACGCCACCAACGCCTCGCTGGTGTTCGTCGTGCTGCCGCTCTATCAGCCCGAGCACCGCGCGATCTTTCAGCTCGACGAGGTTTGGGCGGTGCAGGTCGAGCCGGCGCTCGCCCTTGAGCGTCTGTGTTCGATGCGGGGAATGAGCGTCGATGACGCTCGGGTCCGCCTGGCCGCGCAGATGAGCAACGAGGATCGCGCCGTCCTCGTCGACCGGGTGATCCGCAATGACGGGACGCTCGAGGAGCTGCACGCGCGACTCGACGACGTGCTGGCTGACCTCGGGGCCGTGCATGACTGACTTCCTCGTCGAGTCGCCCTTCCAGCCGGCCGGCGATCAGCCGACGGCCATCGCCGCGCTGGCCGAGGGCGTCGAGGACGGACTGCGCTACCAGACGCTCGAGGGCATCACCGGTAGTGGCAAGACGGCGACCATCGCCTGGCTCGTCGAGCGGGTGCAACGTCCGACCCTGATCCTCGAGCCCAACAAGTCGCTGGCGGCGCAGCTGGCTTCGGAGCTGCGCGACATGCTCCCGAAGAACCGTGTCGAGTTCTTCGTCTCGTACTACGACTACTACCAGCCCGAGGCCTACATCCCGCGCACCGACACCTACATCGAAAAGGACAGCTCGATGAACGAGGAGATCGACCGACTCCGCCACGCGGCGACCTCGTCGCTGCTCACCCACCGCGACACCATCGTTGTCGCCTCGGTGTCGTGCATCTACGGGCTGGGATCGCCTCTCGAATACCGCGAGCGGATGCTGCCCCTCGAGGTGGGGGAGCGCTTCGACCAGCGCGCGCTGCTGCGCCGGTTGGTCGAGATGCAGTACAGCCGCAATGAGCTGGTCCTCGATCGCGGGACGTTTCGCATGAAGGGCGACACGCTCGAGGTCCAGCCGGCCTACAGCAACGAGGCCGTGCGGGTGTCGTTTTTCGACGACGCGATCGAGGAGATCTCGTTCTTCAACCCGGTGACCCTCGAGGGCCGGGGCACGGTAAACGAGTTCACGCTCTTCGCGGCCTCGCACTACGCCACGAGTCTGGCCACGCTGCAGCGGGCCTGCCGCACGATCGAGGAAGAGCTGCAAGAGCAGCTGGCCCTATTCCAGGCCCAGGGAAAGCTTCTCGAGGCCCAGCGCCTGCGCTCGCGCACCGAGCACGACCTCGAGATGCTTGAGCAGACCGGGGTCTGCGCGGGCATCGAAAACTACTCGGCCCACCTCGACGGGCGAAAGCGTGGTGAGCGGCCCTACACGCTGCTCGACTACTTTCCGGCGGACTTCCTCGTCGTGGTCGATGAATCGCACGTCGCGATGCCCCAGGTGCGCGGCCAGTACGCCGGCGACCGGTCGCGCAAGGAGACCCTCGTCGAGCACGGCTTTCGCCTGCCCAGCGCGCTCGACAACCGGCCGCTCAACTTCGACGAGTTCATGCAGCTCGTTCCCCAAATGGTCTTTGTCTCGGCGACGCCGGGCCCCTACGAGATCGAGGTCTCGGACCAGATCGTCGAGCAGGTCATTCGCCCGACGGGCCTTATCGACCCCGAGGTCGTCGTGGTACCTACGAAGAATCAGATCGACGACCTGCGAGCCCGGCTCGACGTCGTCGTCGCCCGCGGCGAGCGGGTCCTCATCACGACGCTCACCAAGCGCATGGCCGAGGACCTCACGACGTTCCTCAGCAAGGCGGGCTACCGCGTGCACTACCTGCACAGCGACATCGACACGATCCAGCGCATCGAGATCCTGCGCTCGTTGCGCCTGGGCGAGTTCGACGTGCTGGTCGGGATCAACCTGCTGCGCGAGGGACTGGACCTGCCGGAGGTTTCGCTGGTGGCGATCCTCGACGCCGACAAGGAGGGATTCCTGCGCTCGCGCAGCGCCCTCATCCAGACCATCGGTCGCGCAGCGCGCAATTCGAACGGCCAGGCGGTGCTCTACGCCGACCAGATCACGGACTCGATGCGGGCCGCCATCTCGCTGACCGAGCGGCGCCGGCGGGCCCAGGTCGCCTTCAACGAGGAGCACGGCATCGAGCCCCAGACGGTCATGAAGAATGTGGCCGACATCTTGAACCGATTGCGCAGCGAGGCCCCGCGCGAGCTCGACCTCCAAGGTGCACGGCGTGTCGTCGCTCGACGAGGTTCTGCCCGATGACCTGAGCCTCGAGATGGCGCGCGTCGAAGAGGCGATGCTGCTCGCCGCGCGCGAGCTGCGCTTCGAGGAAGCGGCGGTGCTGCGCGACACGCTCCAAAACCTGCACCGACAGTCACTGGCGCCCGACGTCGGCCTAGTGAGCGAGGCAGGAACCGGTAGATTCCCCCTATGTCTCAAGTCGATTCGGGTCCAGGGTGCGAGGGTTCACAACCTAAAAAACCTCGCCGTGGAGATCCCGCGCGACCAGTTGGTGGTCTTTACCGGGCTCTCCGGGTCGGGCAAGTCGTCGCTCGCCTTCGACACGATCTACGCCGAGGGCCAGCGTCGCTACGTGGAGAGCCTCTCGGCCTACGCCCGCCAGTTCCTCGGTCAGATGGACAAGCCGGACGTCGAGTTCATCGAGGGCCTCTCGCCGGCGATCTCGATCGACCAGAAGACCGCCTCGCGCAACCCCCGCTCGACGGTCGGCACCATTACCGAGATCCACGACTACCTGCGCCTGCTCTTTGCGCGCATCGGGGTGCCAGTACTGTCCCAACTGCGGCAAGCCGATCACGAGCCAGACCCCCCAGCAGATCGTTGACCAGGTCCTCGAACGCCGCGACGGGGAGCGATTCTTGGTTCTGGCGACGGTGGTCGAGGGGCGAAAGGGCGAGTACAGCACGCTGCTCAATGAGCTCGCGGGCCAG
This sequence comes from uncultured Acidimicrobiaceae bacterium, assembly GCA_963749355.1. Lineage (GTDB taxonomy): Bacteria > Actinomycetota > Acidimicrobiia > Acidimicrobiales > RAAP-2 > RAAP-2. Next base: position 67,915 of record CAVVMM010000015.1, read on the forward strand.
GGCTTTTCGCGCGTGCGCGTCGACGGAGTCGTGATGGAGCTCGCCGAGCGCGACTCGCTCACCCTGGCGCGCTACGAGCAGCACACGATCGACGTGGTCCTTGACCGGCTGAACGTGAAGAAGAGCAACCGCCAGCGCCTCACCGAGTCGGTGGAGTCCGCCCTCAAGCTCACGAAGGGCACCGTCAAGTTCCTCTTCATCGACACCGACGAGATGGTGCAGTTCTCCGAGAAGATGGCCTGCAGCGACTGCGGCATCAGCTTCAGCGAGCTCGCGCCCCGGGACTTCTCCTTCAACTCGCCCTACGGCGCCTGCCCGGTGTGCACGGGGCTCGGCACGCGCTTCGAGGTCGACCCCGATCTCGTGGTGCCCGACGACTCGCTCAGCCTCGCTGAGGGCGCGCTCGCGCCCTGGGCCGGGGCGCGATTTAAGTACTTCGAGCGCCTGATCGACGGTATCGCGACACTCGGTGACTTCAGCGTGGACACGCCCTGGAAGAAGCTGCGCGCGAAGGACCGCAAGCTCGTGCTCTACGGGGTCGAATCGAAGTCGGTGCCGGTCAAGTACCGCAACCGCTACGGGCGCGTGCGGACCTACGAGACGACCTACAACGGGATCGTCGAGTGGCTCGAGCGCAAGCGCAGCGAGGCGGACGGCGACTGGTCGCGCGAGCAGGCCGAGCAGTACATGCGCGAGGTCGAGTGCACCACCTGCCACGGCCAGCGGCTCAAGCCCGAGGTCTTGGCGGTGCGAGTGCACGAGCGCAACATCGCCCAGGTGAGCTCGCTCACCATCGATGAGGCGATCGACTACTTCGAGCGGCTCCACCTGACGAAGCGCGAGGAGACCATCGCTCACCAGGTGATCAAGGAGATCGTCGAGCGACTCACGTTTCTGATGGACGTTGGACTCGAGTACCTGACGCTCAGCCGGGCGTCGGCGACGCTCTCGGGCGGCGAGGCCCAGCGCATCCGCCTGGCCAGTCAGATCGGCAGCTACCTCGTGGGTGTGCTCTACGTGCTCGACGAGCCTTCAGTGGGGCTGCACCAGCGCGACAATCGCCGTCTGATCGCGACGCTCGAGCGTTTGCGCGACCTCGGCAACTCCGTCATCGTGGTCGAGCACGACGAGGAGACGATACGACTCGCGGACTTCATTGTGGACATCGGGCCGGGCGCCGGGGAGTTCGGCGGCGAGATCGTCCACGCCGGCAGCTACGAGGCCCTTCTGCTCAATGAGCGATCGCTGACCGGCCAGTACCTGTCCGGGGCGAAGTCGATTCCGGTGCCAACGACGCGCCGCCTCGGCGACGGCAAGCGCCTCACCATCAAGGGGGCGCGCGCCAACAACCTCCAGAACATCACGGTGGCGCTGCCCCTCGGCGATTTCGTCGCGATCACCGGCGTGTCCGGCTCGGGCAAGTCCTCGCTCATCAACGCCATCCTCTTGCAGTCGCTCGAGCGTCAGCTCAACCGCGCCAAGACCAAAGCGGCCGAGCACGACACGATCCTCGGGGTGGACAACCTCGACAAGGTCGTCGCGGTCGATCAGCAGCCCATCGGGCGCACGCCGCGCTCGAACCCCGCGACCTACACCGGGGTCTTCGACAAGATCCGCCGGCTCTTCGCAGAGACCCAAGAAGCCCGCGTGCGGGGCTATCAGCCCGGGCGCTTCTCGTTCAACGTGAAGGGCGGGCGCTGCGAGGCGTGCGCCGGCGACGGCACGATCAAGATCGAGATGCACTTCCTGCCCGACGTCTACGTGAACTGCGACGTCTGCGGCGGCGCGCGCTACAACCGCGAGACGCTGGAGATCCTCTACCGCGGCAAGTCCATCGCCGACGTGCTCAACATGCCCATTGACGAGGCGCTGCACTTCTTCGAGCGTCAGCCGCTCATCCTGCGCCACGTCCAGTGCCTGATGGACGTGGGGCTCGGCTACGTGCGCCTCGGCCAGCCGGCGCCGACCCTCTCGGGCGGCGAAGCCCAGCGGGTGAAGCTCGCCACCGAGCTCGCGCGGCGCGCGACCGGTCACACCCTCTACGTGCTTGACGAGCCGACGACCGGTCTGCACTTCGAGGATGTCAGCCGGCTGCTCCACGTACTGCACCGGCTGGTCGACCAGGGCAACACGGTGCTCGTGATCGAGCACAACCTCGACGTCATCAAGACCGCCGATTGGGTGATCGACCTCGGGCCTGAAGGCGGCCGGCGCGGCGGCCAGGTGGTTGGCGAGGGCACGCCCGAGGAGATCGCCCGGCTCAACACCGCCACGGGCTCGGTCCTTAAAGAGGTGCTCGCCGGCAACGGTCGGGCCTGATGCTGGCCAAGCCCACCGGCATCCCGCGCCAGAGCGGCTGCTACCTGTTTCGCAACGAGCACGGCACGGTGATCTACGTGGGCAAGGCCCGCGTGCTAACTCAGCGACTCTCGAGCTATTTTCAGCGACGCGGTGGCCTGAGTCGAGAAGACCCAGCTGCTGATGGACGAGGCGGCGTCGGTCGAGTGGATCGTCACGCCGAGCGAGCTCGACGCGCTGATCCTCGAGAACGAGCTCATCAAGGCCAACCAGCCGCGCTACAACATGCGCCTGAAGGACGACAAGAGCTTCCCCTTCGTGGCGCTCGACTCGCGCACGCCCTTCGCCGCGCCCTATACGACCCGCTCCCAGCACGTGAAGGGGGTGCGCTACTTCGGTCCCTTCGTCGACGTGCGGGCGCTGCGCGTGACGATGGACGAGCTCTTGCAAGCCTTTCCGCTGCGCTCGTGCTCGAGGCACAAATTCAACTACCAGCAGCGCATCGGCCGGCCCTGCCTGCTCTACGACATCGGCAAGTGCTCGGGCCCGTGCGTCGGCCATATCGACGAAGCGGGCTACCAAGAGCTCGTTCAGTCCTGGGCGCGCTTCTTCGAGGGCGACGTGCGCCAGCTGCGCGATCGGCTGCGCCGCCAGATGGATGAGGCCGCGGTCAACCAGCACTACGAAGCGGCGGCTCGGGCCCGCGACGGCCTGGCGGCCCTCGAGCGCGCGGCGAGCACCCAGAGCGTGGTGCTGGACGATCACTCGAACCTGGACGTGATCGCCCTCTCGAGCGAGGGCAGCCGCGCGGCGGTCGTGCGCTTTCGCGTGCGCTACGGGCGCATCATCGGACGCACGGTGCACCTGGTGGACCGCTCGATGGACGAGGACGACCGCGAGATCCTCGAGAACGCCCTGACCGAGATGTACCTCGACGCCGAGTCGGTACCCGGCGTTGTCGTCGTGGAGCGGCTCTCGCTCGCGAGCCCCCTCGTCGCCCAGTACCTCGCCGGGCTGCGCGGCCGGCCCGTTGAAGTCGTCGCCGCCAAGCGCGGCAAGCGACGCCGCGTGCTCGAGCTGGCGGCCGACGACGCCACGGCCGTCATCAACCGCGACTCGCTGCGCCGCCAGGCCGACCACAACGTGCGCTCGCGGGCCCTGCAAGAGCTCGGTGCCGCGCTCGCGCTCGAGCAGCCGCCGTACCGCATCGAGTGCTTCGACATGAGCCATCTCCAGGGGTCGAACTATGTCGGCTCCATGGTGGTGTTCGAGGACGCCCTGCCGGTGAAGAGCGACTACCGGCACTTCAACGTGAAGGAGGTCATCGGCAACGACGACGTCGGCGCGATGGAAGAGGTGCTGCGCCGCCGGCTCGCGCACTGGGAAGACAACCAGGCCAGCACCAAGTTCCGCCGGCCCGACCTCATCATCATCGACGGGGGCCTGCCCCAGCTGCACGCGGCGGAGAAGGCCGCGCGCTCGCTCGAGCTCGGGGGCCTCGTCGAGTTCGTCGCCCTCGCCAAGCGCGAGGAGCTGCTCTTTCGCCCCGGCAGCTCGACGCCGATCGCGCTCGAGCGCGGCTCCGAGGCGCTCTACCTCGTCCAGCGCATCCGCGACGAGGCCCACCGCTTCGCCATCACCTTCCACCGATCCAAGCGCGGACGATCGATGGTGGCGTCATCGCTCGAAGGTGTCGAGGGCCTGGGACCGGCGCGCCGCGAGCGGCTGCTCGCGGCGTACGGCTCGCTCAACGCGCTGCGCCAGGCGACCCTCGACGAGCTCGACGCACTCGCCTGGCTGCCGAGCGACGTCGCGACGAGGCTCTACGATCATCTACGAGCGCCGGCGGTTCCTCGGCCCACGAAGGGTAGCCAGGATGAGTGAGGTCTTGTTGGTGACGGGCATGTCGGGCGCGGGCCGCTCGACCGTGTCGGCCGCCCTCGAGGACCTCGGCTGGTTCGTCATCGACAACCTGCCCCTCGAACTGGTGGTGCGCGTCGACGAGCTGGTCGCCGAGGGCCCGCACGACTACGCGGGCGTCGCCTTCATCGTCGGGCGCTCGGGCGGGGTCGAGCCCGGGGCACTCCTTGAAGTGGGGGAGGAGCTGCGGCTACGCCACGAGCACGCGGTGATCCTCTTTCTCGACGCACCCGACGAAGTATTGATCCACCGCTTCGAGGGCAACCGGCGCCGCCACCCCGAGAGCGCGGCGACACTGGCCGACTCCATCGCGGGAGAGCGCGAGCGCCTCGAGGCGATTCGAGAGGCGGCGGACCTCGTGATCGACACCGGCGCCATCAACACCAACCAGTTGCGGCGGCGCATCGTCGAGACCTTTAGCGACGCCGACTCGGCGGAGTCGCTTCGGGTCCTGCTCGTCTCCTTCGGCTACACCTACGGGATCCCGCGCGACGTCGACCTCGTCTTTGACTGCCGCTTCCTGCCCAATCCCTTCTGGATCGACGAGCTGCGTCCCTTGAGCGGCCTCGACGAGCCCGTGGCCGACTACGTGCTCGGCTACGAACCGGCCCAGCACTTCCTCACTGACGTCGTGAGCATGCTCGAGTGGCAGATCCCGGCCTTCGCCCAGGAGGGCAAGTCCTACCTCGACGATCGCCATTGGCTGCACCGGCGGCCGGCACCGCAGCGTGGCTCTGGCCGAAGAGGTCCAGCGCCGCCTGCACCTCGATGGTGCCGTCTTTCATCGCGACATCGCTCGATGAAGGTCGTGGCGGTCGGCGGCGGCCACGGCACCGCGGTGTCGCTGCGGGCCCTCAAGCTCATCTCGCTCGACGTGACCGGGGTCGTCTCGGTGGCCGACGACGGCGGCTCGACGGGTCGGCTTCGCGCGATGCTGAACGTGGCGGCCGTGGGCGACCTGCGAAAGTGCCTCGGGGCGCTCGCCGACCCCGACAACCCCCTCACGGCGTCCTTCGAGCATCGCTTCACCGTGGGCGAACTCGCCGGGCACGCCGTCGGGAACCTCTTGCTCGTCGGCCTCATCGACGCCACGGGCAACCTCGAGGAGTCCGTGGCGGCCCTGGCCCAGGTGATGGGCGTAACGGGCACGATCGTGCCGGCTAGCTGCGAAGGGGTGGTACTGGTCGCCTCAACCGAGGAGGGCTCGACGCGCGGCCAGACCAAGGTGGCGCGCTCCACGTCGATCCGGCACATCAGCCTCGAGCCGGCCAACCCCGCGGCCCCCATCCTGGCCGTGGAGACGATCGAGCGGGCCGACCTCGTCCTCATCGGTCCGGGCTCGCTCTTCACCAGCGTGCTCGCGGCCTGCGTGGTGCCGGGCATCACCCAGGCCCTCGCCGGCACGAGGGCGAAGCGCATCTACGTCGCGAACCTCCGCGCCGAGAACCCCGAGACCGTCGGCTACACGCTCCAGGACCACGTCGACGCCCTCGAGCGCCACGGCGTCGTGCCCGACCTCGTGCTGGTCGACGAGCGCTCGTCCTTTGTTGATGACCCCTGCACGCTCACTACTCGCGTGCGCGACCTCGCCGGGAGAAATGGCCTGGTGCACGATGTGCAAAAATTGGCTTCGGCCGTGCGCGACGAAGTGCGAAGCCACTAGACCATCGACAAAAGGAGAACGCAGTGGCCACTCGGGTCGCAGTCAATGGATTCGGACGCATCGGACGCGGATTCCTCCGCGCGGCCCTCAGCCAGGGCGACCTCGAGGTCGTGGCGCTGAATGACGTCGTGCCCCCGGCGACCAACGCGCATCTGCTGAAGTACGACTCGACCCAGGGCACCCTCGACCTCGCGGTGAGCGCCGACGACGCGGGCCTGCACGTGGGCGATCACACGGTGAAGGTCTACGCCGAGCGCGATCCCGCGGCCCTGCCCTGGGGCAAGCTCGGGATCGACGTCGTCATCGAGTCCAGCGGCATCTTCACCTCGCGTGAGGCGGCCGCAAAGCACCTCAGCGCGGGAGCCAAGCGCGTGATCATCTCGGCCCCGTCACCTGACGCCGACGCCACCTTCGTGATGGGCGTCAACGAGGACTCCTTCGACCCGGCGAAGGACTTCGTCATCTCAAATGCGTCGTGCACGACGAACTGCTTCGTGCCGATGGTGAAGGTTCTCGATGACGCCTTTGACGTCGTGGCCGGGCTGATGACGACGGTGCACGCCTACACCAACGACCAGAACCTGCTCGACGTGGCGCACCGAGACCTGCGACGGGCCCGAGCCGCAGCGATCAATATCGTGCCCTCGTCGACCGGCGCGGCGCGCTCGACGAGCCTGGTCTTGAGCGCGATGAAGGGACGTCTCGACGGCACGTCGCTGCGCGTGCCCGTGCCCGTCGGCTCGATCACCGATTTCACCGCCCTCGTCAAGAAGACCACCGTCGAGGAGATCAACGCGGCCTTCAAGGCCGCAGCATCGGAGGGGCCGCTGACGGGCATCCTCGTCTACACTGACCAGCCAATCGTGTCGTCGGATGTGGTCGGCACGCCGGCGTCGTGCACGTTCGATTCCCAGATGACCATGGTCCAGCCCATCGACGACTCGCTCTGCCTCGTGAAGATCTTTGGCTGGTACGACAACGAGTGGGGCTACTCGAACCGCCTCGTCGACCTGACGCGCCACATCGGGGGCTAGCCGTGGCGAGCGCACTGCCGACGATCGAGCGGTGGGGGAGCCTCGCTGGAAAGCGCGTGCTGGTGCGTGTCGACTTCAATGCGCCCGTCGCCGGGGTCGACGGCGTGCTGAGCGTCACCGACGACTTTCGACTGCGCGCGGCGCTGCCGCTCTTTGACGCGCTCAGCGAGCGCGGCGCCACGATCGTCGCCTGCACCCACTTCGGCCGGCCCGAGGGTCGCGTCGACGAGCGCTTCAGCGTGGCCCCGCTGCGGCGCTGCCTGAACGGACTGCGCCCCGGCATCGAGCTGTTGGAGAATCTGCGCTTCAACCCCGGCGAGGAGGCCAACGACTCGGCCTTTGGTGCGTCGCTGATCGAGGGCTTCGACTACTACGTGAATGAGGCCTTTGGCGCGTCGCACCGCGCGCACGCCTCGATCATGATCCCCCCGACGCTGGTGCCGAGCGCGGGCGGGCCGAACCTGCTGCGCGAAGTCGCGACGCTGCTCGGGATCCTCGAGGTGCCCGATCGACCCTTCGTCGCGGTCACCGGTGGGGCCAAGGTGAAGGACAAACTCGGCGTCCTGCGGGTCCTCGCCGAACGGGCCGACCTCGTCCTCGTCGGCGGGGGAATGGCCTACACCTTCGCCGCCGCCGAGGGTCGGCGAATTGGCGCCTCGCTCTTCGACGCGACGAACCTCGAGGCGTGCCGGACCCTGCTTGAGCGTGGCAACGTGCTGATTCCCGTTGACTCCAGAGGGCTGCCCGAGGACGCCCCCTTCGGGCCCGACGGCGGGCCCGACGCCGTCGTCAGCTTCGCCGACGACATACCCGACGGATTCGTGGGCCTCGACATCGGCCCGACGTCGATCGAGGTCTTCACGGCTGCCCTCGACGGTGCGCGAACCATCCTCTGGAACGGTCCGATGGGCGTATTCGAGGACCCACGATTTGGCGAGGGGACGGAGGCCCTCGCGCGCGCCATCGCCGCATCGCCGGCCGTCAGCATCGTAGGGGGCGGGGACTCCGTCGCGGCGCTCGCGAGCTACGGGCTCGAGGACGAGATCAGCTTCGTCTCCACGGGCGGCGGGGCCTCACTCGAGCTCGTCGAGCACGGCGACCTCCCGGGCCTGCGGGCGCTACGAGAAAGCCCGTGGAACTAGGTGCGCCCGCTCGTCATTGGCAACTGGAAGATGAACCTCGACTACGTCGAGGCGGTCCACCTCGTCCAGCAGATCGGCGTCGTCCTGAAGAATCGTCCGCTCGAGCACACCGACGTCGTCGTGGCGCCGCCATTCGTCGATCTGCGCAGCGTCGCGTCGGTCCTCGAGGCCGAGCGCTTCACCATCGCGCTCGGCGCCCAGCACGTGAATCCCTACGACAACGGGCCCCACACCGGCGAGGTCAGCCTGGCGATGCTGAAGCGCCTCGGCGTCGAGTGGGTGATCGTCGGCCACTCCGAGCGGCGCGTGCACTACGCGATGAGCGACGAGGTCGTCAGAGAGACCCTGCGCAGCGTCGTACGAGCGGGCCTGCACGCCGTGCTCTGCGTCGGCGAGGTTCTCGCGCTGCGCGAGAACGGCGCGCACGAGGTATTTGTCGAAGCACAGCTGCGCAGCGCGCTCGACGGGCTCGATGAAACGCTTCGTGCGCTGGTCACCGTCGCATACGAACCGCTCTGGGCGATCGGCACCGGCATCAACGCAACGCCCGAGCAAGTGCGCGAGATGACGGTCTTCCTACGCCGGGTACTGGGCTCGCTCGGCCTCGCGCCGACGGCCGTGCTCTACGGGGGATCGGTGAACGCCGAGAACGCCGCGAGCCTTGTGGGCGAGGGCGAAGTCGACGGCTTCCTCGTTGGAGGAGCGTCGCTGAAGGCCGATTCGTTTAGCGCCATTTTTCGGGCGTGCGACGACTGCTACGCTGTAAAGCGCTAATCGGAGGAATCGATGTTTACGTGGGCCATCATCGCGGTTGAGGCCATCACCGCCACGGCACTGATCTTCCTCGTCTTGCTGCACTCGGGTCGCGGAGGGGGGATCTCGGATCTGATGGGCGGTTCGATCAACGCCGCCGCGACCGGTTCGACCGTCGTGGAGCGCAACCTCGACCGCATCACCATCGCGGTCGCGCTGATCTTCACGTTCGCCACCCTGGCGCTCGATCTACGCCTGCAGTAGCGCCGATGCCCGGGCGTCGGCGCTGGCGCGCGCTGGTGGCGTCACTGGCCTGCCTCGCCGGGGGGCTTCTGCCCCTCGCGCACTCGGACGCGGCGTTCTCCACGAACGAGAACGCGCGCACCCTTGTGCTCTCGCTGCCCGGTCCCTTTAACGGTTGCGGGTATCTCGATCCAGGGGCGACGCCGACCTCGGACGCGATTGGCGACCTCCTCTTGCCCTCGGCCTTTATCACCAACGCGGACGGCACGCTGGTCGGCGAGGACGGCCCGATTGCTTCGGCCGAGCTGACCTCGCTCAGCCCCGAGACCGTGCGTTACGCGCTCGCGCCAAACGAAATCTGGAGCGACGGCGCAACCTTTACCGGCGTCGATCTCGTGGCGTGGTGGCAGCGCGCGAAGTCGCTTTCGAGCGTGGTCAGTGACGGGTACCGGGCGATCAAGTCGCTCACGCTCTCCCGCAGCGGTCTCTCGGTGACGGCGGTCTTCGCCCAGCCCTACGCCGAGTGGGACCTCCTCTTTCGCGACGTCGAGGCGGTTGGCACGCCCCCCGGCTGCGCGCTGAGCGGCCTGCTCTCGCGGCCGACGCTCGGCCCGTACGTCGTCTCGAGCGCGACCGCGAACCGACTGGTGCTGCTGATGAATCCGAACTGGCCGCTCGACCCTGGCCGCTTTGGTCGGGTTGTCATCACCGACGCCCAGAGTCTGCCGAGCGCCGGCGATCCGTACGCCGATTACACCCTCGACGTGAGCGCCACGGCGATCGAGGCCATTAGCTCGCACCCGACGCTGCTCAGCCGGATTACGTCCTCGAGCGACATCGAGGAGCTGACATTCTCGCCCCACGCCCTGCTGACGAGCGCCCTGAGCGTGCGCCAGGCGCTCAGCTGGTCGATCCAGCGCCAATCGATGATCGACAAGATATTTGGCTTGGTCACGTTTTCGCCGTCCGTCGCCGCGTCGGCGCTCTACTCCCAGGGCCAGGCGCAGTATCCGGGCGGCTCGGGTTACAACCCAGTCGGCCAGGCGACGACCACGACCACGGTTCGGTCGACCAACGGACTGAACGACTGCGCTTCGTGCGCGGTCGCCGCTCTGCGCGCGAGCGGGTTCCGACGAACCTCGGCGGGCTGGGTGGACGGAGTGGGCCAGCTGGTATCGGTACAGCTGGCGGTGGGCCCGAACGTTCTCGACCACCTGGTGGCCGCGATCGCGAAGCGCGATTGGGCCGCCCTCGGTCTCAGTGCGACGCTCGTCGACGAGAGCAGTGAGATCGCGGCCGCTACGGCGGCCGCGACCGGCCGAGCCGATGTTGCCGTCTTTCTTCGTCCCACAACGACTACGCCGTCGTATGCCGCGCGCTCGTGGGTCGGCTCCGCGTTTCCCGACGCCTACTCGAGCGGCGTGCGAATTGCGGCCGTCGCTGCGCTCTTTGGCCAGGCCCTCGCCATCTTCAACCCCGTGACGGCGGCGTCGACGTGGCTGCGTCTCGACCAGGTCGTCATGACAGATTTCTGGGTCCGGCCGCTGTTCACCCCACCATCGCTCGTCGTGTGGTCGAGTTCACTGACCGAGGTACTGAACAGTGTCACCGTTCCGGGATTCGTCGATCAGTTGCCCGCTTGGTCGATCACGCCGCCGACACCCATTACGTGACGGCAGTCGTATATTCGCCGCCGCGGCTAGAGTAGGGGCCGCGTCGGAGTGGCGGAATAGGCAGACGCGCCAGCTTGAGGGGCTGGTGCCCTTTGGGGCGTGTGGGTTCAAGTCCCGTCTCCGACACCAACAACCCAGCCGTGGATTCGAGCAGTCAACGTAAAGATTCTCGCGACCAAGAGCTCGTGGCTGCAGTATGTGGGTGCGCTGACAAGGGGTCCGCTCCGGTATTGACCTCTTTCCGAAATGCGCTGACGATGGAGGTTCTGATAGCCCACGAACGACATTGGCCGTCGACTGCCAGGGCAAACCCCGAGTCAGGGACATCGAGATCTCGGTTCATGAGGGTATTCCCCGATCGCTAACGAGGGGTCAGTCTCGTAGCCTCGGTGGTATGACCGATTTCGTCTGGGGCGTTCCATTACTCGCGATAGCTACCGTTTACGCGCACAAGAGTCGAAACGACCTCCCTCAGGCTGGACTCAAGTGGGGCATCACACTCGCGATCTTCGGTTTCCTTCTTCCTCTCATCCTCAACCAATTGATCTCTTCTGACTTCCTGGACAGATTTCACAAGATCCTCGCGGTCGTCGTTGCCTTCGTCGTGTTCGTCATCTGTATCACCGTTCTGAGGATTCACACGAGTCGTCGCTCGTCCCCCAGATGAACGAATTGGGTCTGAGCCAATAGTCGCATACACCGGTGGGCGTTTGATGAGGTTGGCCCGCAGTGCAGAAACGACACGACCGAGCGGAGACGCCAATGCAAGACACCCCTAGACCGCAAGTTGTCAAGCGACCTTGTCGACGATCTGCGGCCATGCGAGGAACTCGTCGTAAAGAGTCCCTCGATCGAGGCAGGTGTGCAGAATGCCAACCCAGCGGTTCGCTAACTGTCGTAGTGCCATTCGGTGTGACTTCTTTCGCGCCCGCAATTCGTCGTAGTAGTGGCGTGCACCCGGTGACTGCAGCAGCGACGAGAACGCCCACTGATCCAGCGCGGCAGCCAAGCGTCGATTGCGCCCGCGGCGTGCGAGCACCACCTTTTTCGTGCCGGAAGATCTGGTGACCGGTGACGTGCCGGCGTAGTTTCTGCGAGACTTCGAGTCGGCGTAGCGATTCGGGTCATCCCCAAACTCGCCCAACACCCGGGCGCCCAAGATCATCCCGAGTCCCGGTAAGGAGCGGATGATCTTGGCGTCCGAGTGCTGTTCAAAATGTTCCGCGAGCCCCGCCTCGAGTTCGTCAATGGTCGCGTTCATCGCCACGATGATGACAACCGTGGCCGACGTCGTGAGACCGTAGGCGCGTTCGAGGATCATTGGCTGGGCGAGCTGCTCGCGACGACGACGGCCCGAGTGAGGTGATCGTCGGCATCGAGAAAGACCGGGGTCTCATCGTGACCGCACTAGTGGCGGCGGACTACCAGGTCTTCGCGATCAACCCGCTGGCCGCCGCCCGCTACCGCGAACGCCACCACGTCTCGGGGGCCAAGTCCGACCCCGGTGACGCCAAAGTCTTGGCTGACCTGGTGCGCACTGATCGTCACAACCACCGCCCGGTGGCGGGTGACAGTGCCCTGAGTGACGCGATCAAGCTGCTGTCGCGCACGCACCAGAACACGATTTGGACCCGTCAGCGCCAGGTCAACTCCCTGCGCTCGGCCCTCAAGGACTACTACCCCGGAGCCCTCGAAGCCTTTGGCACTGACCTGTCCGGGCCCGACGCCGTCGCCGTCTTGGCGATCGCTCCCACCCCGGGCGTCGCGCGAACTCTGTCCCGCGCACGAATCATGACGGCGCTCAAGCGAGTGGGGCGTTCTCGTCACCTCGAAGAGCGCACCCAACGCATCTACGACGTCCTACGGCGCGAGCAGCTGCGCCAGCCGGCGACCCTCGAAAACGCCTACGGCGTCACCACCGAGGCGGCCATCGCCAACATCATCCAGCTCAACGCCTCACTGGCCAAGCTCGAGGCGTCGCTGTCGGAGTATTTTGAGCAGCACCCGAGCGCCAAGGTCATCCTCTCTCTTCCAGGAATGGGGACGGTCCTGAGCGCTCGGGTGCTGGGCGAGTTCGGCGATGATCCGAACCGTTACTGCGACGCTAAGTCTCGCAGGAACTACGCCGGCACGTCACCGATCACCAAGACCTCGGGCAAGTCCCGGGCGGTGCTCGCGCGCCACAGTCGCAACAAGCGCCTGGCGGGAGCGTTGGACCAATGGGCGTTCAGTTCCCTCCTCCCCTCACCGGGCGCGAGGGCCTACTACGACGACCTACGAGCTCGGGACAAGCACCACCGCAAGGCAGTGCGTCAACTGGCCAACAAGTGGGTCGGCATCCTGCACGCGTGCCTCGAAAACGACTGTCCCTACAGCGAAAGCATCGCCTGGTCACCGCGCGAAGAACGAGCCGCTTGACAAGTTACGACCAAGGGGTGTCTCCGATCGACTTGTGTGTCTGCCATTGCAATGTCTCCAGCGTGTCGGAGCGAGAGATGCACTTTGAGGGCGCTGTGATACACACGGGAATCGCCCCCGTTCTTCCTGCGTGGCGGCGTCCAGGTCAAGTAGAAAGGCGGTGGCGCGCGGCGCCAGAGACAGAAGATTCACGAGGGAGAGATAACTCATGACTACTCCAGGCAGCTTCAACACCGACACCTCGGACATGGCTGCCGTTCACCGGGCACTCCTGGGAGCGCTTGACTCCGCCGCGGCATACGTCGGTCAAGCGGGTGACGACACTGATCGTGTCGAGGTGATCGGATCGTTCTACGAAAACGTACTTGAGCTCTTGAACGTGCACCACGGTGGCGAGGACAAGCTTCTCTACCCGCTCCTCGAACAACGCTGCGGCAGCGGCGACCTCGCCGAGATCGCGCGAATCAACGACCAGCACAAGGTTCTCGACGCACCTCTTGACGCCGGCCGATCCGCCATCGCCACTTGGCGTTCAACGCCATCACCGGAAAGTGCGCAAGCGCTGGTCGACGCGCTAGCCGCCATCGACACCACCCTGCGACCCCACTTGACCGACGAGGAGATGACGGTCGTTCCTCTGTGCACCACCTGGATCAGTCCCGAGGAGTGGGCACAGCTCCCAGCGCACGCCGTGCAGTCCTTTCGGGCCGACAAAGTTTGGCTCGCGTTAGGACTCGTCTTTGAGCAACTCACGCAAGAGCAACGCGACGCCATACTCACAGGGATGCCTCCGGAGTTCCAGAAGGTGGTGACCGAGCAGTGGATGCCGGCGTTCAACACTTTCATCACGGAGGTTCGCCGTTAAGTCATCCCCCGCATAGCGCGCATCATCAACGGCAGTTGGACCGAGAGGATTCGAGCCGAGGCGAGGGGGTGCGGTGTTTCAGAGACCCTTATCCAATGACCGAGATGCTGGGCGTCGGCCCTCCGACACTAGGTCGTCTCATACCGCCAAACGCAAATGCAAGGTTGCTGATCTTTGACGTCGGGCCTCCGACACCAATCGGGCGGATGTTCGTCACAGATTCTGCATTGAAACACGTTGAACCCAGGTTGCATGCGTCGCGACGTCAGCTCCATCCTCGCTTGTAATCAGTGGGTAATCTCGTGCGATGGAGCCAGCACCCGAACTTGTTCAGTTCGCTGAGCGATGGATGTCGTCGTGGTTTGTCGATTTTGACAATTACGTAGATCCGCTGTCGCATCACCGAGGATTGCGATTCATAGGACCCGATCCCGGTGAATGGTGGGAAGGGCTACAAACGCACTTAACCGTAGGGAGGACTCAGTTCAGCGAGATGGCAACTCTGGGCGGGATCCATGTCGACGCCGACGAGATCGTTGCGTGGAGAGAGGGCACGGTCGGATGGATTGCCATTCGCTGCCACATCACCTTCGGAGATAAGGAGCCGCAAGAAGCCAGGATGACAGTGATCGTTCACGAGGAGGGCGTCTACTGGAAGATCGTGCATCAGCAGTTTGGCTTCACCGTTGCGAATGAAGATGCGGTTGGACTGGAACTGACGACCGCCGTTGATGAGCTTCTTCTACTCGTACAAGATGTGTCACCACCGGCGTCTGGAATGTCCGCCGACGGCTCCGTGACAATTGTGTTTACCGATCTCGAAGGTTCGACCGTTCTTATGGAGTCCCTCGGCGAGGAGCGCTGGTTGGAGTTGCTCGAGTGGCACGATTCGGTCGTGAGACAAAAGTCCGCCGTCTTCGGTGGAACGGTCGTCAAAGGACAGGGCGACGGCTTCATGTTGGCGTTTCCCGCGGCTGGGTCGGCGGCCGCGTTTGCATCGGCACTTCAGCGAACCCTAAGTGATGGATGGTCTGGCGTGCCGGTGCCCGCGAGGATTGGCTCGCACACCGGCAACGCCAAAGCAGAAGGGGGCGATTTCTTCGGACGCACGGTAGTGGTCGCTGCTCGTATCTCCAGCATGGCTGAGGGAGGCGAGATCCTGGTGTCACAAGCCGTTCAGGAGGACCTCGACGGGGCATTTCCTCTTAGTGGCCCTCGATCCACGGTGCTCAAGGGATTGAGTGGCGTATACACGGTATTTGAATTGGTGTGGAAGTAGTCGTTGCCTGCTTTCAAATGCACGAAGCAACGAGTTTGCCTGTTCATCGTATCAACTCAAGGGAATCCCGGATAGCTGGTGGCTCCTTTCGGCAGAGGCCCGTTCAAGAAACAACGCCGCGGTTACCAAGCCTCCAGTGCAAGGTTAAAGATCTGTCACGTCGGGTCTCCGACACCAGCCCAACTCAGCCAGCTACTCGCCAGTGCTCGTAGCAGATCTGTCATGTCGGGTCTCCGACGTGAGTCGACTTGAAACGACTCTCCAACGGCACGTCTTCATCAGCGGCGACGGGATGTGAACTTCTCTCGCTTCACACTTGCTGTCAGGGAGCGTCGATAATTGGAAGATAAGTCCGCCAGGGGCCGACGGCTTCCGTGTACTGCTTAGCCATCGTTTTGACAATTTGGCCGATGTGATTCAGATCGTGAACTACCCACGTGGCGAGGAGCTGGTCAAGTCGCACTTCTCCTAAGTCGGGGTGGATACCGCGTTTGCCCAGGTTCTCTGCTGGAACCAGGGATTCAATCAAAAGAAGGTTTGCATCCCGTACTTCCGCAAAGCGTTCTAGAAGCTGGGGGAGACTCATGCCCTTGAATCTCTCGAATCCCGCCTCGCGATCTATGGACTCAAAGACACGATTCTGACCGTGTTCAAGAATGATTTGAGTCCGATCAATCCAGTCGCTCTCTTCGATGAATGTGAGGTGTCCTACTACCTCATATGGAGTCCAGGCTCCCGGACCCTCGCTTTCGTATGTCCATTCCGCGGAGAGCCCCGAGAGTAATGCCTCGAGACTTAACGGCGTTTGCCGTAGCACTTGCGATGCGAGGTCTAGCGAATATTTCATGACGCCGTTCGTAATCTACATGGATGAAGGCTCAGTGTAACTCGGGACGAATTCGCCTAAACCAAAGCCTGACCGCGTTGATTTCGCAGTCAAAACAGTGATGCACTGCCGTTTGGTTTGGTCACGCGGCACAGTCCGCAATTCCACCATCATTTGTGTCTTCGCACCGGGAGCAACGATAGGAAAAGGTGACGAATCTCGTCCATACCTGGTTCACCGCGAATGAACAAGGCCTTCATCGCAAGAACTGATCGTCATTTTGGCAGCGACTTATTCCTCAAAGCCGCACTCACGCGTCGGGTCTCCAACACCAGTTCAGTTCAGCTAACTAGCCGCGAGTGTCTGGTAGCGGACCCATCATGTCGGGTCTCCGACACCAACAGTCTCAGACTCCTTCAGCGCTATTTCTCTTCAGAAGAAGCATGGCGCGACCGTGGCTCAGGCCCCTAGGTGCTCCGCCCTAGACGTCAATCAAGACCGCCCGCTTCGCATCACGAGCCAGTTCTTGATATCGACAGTCATCGCACGACGTTCGCACCGCGGCTCATGATGGCAGGAACTGCGATGCACTGTCGGCTTCCGACGCCGGTCACCATCGAATTTACGCTGCGCTAACAGGCGTCAGGACTTTCGCTCCTGGAAGTCGGCGAGGAACTCGGGTGCTCCGTGTCAAGTTGACGTAGTCTGACGTCGTGACAGATCAGAAACGAAGCGTTCCGACCAGCGTTGCGCTGATGATCAGCTCACTACTTATCGCCGTGTCCCTCGTGATTGGATTGATTGCCGTCGGCCGGGGGTTTTCAGTACGCGGCAGCGAAACCGGCATAACGATCACTGGCGAAGCATCGGCGGGTGTCTCGGCGAACCAAGTGGTATGGACGTTGACGGCGCAAGAAATCGCCCCCACCGCGCGAGAGGCTGTCTCAATGGTGGCCGCTGACGTGAAGTCCCTCAGCGCGTACCTCAAGAGTGGGGGGATTGACATCTCGAAGCTGGTGCTGAGTGGTGTTTCGACATCGAACAACGAGCAGTACATCAACGGCAACCCGACCGGCAAGATCCTCAACTATCAGGCGAGTCGTAACATCACGGTGAACTCGGAGAACGTCTATCTCATTCAGAAGCTCAGCCAAGGCATCGGGCAAGTTCTAGAGACCGGCGCAAACATCGACTCCTCGGGACCGCAGTATTACGTAAGCACCCTGAAAAAACTCCGACCCCGACTCATCGCTGCGGCGGTGCGCGACGCCAAGTCGAGGGCCATCGCGCTCACCTCGGCCACGGGCGGGTCGGTCGGGTCGGTTCGCAGTGCTAAGAGTGGACCATTCCAAGTCAATGCCGCGGGTTCCGTCGAAGTCTCCAGCGGCGGCGTATATGACACCACGACCATTCGCAAGACGGTGTCGACCACGGTGACGGTGGTCTTCAACTTGGGCTGACGGAGAGCGTCGGCTCCGCTCCAAAATGCTTTGAATTTATCCCTGATCTTCATTGCGTTGAGTTAGCGATCTTCATTCCTTGGTTTGAAGCCGTCGGTGGAAGGTTGCATTCCGGTCACGTCGGGTTTCCTAAAGCAGCCCGGCTCAATTATCCAGGCACTAGCCCTGTCCCTTCGTGTGCCTCACTCGGCCACCAAGCGAACCAAGGAACGACGTATCGGACGACGAAAGCGCTTTCTGACCCCGGAGAGTCACACCTCGTGGAGCATCCAGACATTTGGCTCCCAGTACGAACCAAGGCCATCCCTGACTTGTAGGGGCGCAAGACCGAAGGGAAACACGTATTCACCGTCCTCCGGAAAGGTCATCTCAGTCCAACGCTCCCAATCGTCGACGGGGCCCTCGATCCGCATCGACTTCGGTTCCGTCCGAAGGATCGTCGCGCCCAGTCGAGCGTGCACTCGTAACCAAGGGTCGAAGGGCAGGGTGTCGCTTCGTTTCCATGACGCGTACCGCTCAATAGGTGTCAAGGGATAACGATCCTTCCAGCTTGGGCGAACGGGGGCAACGAGAGGAGCGAGTCCTGCCTGACGAGCAACTTCGGCCATTGCTTGAATCAGCAGCCGACTAAGTCCCTGCCCCTGCCGATCAGCGGCTATCTCGGCCGCCAAGGCCGAAAGCGCGGTGGAGGGTCGCACATCTTCGACCGCTCGTAACCCTACGGCGTCGATTCCATGGGGCAGATCATCTAGCGATCCATCCCAGTGAAACGGAATAGTTCTTCCCCGAGCCACTACTTGTTCCGTCGCCCGGTCGGCGAAGAGAACTTGAACTCGCGCGTGCCGGGGAAACAGAGCGCCAAAGTATTTCGCGCTGTCGTTGGCATGAAGGTTGTACTCCGGCCATACGTCACGAAACAGCAATCGCGCGCCTTCCCAGAGGTCGGGTCGCTCGTGCGCCGTGTGGGCAATGATGGGGCCGTCCGCCGGGAGTCCGATGACCTTCACTCATTTATCATGCCCGACTTGGAGCGACCAAGTAATCCTGTGGAGCCGGCGCAACACGTCTTGACCCCGTCGCGTGTGCAGATTCATCACTTGAATTGTTTGGCACTCGTGACGGCTCTCAGATCGTCATCTCCTTCGCGGACCAACTCTCGAATGTTTGGCAGTAGATCTGTCCCTTCGGGTTTCTGACTCCAGGAAGTCCCAAGTGGATTGGGCGGACTCAGGTTGAGACTTCTTGAGTAGGTCGAACCAGCAAATCCAGTTTGCGAGTGCAGTGATACAGAGTTCGCGACGTCCGCGATTACTCGTCCATATTGTCACCGACCCTGAACAAGACGGCGATGTAATCGTCAGTGTTTCAAGGGAAGATGTCTAGAATTTGCGCACTCCTCGTGCCGGATGTAAGCGTTGTCAACCAATGGGGGAGCATTCGAATGGATTCTTCGCGTGGGGTTACGCACTGGTAAGAATGTCGATCCTTGTCGCGCTACTTCTGACACTCGTCATTGGGTCACAGTTGTCGCTCAGCGGTATTGCGCACGCGAACGTGAGCGAGTCGTTCCACGAGCTGCCCTGGACCGGCGAAGCCGGCGTCTCCCAGTCGCCGCGTTGCGCCTCCATCTCTCCTGGATACGCCTGCACGGTCGGTGGGTATGCGTCGTGGCTCTCACACCCGAGTGGCTGGGCGTGGAGCGATTACGGCGGTTCCTATCCGAGCCACAACGCCTACGGCCCGCACAACTGTACGCTCTACGTCGCCTATCTGCTGCAAGAAAGTGGCATCACGCTTACCTGGAGCGCTAACGCGTCTAACTGGGCGAGTGAGGCCACGAGCAACGGTGCGGTGGTTAACCAGACACCCACGGTGGGATCGGTCGCTCAGTGGAACAGCGGCCACGTTGCCTTCGTCGACGCCGTCACGGCGCACTACATCATGATTACTTCGGACAACTTTCAGCCCTACGACGCCGGGACGATGCCGGGGGGGTTCACCGACAGCTTCGACATTGCGCGCAACTCTCCGGCCATGCCCGACAATTTCATACACTTCGCCACGCCCATAGCCGAGCTCCACATCGTCTTGCGCCCGGGCTAATAGCACCCCGTCGCCCTTGGCGGGCCGGACCGTGCGTTATGGGCTAACGCACTGGTATCGCATTGCTAACTGGCACCTTTGAACGGGGATTCCGCACACTTGACACCGAGCGCGAGGGCGCCGATGCTTGGCGGTAGATCTGTCACGTCGGCTATCGACACCTGCCCGCCTCAACCAGCCAGTCGAACGTGCATGTTTGCAGATCCGTCACGTCGGGTCTCCGGCATCAGCCGGATAGAGCGATCAAACGCCAATGCCGGGAGGCCGACCTGTCACGACAGGCCCTTCTGTCAAGTCCGAGCACCAGGGAGAGCGGCCTAGCGCCCATTCGCCGTTTCGAAGTGTCAAGTGGAGTGCCCCGTGTTTGAAAAGAGCACCGCATCACGCGAGCCAGTGCGTTTCGATTCGTACATTGCGTGATCGGCCTGAGCGACGAGCGTATCGGCGTCAATGAACTGGGCGGACCAGGCGACACCAACACTAGCGCGCAACTCCGTGACATCTGAAGCGATATGTACAGGCTCCGTCAGAGATTGACTAATCCGCCGGGCGACATCGAGAGCGATCCGTGCCGTTTCCACGTGGGGGCAGACGACGAGAAATTCATCTCCCCCGAAGCGACCGACTTGGTCGTACTGGCGGACAGCTGACCTCAGCCGTGCGCCCGCTACCTTCAGAATGCGATCGCCAGCGGCATGACCAAACATGTCATTGATCGCCTTGAACCCACAGAGGTCGATGAAGATTACAGCAGTTCCTCCACCGGTTGCCTCCTCGCCTTCCAGTACCGCTGAGAGAACTTCAAGGATCTTCGACCGGCTTAGGCACGAAGTCAGTTCATCGGTATTCGCCCGAGTCTCCAGCTGGCGTCGAAGATCAACTTGTGCGGTGACATCGCTCACGCAGCCAACGGCCCCGGTCACTTCGCCTGACCAGTCGGTCAATGGCCGCATGCTCAATACGCACACCCGTGCCTCATGGGGGGCATCCACCTCGGATCGCAAGAAACGGAGCTCGACGTCATCGACGGCTTCGTTGGCCAGAACGGCGGAGAGCGCCGATTCCAAGAGGGAGCGATCATCCTTCTCGATGAGGGAGAACTGGGCGTCTATGGTTGCCGAACCAGAGTAGCCAAGGATCATGTACAGCCGGTCGTTGGCGAAAGTGATGTTCTCATTGGTGTCGATCTGGAACATCCCAACGGGCATGGCGTCGGATAGCTGACTGAAAAGCTGTTTACGGACTCGGAGCTCCTCCGCCAGGCTGACTTGATCCACGGCGACCCGTCTCATCGTGGTCAGAACGATCGGGTTCTCGGGATCATCCAACTTGTTGACATTGACGCACTCGACCCACCTCCATGCTCCATCAGAGGTGCGGTAGCGACCCTGCCATGCGCGTGCCTGACCCGGCGCATCGATCATCTCGAACCATGTTGCCACGGCGCTTGCTTGGTCCTCAGGGTGGATGAACTCCGTGGACGGGTGACCGAGGAACTCCTCGGGGGGCCAGCCGAGCACGTCGGTAATTTCGTCGCCGACTGAGATAATCACGCCGTTGGCATCTCGAGTCATACCAACCGACACTCCCTCGGGGACAGTCGGCCCTTCGCTCATCACGGGGTCATTGTCCCACAGTTTCGCCTCGGTTCCGCGTGGGACCGGCGCCAGGAAGGCGTTCGCAAATCGACAATTAGCACCATCATTGAATTTGCCGCGCAATCAGGTGGGCACATCGGGAACCCTGGAAAATTAAGTTGGAGCTGCCAACGCAGGTTTGCACTCTTGTCATGTCGGGTCTCCGGGACCAGGAATCTCCGACACGTTGACTCCGGTCTCTCGGAGGCGAACGTTCAACGTTGGAGCGCCGGTGACCCTGTGAACGACGTATTGAACTCTGGCTCGAATCTCGACTCACCAGAGACCGCTCTCGTTGGATCGAGCAGTGATCTCAAGAAAATTGTGAACTGGATCGACGTGACGCCGATGTCGGAAACCACCTGATTCAGCGGGCCGTTCGCGCTAAGAGCTCACGGAAACGAACTCGCCCGCCAGTGCGAAGTATGGCTCGGCGGTAGATGGTTGCTGCCAACCGAGCGACGCCGACGGTGCAAAGAACGCTGATGATCGCCGAGGCGAGGAACTCCCACCACGTCACTGCACTGAATCCGACCAGCACCGGCATTTCAAACGGCGCCGTTGGAGGCAGGTACGCGAGCACCCTCATCAAAGCGCTCGGGCTTCCGGAACTGGCCCCCGTGAGGGCCACCACGTAGCCGAATATCATCGGGAGGCTCAACGGAAGTGCGAGACTCTGGACTTGATCCTGGCGCTCGACCGTGGATCCTGCGGCGGCGTAGACCCAGGAGTAGAAGGCGTAGCCGAGCACGAGCCAGACCAAGGTGCTCACGACAACGAGTGGCCCGGTGCCGTGCAACAGATGCGAACCCACTGATTTGGACAGGACGAGAGCGAACGCGACGACCAGCGAGGCCTGAGCCAGTGCCACCAGACCAATGCCCATCACTTTGCCCGTTAAGAGTTGGAGCGGTCGTACGGCGGACAGCAGCACCTCGATAACCCGACTCGACTTCTCCTCCATAACGCCGAGGAGAATCCAGGTGTTGTACTGGGAGAGCATTACGAAAATGAGGATTGCGCCGATGAGGGAGGTGGCTTCCAGGGCTTTTCCTTTGCCGGGTTGCACGCTCGTTATCGGTAGCGCCTTGGCGGACATCAGCGTTTCCGACTGCGACGTCGAAAGGCGGGCCGCTTGAAACGCCTCGGCGATGCCAAGATTCTCCGCAACTGCACGAACCAGCTGAGCGCCAGGCGAAGAGTCGGTCGGTGAGAGAGGGCTGTTCACAATGAGCTGCCCACCGTTGACGATGACTGCATTGATTCGACCTGATTGAAGCTCGGATTTAGCGCTCTTGACGTCGGCTTCGGGCAGGAGGTGCACGGTGACGCCGACGCTCTTAGCGGAGCTCAATACCGTTGCGCGCAGGGGGGATGAGAGCGTTCCGACGATTCCGACATTCTGGGGCTTTGCCTTGCCGTTATGCAGCGTTGGAATGACGATTGCGGCCGCTACCACAATCAGAATGAACAATGTCCCCACCTTGAAGACCCGTCCACGGAATCTCTCTCGCACTTCTCGAACAACGATCAAACCGATGTCGCTGTTGATTGAAGTCGGCCCCGAATGGGTCGAACGTGATCCAGTGGAGTGGCGCCGTCGATGTCGTAGGATCCGCAACGTCACAGCGACGACCACGACGACGGCAATGATGACGAAATTCACTTCACCGTGTCCCGGAATAGCTCGGAGAGGCGGCGACGCTGGAATACGAATTCAGTCACGCGGCCGGCCCTGCGGGCCAGTTGCAGAACTAAATCGCTGTCAACAC
This sequence comes from uncultured Acidimicrobiaceae bacterium, assembly GCA_963749355.1. Taxonomy (GTDB): domain Bacteria; phylum Actinomycetota; class Acidimicrobiia; order Acidimicrobiales; family RAAP-2; genus RAAP-2. Next base: position 91,001 of record CAVVMM010000015.1, read on the forward strand.
TGGGGTCAAGTACAAGTCGTGCTTCGCCCCCAGTCACCTCGGAGACCGTGACTCCGTCGATACCTTTGGCCCACGTGGCGCTTCGGTCCCCTTCGACTCGCACGACTAGGCGACGCGGTCCACTGGTGGCCAAGTCGTCCACGCGGCCCGTCACCACTAAATGACCCTTGTCGATGATCACGACTGACTCGCAGAGATCCTCGACCTGGTCCAGCTGATGACTAGAGAAGATCACGCAGCAACCTGAACGAGCCTGCTCGGTAAGTATTTCGCCAATGGCGTCGATTCCCGAGGGGTCCAGCCCGGCGAGCGGTTCGTCCAAGACCAGTACCTCAGGTCCGTGTAGCAGCGCGGCGGCCATTTGAACGCGCTGTTGATTGCCATGAGAGAGGGACTCCACCTTGCTGTCCGCGCGGTCGGCGACGCCCAAGCGTCCTAACCACGAAATCGACGCCGTCGAAGCGTCGTCTCTGGTCATTCCGTGCAGTCTGCCCAGATACTGAAGTTGCTCGCCGACGAGCATGCCCGGATAGAGACCGCGCTCTTCGGGCATGTAGCCGAAGCGACGCCTCTCGGTCTGACCTACGACTGAACCGTTCCACTTGATTTCGCCGGCGTCAAGATCCGTGAGACCAAAGATCGCTCTCATCGTGGTGGTCTTGCCCGCACCATTGGGTCCGAGAAAGCCCACTACCTGCCCAGAGGGAACATCGAAAGTGAGATTATCGAGAGCCGTTAGTGTGCCAAAGCGACGGCAGAGCCCCTCTACTTGGAGAAGATGCGTCACGGTGCCAAGGATATCGATGGCGAATCACTTCAGTCGTTCGTTGACTTTCGATAGGGAAAGCTCCAACCAACTCGAATGAGGCTGCCAGCCTCGAGTGCGAGATCGCATTCCACCCAGGTCAACACTTCGACGCCGGCCGATCTCAGCCGACTAGTCGCCAGTGCAAGGCTGCACTCTTGTCACATCGGGTCTCCGACACCGGGTCGGCTTGGTTACTTCGCTACCAGAGTCTGGTAGCCAAGCGACAGCTTCGGGGATCAATACCGGCCTCAGTCGGATAGGGATGGCAAGTTCTACGAGCGCGCCGCTCGTGGGTGGCATAGGCTCCGCTAAAAACACACAGGAGGTCGATGTGCCCGAGTTTCCAACGATCGCCCATGTCGCTGTGACGGTCAGCGACCTAAGGACGAGCTCGCCGTGGTATGAGCGACTGTTTGACGCGAAGCCGGTCCTTGATGAAGACACGGGTCCCTTTCGCCACGTCGTGTGGCTGCTGGGCGGCCAGACCCTCTTCGGTCTCCACCAGTTTTCCGATGCCACCGGCGGTTCAAGCTTCGATGAACGGCAAGTTGGCTTAGACCACGTGGCATTCGCGTGTGCCGATCGGACTGCGCTTGAACAGTGGAAGGACCGGCTGGACGAACTGGGAATAGAGAACGGTGGAATTGTCGATGCAGGTTATGGTTCGGGACTTTCCTTCCGGGATCCGGACAACATCGCGTTGGAGTTCTTCGCACCGCCTTCCTGAGACGGTGCCTCTGTCGGAGGCGTAAGGGCCAGCTTCGCCAGGCGCCGAATGGTGCGAGGCCGGTCTTTCATGTCGGATGGTCACCCGCCAGCGTGGCGGCGGGACCATGACGTCAGGCCCTTCGCACGAGCTCGAATCATCTAACTCACCGCCGACGCAAGGTTGCGGGCCTGTCTCGGCCGGCCCTGACACCGGGTCGACTCAATCGGCAACTCGCCGATGCTTGGCGGCAGACCCGTCGCGCGAGTTCAGCCGCGCAACGTTAACCCGATTAGAAAGGGGGTGGAGCACCGGGCGAACGAATCCGACGCAAGCAAATCACAGTTCGGTAATTGCGCCTCACTCCGCGCGCATCAGTAGCGCGGTTGGAGTCTGTGCCGCGATGCGACCTGGGATAGCAGCGATGATATTCGCGAGCACGAGACCTCCCACAACGACGAGGACTACCGAAGCTACCGGTACGGTGGGCTGTGGCACCGCGTTAATTTCTCGGGCGAAGAGATCCCAGAGGAGGCGACCGAGAATGATGCCCAGGGGTACCCCCACGACTGTGCCAATGCCTACGGCGATGCCGGATTGCCACGCGATGGCAGAAGCCATTTGACGTCTGGTGAAGCCGAGTACCTTCAGCAAGGCCAAGTCACGTCTGCGGCGGCGGACCGAGGCGACCAGCGTCAGTCCTAACGCGACGACCGCACCGATGGCGAGGGCAGCACCAAGCACGGTTGGCGTCGAGCCGAGGTTGCCGTAGTTGATGATCTGGGCCGGGCGCTGCACACCCATCACCGCCCCGCCGTTCGATCCTCCGCCCAGTTTGGCGACGATGGCGTTGATGGATCTACGGGCCTCCGCGTGATTTATCCCCAGTTTCACTCGAATGAGAATGGCGTTCGGACCTGGCGGCAGGTCATACAGATTCCTCTCACCCGCCGGAATGAGTTTGTAGGAGAGCAGCGCCCCGCTACCCATTTCGAGATGAGTAGATCCGGAATCTCCGATGGTGGGCATCGTGGCGGTACCCACGATCCGAAGCCGGGTTGCGGCAGTGCCAGAGCTTCGAACTTCCACCGTGTCGCCAATCTTCTTGTGGAGCTGGGCGAGCGTGGCGGCACCGAGAACGATCTGGTTGGAAGCATTGAACTCGTGTCCTAACAAGATCGGCGGGCTTACCGTGGCACCAGGGTCGCCCCCCATGACCGGGACGCTCTGGCCATCGATCTGGAGCACTCCGAAGTACACACCCGCCCATGCCGCGACGTATCGATCCTCGTCGAGCAACTTCGCCACCGGTGCCGCGGGGATGTCACCCACTCCTCCGCCACCGTTCATCTCGTAAGTCCAGGTCCATCCGTAGAGGGCTGGCTTGGAGACCAGGTTGTGCAGGCTTGTGCCAAAGATAGTGGTGGAGATCACAATGATCACGGCGATGGCAGCGCCCAGAATGGCGGAGCGCACCGGCACTTTGTTTCGTCCAACGCCCGGTTCGAGGGCTAGCCGGATCCCGGTGACGGCCGACACCGGGAAGTTGGCGGAGGCCGCTGCTTGAGCCACGCCCGATCGATGGGCGCTGATTCGGTTGTCTCGAGTCGGTGAGCGCCGCGGAACCATTCGCAGAGCTCCTAAGACCGCAACTGACCCCAGCCCCACCACCATGACCGCGAACCCGAAGCCGAGGACTGTCCAGTCGAAATTGACCCCGTTTGGAATGTAGGGGCGGATGGGGCCGAGCAAAGCCAACGGTGAAAGTCCGACGGCCACGATCTCAGCCAGCAAGGAACCAACGATCACCGCGCCGACAATGCCCATCAGCCCTTCAACGACGGTCGTGGTCGGATCGGATCCCAACGCTCGTAGCACGGCGCCATCGATGGCGCCAAAGCGCAGCCGCCGGGTGATCACCTGGCTGACGATGATCAACGCGGCCAGTGCGGCGATTAGTCCGAACACACCGAGTGCAATGGACTCCGGCTTGATCGTTTGCTCGGCCTTGGCTTCTATGCCAGACAATTCGAAGAATTCTACGGGCAAGCCCTTAGGGAGGACGCGCGCCACCTCGCCCTCGACCGTTGCTTGATGGAGGCCGCCCCCTCTTAGTTGAAGCGAGCTCAAGCTCGTATTAATGCAGCACCGAAGAAGTCGATCGGTGAGCTTTGGTGTGAAGAGCACGATCGACGAGTTGCCGGTATCAACTTGGTCTTGCATGAGGTTCGTGGCCTGGATTGCGCCGACGCCGACCAGTTTGACTTTGATGCTTAAGTATGGACGCACCTTCTTGAACAGCTTCTGTGGTCCCTGAGCCTCTAAGAGCGCCGTTTGTGCGTTGGAATAGGCGTTGAACGTAACTACTTCGCCAAGATGGAATCCGAGGATTCTGGCGGTAGCCGAGTCCATCACGAACTCATTTGCTCGCCGAGGGTTCGCTAATCTTCCGTCGGTGATGATGACCCGATCCTGGTTGAACCCTTCACCATTCACGCTTCCATCCATCGCCTGGCCCGTCGCCGCGAGTAGTGGGCCGCCTTTCGAATTCAGTGGAAGGAGATTCATCTCGACCAGGCTGCGCACGTCCTTGACGTAGGGAAGTTGAGAGATGGCTCGAATGAGTGCGGGATCGTAGCCGTCTCTTTGTCCAATGGCGGGGTTGTAGATGCCGGTGAGGCCGGAGATGTTTGAGGTGTTGGTTTGCGCGAGAAGGGTGGGAAAAGATGACTGGGTGCGTCGGGCACCAGCGACTGCTCCCATCGCCAGACCGCCGAGCAACGCCGTCAACAATGCGATGGTGAGATACCCCCCCCACCTGTCGTGGAAGGTCGCCCTAAGGCGATACCGGGCAACCCGAAGGACGCTGCTCACGTCACAGTGTCATTAAAGGACGGTGCGCAGCATCGTGCATTCTCTAATGTCTAACGACTTGGATGCCAATCGTGGAGGAGGGTAGCCGCCCTCACTGGCTTGGTGTTACTACCCTCTGGAGTTCCCGTGATGGAAGTATCGGACCCGGTCACCGAAACGTGATCTGGTAGGACGCCAGGTCAACTTGAGTTGAATCGCAGTGCTTGCTTGAACTTCAAGAACGGGGGCGTCTTCACACGAGCGCCTCGGAGCGTTTTGCGTCGATCATAAGTGGGACCTAGCGGCCATTCGAGAGACATCTAGTCAATCAAAGGATCCACGAGGCGCCGCCGGGGCCGATGAGGGCTTCAAAGCTGCCTACTCGAGTCCGTCCTTCCTAACTCGCGACAGCATTGCGCCCTTTTCTACGCGTCCACCGCAGCAACTCCGCGGCTTCTGGCAATCGGCCGTCGGTGTTGGTTTTCTGAGCTGCCGAGTCGGCTCGGCGACAATGCGAACGCGTGGCTCAGAGAGTCACTTCGATATTCGGGTCAGGCGAACGATCAAGACTCGGCACTCACCACGAAGGCACAAATTAGAGTTCGCTGACCTTTATTTCGTCGAGATTTCGAAAACTGGGTCCTTCGGCGAAGAGTGCCGCCGCCCGCGCCACGAATGCTGTCGTTCTCGGATCGTTCGAATTTGCCATGGCCGCCTCGTAGGAAGGAAATTCGACGATTTGAACGTAGGATCCTGGCTTGTCGCGATCGGCACAGAGTGTGGCACGCGTGGCGGTTCGCCATTCGGCGGATTCCTCCCTCCAGCGGTCCATTTCTGCAGAATAGGCATCAATGTCGTTTGTTTCGAACTCGATGAACTGTATGAAGCGCATGGCCTTGCTCCTTGCTAGATCCTCAGGTGTGAACCATAACTCACGCAGTGAGGTTGCTGTCTACGAATGGCAGACGGAGTGGGTTTCCGCCTACTGGGCCAAGGGAGTCACGGCAGTCTGCGTTGGATTGAATGTCCCGAGCCTTCCAGTCTGAGTTCTTGGGCCACACGTCCCTGATCCAAATGAGAGTGACCGAATCGGAGCTCCGCGCAATCTCGACGACTCGGGAGGGTCCTGACAGGCAGCACATGAAATTGGGCGTCCCATCGGCCCTGCCAGGCGTCGAAAACGTGGCTATGCTTCGCCACGGTCGCTCGAAGGTTCGTGCGGCCGCTCAATTCGAGAAGGTGTGAATGGGTGTGTTGATCGTCATTACGGTTCCCGCAGATACGGCGAAGTTCGAGGCGTTCACGGCCGCCAACGGTGCGCGGTTTACGGAAATGTCCGAAGGTGCCAAGGCTGCTGGCTGTACTAGTCACCACTTTGGGGTAGGGGATGGGCAGATCGTTGCTGTAGACCACTGGGACAACGCCGAGCATTTCCAGCAATTCTTCTCAGACCCAGCCCTCCTGGCCCTGATGGGCGAGATGGGGGCGCAAGGCGAGCCGACCGTGACGATTGCGAACGCCAAAGGGTTTCCAGGGGAGTTCTAGTCCAACGTCGGGTTCGCCGATACGATGTCGAACCGGTACGCGGTTGCCGAGGATATCGCGAGTGCCTGAAGGCAGACCTGTTACGTCGGGTTTCGGCACCAAGGAATGTCAGAGGAGTTCTGACACCGCCGCCTCGCTTGAACGCTAGGTGCTCATCTACCGGTGAAGTGCTCGAATCAACTCGTTCGATGAGACAAGCAGGACATTCGGCGATGCGTGCGGGTCGACGTAGGGTCACTTGACATTAGCGACGGGCGGGTCGAGAATCGCGTAGATGTCCAGCAAGGAAATTGACGACTACCTGGCGAGACTCGACGAGCCGAAGCGATCTACCCTGCAGCAATTGCGCCAGACGATCCTCAAAACTGTCCCGGAAGCTGAAGAGGGTATCTCCTATGGAGTGCCCGCCTTCCGGTTGAACGGCAGAGTTATCGCCGGGTTCGCCGCCTTCAAAGCGCACTTGAGCTACCTACCGCACAGCGGATCCGTATTGCCGGCGCTCAACATAGAGGTCGCTGACTATAAGTCGTCCAAGGGAGCGCTCCAGTTTCCAATCGACGCGCCCTTGCCCAAGTCGCTCGTTGAGCGACTCTTGAGCGTACGCATCGCTCAAGCCTGGCCCGAGCGGTAAGCCAGTTGCCGGTCGCCGCGAATCCGAGACCTGCAGGATTCAGCGGACCTCGGGCGTTGCTCAAGCCTCGGTTGGTTTGGTCTATCGCCCTCGCCATTGCGATAGTTGTTGTGATCGAGGGCTTTGCACTGTCCTGGGGCGGCACAAGTTCGCATCTTTCGCGGGGTGCGGTACCGCCTACCGTTCCGACTGCCGCCATCCCGAACATCTGCGCGAAAGGCGCAAGGTTCCGCTTCATCGAAGTTGATTACTTGAGATACGGAGGTGGAGCGCAGCCGGCGACGGTGACCGGCCACGTTGTCACGCTCCACTGTGGTGGTCTCGATGATTTTCAGTTTCAGGCGCATGCGACCCCGGAGACCGTGAGTCTTCGCATGGGCGCCAAAATCATCCTCCTGACTCTTGCTCCCACTTTCTACGTTGGGACGCTGAAAGAGTTGAATGAGTACTTGGCTCACGATGAGGACGGGAACATCTTTCTAGTCACGGGTCCAACTTCGGCGGCGACGGCGCTCACCGCAATCTTTCATCCCTAGTCACACTTCGACGAGCATGAACACGGTCTCACCCTGAGAGGTTGCGGTGAGGCGCGACGATCATGCCGAGTCGAGTCTCGCGCTAATCTCCGAGGCGTGGAGATCTCTTGCGCTGAGTGCGGCTGTCTCGTCGATCGCGGAGTTCGCATCGCCACCTGTCACAACCAAGAGTGTTGTTGCCGGGACCTGCCTATCCGCGAATCCGTTAACGGCAATCCTGCTAGCTAAACTGAGTTCACTGCGTTCGAATCTGAAGTCTCGACAATCCTGGCGCGATTCAAATCCCGGTTTCCCGTGAGCCCTCTACATTTCGCGCCAAGACTTAGAGGCCGGTCGAGCTTTCCAATGGTGCCAGCCACTGGTCGGCGATTGCCGACATCTGCTCTGGCTCGATGCCAATGCGACGTCTCCGTCTCCAACAATTGGCTTCCGTTCCGTCGCGTCGAGTCAAGAGGAATGGAAGGTCTGCCACAACGAGAGGGATTGAGACCGGGCAGGAACCATGAGTGGTGTTACCACGAGAGGGACGCGTGAGGCTGCCTATCCTTCATCGTGTATTCAATCGGACGAGACTTTGACGAACATACGCGAGACGAAGCGTTCTTGGAGGTAATTGATGGAATGAGTCAAACCCTCCGGTTCGCCTGGTATCGATTCCGTACTAGCTTTCGCCGGCGTTGGACCGGCTATTTGAGTGTGATTGTTTTGATCGGGTCGGTCGGCGGGTTGGCTCTCGCTTCAGTCGCCGGTGCTCGGCGTACCGAGACATCTTTTCCTACCTACCTGGCGAGTACTAACCCCTCAGTTCTCGAAATTTTAAGCACGTACGACGACCCGGCGCTGCATGTTATGACCGGTTACGACCCCAAATTGGCCAAGGAGATTGCGCACTTGCCCTTGGTCCGGCGATCAACCACTGCCCTCATCTTCGACGGCAACATCAACCTCAGCGCCGTAAAGGGTCTTCATTCCCACGTTCTTCCCGGTGAAGCCCCTCCAACAATCTTGGGCAGTTTGAATGGGGAGTTTTCTTCCATCGATCGCGTGACCCTCGTAAAGGGCCGTCTCGCCAATCCGAAACGGATTGGCGAGGCGGTCATGAACGTTCAGGCGGCCAACGAGATGGGCCTCCACGTCGGTTCGGTTATACAGGTGCCCTTCTACACCGACGCCCAGACGCAGTCCGCGACAAGCTACGCATCTTTGGGAAAACCATTCTTGGTGGAAAAAATAAGAATGGTCGGTGAGGTCTTCCCCGCGCAAGCGGTTGTCGAGAGTGACATCGACGCTCTCGGGTCGGCGGAGGTACTCTTTTCGCCTGCCCTGACGCGGGTGCTCGCGCCCAAGTGCGCCACCGGGACCGAAACCTCGTTGCAACTGATCGGTGGAGATCGCAACGCGAAACGAGTTCTTGCGGAGGTGAATCGAATCGATCCCAACGCGGAACAGTTCGGAGAAGAAATCAACTCGAGTTTCGTGCCCGCGGTCCAGCAGGCGATCGAGCCCGAGGCCGTCGCACTGGCGGTGTTTGGTGGTATCGCCGGCCTCGCTGTGTTGTTGATCTCCGCTTTGATCATCGGGCGCATCGTTCAGGTTGGAGTCGAAGAGATCGAGAGGCTGCGAGCACTCGGTGCCAGTCGATCCATGATGCTCGGCGACCAGTTGGTCGGAGTTCTGGGACCGGTGCTCGTGGGCGCCCTTGTCGCGGTCGTGATTGCTATCGGCCTATCTCCACTTGCTCCACTGGGGCCTGTTCGACCGTTCTATCCACACGCCGGCGTCGCTTTTGACTGGACGGTACTGGGGTTTGGCTTCCTTGTCATTGTGCTGGTCTTAGGTTCGATCGCGGTATTTTTGGCCAGCCGAACGGTGCGCCGGATTGCCTCGAGGAGTTTTTCGCAATCGTGGAGGCTTGAGCCGCGCCTTGTGCGCTCGGCCGCCAACTCGGGCCTTCCGATTTCGGCCGTGGTCGGCGTACGGTTCGCGATCGAACCCGGGAGGGGTCGAAACGCGACGCCCGTTCGATCGGCAATTTTGGGTGCGGTCCTTGCCGTGACCGTTCTGGTAACGACGGTGACGTTCGGGGCCAGTCTCGACGGCCTCGTATCTCAACCCTCTCTCTACGGATGGAACTGGAACTACGCGATGCTGTCGAGCTTCGCTGGTGCCGAGGACCTACCCGCCCATCAGACGGCCACAATATTGAATCAGGATCGTGATATTCAAGCGTGGTCGGGCGTTTCCTTCACCCAAGCCAAGCTCGATGGTCAACCAGTAGCGGTGCTGGCTCAACGGCCTGGCGCTCACGTTGCGCCACCGCTACTCTCCGGACACGGGCTCGAGGCGGCCAATGAGATTGTTCTCGGATCAACGACGTTGGCGCAGCTCAATAAGCGAGTGGGCGATACCGTCACCTTTGACAACGGGATCACTAAACCAACGAAGTTGCTTGTCGTCGGCACTGCGACAATGCCCGCGCTCAGCAGCGGCGTCGGCATGGGAATGGGAGCGCTGGCCTCAACGAGCGATTTTCCCGCGTCACTACTGAACATTCAGGACTCCATAATACCGGGACCCAACGCGATCCTCATTCGCATTCGAGCCGGCGTCGAGCCCGCGGCGGCGTACCGGTCACTGGAAACGGTGAATAGAGAAGTCAACGCGATACCGGCGGACAGCGGTAATGCGGGCGGCGTGACTGCCGTGCTGCGCCCCATCGAGATCGTCAACTTCCGTTCGATCGGGACAACTCCCACGGTCTTCGCCGCCAGCCTCGCCGTTGGAGCGATTGCCGCCCTCGGCGTCACCCTTGGTGCCTCGGTGCGGCGACGGCGGCGGGACTTGGCGTTACTAAAGGCGCTCGGCTTTGCTCAGCGCCAACTCGCGTCCGCGATCGCCTGGCAAGCGACGGTGGCGGCCGTCGTTGGTGTCGTCGCGGGTATACCGCTCGGTGTCGTCATTGGACGCGAGCTGTGGATACTATTCGCCCGCAGCATCAATGCGGTGCCTTCTCCTACCGTACCGATTCCGTCCCTCGTTCTCATCGGCGCGGGGGCTCTCGTCTTTGCAAACGTTGTCGCGGCCGTCCCCGGGCGCATCGCGGCGCGTACTCCGACAGCCCTGGTTCTTCGGGCTGAGTAGTTCGCTGATGTCAGCGAGGACGGCGGCGCCTGGCGTGCCTACTAGATCAGGGATTCCATTTGCGGCGAGATCACATCGGCGCGACAATGGACATGAACGAGGAGGTAAATTCATGGTTGGATCTCAAGAGGCTCGTGCGGACACGACCGATATGCTCGCGATCCACAAGGTCTTTCGAAACGCTTGTTCTGACGGACGGCATCTCGTCGGTAACGTCGACAAGCTGGACAACGCGCGTCGAGCGGTGATTGGTGCGTACTACGACGACATTCTCGGATTTCTCCATCTTCATCATGAGGCCGAGGACACGCTCCTGTGGCCGTTGCTGATCGAGCGAAGTCCGCAGGTGACGGAACTCGTAGCGCTCATGGAGAGTCAACACTCGCAGGTCAAAGAGTCACTCGAGGCCAGTGAAGCGTTCCTGCAGGATTGGGCGTCCGGCGGGACTGACGAGTCGCGAAGCCAGTTCATCGACTCCCTGGGCGAGCTCGGGGCCACTCTCGGGGCTCATCTCGACGAGGAGGAGTCCGAGATTCTTCCCCTGGCGGCCGAGTACGTCACGGAAGAGGAGTGGGGTGCCATGCCCGGCTACGCGATGTCACGCTTCACGGGGCGTCGCTGGCTCATTATCGGCCTCGTACGCGAACAGATGACTAGCGAGCAGCGCGCTCACATGCTCAAATCGATGGCTCCACCCGCTCTGGAGATGTGGAGCACTACTGGGGAAGAATCATTCGGAAATTTGATGAAGGAGATTCGGTCGAGCTGACCGTAGACCTGGAGTCTTCCGCCCGACCAGATGTCTGGGCCGAAGGTTTACCGATCTTGAGTCAAGGGCAAGTATCCCAACGGTTGCGCGGTCCATGTGGGAAGGTCCCCGTGCGGTGACGACGTGTTGAAATCCCAAAGTCTGGAACCTTCGGACTGGAGGCAGTAAGTGGATCACACGCTTCGGGTGGTGGTGGAAACCGGACCAAGGGAGAAGAAGGTTGTCGCGGTAGCTCCGGACTGGCCCGGTTTGGAGCGTGGCGCGACAACGGAAGGGGCCGCAATCGATAGGTTGCAGAGCTATCTGCCACGCTACGCAAAGGTGGCGAAGCTGGCTGGCAAGGAACAAGAGTTCTCGGCGATCACGGGCGTTGACGTCGTGGAGCAGTACCTGGGCACCGGCTCAACCGACTTCTGGGGGATCTCGTTCGCGCTTTCGAGCATCGATCGAGCAGGCATGTCGAAGACTGAGTTGGAACACGAACTGAGCCTGATGCAGGCGTGCTGGAGGTTTTTCGACGGTGTCCGCGGGCGCGTCTCGGCTGAGATGGCGAGGGGCCCGCGAGGGGGAGGGCGCGACCGAGACCGCATCGTACTTCACACCCTCGGGGTCGAGCAAGATTGGGCGAAGAAGGTCGGGGTGCAAAGCCGGGAGGGTGTGGTCGTTGCCGATGCCAAGGGCCTCAAGGCGTATCGCGACGAGTACTGCTCGGCGATTCGGGTGTTCCACTCCGAGAACAGGATGGCGCGAACCTGGCCGTTGCGGTTCCTGGTCCGACACACCGCATATCACACGCTCGATCACTCCTGGGAGATGGAGGACAAGGACCTGACCGTCTGACGAGGAACGTTTCGGCCAAGCAGCCACATACGTCCGGTTGCGGATCCGTGATGGAAAGAATGGTGCGAACGCGCCGGAGCAGACTCATAGAGTTGTGGTGCCAGCTCGATCGTCTCAGAAGGGACCCGACGATGTCGTACTCGATTCGACCCTTGGACGGAACCACCTGGGATGCCTTCGCGGAGCTGGTCGAGCGCAACAATGGCATCTTCGGGGGATGCTGGTGCATTGGTTATCACCCCGAGGCCGGGCAGAGAGAGCGCAGCTATCGCGAGGTGAAGGAGGACCGCGTGAGGACGGGGCGTGCCCACGCGGCGCTCGTCTTTGACGAGGAAGGGATCGCGCAGGGGTGGTGCCAGTACGGCAGTCCCGAGGAGCTCTCGGGCATCAAGCACCGGCGTGAGTACGACAAGGACGCCCCGCCGCTTCCGGATTGGCGGATCACCTGCTTCTACGTTGACAAGCGCCATCGCGGACGAGGCGTAGCTCGCGCGGCGCTGGAAGGTGCGCTCGATCTGATCGCCCGGGCCGGTGGTGGCCTTGTCGAGGCCATCCCCGAGGTGACCGTTGGCCGCGACGCGCCGGGTCGCTTCCTCTTCAGTGCGACGGTCGAACTCTTTGAGCAGTACGGGTTCACTCGCGGCCGCCAGGTTGGCAAGCACGCGTGGATCATGAGCAGAGTGGTTGACCCCGCGTGAGTCGACGCTGCAGAGTTTGCCCCGCTCTCGAACGAATGCGGGATTGATCGCGGATCCGTTTCGGCTCACTTTGAGACGCGGCGGGCTCTACTCTTCGGACATTGGAGTGTGTGGATCGCGTACTACGTTCGGGGCAAGCTGCACTAGAACGCGTGTCACCGGCGCTGACTATCGTTCAGATGTGGGCGACTTGACCGGCGATGACCTGCGCGGCTCGCATTTCAAGTTCGTCGATCTGACAGACGCCGAGTTCAACAACACTGACCTCACCCGTGCGCGATTCCGCGAGTGCGATTTGACCGGCGTAGAAATGCGGGCCGTCGACCTGATCGATGTGACGATAACGGGCGACATGCAGAACCTTGTTATCAACGGCGTTGACGTCGCGCCCTTCGTCGAAGCCGAGCTTGACCGTCGCGACCCCGACCGAGTCAAGATGCGCCCCACCGATGCCGAGGGATTCCAGAACGCCTGGGGCATCATCGAACATCGTTGGAGCGAGTTGGTTGAGCGAGCCCGGGGTCTCGACCCCGGGCTCCTTCATCAGTCCGTGAACGGAGAGTGGTCGTTCATCGAGACCCTGCGCCACTTGGTGTTCGCCACGAACGCGTGGGTGCGGCGAGCCATTCTTGGCGACGCTTCGCCGTGGAGCCCCCTCGACCTTCCGTGGGACGGTATGGCCGACACCCCAGGCGTCCCGCGAGATCGCGAGGTCCGCCCTTCTTTGGACGAGGTGCTAGCGCTACGCCGGGATCGGATGGACGGCGTGCGGGACGTGATCAGCCGACTGACCGACGAGTCCCTGGCTCGGTTCACCGAACCGGTGGAGGGTCCCGGGTGGCCGCCGCCAAAGAGTTTCTCGGTGCGCCAGTGCTTGCGAGTCGTCCTCAACGAGGAGTGGCTTCACCGGCAATTCGCCGAGCGCGATCTCGACGTCCTGGTCGGTGACGCTGAGTCGTGAAACGATGAAGGCGCCGGCATCGCGGACGACCTTGCTAGGTCGACGCCGGACCGGTGACTAGGCATGAGTACATTCGCAGTACTCGTCGTCGCAGTGGCGTTGATACTTCTCGTTCTTCGTTTGTCCGGTCGATACGGCGACCGACGACGAGGGTCCGGCACTTCGTTACGCCGCGGCCCGCACGCGCATACGACTTCGATTGGCCAGCCCAAGAAGGGCTATGAAACCCGTGACGAAGCCGTCCAGCGGGCTCAACTGTCCACGAGTCGCGACGAAGTGCCGATGAACGTCTATCGGTGTGACACGTGCGGAAAGTGGCACCTCGGTCACGACAAGTAGCGGCTAGAAGAGTCATTCTCGAGTGAATGTTCAGCGCCGACGGCGACCAGTGTCACGCGTGGCGGTCGTCGGTTGGGGCGTAGGCGTTGTGCTCGCCCGTCGTGACGAGTGCGGAGCTTCCGAAGGTCAGAGTTCACGAACCACGAAAACGCAGAAGGGATGTCCATCGAGGTCCGAGTACACGCGCAGCGGCTCTTCGATGGAGTCTGCGCGATCGAGCTGCAGCTGGCCACCCAGCGCCACCACTCTCGTATGGACGGCGTCCAGCTCGTCGACGTCACCCACGGCGAGGTCCAGGTGCAACTGCTGGGCAACTCCACGAAGTGGCCACGTCGACGCCGCAAGCTCCTCGACCCCCTGAAAGGCGAGGCAGGGCTGTTCGTTAGGGGTCTGTAGGTTAAGCCAATCACGCCCGGCGGGGTCGTCGTCGCCGGGGACCGGCGGTTCGTCGCCCTCTCGATAGGTAAGTCCGAGCAGTTGGCGCCAGAACTCTGCGCTAGCGCGGGGATGCGTCGAGTCGAATACGACTTGGCGCAGTCGAGGCACGACGGGGTCTTTCACGCGGGGAAGCCTAACTGGGGGAGACGGTCGCTTTCGACGGAGTCGCGCGTCAAAGGACGACATCAGTTGGCTGTCCACTGCATTGCAGATCGTGCTTCGCTGATCCGCATCTAAACTCGCTGGCCATGGCCGAACTCGATGCGCACGGGCGACCCGAACCACCCCTAGCGGGCGATGAAGCCGCCACGCTCGTCGGCTTTCTCGAGTACCATCGCGCGACCCTGCTCTGGAAATGCTCGGGGCTGGACGCGGTGGGTCTGCGGGCCACCGTGGGGGCGTCCACGATGACCCTCGGCGGGATCATGAAACACCTGGCGGCGGTCGAGGACTGGTGGTTCTCGCGCTGCCTCTTTGAACGGGACCCGATGGCGCCGTTCGACACCGTCGACTGGGACGCCGATCCCGACTGGGAGTGGCGAACGGCCAGCAGCGACACCCCCGAAGAGCTGGTGGCGCTCTGGCAGGAGGCCGTGGCCCGATCTCGCTCGTCGGTGGCGGAAGCGTTAGGTCACGGGGGCCTGTCGCGACCGACCGACCGAAAGTTCCCTGATGGACGCGCACCGAGCCTGCGATGGGTCCTGACCCACATGATCGAGGAGTACGCGCGTCACAACGGCCACGCCGATCTCCTGCGAGAGTCTGTGGACGGCGCTACGGGAGAGTAGAACGTGCCCACGCGCATCCAGAGTGGTTCTCAGCCGGTCGCGGGGCGCGACCGGCCCGCGGCACTTAGGGCGTTGTCGTCGTGGTCGTCGACGTCGTGGTTGTGGACCCCGAGGGTCCGACCGGCAGGGTGGTGATGAGTGCACCGTCGGTCGTGGAAAGTTCGGTGAGTGAACCGGTCGCCGCACCGGGCGTCTCACTGTTAGCCCCGGAGCGGCTGGCCACCCAGAGGTCGTCGCCGGTGATGGCGAAGGCGGACAGCAGGCTGAAGTAGTAGGGGCCGTTTGTGTTGCACATGTACCAGCTTGGCGTTCCGGTCGTAGCGGAGACCTTGGTCACCATGGGACTGGTCCCGAAGGGGCTCGCGATGAAGACGTCACCGTCAAAACCCACGACCGTCGAAGGCTGGCCGAACCCGTAGGCGCCGTCGGAGTTCGTTTCGGTGGTCATGACCGTGCCGGTAGCTGCCGCGATCTCGGTGGCCGAGTTGCTCGCGCCGTCGGCCACCCAGAGGTTGCCGTCCTGCACCGCGAGACCGTCCGGGGCGTCAAGGCCCTGTTGGGCGATGACGCGCACGCGCGAGCCGTTGGTGATGTTCACTTCGGTGACCGAGTTGTTGGCTTGATCGGCGACGTAGGCGTCGGCACCAGAGACGGCGAGCGCCACCGGATCGTCGAAGGCGAACGAGGCTCCCGAGATCCTGCGAACGAGGGCTCCGGTGCGAACGTTCACTTCGGTAATCGATCCGGCCACTGGCTTCGAGGCAGCGGGGTCACCGGCGTTGAGCACGATGACGAGGTTGCCCGCCGTGGCGATGGCGAGGGGATCGACGAAGCCGAAGCGAGAGCCGGCAATCACCCGTACGAGGGTGCCGTTGCTGGCGCGCATTTCCGTCACCGATCCGCTGGCGTTGGCGACAAACAGATACGGGCCGTCATCGGTGATCGAAGTGGGTTGATTGAATCGGTAGCCGCCCGAACGCGTGAAGCTCGCGACCCACGTGCCGCTGGAGGGATCGATTTCAGTCACCGAGTTACCGGCCTGATTGGTCACCCAAAGCTGGCCGGCACCCACGGCTAGTCCCGAAGGCGCGTCGAACTCGAGGGCGCCCGAGGCGCCAGGGGCGGCCGCCTGAGCGGGGACGAGCCAAGCGCAGGTGGCGACCGCCACGAGTGGTCCGATCCACTGGAGCGTCCGTCGCACGTGTCGGTCAGCTCGCATAAGGACGATTGTAGGGTGCCGCGGCTTACGGCGAACGTCGCTTTCAGCGTCGCCCTCGACCCCTTCGCGCGAACGAATTCTTGCCAGTAGCGGCCACGATGAGCACTGGCAGCGCGTTGACCCTGAGCGGCTAGAGAGGACAAGCGCGCTTCTTTACACCGTTGCGAAGAGGTCGCCGCGGCGCCGGACTCGAGCCAGTACATGCTCGGGGTCGAAGCGGAGGAGATTCGGATCCCCCCTCTTGGCGCATCGCGCCACCTCCTCCCACGTAACGGGAGTCGACACGCTGGGCTCGGGACCGGCTCGCATCGAGTACACCGCGACCGAACTTTTGCTCGAGTTGTTCTGGCTCCAGTCGACGAGGACTTTTCCTCTCCGCAGGCTCTTGCGCATGTTCGAGACGATCACGCCGGGGTGGGCCTGCTCGAGTTCAATGGCAATCTGGTGGGCTTGGTTGTGCACCTTGTCCCACGTCGGTCGGCCCGCCAGCGGCGCGTAGACGTGCAGGCCCTTCTTGCCGCTCGTCTTGGGCACACTCGAGAAACCCCGGTCGCTCAGTGCGTCCCGAACGTAGCGAGCTACCTCGCAGCACTCGAGGATCGTTGCGCCGTCCCCGGGGTCGAGGTCGAACATCATGTGATCGGGTCTTCCGGGGAGCTTGCCGGTCTTGGGGACGCGCCAGAGCGGCACGTGGAACTCGATGGCAATCAGATTGGCGAGCCACGCCAGTGTGGCCCGATTGTTTACGAGGCAGTAGTCGTCGCTCCCACCGTCCTGGGTCGGAATGGTGACGCGCTGGACCCATTCGGGAGCGCCTCTTGGAGCGTTGCGCTCGTAGAAGGAAGGTCCGTTCGCGCCACGGGGGAACCGCCTCATTGTGAGGGGCCGATCGATGACGTGCGGCAGCATGACCTCGGCGACGTGGCGGTAGTAGTCGATCACCTGGCCCTTAGTGAAGCCGGTTGCGGGATAGAGCACCTTGTCGAGGTGGGTGAGCGAAACGTCGTGGCCCTCCAGGGTCAACGTGGCCGACGGCGGCTCGTCACTCACTGCCATCGGGACTCGCGACTCGCACGACAACATTGCCGACCTTCTGTCCCGTTTCTACGTAGTGGTACGCCTCGACGATCTGATCGAACGGGTAGGTACGGTCGATGACTGGGCGGAACTGGCCCGTCGCCAACAGCTCGGCGAGGTAGCGAACGGTCGACTGATCGATCTTGGGGTAGGCGAAGACCAAACGTCCGCGTCGAAAGAGCGGCGCGGCGAGCGTCAAGAAGAGATTCAGCCCTAGGGGACCGGCTCCGCTCGACATGTAGATACCGCTGGGCTTGAAGAGGCGGGTGCAACGAAAGTACGAGAGCCCACCGAAGGCGTCGTAGACGAGGTCGTAGCGCTCGTCGCCCGCCGCGAAGTTCTCGGCGGTGTAGTCGATGACTCGATCGGCCCCGAGCTCGCGCACCAACTCGACGTGCTTGGTGGCGCAGACCGCCGTCACGTGGGCGCCGCGGGCTTTAAGCAACTGCACCGCGGCCGAGCCGATGGCGCCGCTGGCGCCATACACGAGCACATGTTGACCGCGCGTGATCCGCGCCCTGTTGATGGACGCCAGCGCGTAGTGCGATCCCTCGGTCCCCGGGGCGGCCTCCTCGAAGGTGAGCGCCGTTGGGATCGCCGCCACTCGTCCGCTCGAGGGAACTACGAGGTACTCGGCGTGCGCGCCGAATGGTCCTTCGCAGTAGCCAAAGACTCGGTCACCCACGCCAAAGGACGTGACCGCTGCGCCGACCGCCTCGACTTGTCCGGCGTATTCCGTTCCAAGGACGGCCGCGCGGGGCTTCGTGAGCCCCGAGACAAGGCGCATGGGAAAGGGCTTGCCCGATCGGTAGTGGCTGTCCGTTCGGTTCACCGTTGTCGCGTAGATCTTGACGAGCAGCTCGTCCTCGGAGGGTATGGGCTTGGGCACTTCGGCGAAGTGCACGACCTCCGGCGGGCCGTAGCGAGTATGGACGGCCGCCTTCATGAGCGCATTGTACTAAGTAGCGAAGCTTTCAACTCCTGGAACGTCGCGGACGCACATCGATGAGATAGCCGCCCTCGAGTGCAACTCGCGGGCAATCGATGCGACGCAGGTCCTCAACTATCGTCGCGGTTGTCGTGATCTCGCGAGCTGACTTCGCACTGTTGATGGTGGCGGGCGTGTGTGCCGGCGTCGTCGGATCCTCGGGCGGCATCACGTCGCTCATCTCGTATCCGGCCCTGCTAGCGGTCGGACTCTCGCCGCTGCCGGCCAACGTGACCAACGTGGTCGCGCTGGTGGCGTCGTTTCCCGGCTCGACCCTCGGATCGCGGCCCGAGCTTCGTGGACGGGGGAGTTGGCTGCGTCGTTGGGCTGGCCTTGCGGCCTTCGGCGGCGTGGTCGGCGTCGTTCTGTTGCTGCTGACACCCGACCGAATTTTCGATCGCGTCGTGCCGTTTCTGCTGGCCCTTGCTTCTGTTGCCCTTTTGGCCCAACCCAGCATTTCGAGGTGGCTGGCCAATCGGCCGGGCGACGTCAATCGAACGTTGTTCCCGTTGGGTGTGTTCGCAGTCACGGTGTACACCGGTTACTTTGGGGCGGGATCGGGCGTGATGACTCTCGCCCTGATGTTGTTGCTGGTCGAGCACGACGTTCCAATCGCGAACGCCCTGAAGAACTTCTTGCTTGGGGTGGCCGACGTCGCCGCGGCCGCGGGGTTCGCACTCTTTGGTCCGGTTCACTGGATCGCGGTGGCGGCACTCGCGCCTGGACTATTTGTTGGCAGCGTGATGGGGCCGTCGTTGACTCGGCGAATTCCGGGGACGGCACTTCGTGCGCTGGTGGCCTTGACCGGACTCGGCTTCGCCGCCTGGTTGTGGTACAGCCATGGTTAGTGAGGCGCCAGTTCGCTACTCGACCGCTAGCGCCAGATGTTGCCACGCTCGGTACGGTTCCCGGGCGTTGTCGCGCCGAAAAACGGCGACCGAAGTCGCTTCGAACGGGGGGAGATCGTGCAGGACGGCGACAAGGTTGTGATACGGAGGTAGTGCACGGCCCCGACGAGCGACCGCGAGCGTCAGGTGCGGCACAAAGTTGTGTCTCCTCGAAGGAGTCCTCGCCGCCGGCGGCGCTGGCTCGAAGTGCGTCAGATAGCCGTGTGTGCAGCGGGGCCAGATTGGTTGCTTCGACCGCGAGGTACAGAACTCGGTCGTGAAATGTTCTCGGCTGGCCGAATGTGACAGTTACCTTCTGGCAGTGCGCGACGGTGTCACGCACCACGTGTAGCCAAGCCAAGTCGGGTCCGAGACTCTGTGGAGGGATGACAGTGATGTGGGGCAGTGGGCTCCGATCGCCTAATTTCGACATGACGTCGGCGACAAGGGAGGCCTCGTCAGCAGGGAGTTCAAGGGCGAGGTAGAACGACGGCATCGTGGATCATCGTCCCATAGCCGTTGGGTCCAGGCGCTCTGAGCGCCGAGCAGATGTCACTGGCCAACCGACGCCTTGCGAGAACCCACCGCGCAGGGTTGTCGTGCGTTACGGTGAATCCGCGGCGATCGTGGAACGAAAGCCAGTCGTCGGGAACCTCCGCCAGGACACGATGAAGCCTGGCTTCTATTAACGCCGCGCTTGACGTTGACGAATGGAGTTTCGTGGTGGATCAGGTGTGGGAAGAGCCCGCTCGGGGTGGCGTATTCCCAATCGAGCTGATGGGTCTGTCGGGCATCGAGCAGCTGCGGCTACTGCTCGCCGGCAAGGTGGATGAGCCGCCGGTGAGCTACCTGACGGGCATGCGACTAGTTGAGGTCGGCGCGGGCAGTGCCACCTTTGGCATGCCGGTTTCCCCCTGGCTCCTTACCCCACAGGGTCTGTGGGCCGCGGGGGCCATCGCCATCCTGGCCGACGGACCGCTGGGATGTGCGATCATGACCGAGCTGCCTGCGGCCACCATCTACACGACGGCCGAAATCTCGATCAATCTCGTGCGACCGGTACCGAAGTCGGGCCATCTGACAGCGCGTGGCCGGGTCGTGCATCGTGGGCGAAGCCTCGCGCTCTCCGAGGTGTTCGTGACCGACGACGCCGAGCGACTAATCGCCCACGGTACGTCGCGCTGCGTGATCTTTCCGGAGATGCCAGGCATTCCCACTCCTCCGAGCCACGTTCCCGATCGCGAAAGAGAGGACGGCGACTGGCGGCGACCATACGAGCGGCCGGTGTTGGGTAGCGTCATCGATCAGGGAATTTGGTCCGAGCGGAGCGGGCGCCAGGTGCTCGAGGAAATCATCTCGGGCGAGCTGGCGCCACCGCCGATCCACTTCCTGATGGGCGTCGCACCGACCGAAGCGGGGGACGGGACGGCCACGTTCCGCCTGCCAGCGAGCCATTGGATCACCTCGCCGAGCGGCTTTGTCGAGGGCGGCGTGACGGCTTGCTTGGCGGACCTGGCGCAATCGGCGGCGGTGCAGACCGTCGCTCCCGCGGGTACCGCGATCGCCCCAACGGACCTGCGGGTGCAGTTCATCCGACCCGTCGCGCCCGACGGCAAGCTCATCATCGCCCGAGCCGAGGTCGTGCACCGGGGCCGCGCAATGGTCGTCACCCGGTGCGACGTGCGCAGCCAAGAGGGCAAGCTTCTGGCTCTAGCGAGTGGTTCCGCCCTCCTGTTGCCGGGACGACGAGCTGACCTCGACGACGCGTCGGAGGAACTGGGCTAAACGAGCGGGCGGTCGCGCCCAGGTGGGCTCAAGAGCGCATCTTGACCCGTTGGTTTGTGGACAGAAAGTATGTTACGGTCCGCGCTGGCGCCAAGTTCACGCTTAGCGCAAAAGGAGGACCATGTACCTATTAGTAAGGCGGGCTCGGCTGAGTGGCTCGGGCGGCTTTGAATGGGCGACCACCATTGGCCATCGCGTTGCCGAAGTCATTGGCCAGGAAGTCCAGACGTGGGCGACCACACTGTCGCCGGGCTTCAGCACTGTTTCCTGGACGTCGAGGTGGGACGACCTCGGCGCGATGGAAAAAGGGTTTGGCAAGTTGTCGGGCGACAGCGAATACTTGGCGCTGGTCGACAAGGGCCGATCGCTCATCACCGGCGGCGTCGACGACGGACTTTCGCAGTTCGTCTACGAAGGTGCGGGAGATGTCGGTGCCGTGAAATACGTCGGGTCGGTCGTGTCGGTGTGCGCGCCGGGCCAGATCGTCACCGCAATGACCAATGGCGTAGCCATCGCTCAAAAGGCCGAGTCGATCGCGGGCCGACCGACGTCATTTCTGAGTGGCGTTACCGGCGTATACGGGGGAGTGGGATGGATCACGGGCTACGAGGACCTCGCGGCCTTCGAGCAGGCGCAGTCCAAGCTCGCCGCCGATCCCAGCTGGCTGCCTTTTATCGACAGCGTCAGCGGCTGCTTTCACTCGGACGCCGGTGCAACGCAGTCCACGCTGCACATGAAGATCGGCTAACAACCCTCGCCAGGCTGGGCCCGGCGCATACACCATCACCCGGTCGCCGTAGGGGCCTGACGGCGTCGTACAGTGACTGAGATGCAACAAGACCCCACGCCGGCCGCGTGACGCGTGTCTAGCCCCGGCCAATGGCAAGACGACTTGGCGGCCCACCCGTACGGGTTCAACGCGGGCGACTTCGTCCGCTTTAGCGTCGACGCCAACGACGACGCCGTTGGTTCGATCGTGCGATCGGTGGCCACCAGTGGGTGGGACAGCTCCTACGGATTCCGTCGCTCCCTCGGCGAAGCGGAGGCCGAGACGCTGCGGCTCTATGCGTTCAGGCGCATCGTCCAGGGTCGTCGCCAGGCGTCGCTCAGCGCGCTGTACGAGGCAATCGACGCATTCGCCTTGCTGCCCCGGGTCAACGACGTGCCGTGGGAGTCCTGGTTCAAGGGTGATCTGTTCGTCGCTCGCTCGCTGGGCGGCGACTTCACCAGCTTCGCTGATCGCTTCGCCGACGTGGCCGACGAGCACGCCGTCGCGCGATCGGACGTCGCGATCGAGTCGATGAGCCGCGTCGACTCGCTCGACCAGTGCCACCTTGTCGAGGTGTCAACCAGCTACGGGACCGGCTTGGTGGAGACGCTGGTCTTCCGTGACACCTCGCCGGCTGGGCTCTTTGGCACGTTCCGGCTTCGTGACAACCTCGTGGAGTTTGCGCCGACGACGAACCTCGCCCAACTCGCGGCTTCCCTCGCCGACGGGCTCGACGCTACGCGCCGGGTGATCACCGGGCCGATTGGCCAGGACCAACTCGCCGGAACGTTGTTCTCGCTGGTCGTCGCCGGCGCGTACATTCCCTGCGCGGGCTGCCTCAGCTTTGTCGCCGACGGCTTAGATGGCGCGCCCTCATTCACGGCGTTCGTGGCGGAGCTATTGGACGAGAGCGACGTCGTGTCCCTGGCGGACTCGGCGAATGACACCGAGGGCGAGGCCGCGTTCTACGACGGCCAGCGCCTCGTGGTCTTGAGCGCCCAGCCGAGTTTCGACGGGGATGACGAAGCCGAGGGCGAAGTCGATCTGCGCGAATTCGATAGCACCGTGCGTTCGTCCTTCGGCAGTTCCGCGGCCGCCGACTGGAGACGGCACTAGCGATAACGCCCCTCGCGGGCGCGTGGTGGATCGAGGACCGCGGCGACGTCGCGCCAGGGCTCTGCGGACAAGTTCACGAGGGGCGGCTTGTTCGTGACAGTCGTCTCCTACGATGCACTCATCGAAACTCTGACCTTCCTCTTTACGGACATCGAGGGATCGACGGCGCTGCTGCGCCTGGTGGGCGACGACGTCTACGCACGGATCCTCGAACATCACCACGAACTCGTCCGCGCCAGCCTCGATTCGCATGGGGGCATCGAGCAGGGGACCCAAGGCGACTCCTTCTTTGCGGTCTTCACGTCGCCGAGCGCCTGTGTGTCCGCGGCCCTCGAATTGCAGCGGGCCCTCGCCACGGGGGAGTGGCCCGACGGACGCCAACCCCGCGTGCGCATGGGCATCCACACGGGCGAAGTGACCGGCGCGACGACGGGCCTCGTTGGCTACGAGGTGCATCGAGCGGCGCGCATCGCCGCCGTGGGCCACGGCGGCCAGATCCTGCTCTCGTCTGCGGCCGCCGGCCTCGTCGAGGACTCCCTGCCCGAAGACGTGACGTTGCGCGACCTGGGCCCGCATCGTCTCAAGGACCTCGGTCGACCCGAGACGATCTTCCAACTCGTCATCGAGGGCCTCAACGCCAATTTTCCGCCGCTGCGCTCGCTCGACAACCCGGAGCTGGCCAACAACTTGCCCGCGTCGTTGAACCCGTTTGTAGGGCGCACGGTCGAGCTCGCCGAGGTACGAAGCCTCGTGCTCGAGTCGCGGCTCGTCACGCTGACCGGTTCGGGCGGATCGGGCAAGACCCGACTCGCGTTGCAGGTTGCGGCGGAGCTCCTTGACGGCAATGCGGAGGGCGTGTGGTTCGTTGACCTCGCGCCCATCAGCGACGCCGAGCAGATTCCCGCGGTAATCATCGCGGCGCTGCAGTTGCGCCACGAGCCCGACTACTTGCCGCTCGACTGGCTCCTCCAGACACTGCGCGAGCAACGGCTCCTCATCATCATGGACAACTGCGAGCACCTCATCGACGCCGTCGCCAAGCTGGCCGACCAGATTGGTCGCGGTTGCACCCGGGTGTCAATCGTGGCGACCTCGCGAGAGCCCTTGGGGGTCGACGGGGAGCGGGTGTACCGCGTACGTTCCCTCTCTTTGCCGTCCGAGGTCGTCGAGAGCGTGGACGACCTGGCGGGATCGGACGCCGTCGAACTCTTCGTGGCGAGGACGCGAGCCCACGATTCGACCTTCGCGCTCGACGACGCCGTGGCACCGCGAGTGGCTTCCATCTGCCGGCGATTGGACGGGATTCCGTTGGCGATCGAGCTCGCCGCGTCGAGGCTTTCGACGATGTCCCTTGACGACCTGCACGATCGTCTCGACCAGCGGTTTCGACTGCTCACTGGGGGAAGCCGCAATGCACTGCCGCGCCAGCAGACCCTCGGAGCGATGGTCGCGTGGTCCTACGACCTGCTCACCGAGTCCGAGCGGGAGGTGCTGCGTCGACTGTCGGTGTTCGTTGGGGGCTTCGACCTTCAGGCCGCCGAAGCGGTGTGCGCGGCGGGTGGTATCGGGTCCCTTGACGTCGCGGACATGTTGAGCTCCCTCGTCTACAAGAGCCTGGTCGGCGCGGAAAGGTCCTCGACCACGTTGCGCTACCGGCTCCTCGAGACGATTCGCCAGTACGCGGCGGATCAGCTCATCCAAGTTGGCGGTGAGGCCGGGGCCTCAGCGGTG
Organism: uncultured Acidimicrobiaceae bacterium; assembly: GCA_963749355.1. Lineage (GTDB taxonomy): Bacteria > Actinomycetota > Acidimicrobiia > Acidimicrobiales > RAAP-2 > RAAP-2. Next base: position 115,626 of record CAVVMM010000015.1, read on the forward strand.
CGCCAGCGCCACGCCGAGTACTACCTGCGGCTGTGCGAAGACGGGGCGAAGGAGCTGAGCGGACCCAACCAGGGGGTCTGGATGAAGCGGCTCGACCTCGAGTGGGACAACCTCCAGAGCGCGCTCTATCACTTCTCCTCCAGTGCCTTCGAGCCCGAGAAGGTCATGCGCATCGGCACGGCGATCGCACCGTTTCTTATCACTCGCCAGCACACCCTCCCCTACGATCTCCTGGTCGCCGCACTCGACTCCGGTGAGGTGTCACTGGCGCTACGCGCCCGAGCACTGCTGGTCGTGGCGATGATACGGGCCCAATACGATCCGGTCAATTCGTTCGAGTTCGTTGAAGAACGCGCGAACGAGGCGATGGCGCTCTCTCGCGAGCAGGGCGACCGCCAACTCGAGATCGAGGCCCTGACGGTGCTGTCGGGCAACTCGAGGAACCTCGGGCACCTCGATCTTGGTCGGAGCCAGGCGCAGCAGTCCGCCGACCTGGCCCGCGAGCTCGGCGACGACCGCATCACCGGTCGCGCACTGCTGGCTTTGAGCATGTACCAGCCTTCCTTGGGCAAGGGCCAGGAGCTGCAGCTCGAGGCGCTCACCAAGCTGCGCGAAGCGGGCGATCTTCTGTGGGTGTGCAACACCCTCGTGATTCTTTCGCTCAGCGGTGGACTCTTCGAGGGCGACCTCGACGTGGCGCGTTCGTTGACCGAGGAGGCGCTCGAATACGCCGAGCGAATTGGATCGACCTGGCACACTCAGTTGCTCTGGACCAACTACGGCGTGATGCTCGTTCTCCTCGACGAGCTGGAACAGGCGGAACAGTTCTCTCGCCGGGCGTTACTGGAGCTTCGACGCAACGGCATGAATCCGAGCCTTCTTTATTGGATTATCTTCGCTCTCGCCTGCTGTGCCACACGCAACGGTGACGCCGTGCGCGGAGCGCAGCTGATCGGTGCGCACGGCGTCATCGAGAAGCGCTTGCCCGAGTCCTCGCGGGGTTTCTGGTCGCCAGTGGAGATAGAAATGCGCGAGCGCAACCGCTCCCAACTTTTGGAGGTGCTCGGCGGCGTCGAGTTCGAACACTGGCGCGCTACGGGTTCCGAGCTCTCGATGGATGAGTTGACGGACCTCGCGCTTCGTCGCGGAAAGTTCCGGAACTAAACGCGCCGAGCGTCAGCCGTTCGCAGAGTGGGGATACGCGGCAAAGCAGCCGGTGGCCGGCGACGCCGTGCCGTAGGTGCCGTGCGACGCGACGCCCTGGACGGGTACGACGCTCACGACCTTGCCGTTCCACGTGATGGAGTAGTACTTCGCGTCGGTGGGCCAGGATTGCAGGAGGGGACCACCCATGGCGCTGGAGGTTGCCCAGGCCGTGCCGGCCGGAGGGGCGACACCGTTCACCGCTCGGTAGTCCTGCACCGCGGTGTTGATCGTCGCGTAGTTGGCCTGACAGGCAGTAACCGTCGCCTCGGTGGCCACGGCTCCGATATTCGACGTAGTCGTGGTCGTGGTTGTTGGTGACCCCGAGTCGCTAGCGGGCGGCGGCGCGCCGTGCCCGCTCGAAAGCGCGATGCTGACGAGGACCCCGAGAATCACGACGACGATCAACGTCGCGATCATCGAGACACCCTCTTCGGTGAAGTCGCCAGAGGTCGTCCGACCATGAAAGGACTGACGGTTGCCCAACGTGATCCATCGTACCGACCTCTTGAACCTGCGCATCGCTTGCTCGGCCGACGCGAAGCGCGTGGCGAAGCTTTGGTATCCCCAATGACACGAACATATACTCGGCCGTATCCATCCACGGAAGGGGTTCTGTGCCCAAGTATCTGATCGAAGTGACCTACACTCACGACGGCCTCAAGGGAGTGAAGGACAAGGGTGGCTCAGCTCGTGCGGCGGTAGCGTCCAAGCTGTTCGAGGAGCTCGGTGGCAAGCTCGAGTCCTTCTACTTCGCTTTTGGTGGAACCGATGTGTTCGTTGTCGCCGACCTACCCGATGACGTGTCGGCCGCGGCGGCTGCCCTCACCGTGAGTTCCGGGGGCGGCGCGACCACGCGGACCGTCTCGCTGCTCACACCGGCAGAGATTGACGACGCGGTTTCGAAATACGCGACGTATTCGCCCCCCGGGCACTGATCAGCGCGCCGATGCAACGGCGCTACTTCACTCCGCAATCTCCAGTTGAACGTCGCGAGCGGGCCGGCGCTGCCTGACCCGCCACCTCGTTGGCGATCCGACGTAAGTTGGTGGCCGTGTTGCTGCGCCGACCCTCCGTCCCCGCAGCGAGAAGCTAGGGAGGTGGGCCATGGCGATTAACGCGGGTGACACTGCGTGGATGCTCACCTCGAGCGCACTGGTGTTCTTCATGATGCCAGGCCTCGCCCTCTTTTACGGTGGGCTCGTCGGGCAAAAGAACGTGCTGTCGACGATGGCCCAGTCCTACGTCGCCATCGGAATCGTCAGCGTGCTTTGGGTCGTCGTCGGCTACTCGCTCGCCTTCGGACCCGACCATACGGCGATCCTCGGTGGCTTTGGCAACTTCATGCTCCGCGGCGTGGGTAGCGCGCCCAGCCCCTTTGCCCCGCACATCCCGGCTGTGCTCTTCATGGCCTTCCAGATGATGTTCGCCGTTATCACGCCTGCTCTCATCGCGGGCGCGTTCGCCGAACGAATGCATTTTCGCGGCTACGTCATCTTCATCGGGCTGTGGTCGCTTCTCGTCTACTGCCCCTTCGCCCACTGGGTGTGGGGCGGGGGCTTCCTCGGGGCCGGCGGGCTGCACGCCCTCGACTTCGCCGGCGGCTCGGTGGTCCACGAGTTGGCGGGCGCGTCGGCCCTCGCGACGGTCCTTTTCCTCGGTCGCCGCCAGGCTGTCGAGCGGGCGCATAGCGTGCCCCTGGTCATGCTGGGGGCCGGGATGTTGTGGTTCGGGTGGTTCGGCTTCAACGCCGGCAGCGCCGACAGCGCTGGGGCGGTGGCGAGCACCGCGCTCGTCAACACCCAACTCGGAGCCTGTACCGGGATGCTCGCTTGGATGGCTGTCGAGTGGGTCCGGCGGCGTCGGCCGACGGGCAGCGGCCTGGCCGGGGGAGCCATAGCCGGACTGGCGGCGATCACGCCGGCGGCGGGCTACGTGCCGGTGTGGGCGTCGCTGATCATCGGCGCCGCCGCGGGGCTGCTCTGCTTCGGGGCCGTCCAGCTGAAGAGCCGACTGCACTACGACGACGCGTTGGACGTGGTGGGCGTTCACATGATCGGCGGCGCAGTCGGTGTGGTGTTGACGGGCGTGTTCACGACCCTCGTGGTGAATGCGGCGGGTGCGGCGGGCGGCTGGGCTCAGCTCGGTCGCCAGTTGGTGCTCGCCCTCGCGGGAATGGTCTACCCCTTTGTTATGACCCTGGTGATCTTGTGGATTACCGACAGAGTTGCTGGCATGAAGGTGAACGCCGACGATCAGGCCATGGGCCTCGACTTGGTCGCCCACGCCGAGGCGGCGTACTCGTCGGGGACCGGGACGGAGAGGTGAGCCCGACTTTTGACCTGCAAGCGCTTAAGGGCCGCAGCCTCCTAAGGGACGCGGACCTGAAGAAGGAGGAGTTCCTCGCCGTCATTGAGCTCGCGGAGAACCTACGCGACGAAAAGCGTTCCGGTCACGAGGAGCATCGCCTCAGCGGCCTGAACATCGCCCTCATCTTCGAAAAGACCTCGACGCGAACACGTTCAGCCTTCGAGGTGGGCGCCCACGACCAGGGCGCCCACGTCACCTACCTCGGTCCAGGCGAGTCCCAGATGGGCTACAAAGAGTCGACGAAAGACACCGCTCGGGTGCTTGGGCGGATGTTCGACGGCATCGAGTTCCGAGGTTTCGCCCAGCGCGACGTCGAAAGGCTGGCCGAGTTCGCTGGAGTGCCGGTGTGGAACGGGCTCACCGACGAGTGGCACCCGACGCAGTTGCTGGCGGACATCATGACGGTAAGGGACCACGCGACCAAGCCGCTCGAACAGGTCGTCCTGTGTTACCTCGGCGACGCACGCAATAACACGGCCAATTCAGTGCTGGTTGCAGGGGCACTGCTGGGGCTCGACGTGCGCATGGCGGCACCCGAGTCGCTGCAACCTTCAACCCAGGTGCGCTCCATCGCCCACGAGCTCGCCGCTCAATCGGGCGCGCGCGTCACGGTGACCTCGGACCCCGCGACGGCGGTCGCGGGCGCGGACTTCCTGTACACCGACGTCTGGCTCTCGATGGGCGAGCCGGCCGAGAAGTGGGCTGAGCGCATCAAGCTCCTGCTGCCCTACCAAATCAACGCGGAGCTCTTGCAAAGGACCGGCAACCCTGCGGTGCGCTTCCTGCACTGCCTGCCGGCGCTGCACAACACCGACACGGAGGTCGGTGCGCAGCTGGCCGCGAATTTTGGCGTCGACGCGCTCGAGGTAACCGAAGAGGTCTTCGAGTCGGCGACGTCGGTCGTCTTCGATCAGGCCGAGAACCGTCTCCACACCGTCAAGGCCCTCATGATCGCCACGCTGATTGGCGGCTGAGAACCGCGCCGCCGCCTTTGGAGACAGCGCAATCGTGCGCAGGAAAGCCCCTCGCCGAAGTTCAGCGCCACGACGTCGACGCGCTGAGAACGCGCGTGAGCACCTCGTGAACCTCGGTGTCGTGGTAACGACGTTCGGCTTGGAAACCACCGGCTAAAAAGGAATGAGGATGAGTACCCCCGCGATAGAGACCTTCGAGCTCTCCAAGGAGTTTGGCGCTACCAGGGCCCTGGAGGGTTTGAACCTCGAGGTCAGCGAGGGCGAGGTCGTTGGTTGCCTCGGTCCGAATGGGGCCGGAAAGACGACGCTGATACGCCTGCTGCTCGCGCTTCTATCGCCCACCTCGGGTCGCGCCGAGATCTTCGGGCTCGACTGCCACCGCCATACGGTCGAGGTTCACCGTCGCCTGGCCTACGTCGCGGGTGAGGCGAGCCTCTGGCCGACCCTAACCGGCGAACAGACTCTCCACTTGCTCGGTCGCGTGCAGGGGCACGTCGACGAGGCCTACCGGAACGAGCTGGTTGGGCGCTTCGAATTGGATGTGAAGAAGAAGGTGCGAAGCCTGTCCAAGGGAAACCGTCAGAAGTTGATTCTGGTGGCGGCACTGATGACTCGCGCCGATCTCTTGGTCCTCGACGAGCCCACGAGCGGTCTGGATCCGCTGATGGAGCAGGCCTTTCGCGTCTGCGTGGGCGAGGCGAGAGAGCGTGGCCAGAGTGTGTTTCTGTCCTCGCACATTCTGAGCGAAGTGGAGGCACTCTGCGACCGGATCGCCATCCTTCGCACCGGCGTCTTGGTGGAGATAGGAACGCTGGCCGAGATGCGTCACCTCTCCGCGTTGACGGTCGAAGCGACCTTCGAAGGTGACGTGCCGGACGTCACCCGCGTTCCCGGCGTGTCCATGGTTGAAAT
>CAVVMM010000016.1:0-94115 GCA_963749355.1 uncultured Acidimicrobiaceae bacterium
GGGCTAGGCAAACGACATTCGAGTCCCTCAGCGCCCACTCGTTGTCAGAATCACAATGATCTGCATAATCGGCGGACGGTTTGGTGATTGGATCTCTGGCTAAGGCAATGGAACTTGTTCGAAGCAGCAGGCTGCTATGCCAATAGGAGAGGACACCAGCGAACCCTCGTTGTCGTGCCAATCTCGTCTCGTACCTAGATCGCCATTCCGTCGCGTTCAACACATGTCTCGTAACCGTCATCGTCGGAGACCCTTACGAGATCCGTCGACGTACCCACCAGGTCCCAGCGGCGGCGAGGAGGAGCGCCAGGACGACGAACATTCCCAGTTCCATCCACTGGAAGGTCCAGTAGCGGCTTGCGGGTTGGTACGTGACGATTTGGTACAGATGGAAACGGGAGATGCACGCCTGTTGCACGGCTTGCGAGATGTTGCCGCTTCGCAAACTGGCTGGTGGAATCTGGTTGCGGCACGCGCCCACACCCTGGAAGAAGAGCTTGCCGGCGTGAATGCGGAAGCCCTCAAAGAGTGAGCCCTGGCCAGGGTTCCCGAGCGCGCGGCCAGGGGGCAAGTACACCTCGGTCGATATGACCCAATCAGAGGCGTTGGGTGGACCAATCGTGAAGCCGGTCGGTGTCGCCAGGAACGGAGACCTCGCGCGCAGCGGCGTCAAGAGGCGATATCGAATCCAGGTACTGAACGCGATGTGGACTGCGAAGTAGACGAGGAATGTCGCGGCCATCGCCGGGAGCGTCCTTCGCAGGATTACCCCTAACGTGACGCCAAGGGCGAACGCGAAGGTCGCATAGCCGATCAGCACGATGCCTCGACTGTCGTACTGCTGGAACGGGCTGTCTTGCAGGCGGTCGTACATGCTCGACCACCACGTGACGGTCCAGCTGAACAGCCCCGCCGCCAGCATGCTGGCGGCGCCGACGACTGCAAGCTTTGTCAGCATCCAACGCGATCGGGTGACGCTCTGCGTCCACGCCAGTCGGAAGGTGCCGTTCTCGACCTCGCGTGCGATGAGGGGCGCGCCCCAGAACACCCCAATGAGTGCCGGGACGGCGAGAGCGAGCGAATTCGCGAGATGCCTCAGCAGTGAGTCCTTCGCGAAGAACTCGCGCCTCGCTGCAGCACACGCCAGTGCGCCCTTGCAGTGCAGGGCGACCTGGGAGGAGGACGTGAGGCCGGGACGCGTCACGGCCAACGTGATCGCGACGGCGCCAAGCAGGACCAGCGCCGCGACGGCCTGGGAGCGGAACTGCCGCCACGCGAGCCAGGTCATGTCTCGGCCCCGGATTCGGACGCCCGGGCGGCGCCGTGCGACGTGGAGCCACGCGCCATGTAGGCGAGCACGAGGTCTTCGAGGCTCGTCGGCTCGATCATCCACGCTGAGTCGACGACCGGACCGTGGGATCGAACGATCAGCGTCGTCTGGCGCTCGGTGTGACTGGCATCGATCACCTCCTGGCTGGCTGGAAACGGGGCTCCCGGGCCGCGGGGGCCGACCAGTCGATGGTGCGAAGCGAGCAACTCGTCGACATCGCCCGACAGCTGAACCCGCGAGTCAACCAAGACAATGAGGTAGTCGCAGACACGCTCGATGTCGGCGACGAGGTGCGACGAGAGAATCACGCCGAGGTCGTGGGCCGCGACGTCCTCCATGAGCGTCTGCAGGAATTCGCGCCTCGCGAGCGGGTCGAGACTCGCGACCGGCTCGTCGAGGATCAGGAGATCCGGGCGTTTGGCGAGGGCCATCGTGAGGGCGAGTTGTGCACGTTCACCGCCGGACAGCCTTCCCGCGTGTTGCGACGGTTCGAGGCCGATTTTCTCGATCCGGTGCCGCGCAACGTCTCCGTCCCACCTCGGGTTCAGGTGCGCCCCGAGCGTGAGGTGGTCGGCGACGCTCAATGAGGAGTAGTTCGGCGTGTCCTGTGCCACGAAGCCAACTCGCCCGAGGATCTCCGCGTCGTCGCCAGGTGGTCTTCCGAATACTTCGATCGTTCCTGACGAAGGGGCGAGCAGGCCAACGGCGAGCTGGAGCAGTGTTGTCTTCCCGGCGCCGTTGGGTCCGACGAGGCCGACGACGTGCCCGGTCGGGACCGTGAGCGAGCAGTCCGACAGTGCCCAGCGTTGCCGGTAGCATTTCCCGAGGCCGTGCGCCTCTACAGCGACGCTCATCGAGCCTCTATCGGTGAGGACGCCCGAAACCGCTCGCGAAAGAGCGCTTCGATGCTCTCTTCGTCGAGACCCGCAGCTCGCGCCTCGGCGAGCCACGACTCCAGCCCGACGCGAAGTCGATCGTGTTCGGCGATCGACGGGTCGCTCAAGGTCTTGATCACGAAGGTCCCGATGCCGATGCGTGCAGCGACGAGTCCCTCGTGTTCGAGCTCTCGGTACGCCTTGGCCACCGTGTTGGGGTTGATGGCGACCGTGCCCACGACCTCTTTGATCGTCGGCAACTGGTCACCCTCGCTGATGATCCCGAGCTTGATGGCGCGTCGAACTTGCTGGACGAGCTGTAGGTAGGGGGCGACGCCCGACTTCGTGTCTAAGTAGAACTCGATCACGTCACCCTCTACTTGGTACCTAGTGTTCTAGTATTCTAGTAAAGATAGTCGGGGTGCTGGCGGTTGTCAACTGTCCGAGTACTTTTGTCTACCGCCACGAAGTGCGCGAATCCTCCCGTAGCTTCGTAGGGACGAGCTTCATCCGAAGGTCGTGCGGGAGACTTCTAGCTGAATCTCGTGAACGTGGCGGGGTGTTGCGAACCGCGCCGTACGTATGTACAATGTACATACGATGTGAAAGGTACCGCGATGACGACAAAGGAAAAGCGACTCAATTTTCGGATCACCGAAGCGACCGAAGACAGGTTGGTCGCGGCCGCCCAAGTGGCGAATGAATCACTTACCGACTTTGTGTTGGGTGCAGCATCGCGACACGCTGACGACGTCCTCGCTGCTTGGACGCCGGTCCCGAGCGACTACTTCGACCAACTTCTGTCTGCTTTGGATGAGCCACCAGTGGTGATCCATTCCTTGGCGATTGTTGCCAAGCGCGAACTTCGCTTCACGCAGCGTTAGTCCGTGTTCGTTTCCGAGGGGCTCGGAGAGCAACACATTCTTGATGACTTCGATTCAGGTGTCGAGTCGCTCGATCGATGGCTGAAGGAAACGGCCCGTCACTCAGATACGAAGCGACAGAGCCGGACCTTTGTTTGGTGCGAGGACGGGCTGGCGGTCGTCGGGTACTTCACCTTGGCACCCCATGTCATTCATCGCGCTGAACTATCCGCCAAGGTGGGTCGCGGCGACCTCAACGAGATTCCCGCGATTCTCTTGGCACGTCTCGCACTGCACGTGAAGTATCAGGGTCAGGGTCTCGGTGCCGAACTTCTGGTTGACGCGCTGCGCCGAGCCGTTGTCGCCAGTGATCAAGTCGGCGGGCGATACGTCGTGGTCGACGCGCTGGACGAACGCGCTGGACTCTTCTACGAACGGTACGGCTTTGTTCGGTGTGTAGGAGACGTCGTACTTCGTTACACGAGAAAAGTTAGCGACATCGCGCTGAGCTTGGAAGTGTGAGTCGCACGCAGCTGCCTTCGCCCTGTCCGAGCCCGGTCCCGAATCTTGGGCTAACGGTTCAATCGTTCGTCGCCTGGTGTCGAGAATAGGGAGGTGATTTCGATTGGGTCAGTCGTCCACGGGAATGAGATTCATCCCTCAATTCATCCCTCACACCGATCGGACCCCCAGCGACAGTGCCGACAAGGGACGACGGAATACTCCATGAAATTTCTACGAATCCGAAAACTGACGATCTCTCGCGACAAACCCGATCCCATTTACACTCAGCAGGTCGGGGGTTCGAGTCCCTCAGCGCCCACTTGTCGTAAGAAAGACAACTGTGAAAGACAACGATTTTTCAGGTTAGAGGCAGTTTCGAGCGTCCGGTCGCCCAAAGACATTGTGGATCCTATTCAAACCTGAGGGTCAATCCGGAGCTTGGGGGATCCAAAATCGCCTCTTCAATGGAGTTCTGCGAGGCCTCGGACCTCCACCACGGATAGCCGTCATTGGACAGGGGGAAGTGCTTTTTCACTCAAGCCGAATTGGATGCCGAACCGGGGTCTCGGAAAACAGATGTTCTATGGGCTCGAAGGTAAGGGCGGACGCGAGACGCAAGCCACGACCCCGGTAAGCGCCATTGCAGAGAACGTTGGCAAAGCGAATGGCGCCAGACGCCTTCCAAACCATCTCTCAAACATTGGTACCTCATCACCAACTTTCCGTTGCAGTACTCCTAAAGGGCATCCATGACCGATCAGGAGCGCAGCCGCCTCACCAACGAGCACGGTTATGGCCAGCGCCAGCAGACGATTACGTCTACGCGTTATTGCGCAAAACCACAGATACGCGAGACAAGCCAGCTCCGCAGTGCCGATGAGACTGTGGACAGTTCGAAGACTTCGAGCGGCTCCAACTGCTTCAGATTGGTAGCCGCGCTCCATGACGCAAGTCAATCAGAAGTTGGAGATTTCCAACAGTCCAGTGGCCACTCCTTGGATCGAGATTTACCCATCGACCCCCGAAGACAAGTTGGGTCATTGGCGGGCTAGATCGCCGCATTGATTAGTGGCCCATCTATCGCATCGGACCACTAACGACTAACTCAGATCAACTGCCCGATTGACGGACTGCTGAACCTGTTGACACTTCTCTCACGCTCGCTGAGAAACAGCAGACGGGACTTTTCGGGAACAATGATCTCGGCCTAACTGCGTTAGTGCTGGAGGATCTCGGCGACTCGTTGGTGGAATATCCGCCAGCGTCTTTCGTTATCGTGCACCAGCCCGGCTGAATCGCTGAGCAGGTCGGCTGCGTAGTCGATCATTTCGACTGTGGAGTGAAGCAGTCGGGGCACGGCGCGCGAACCATCAAGGTCTCGCCGTATCGCGGACGGGGTGAAGTCGACGGCGTCAAGGAAATCGACCGCCCGATCCAGCAACCGCCCGGCCAGCGAACTCATCGAAGCCGCCTGCCAATCGTTGGCCATGATTCGATGGCGGTCACCCAACAGATCAGCAACCTGCGGAAAGGCGAGCAGGGCGGTCGCACCTTCCCAGGTGCTCTCCATCGCTTGAGCCAGCCAAGTGCCGATGCTGATCGATCCGGCCGCCACCGCTCGCAAGTCGGACTTGAGGCGGGTGATCTCTGTCGGCTCTCCCTCACCCTCCATGAAGAGAATGCCATCAAGCTGGATCGCCTCGGGTGCGTTGAGGTCGTTGGCACCCTCGTAGGGGTTCAGTGCGTCTAGTGGAGAGGTGTCGAGGAGTGTCCACCTGTCGGCCAAAGCACACAACGCCCTGCTGTATCGCTGGAGAGTGACCGCCTGCTCTCGGGGCTGCTGCGCGTAGAACTTCTCATGTTCTCGATGGAACCGGGAGAGATTCTCGATTGCTTCGAGCAGCGGATCATCCACACCACGACACTAGAACGGCAGGAAAACCTCAGCGGAGTGCCATTTCGCTTGGGACTGCTCAGACTATCGGTGACACTCCAACTGCACGGGGTTGCACAACAAGCTGAGGTTGCTCCGCATCCGAAGGGTTCGAGAAATGCGGGTTGAGTCGCGTCGATGGCGCGCCGGTAGTTCGAGTCGGCGCCAACAACCCCACGTGTTACCTGATCAACAGGGGTGATAGGGGGTTCGAACATGGGCCCGTTACCTCCACTGGTAGTTGTCATATTCACAACGCCCTTCATGATCGTCGTTCACGACTCGTCTCCGTTTGCCCGAATCCCCAAAGGGTCCTGTTCGATCACCCACGAGTTCAACGGCTGAGACCCTCGACGGCGACAAGAGGACTCGAACTGGATTCGCTCTGAAATTAGGGCCATGTGCAACCTGTCGGACCCACGTGTATTGACCAAGTTGCTGACAGTCGGCGCGCGTAGAGGGTGACTGATCTTGCATTCTCGGCAGGTCTCTGGTCTCGAGACTCTTCCAACGCTCTGGAACCTTCTCACGTTCCATCGATTGGCCCTTTCAAGAGAGCGATTTTGCGGGCCGAGCCTGGTGGGTGTGGCTGCTCTTGATGGGCATCTTCAGATGTTCATCGAACCAATCCGCGTCGATGCGCGTATGCGACGGCCTGGGACCGATCTCGGCTGCCGGTCTTGGCGAAAATCCGGTTGACGTGCGACTTAACTGTGGCCTGACTCACGAAGAGTTTCTCTCCGATCTCGGAGTTGGAGTGTCCCGCCGCGATCAGTCGAAGGACCTCGGCTTCTCGCTCGGTCAAGCCGTCTGGTGGCGGGCCGCTTCCGATTTCACTCGGGAGCGTCGCAACTTCAATAAGGCGAGCCTGAACTCCTGGATCAAGGACGGCCTGACCTGAGATCGCAGCCTCCAGCGCACGGAGGATGTGCTGACGACCCGCGTCCTTCGTCAGGTACCCAATTGCTCCTGCCCGAAGGGCAGCGACGATCGACTCATCATCTGCGAACGTAGTGAGAACGACGACCTGCGTCTCTGGGTGCTCGACACGGATTCGCCTCGTCGCCTCGACTCCGTCCATGCGGGGCATGCGCAGGTCCATCAGCACGACGTGCGGGGTCAGTTCTGCGACGAGGGCGACAACCTGCTCACCATCGGCGGCTGTGCCCACCACCTCCACTTCGGGCATCGTCTCTAATAATGTGACGAGACCCTCTCGCACGACCGTCTGGTCGTCGGCGATGACAACCCTCATGAAGGCACCGCCACTTGGACGCTGAAGCCCTCGGAAGTGGGTTCAACAACGACGTGACCGCCGAGCAGCTCGATCCGCTCGCGCATGCCCTGCAGTCCGAATCCTCCGCCCGTCGAACTCAGCTGGCTCGGTGAGGCAGAAGTAGGGCAGCGTCCATTGGTCACCGTGAGCCTCGTGGCCCGCGGGTCGAACTCGAGCGTGATCGACACGGGCGCACCGGGCGAGTGCTTGCGTGCGTTGGTGACCGCCTCTTGAGCCGCGCGATAGAGCGCCAGTCCCGCATTGGCCGTCAAGGGCCTTGGCGAGCCTGCGACAATGAGTTGAGCCTCGTCGTGAGCGGCCAAGGAAGCGAGTTGCTCAGCCAGGGCGACCGGCTCGTCACGCAGGGCGTGCACCGCTTGGCGGGTCTCCTCGAGACCCTGGACGGCGAGCCGTCGAGCCAGTTGGACGAGTTCACGGGCCCGGTCCGTATCGCCGCCACTCTCGAGGAGAGCGTCCACCGCATCAAGTTGGACCGAGAGCGCTCCCAGGGAGTGGGCGAGAACGTCATGGACTTCTCGTCCAATGCGGTTACGCTCAGTCAGCGCGGCGGCGCGGTCCCGTTCGGAGTCGGCTCGTACCCGCTCGGCGAGCAGCTGCTCGGCCTGCACCGTTCGATCGATGTATTGGTGCCGACTGGCGCCCGCCATGATTGCGATGACCACGAAGAGGGCTCCTTCGGCGACCAATATCCCGGCATGACCAACCACAAGGCTTGTCACTCCTTGCGCCGCGACGCCGACGATACCAATGCCGATGGCCATGAAGCCGCCGAAGGCGATCGACGCTCCCAACCCCGCTACTGCCATGAAGCTGATAGCCACCGGTGCAACCGCCGCCAGGATTCCGCCCGACACGGCCAGCAGCAGTAAGAACAGCCACGTCGTCCTCGCTGGAGCGCCCAGCCGCCGGCTGGTCAACCAGCCCATCCAGCCCACCGCAGCGGCCGACATAAGTAACCACTTGGCCGAGTGATCGGCCGACACTCCGGTGGGTGGCACCTGGTGCGCGCACAGCCACAGTATGCCGACCAATGCGACAAGTCGAGCGATGCTCATGAACCGCTCGCTTCTCGATTCCCAATGGGTGGAGAGTTGGGAGTCGAGCCTCATAATCATGATGCTCCCACCAACAAGAGGTCTGTGCGCCGGATTCTCAGGCCGCCGCGCGAGAGCGGAGAAGCCCACCCCGCTCGATCACGGCTCCGGTGCGGCGGGCCTTGAAGAACACCACGCCTGTGCGAGCGGCCACCTCGGCCATCGCCATGAGGACGAATGCGGCACCCCACGCGGCGCCGGAGGTGATGTGGTGCTCCAGACTGAACCGAGCGACCGACGGCTGTCCTCCGTGACTCACCCACAGGGCGAAACCCATTCGCGCGCCGATGCCCGCGACCCACAGGACCGACGCCAGAAGTCCAGCCTTGGCGAAGGCGCTTGGCCCGTCGAGCCTGACGGTGGTTACGAGGGCCGCGCCCACACCCAGGGCCGCGCCGACGGCGCATAGGGCGACGATCAGAATCAGGTCATTGCCCGCGGTGGGCACGGAGTGGAGGAACTGGCCAGCCACAACGAAAGTGGCTACCAGCGGAAGCAACAATCGGGCTCTTGTCACGTAGTGACCCCGGACCTGGAGAATGACGAGGGAGATGAGTCCGATGTTTATGAGGTAGTTAGTGGTTGTCATGAGACCAGAATCGCAATTGCCGGCCGGCCTGTCATCAGACCAGGGGTGGATTCGGGGGTTGATCCCGTCTCCAACCTGACGTTGACACGGCGTTTCGATGATCTTGCGGCGCTGAGTTCGTCAAGTTGCGCATTGGCGAGTTCACTGAAGTTGTGATTTGTCATTCGTGGGGTTCGAGTGCGGACGTCCGAAACGTCCTTCAACCCTCCCTGAGGCTCGGCTTGGCACAAACGACGCTTTGTTTCACCTGATGAATACGGGCGGAAGGGGGTTCGAACATAGTCCCGTTACCTCCACGAAGCTTCCTGAGCAATCGCGTGCTGGACCTGAACTCTTCTCCGGCCCCTACGACGAGGCTGGGCACTCAGCGAAGGGCTATGTCCTTCGAACCAGCATTCTGATTGCGACGGCGACACTGCTCCTCACCGCTTGATCGTAACCACCGTCACCTTGTTGGTTGACTGGGTCGTCACAATCCGCTGAGCCGTTGCGACGCTGACCTTGGCTTTGAGGTACGCCGCAGCAGCGGCGGCGCGCTTACGGGCGAGTGTTGCATCGCCTTTGGCGTAGCCGGTGACTCTCACTGCCGCGCCCGACGAGAGCTTGGCGGCGAGAGCCGACAGCTGGCTCGTCGCCGTGGCGCTCAGCGCGCTCGATCCCGCTGAGAAAGGGATAGTCACGGGACCGGGCAGCGTGGCGGCGGCCGACGCCACCATGGAGACGGCGTCCTCTGTGAACTCCTCACCGTTGATCGAAGCGTTGGAGGAGTCCACCTGCGCCTTAGCGCGAATGATGAGCCAGGCGTTCGGATCGATACGGTAATGCGCCCCCGCCGGTTCCGAGAATGAGCCCGTACAGGTGATCGAATCGACGCCGACAGGTAGCTGACCCTGGGAGTCCTGCCCGCACGCGTTGAACGTAGCCGTCGTCGGGTACTGATAGCCCGGCTCGTTGTAGGGGATCCACCGGGCGCTGAGAATCTCCGGGTCGTAGGAGCAGGGTGTCGACGATGGGCCGTTAGAGAGTTGCGCTTGCGAGCAGAGGGGATAGCCGAGATTCAGGGTGATCGTCATGGTCTTATCGACCATGACGTCGGTCGTTGATGGCGTGATTCGCAGCGGGCTCACTGGGACGTAGTCCGACGCCTGGGTCCCCGTAAGAGTTGAATCGTTGAAGGTGAAGTCAAGCAGGCAGCCCTGGGGCACCGGAGTTGGCGGTGTGCCCACTCCGTAAACACCCTCGAGGTCCTCTTGAGCGGTGCAGATGACCGGCGCCGGCGGCTTGCCGTGCGGGCTCGTCACAATCCTCGCGGGTGCGAAAACTCCCGGCGCCACGGTCGCTGACGCCGCCACACTTGATAGAGCGAGCAAAAGCCCGGCGGCGCTTGCCGCCGCGCTTGCAACTATTGAGTTGACCCATCGGCCACGGTTGTGGTTCGTCATCGCCCCTCCGCCCAATCAAGACGCTCCACTAATACCACCGCAGACCCGCTCATGGCGAGAAGAATTATTGCGATGACACGGTCGAACATCCGCTCAAGTCGGCAAGGGGGCAGCGGTCGTGCGATTCTTGGCCTATTCCGCACGGGCCGACGGAGGCCGCGACGCCGAGACCGCCGGGTGTTCGTCGATGAAGTACCTCGAAGGTCTGTCTCGAGCCTGGGAGATACCGATCCTTTTTGAACGCCCAACAGCAATATTTGACTGCTCATCGGAAGCTGCTCGAAAACTAATCCGTGCGCCGCGCTTGCAACAGTCGATCCCGTTGTCGGCTCCGGTGACGCCGAGACCACGCGTGAGGTTGCCAGGCCCACGTAGCAACACCGCAGGGGCGAGCGGGGTTAGCTGGCCGCGCGAGTGTTCGTAGATCTCGGCCGCTCGAAGCAGCACGGCGCTCGGCGTTCCCTCGCACTGGGTAACCACGTTCATGCACCAGTGGACGCCGTAGCTGAGATATACGTAAAGGAAGCCCGCCGGTCCAAACATGATCGACGAACGTGGTGTCGGACCTCGATGGGCGTGTGAGGCCGGGTCGTCGAAGCCGCCGTAGGCCTCGACCTCCAGGAGGCGCGCAAACTGTTTCGAGTCAGCCGTTCTCACGACAATGAGCGAGCCGATCAAGTCCTCTGCGACGGCGTCCGGCTCACGCTCGAAGAACTCTCGGCGAAGGGGCTCGCCAATCATTGAGGGACCGCACGAGAGACCGGTCTCCTACGGATCGATTGGCTCGCCACTCCGATCGGTCTGGTCAGGCGCGGCGATGGCGCCGATGTCGACCCATCGAGCGGGCCAGCACGAGCAGTACGCTCAGTGCCATCATCGCGATCATGTTCACGTTCACCGCGGGCACCCATCGCAGCTGGCCGTCTCGCACCTCGTAGGCCCCGACCGGCAGCACCACGCCGCCGAAGCCGCCTCCTGAACCGCTTGGCGGCTCGCCCTCATAGGATTCGGCGTCTTCTTCGAGCGCTTCAATCTCGTCGGAGTCGGCCAGCGGTGGCGATTTTGGACCCGTACCCTCACCCCCTCCGCCACCGCCCGCCACGAGGGCCACGGGGATGACGAGGACCCCGTCCTGCTTGTACGCGGCACCAAACGACCGGCGCACCGACATGCTCTCGCCGACCTTGCTCAGCAGTTCCTCGACGTTCATTCGTCTTCTCCTCTCCGCACGGCAATCAAACTAACGACCAGCTCAGCGAACCAAGTTCACCCACGTCCTCAATGGCCGCGCGAGAGCGCGACTCGTTGCGCCGAGGATCGTTCCCCGAGCCATTGTCACACCTCTGCGCCAGTTCGTCCACTGTCGGGTGCGATTGCCGCTCGCGAGGGACAATCGTGATTCTTCCCGGATTCTTACGGTGCTCGGATCTCCGTCCATTAGGGTGCGGTAGCGACGAATCGAGGAGGACACCGTGCTAGGTGACAAGCAAGAACATTTTGAGGGTAAGGGCACCGATCTGAGCGCCCTCCAATCTCACATCGAGGAGTACCTGAAGACGGACGGCTTCACCGTCCAGACGTCGCCCCCGAGCGATCAGGGCACCGTCATTCAGGCGAAGAAAGGCGGCTTCCTGCGTGAGGTCGTTGACGCTGAACGGGCCTTTACCATCACCATCACTGGTACTCCGGCCGACTTCACCGTGCGATTTGGCATCGGCAAGTGGCTCCAGAACCTGGGCGTGGCGGCGATCGAGACGCTCTTGCTGTCGGACCTGTTCTTGGTGGTCGACGTGGCCGACTCCTTGTGGAGTCTCGAGGTCGAGAACAAAATCATCGCCGACCTGAAGACCTTCGTCGGCTAGCTGCGATCCGAAGGCTCCGAGAAGGAGATGGCTCCTTTCTCGCAGAACCACTTCATCACCGCCACGTCAAGCTGACCGGCCTTGACGGCCGGGTCCTGGCGCGCGAGGCGCTCAGCCTCTTCGACGCTGCCAACCTGGTAAAGACCAAGGCCACGCCACGTCTCGTCAGCCTGTTCGGCGAAGGGCCCGGCGACCTTCATATGCCCGGCGTCCAACATGGCCCGCAGGTAGCCCAAGTGCCGGCGCTGAAGTAGATCGGCCGCCTCGTCGTCGAGTTTTGGCGGATTCGCCCCGCGCAGCAGAATGAAGAGTTCGTATTCGTCGAACTCACCGGGCGGCTCGGCGGTGCCGGTGTCAACGTCATCCGAAGGAACGCTCACAGGTGGCCGAGCGTCGGGTGGGGTCGGTACTCTTTCTCCAGTCGATCGACCTCGGCGCTGTCGAGGCGCAGGTCGACGGCGGCGACGGCGTCGGCCAGGTGCTCGGGCTTCGTGGCGCCGACAATGGGACTGGTGACGGCCGGCTTGGAGAGCACCCAGGCCAGCGCAATCTGGGCCGGCGGCACGCCGCGCTGTTGGGCGACGTCCATCACGGTGTCGACGATGGGCCGGTCCTCGTCGGCGTAGAGCATGCGGCCGAACTCGTCGCGCTCGGACCGATTGGTCTGCTCGTTCCAGGGCCGCGTCAGTCGGCCGCGCGCCTGGGGGCTCCACGGTATCGAGCCGACGCCCTGGTCGAGGCAGAGCGGGAGCATCTCGCGCTCCTCCTCGCGGTAGAGCAGGTTGTAGTAGTTCTGCATGCTCACGAACCGGGTCCAGCCGTGCTGGTCGGCGACGTAGAGAGCCTTCGTGAACTGCCACGCGTACATCGACGACGCGCCGATGTAGCGAGCCTTGCCCGCCCGAACGACGTCGTGTAGCGCCTCGAGCGTCTCCTCGATCGGCGTGTGGTAGTCCCAGCGGTGAATCTGGTAGAGGTCGACGTAATCGGTGCCGAGCCGGCGCAGGCTGTGGTCGATTTCGGTGAGGATGGCCTTACGCGACAGGCCCTGCCCGTTGGGATCAGATCGCATGCGCCCGTGCACCTTGGTGGCGATGACCACCTCGTCGCGCGAGGTCATCGACAGCAGCGTCTGGCCCGTGATCTCCTCGCTGCTGCCAGCCGAGTAGACGTTGGCCGTGTCGAAGAAATTGATCCCGGCGTCGAGGGCCTGGCGAAAGAACGGTTGGGCTGCGGACTTACCGATCGACCAGGGATGGCCCCCTCGTTCGGGCTCGCCGAAACTCATGCAGCCAAGACAGATGCGCGAGACCTTAAGGCCGGTGCTGCCGAGATTGACGTAGTCCATGGGCTGAATCTAGTCACGCGCCGGAAAATTGAAATCACCTCGCCAGGCGTCTTGGCACGCTCAAGAGATCACCAAGACCGTGGAACTGCAAGCGTCACTACGTCGCCTCTCGCGGGCCCTGCTCGTTCGCTTGACCTACTTGCTCAAGTAGATCGAGCGAAGGATTGAATTAGTGACGGCGTCGGTGCGCGAGTAGATCTTGCGCCGGGCGTAGCGCCTGGCGTAGGGGCCCGGCCCGCGCGACGCTGCCTGCGCGTCACCGAGGAGCCGGGCGTCGCGGTAGAGCTCTGATCTCAGACTTCGTCGGCGCCCCACATCCCTCCTCGCAGTCGGTGGTCCTCGTTCTAACAGACCCAATGGTTTGGCGCCACGGTGCAAGGATGGGCCTAACGTGACCTGATGGGAGAGGCGATGGACAACCGACAGATCGTGCTCGTCGAGCGCCCGGTGGGACCGGTGAACGAGTCGACCACAGCGCTGGTCAGCTCGCCCCGGCCCGTCTGTGGTGACGGGGAGGCGCTCGTGAAGGTCGGGATGCTCTCGATTGACCCGACGATTCGCACCTGGATGGACGACGCGCCGGGCTACTTGCCGCCGATCCAGCTTGGCGACGTTGTGCGCAGCAGCGGCTGCGGGATCGTTGTGGAGTCGCGCACCCCGCGCTTTGAGGTCGGTGACATCGTCTTTGGGATGACGAACTGGCAGGAGTGGGTGCTCGCGACGAACGAGAACCGCTTCACCGTGCTGCCTCCGGGGCTCGGGCTGGACCTTGCGACGATGATGAACGTGCTCGGCATCACGGGCGTGACCGCGTACTTCGGTGTGCTCGACGTGGGCCAGCTGAAGGAGGGCGACGTCGTCGTGGTGTCGGGTGCGGCGGGCGCCACCGGATCCGTCGCGGGCCAGATCGCCCGGGCGCGCGGCGCCGCCAAGGTTGTCGGCATCGCCGGGGGAGCGGCCAAGTGCGCCGAGGTCGTTACGACCTACGGCTTTGACGAGTGCCTCGACTACCGCGAACCGGACCTTCGTGAGCGGCTGCGCGCGGCGTGTCCCGAGGGCGTTGACCTCTTCTTTGACAACGTCGGTGGCGAGATCCTCGACGTCGTACTCACCAGGCTCGCCCTGCGCGCGAAGGTCGTGCTCTGCGGGGCAATCTCCCAGTACAACGCGATCGGCGCACGACGTGGGATCGAGAACGTCTCGAGGCTAATCCCGCGGCGGGCCCGAATGGAGGGCTTCATCGTGCTCGACTACGCGGATCGCTACAGCGAGGCCCGCGCCGCACTGGCCGCGATGGTCCACGCCGGACTGCTCCACCATCACGAGCACGTCGTCGAGGGTCTCGAGCACGCCCCCGATGCCCTCAACCTCCTCTTCAGCGGGGGCAACCACGGTAAGACCCTCGTCGCGGTGGACGAGGGCGTGCGACTTGGCTGAGGCACCGATCGACGTCGAGGCGCGTCGAACATGGTTTCACATCACGATCGCACTGTTCCTGCTGGCTCTGGCCGCCAATTTCGCGCAGTTCGGCGCCACGGTGTCGCTGGCCGACGTGGCGAAGCACTTCGGTCACCCCACGTCGAGCCAGACGATCCAGAGCGTCGTGGGACTCTCGGGCTCGGAGCTCAGCGTCGGACTCGCGATCCTGCGGGTGGCGTCGCTCGCCGCGCTGCCCCTGGCCTCGTTGGCCGACCGATGGGGACGCACGAGTGTCCTGCGGCGCACGCTCTACGTGGGTCTCATCATCACCGCGTGCGCCTCGCTCAGTCCGACGTACTGGTTCTTCGTGCTCTGCTTCGCGCTGGCGCGCCCCTTGATGTCGACCACCTCGACGATCGTCTCGGTCGTGAGCGTCGAGCTCTCGAGCACCAAGGGTCGAATCGACCGCCTGGTCATCATCGCGGCGGGTGCGGGTATCGGCTCGGGACTGGCGGCGATCTTCCACGGATTCATCCGCGGACCCGACTCGTTCCGCTGGCTCTTCGCCCTCGCGCTGGTGCCCGTGTTCTTTTTGCGACCGCTGCTGCGCTGGGTGCCCGAACCCACCTTTCGCAGCGCTGAATCGCCGCTCGCGCGCCTCGGCGCCATACCTCGCGGTCGACGGGGCCGGGTGGCCATTGTGGGCGCCGTGGTCTTTCTTATCGGCGTGATTACCGGGCCGGCCGGTGGCTTCACCTTCGTCTACGGCGAGAGCGTCTTAAAGATCAGCACGCACGTGGTGGCGCTCGTCGTCACCCTCAGCGCGTTGACGGGGCTCGTGGGCCTGCTGCTGAGCCGCTACCTCGCGCGGGCGGTCGGGCGACGCTGGTCGGTCGCGCTCGGCGTCTTGGCCTCGACGGCGACCGCGCTGCTCGCCTACGGCGGGGGAAGGACCGACTTCATCATCGGCTACATGGGCGGGGTGGCGGCCGGCGGCCTGCTGGCCCCGGCGATCGCCGCCATGGGCACCGAACTCTTCTCGCACAACTTTCGCGCGACGGCCGCGGGCTGGCTCGTGGTGGCCGGGGTGCTCGGGGCGGTCACCGGCCTCATCGTCTTCGGGCTGATCGGCGACTCGGTGCACATCACTGGGGCCGGGTCGTTTCGCCTGCCCGCCCTCATCACGTTCTTGCCGTTGCTGCCGGTGCTGCTACTCATGACTCGGCTGCCCGAGAGCGCGGAGATGGAGCTCACCTAGCGCAGTTCGACGTCCGCGACGAGGGCCAGGTGGTCGCTGCCCCCGTCGCGCGTGAAGCTTTGCAGTGACACCCAGGGACCACGGCCGAGCAGATGGTCGATCTGGGAGTGGGGACGCGGCGCCGGCCACGTGCGGCCCTTGGCGAGCGAGCGCCAGCCCGGTAGAAGAAGGTGCAGCAGGGGGCGCCACGAATTGAAGTCGCCGCCGAGCAGCACCGGCACGCCGGGCTCGAGGGTCGCGACGAAATCGCTGACGCGCCGGTACTGGCGGTACGAGCCGTGACTGAGGTG
Source organism: uncultured Acidimicrobiaceae bacterium (assembly GCA_963749355.1). Taxonomy (GTDB): domain Bacteria; phylum Actinomycetota; class Acidimicrobiia; order Acidimicrobiales; family RAAP-2; genus RAAP-2. The sequence goes on from CAVVMM010000016.1 coordinate 16,105, forward strand.
GGCGCCGTGCACCGCGACCACGTAGAACGTTCGGCCACGGTCGCTGAGTCGGGCGACGAGTAGGGCCCGGCGAACCTTCTCGCGCGGCAGTCGGCCGAGCGAGACGACGCGGATATCTTCGACCTCGAGCCGGGTGAGCAGCCCGAGGCCCCAGGTGCCCCTTTCCACGTGTTCGAGCAACTCGCGGTTGGCGAACTGGGCCCTGGTGAGGTGGCGATGCTCGTCGAAGTAGAGGCCCCGCTCGCCGAACAGATGCGCGAGGCGCGGCTGCCACGTCCGTCCTCCCGCGCCCGAAGTGACGCGTTCACCGGTGGCGAGCGGCGCGAAGCCGCCGGTCATCGCGAGGGCGCTCGTTAGATCCTCGTAGAAGTCGTGTCCCTCATCGGCCCGCCAGAGCTCCGGCAGGATCAACACGTCGGCGTCAAGTCCCTTCACGACCTCAAGGACTCGAGTGGGTCGACCCCAGCCATCGACACCGGCGTGAAGGTTGAACGTCGCGACACGCACCGTCAAACACTACCGGGGCCTCTTGAAACGTTGTGGCAGTCTCTAATGGTGGAGTACGTCGACGTGACCTTCGGCCATCGACTCTGGTGGGTCGACGCGTTCGTCGGCGAATCCGAGCGGGGCAACCCCGCGGTCGTCGTGCTGCTGGAGCGTCCGCTGCCTGATGACGAACTCCATCAGATCGCCTTTGAGATGGGGGTGTCGGAGACCGCCTTTGTGCGCCGCGCCGGCGATCAGTGGTCGCTGCGATCCTTCACGCCCACGGTCGAGGTTGAGCTCTTTGGCCACGCCACGCTCGCGGCGCTGCACGTGCTCGTGCACGAGCTCGAAGATCCGGCGAGCGAGTTCATCTTCGCCACGAGATTTGGCGTGCTCTCGGGCCGGCGCCTGAGCGACGGGCTCTTGGGCGTCGACCTGCCGCGCGCCCGCCTCGAGCCGATGAGCCCTTCGGTACTTGGTGGCTCGCTGGGCGACGTGCGCGAGTGCTATCAAGCCGGCCCCCACATCGTGCTCGTGGTCGTCGAGGATTACGAGTCGCTCTGCGGGCTGAACGTCGACCCCATGAGCCTCTTCCTTGTGCCGAGCTCGATGGTCGTGGCGGTCTGCGTGGGCGGGCCGGGGGTCGACGCGTCGATCCGCGTGTTCGCCCCGCGTCTTGGCGTCGCCGAGGACCACGTCACGGGCAGCGCGCTGTGTGCCGTAGCGCCCTGGTGGGTGGAGAAGGCCGGCTCGCCGACGATCATGGTGCGCCAGGCGAGCTCGCGCGGTGGCGTGATGTACGCGCGGCTCTTCGAACGCAACGTCGAGGTAGCCGGCGAGGCGCGGACCTTCTTCAGCGGCGAGATCCGATAGTGGGCGACCTCGGGCCCGGTCCGCACACTCGCGTGCGTCGCCTGGCCAAAAAGGCGCGATACGACGAGGCGACCGTGTTTGCGATCCTGGACGAGGCGCGGATATGCCACGTCGCCGCGCTAGTGCACGAAAAGCCCGTGGCACTGCCCACCCTGCACATGCGTGAGGGCCGCACGCTCTATCTCCACGCCAGTCCTTCGAACGAAGTGATGAAGTCGCTCCTGCGAACAGGTGAGGCCTTCGTCACGGCGACGCTCTTCGAGGGGCTGCGCTTGGCGAGGAGCGGCTTTGAGTCCTCGATCGCCTATCGCTCGGTCGTCGTGGTGGGTCGCGCGCGCGAGGTTGACAACGAAGACGACAAGACGAGCGTGTTGAACCGCTTCGTCGAGCGAGTCCTGCCAGGGCGAGGCAACGAGGTGCGGCCCCTGACCGAACAGGAGCTGCGTCTCACGTTGGTTGTCGCGGTCTCGATCGACGAGGCGTCCGCCAAGATCTCGTCCGGTCCGACCGACGATCCCGAGGAGGACCTCCAGCTACGGATCTGGGCTGGCACCGTGCCGGCCCGTCTCGTCTTTGATCCGCCCGTCCCCTACACCAACGGCGCCATGGCGACTGGTGAGCTGGTGGTGCCCGAGTCGGTGCGCCAGCTACTGGGCGAGACGTGACGAGCGAGGAGTTGCGCGAGCGACTTCTGCTCATGACGCCAGTCGACGCACGCGAGGCTGATTCGCTTGCTCGAACGCTCGATCGCCTCACGTGGCCGGGCGACCCCTACGCCGAGCACGACCACGATCATCACGTGACGGCGTCGGCATTTGTCATCTCGCACCGGGGCGTCATTTTGCATCGCCATCGACGACTCGGCATCTGGGTGCAGCCAGGGGGCCACGTCGACTCCGGCGAGTCGCCCGAGGCGGCGTGCGTGCGCGAGACGTTTGAGGAGACGGGTCTCGCCGCCCGGCATCTCGATCCGGTCGCGCTGTTTCACGTCGACGTGCACCCCGGTCCGAAGGGCCACACTCACTACGACCTGCGCTACGTGCTGCGAAGCTCGCCGCTCGATCCACAACCGCCTGAGGGCGAGAGTCCCGATGTCTTCTGGTTCGCCTTCGACGGCGCGCTCAAGCGCGCCGAACCAAAGGACGCGCCGGTGTTGCGAAAGCTCGCCGAGGCGCTCGAAAGCTTCGGCGTGCCAAACTTGCCCGATGGGTGAGACTGAGTCGGTGCGCGCCCTGATGGAGGCCGACCGGTGGATCGAGCGCGTGAGCTCGAGGCGCACGCACCTCGCTGAAGCCGGAGAACTCGCCGCACTCGAGGTCGAGCTGCGGGCACTGCTGGCCCAGCTGCGCGAGGCTGAAGTGCGTCTTGCTCCGGTGAAAGACGCATTCGAGGAGGTCGCTCGGGAGTCGAGCCGCTTGCGGGAGCGGGCCCGCAGCCTCGACCGAACACTGTCGTCATCGACCGCGAGTGCCCGCGAGCTCGCGGCGCTCCAGGGCGAGCTCGCGAACGTGCGCACCCGCCTCGCCGAGTCCGAGGACCGCGAGCTCGAACTATTGATTGCGGCCGAGCCGCTCCAGGACGAAGTGGACTCCGTCAAGCGAAGGGCGCAGCCGGGTGTCGAGCGCCGAAGCGAGCTCATCGACGTCGTTGCTCAACTCCAAGCGTCGCTTGAGGACGAGCTGATCGCCCTGCGCATCGCTCGCTCCGCAAAGGCAGCCGACGTCGCGCCCGCGCTGCTCGCTCGCTACGAGACGGCGATGGCGCACGCGGGAACGTCGGGAGCGGCTCAAGTGGTCGATGGACATTGCGACGGCTGTCGGCTCGCACTCTCGCCGCTCGACTTTGATCGCTTCCGAAACTTGCCAGCGGACACTTTCATGGTTTGCCCCGAGTGTGGACGGCTGCTGCTCGCGTGATCATTCTGATCCGTCACGGGCAATCAACCTCCAATGCCGAAGGTCTGTTGGTTGGGCGGCGCGACACGGTCCTCACCGAACTCGGCGAGCGCCAAGCTCGCTCGCTCGCGCCGCAGCTCTTGGGCGTGGAGGCGGCGTGGACATCGCCACTCGCGCGCGCCCGCCAGACGGCGGCCCTCGCACTGCCAGAATGCAATCCGGTCGTCAAGGAGTCGTTTATTGAGGTCGATTACGGCGATCTCGAGGGCCAGCCCTTCAGCGTCGTCGCGGCCGAGCGGGCAGCCTCGCTCGACCACGGCCACGAGGTTGCCTTCGGCGGTGGCGAGTCGCTCGCCGCGGTCGACGAGCGAGTGCGCACCGAACTCGACGCGCTCCTGGCCGACCGGTCCACTCTCCTGTACTCGCCCACGCGCCACCTCGCGATCGTTAGCCACGTCTCGCCGATCAAAGCGGCGGCCATGTGGGCGCTCGGTGTGGCCGGTTCGACGGCGTGGCGCACACGGCTTGACAACGGGTCGATGACGATCATCGGCGTGCGAGCGCACTCGCCGGTTCTGGTTTGCCTTAACGCGGTGCCCGCGGTGACCGCTTAGCGCAGCGCCAGAGCGATCGCCCAAAAAGTGAGTCCCGCCCCGACGAGGGTGCACGCATGAAAGAGCTCGTGGTAGCCAAAGACGTGGGGGATTAGCTGCGGGCGCTTGAGTCCATAGCCGATGGCGCCAAGGGTGTAGGCGAGCCCGCCGCCCAACACGAGAGCGAAGCAGGCCGGACCGCCCCCACGGTAGATCTGCGGCAGTACCGCGACGGCCGTCCAGCCCACGAGGATAAAGGGGATCGTGTTGATGAGCTTGGGCGTGTCGATCGTGAGCTGGCGAATCGCGATGCCCGCGACGGCTCCCGCCCCCACGACGAGGATCAGCACCAGTCGGATGGTCCCGTGCATCGTGAGCCCGGCAACAGCGAGGTAGCTGCCGATAATGGCGAGAAAGATGGCGGAGTGGTCGGCCCGGCGCCACGAGCGGCGGCGACTTGGCGACCAGTTGCCCCGGTGAAAGATGGCGCTGGTTGCGAACATCGACTCGACGCCCACCAGGTAGCAAAGGGCCCAGCCGACCTGGGCGTCGTCGTGACAGCGCAGGAACAGGATCGGCGAACAGGCGGGCAGCGCGACGGCGCCGACAACGTGCAGCCACCCGCGCAGCGCCGGGCGCGGGGCGGTGCTCGGCGTCGTGGAGGGAACCGCTGACACGGTTCAACCATATGTTTGGCCGACTTCGCCAAAGGACAACGGAGCCCGCCTGTTCTGTTGCCAGAACAGGCGGGCCTTCGATGTTTGGCCCCCCCAGCCAATAGACAAGAAATTAGTTCGTGATCGAACGGTACCCTAAGGGCTAAGCCCTGCAATCAGGGTTTCGTGAGCAAGTTCACATGAAGGAGAGGCGATGCAGCACCGCACGCTGGGCCAAGGCTTGACGGTCTCCGCCGAGGGCCTCGGCTGCATGGGTATGAGCGAGTTTTACGGTGTCGGCGACGACGAGGAGTCGATCGCCACGATCCACGAAGCGCTCGACCGCGGCGTGGACTTTCTCGACACGGCGGACATGTACGGGCCCTTCATCAACGAGCGGCTCGTCGGACGCGCCATCAAGCATCGGCGCGGCGAGGTCGTGCTCGCCACCAAGTTCGGCAACCGGCGAGGCGAGGACGGCTCCTTCCTCGGGGTGAGCGGGCGGCCCGAGTACGTGCTGGCTTGCTGTGACGCGTCGCTGGAACGTCTCGGCGTGGGGGTGATCGACCTCTACTACCAGCACCGCGTCGACCGCACCGTGCCCATCGAGGAAACGTGGGGGGCGATGAAGTCGCTCGTCGAGTCGGGCAAGGTGCGCCACCTCGGCATCTCCGAAGCGTCGTCGGCAACGATCGAGCGGGCCCACGCGGTCCACCCGGTGACGGCCCTGCAGAGCGAATACTCGCTCTGGTCGCGCGATCCCGAGGATGGCGTGCTCGCGACGTGCCGGCGTCTCGGGATCGGCTTTGTCGCCTACAGCCCACTCGGGCGCGGCTTTCTCACCGACGAGGCCCCGACGCGCCAGGCGGCGGCGGGCGATTTTCGCAGCCGCGCGCCGCGCTTTGTGGGCGAGGCGTTCGAGCGCAACCTCGCCCTCGTACGCAACGTCCAGACCATCGCAGCGGCGAGGGGTGTGAGCGTCGCCCAGCTCGCACTGGCCTGGGTCCTGTCTCGGGGCGAGGACGTCGTTCCCATTCCCGGCACGAAGCGGCGCCGGTGGCTGCGCGAGAACATAGCGGCCGCTGCAATCACGCTGAGCGAGGCCGATGTCGCGGCCCTCGAGGCGGCGGTGCCACGCGACGCGGTCGTTGGCGATCGCTACGCGCCGACGAGCATGGCGAATCTCAATGGTTGACCGGCACCAGTTCGGTGTCGCGCAGCTCGACCACGACGTCGCACCAGGCAACGACCTCTTCGTCGTGCGTCGCGATCACGACCGTCGCCCCGGTTGTCGCCAAGAGCGAGAGGACACGCCGGGTCTCGTCGCGACCGAGACCAGCGGTCGGTTCGTCGAGCAGGTAGACATCGGGACTCGTGACAAGCGCACGAGCGACCGCGACGCGGACCCGTTCGCCGCGAGAGAGTTCGTCGAAGCGTGTCGTGCGATCGCCGAGGAGGCCGAGTGCGGCGAGATCCTGACCGGGCTCGCGTGAGCTCGCTCGTCCGAGGGTCACGACGTCGAGGGCGAAGCCGCGAGTAAAGCCGGGCTCGGCAGGTACGTAGACGAGCTTTCGGCGTAGCTCCTCCTCGTCGAGCTCGTCGATCGCCACGGCGCCGACGCAGATCGTGCCGCCGGCGACCCCGTCGAGCGCGGCCATCGCGCGAAGCAGCGTGGACTTGCCCGCGCCTGACTCCCCGACGAGTGCGACACGTGCGCCTGGTTCGACGATAAGGGTCGCTTCGCGCACGAGGAGCCGGCCGTCCTCCTCGATCGAGGCGCGCTCGAGGCGAAGCGTGACGTCCTCGGGCCAGGGCCGCGAGCCCCGACGCCGCGGTCGCTCGAGTCCTTCGAGACGCTCACCCCCGCCGCTCACTTCGACGGCGGCCTGGAACGAGAGCCGAACTGTCTGCAGCGCGTCGTAGCTCACGAGGCCGATGGCCGCGGCGACGACGAGCCACACGTTCGACGACCGAGGATGCGATATCACGCCGGCGAGCGCCAACAGGCTGACCAAGGCGATGAGGGCGTTTGACGCGCGCCGGGTCCCCCGTAGACGGGACTCGGCCGCCTCGAGCCTCGCAACGGCCAGCGAGGACCGCACGAGGGCCAGGTCCTCTCGGGCGAGCAAGGCAAGATCTGGCGTAGCCGCGCTCAGCTCTACGAGGTGCGCGCGGAAGTTGCCGCGCGCCGCGCGAAGTTCGCGGTCGCGAGCGAGTTCAACTCGGGCGAGCAGCGCCAGGCCCGCGACGCCCACGACCTGGAGCAGGAAGAGGTTGAGCGCGTACGGCCACCACCGTCCGTGGGGCGGGAGTGCGGCGACCACCACGTCGGCGAGCATCATCACAGCGACCGTGTCGACCAGGGGCACAACGCAGCGCAGCCAGAGGTCCTGGAGTTCGTCGGTGTCACCGAGGGCCCGCTCCAAGAGGTCCCCGGCCGCGTAGGTGCGCCACTGAGAGAAGTTGAGTCGCCCGACTGTCACGACGAGCCACCGGCGCCAGCGCGTCACCGCCGCGTAGCCGAGGCGGTGCGCCGAAAGTCGCTCATTGAAACGCAGCGGTGAGCGCGAAAAGGCAAGCAACTCGATCACGATCAAGACGACGGCAACCGCGCGCAGTCCCGGCCGCGTGGCGGCCTCGACGAGCAGCGCCAATGCGCCCACGAAGAGGGCCACGTTCGTGGCCGTGGCGAATAGCCCCGCGACCAATGCGCGCGCCAGCTGGGAGCGGGGTGGCTGAGCCCGCTTCAGCCAGCGAAGCAGCCGCGCGGCGTCGGCGTTCACGTTCGAAGCTCGATGCGCCTCGAGGCCGTGGTGAGGAGCGGCGTGTCGACCGTGGCCTCGACGACAGCGAGCTCAGGTAGGTCGTCGAGGGTTCGGCGCACCTGGTCGCGGGCGTCGACGTCAAGGACCCCGGCGACGTCGTCGAGCACAATGAGCTCGGCGTTGGCGAGCAGGGCGCGAGCGAGGACGAGGCGCACTCGCTCGCCCGCGCTGAGGCCCCGTCCGTCACTGAGCAACTCGGTGTCGAGGTCTTCGATGCGCTCGCCGCCAAGACCGAGTGAGTGCAGGCGCGCGAGCACGACGTCATCGTCAAGTGGGACGCCCAGCGTGAGATTCTCGCGCAGCGAGCCCGAGAGCAGCGCGGTCTCGACGCTGACGTAGCCCACCGGCGCCAACGCATGCTGCGCGGTGCCTCGAATCACGCGGCGCCAACCGAGCAGCGCGTGCAGCAGCGTCGTCTTGCCCGCTCCGGAAGGGCCGGTGATGACGACGCGGTCGCCCGCACGCACGGCGAGATCGACCGCCACGGGGTTGGCCTCGGTCACCAGATCCCGGGCGACCAGTAACTCGTCGCCGGTCAGGCGCCCCAGCGTCGGCGGTGGGGCGTCCAGTGCCGCGAGAGCGTTCTGAGACTCGTCCCGACGGTGAAACTCGACGCCGTAGCGGCGCACCTGAGCGAAAACCTCACTGGTCACGAGCACCGCGACCAAGGAGCGGAGGAGACTGATCCGCCCTCCGAGGAGGCCGAAGCCGACGACCATGGCGACCAGGCCGATGCTGACACCGCTCAGGAACTCCGTAACGAGCGATGACTCCAGCGCGACGCGGATGGCGCGCAGCGCGAGGGTGTGCTCGCTGTCGGAAATCGCGGCGATCTCGTTGGCCCCGTAGGTCACGGCGCCAAGGGCGCGCAGTTCGGGCGCGTGCTCGAGGACCTCGAGCTGGCGCGCTTCGAGCAGCGCCCGTCGCGCCTGATACTCGCGAGCCATCGTCTCGCTGCGTCGGCCCGCGCGCCGGTAGAGCGGAGCGGCCATCGCCAACAGGCCGAGCGTGATGACGAGCGGCAACCACCCGGCCGCCCAGAAGACCACGACGACGCCGAACAGCGACGTCGCCGCGCTCGCCGCCAGCCGCTCCAGGGCGGGCGCGTCGGACGCCTGGTCGATCGCGAGTGCCAAATCGCCGCGAGCGCGCTCGCCTTCGCGCCGGGGCGTCGCCAGGTGCGGCACGAGCGCGCGGCGCCACCGAGAGCGCAATCGCGCGGCGGTCGTCTCGTCGTACTCTTCGAGAACGGTCGACAGCACCCAGCGCAGAGCAAGAAAGGTGAGCAGCACCACGACACCGGAGGTGATCGCGCGGTGGGCGAGGTCGTTAACCCCGACGGCGCTGAGGGCGGCGAGCGCGAGGGCGGCGGCGCTGGCGAAGATTCCGAGCGCGCGCGCGCCGCGCTGGTAAGTGGCACCCGAGGAGCGATCTACGAAGGCTTCGGCCACCGCTCAATGCTAATGAGGGGCGCGAGCGCTACAGGGGTGCGTCGCGGTGGGCGAGCAGGCGCGCGGGACCATTCAGCCAGTCGCGCAAAGCCTTGGTCGCTCGGCAGTCGTCCTCGTTGTATTCGATGATGCGCTGGCGTGCTTGCACCGCTTCGGGTCCGTCGGACTTCGTCGCCTCTTCGTACCAGAGGATGGACGCCTCGCCGCTCGGGTTGGGATCGCGCCAGCGAAAGCCAGCCGCGACCGCAAGCTGCTTCAGCCCGAGCGGTCCCTCCGTCTGGACTTGACGCTTCGCCAACTCGTGCAGGTCGATCCACACGGCGGGATCGCTCGCGCGAAAGACCGCGAGATCGGCCAGAGTCGGCCCTCCCTCAATCGGGGTCGTGACGGCCCGATTCATGGCACCGTTCTCGGCCTGGGCCCAGAAGCAGTAGGCGGCCACGGTGCGACCCTGCTCCTCGCAGAGGGTGCGCAGCTCGCCCAGCCACTGCCAGAAATCTCGAAAGATCGCGGCCTCACTCTGCTGGTCAAGCTCGCCCCACTCGGCGAAGGGTCGATAGCCCCCGGCGACACCGTCGGTCAACCGATTCACCGTGACGTAGGCGCCCCAAAGGTACGTGGCGTCGTCGTAGCTCTCCATGTCGACGTCGATCTCGATGTCGGCCGTCGGACAACCCATCTCGTTCGCGCCGACGACGCGCAGCGACGAGCCCCGTTCGTGGGCGCGCGCCCGATAGATCAAATCGTCGAGCTTGTCGATGGCCCGGCCGAGAACCTCGACGGGCTCGTACGGCTCGAGCGGGTTGAGGGCGCGGTTGCGTGCGCTGCGGGCGCGCTGGGGATCGAGTTGGGCGAGTTGGGCTCTCGTCGTGACCTCGTGTTCGCGCAGCAGCAGCTGTTGGGAGAAAGTGGTGAAGCGCACCAGCGAGACGTCGTCGCGCGCCTCGAGCTGCTCCTGGCAGCACTCGCGAAACGGGCAGTCCGGGCAGTCGCGGTGCCAGTACGGGGCCGTCGGAAAGTTGCCGCCGCGCGTGCGCCACTCGTCGTGGGCGAGCAGGACGTTGAGTCGTTCCGTATAGAGGTCGTCGTAGAGCCGGAGGTTGAAGCGCGGGTAGCTGTCGTCGCCGAGATTGAACCACCACAGCCGGCGGTGCCGGTCGACGATCGCGCCGCGTGCGATCGGGTCCGCGTGGCCGAGGGCGGCGAGCACCCGCGTCGCCTGGGCCAGGGCGAGACCGCTGCGGACCATGGGCAGAGATGACCGCGTGCCGACGCCGTCGAGGTAGGCGGCCTCGCTCGGACGAAGATGGGCGAGCGAACCCTCGAGCGTGCGCCGTGTGCTCGCCGATTCGATCACCTCGTGGTTCTTAATAAGTATTGGCGCGTAGGTGAAGCGCTCGTCGACGCGACCAACGCGCACGAGTGCTTGCACCGCGGCCGACCGCCGCCCGGCGTCGTCGTTGGCGACCCGTGGCAGCAGCACCAGATCGCAGCCCGCGCGAAGCAGCTCGGTCGTCTCGCCCGGGCTCGCCGGCACGCCAGCTTCGGGGTGCAGCTCGCTGAGCAGATCGACCGTGGCGCGGCGATGCTCGCGCGCGCTGCGCCGGCGCCAGTCCATCTCGGGAGCGGGCGGCGGTGGCGCGAAATCGAAAGGCGCACCGCGACTGAGAGCGACGCGGTGAACGCAGGCGAGTATCTCGTCACTGCGGAGATACTCGGCCACCTCGAAAGCCTACGAGACACTCGGGCGTTCGTTGCGCCAGCTGCGCCACAGCGAGTTGTACTCGCCCTGCATCGCGACGAGCTCGTCGTGCGTGCCGAGCTCGGCCACCTCGCCGTCGATCACGACGCATACTCGGTCGGCGTCGTGGGCTGTGTGAAGCCGGTGCGCGATGGCGATGACGGTGCGGCCGTGAAGGACGGCGTGCAGGGACCGTTCGAGGTGTCGAGCCGCGCGAGGGTCAAGCAGCGCCGTCGCCTCGTCGAGCACCAACGTGTGGGGATTGCTTAAGACGAGCCGCGCGAGGGCCAGCTGCTGGGCCTGAGCCGGTGTGATCGGATAGCCCGTCGTGCCGAGCTCGGTGTCGATGCCTTGGGGCAGGTGCTGAACCCACTCGAGCGCGTCGACGGCGTCGAGCGCGCCGACGATCTCGGCGTCGCTCGCTTCGGGGCGGGCGAGAGCCAGGTTGTCACGCACCGTCCCGATGAAGATGTGGTGCTCTTGGGTGATCAGGGCGACGTGGCCACGCAAATCGGCGAGTGGCATTTGGGCGAGCTCTACTTCGCCCACGCGCACCGATCCGCTGCGCGGCGCATCGATGCCCGCGAGCAACCGGCCGATCGTTGACTTGCCCGCGCCCGATGGCCCCACGATGGCGAGGCGCTCACCGGGCTGGACAGTGAGCGTCACGCCGTTCAAGACGTCGTGACCCTCGCGATAGGCGTAGCGGACGTTCTCCATCGTGATCGTCTCGTTGGTCGGCTGGGGTCCCGTGAGGGGCCGGTCGTCCTTCACAACCGACACGCCCACGAGGCGCGCGAGCGACGACTGGCCGATCTGGATCTCGTCGAGCCACGAGACGATGCGGTCGAGGGGATCATTGATCTGCACGACGTAGAGGGTCACCGTCGTCGCCGCGCCGATGGTGACGTGGCCCGAGATGGCGAGCCACCCTCCCCACGCCAACGTCGCGGCGACGGCGATCGCGAAGGCGCCTTCGACGGTGGGGAACCAGATCATGCGCAGCAGCAGGGTGTACATCTCTGAGTAGAAGGATTCGCGCACGTTGTCGTTGACGCGCCTGACCTGGCGCGGTCCGAGGCGGTGTGCGTCGACGGTGCGCGCCCCCTCGGCCGTCTCGGCGACCGTGCCCGACATCGTCGCGTAGCTGATCCGTTCGCGGCGGTAGCCCGGGGTGGCGTAGCGCAAGTAGTAGCGCGTCGAAAAGAAGAGGAACGGCAGCGAGACCAGGCTGGCGATCGACGTGAGGGGACTCACCAGCAGCATCGCGCCGAGCGTGAGGATCGCCTGGAGGATGGCGACCAGCCATTCGGGCACGGCGAAGCGCACCGTTCTCGAGAGCGACTCCATGTCGTTTGTCGTTCGACTGAGGAGGTCCCCGGTGCCGGCGCGCTCGACGTCGACGAGGGGCAACGCGAGCACGCTTTGGAGGAACTCCTCGCGCAACTGGGCGAAGACGGTCTCGCCCAAGACGTAGCTGCGCTTCCTCGCGAAGTAGGTCAGGAGGGCGCAGGCGAGCGAGGCCACGATGAGTGCGCTGACGTAGACCCAGATCTTGAATGACGTGAGCTGGTGGTCGGAGGCGAAGTTGGTGATCTCGCCGATTACCCAGGCCGGGATGAGGGCCATGATTGCGGCCATCCCGTAGAGCGAGAGCATTCGCGCGAGGGCGCGCCGGTGCTGACGGATCAGGACTCGCGCGGTGGCGACAACGACCTTGGAACTGGCGACGGGCAGCTGCACTAGGTGTCCTCTCGCAACACGATCTGGCGGTACCTCGCCGACCGCTGGACCAGTTCGTCGTGGGTGCCCCGATCGACGACGCGCCCGTCGAGCTCGAGAAAGACGAGGTCCATCTCCTGGAGCAGCAGCGGGCTCGTCGTTGCGACGAGGGTCGAGTGGCCGCCGCGCACCTCGCGCAGGCGCGTGGCGATGCGGCCCTCGGTGTGCGTGTCGACGGCGGAGGTTGGCTCGATGAGCAGCAGCACGTCGGCGTTGGTGAGGATGGCTCGCGCCAGGCTGAGGCGCTGTCGCTGGCCGCCGGAGAAGCCTCGTCCTCGCTCCTCGACGGTCGTCTCGAGGCCATCCTCGAGTGCGTCGAGTACGTCGAGCGAGCTCGTCGCCTGCAGCACCTGGAAGATGCGCTCATCGTCGACGAGTCCGTGAGGCATCAGCTCGTAGCGCAGTTCGCCCGAGAAGAGGCGGGGCTCAATCTCGCTGACGACGACGTGCGAGCGCAGGTCGCTCAGCGAGTACGAAGCGATTGGCGCGCCGTTGACCAGCACGTTCTCGGCGTCGGCAACGAAGCGGCCCAGCCGGTCGATTTGCACGGCGGCTTCGTCGGGCGTCTCGGTGACCAGGCCCGCGAGCTGACCTCGCTCCAGGCGAACGCCGCTGCGGCGGTCCTCGAGACGGGTGAGGCGCACGGGCCAGGCGATCGGATCCTGCGGATCGGTAACGGTGGGCTGGACGGCGAGGACGCGCAGTACGCGCCCGGCACCGACGTAGGCGCGCGTCGACATGATCACGTACTCGATCGCCGTGCGCAGCGGCGTTGTGAGGAACGACGAGTAGCCGAAGAAGGCGACGAGCTGGCCGGGCTGGAGCGTGCCGTTCATGACGTCGCGTGCACCGAGCAGGGTCACGACGCCGGTCAAGATCGCCGGCAAGAGTACCTGGCCCGATTCGAGACCCGCCTGGGGCGCCGCGATGCGCTTGCCGGCGACGCGCACGAGCTGGCTCTGGCTTGCGGTAGTTCTGCAAGAACACCTCTTCGCCACCGACACCGCGCAAGATGCGAAGTCCCGCGACGGTGTCCGAGCCGAGGGCCGCCAGCCGTCCCGCCGCCTCACGCTGGGCCGCTTGGGTCGTGTGCAGCGGCTTCATGAGGGGGATCGTCAGCGATCCGAGTATCGGCACGCCGAGCAGGACGATCAGGCCGAGCTCGCACCGAGGTGGAGAGCAAGATGAACGACACCACGATCCAGGCGACGATGGCACCAGAGAAGCGAGCGAAGCTGTCGTAGGTGCTGCCGATGCGCATGGCGTCGGACGCGACGGTGTTGACGACATCGCCCGCCGGGATCTCGTCGGTGATGGCGGTGCCAGCGACGGAGAGGTGCTCGCCGATGACCTGGACCGTGCGGTAGGTCGCGTTCATCCAGTTGGTCACCGCGAGTTGGTGGCGCAGCGATCCGCAGACCGCCTGGATCAGCCCGAGGGCGATCACCACGCCGACCCACTTGAAGAGTTCGGCGTGTCTGTGGCGCTCGACGCCGTGGTCGATGGCCGCGCCGACAGCGGCCCAGACGAGCGCCTGGACACCATCCAGCCGATGCCGAAGATGGCGTTCAAGGAGAGGAGCCAACTTCTGGTGGCGCGCGAGCCAGGCGAGGTAGCGAAGAGGTGAACGCGTGTCGGGCGTGCCGGGGTCGTCTACGGGCAGTTCGCGGTAGGGCAGGTGCAGCACGGTTCATCCTTTCAGTAGTTGTGATAGAGGGAGGGATGGTGAGTCGACCTGTAAGCGGGGTTCTGTCCACCTTCTTGCGAAGGGTGGGCGGCCATCCATCTCAGCGATCTACCTCGGGAGTGCCTCTTTACGAGGCCTGCGGGCCGCCTCCCATGTTTGATCTTGCTCCGGGTGGGGTTTACCGAGCCACCGTGATCGCTCACGGCGCTGGTGCGCTCTTACCGCACCGTTTCACCCTTACCTGTACTCGGTTGCCCGAGCCATCGGCGGTCTTTTCTCTGTGGCACTGTCCTGCACGTCACCGCGACTCACGTTTCGCGAGCACCCTGCCCTGTGGAGCCCCGACTTTCCTCACCGCTCTTTCGAGCGGCGCGGCCACCCAGTCGACTCACCATCCGCGTCCAGTCTGTCACATCAGGCTCGGCAACCTCAAGGCGGTCGCGACCTCGGCGGGTAGCCTCGCCTCGTGGCGACTGACGCGTTGATTGACGAGCCCGTCTATGAGGTGGGTGAATTCTACGAATTGCTGACGGCCCACCTCGAGGCGAGCTTCGGGCGTCGCCGACCCCACTGGGTGCGGGGCGAGATCGCCAAGGTCTACGAGAAGGGCCACGTCTACATCGACCTGGTCGACGCCGGGTCCGCGGCCTCGCGACACGAAACGACCGGTGCTCAACGCTCACTGCTGGGCGACGCCCTGGGCGCCGCTGAAGCGTCGACTCGCCAGTCGAGGGCGTGACCCTGGTCGCCGGGATGGTCGTGAGCTTCTTCGGCTACGTCGACCTCTACGCGCCCCAGGGCCGGATCGGCTTCACCGTCACCGAGATCGACGTCGAGGGACTGCTCGGCGACGTCGCGCGCCGACGCCAGGAACTGATCGCCCGTCTGACGGCCGAAGGACTGCTGGAGGCGAACAAGCGCGTCGCGCTGCTCGCCGGTGCCACTGCGGGTTGGGCTGGTCGCTAGCCCCGGCACCGAGGGCTACCAGGACTTCACCGGCCAGCTGCTCGACTCGGGCTTCAGCTTCGCGGTCACCCTCGTGAAGAGTCTCGTCCAGGGCGACGCCGGCGCCGCCCCAGATCGTCGACGGCGATCGAGACCCTCGACGAGCTCGGCGTCGACGTGATCTGCGTCGTGCGAGGCGGGGGATCCAAGGGCGACCTCGCCTGCTTCGACGACGAGCGACGTCGCGCGCGCGATCGCCGGCTTGTCGGACACCGGTCTTCACCGGCATCGGCCATACCGGGCGACGAGTCGGTCGCCGACCTCGTCGCGCACACGCGCTCCATCACGCCGACCAAGCTCGGCGAGGAGCTCGTCGCGTATCGTCGCCAACTGGTACGAAGCTCGGGTACGCCAGCCGGCCGAGCGGGTGCTCGACGCTCGCGCTCGACGTGGTTGAAGAAGCGAGTGACTACCTGGGCGAGCGCCGGCGCACCATGATCTTCGCCGTGCGCGACCGGCTGCGCGCCGAAGAGCGCCAGCTCGTCAGCACGCGCGAGCGGTTGGTGATCGAGGGGCGGCACCTCCTGGCCACGGCAGCTCAGACGCTCGCCGGCCAACGGCTCCTCCTTGCGGCGTACGATCCGTCGCGCCGTCTCGCACAGGGCTGGTCGATCGTGACCGACGCTGGTGGTTCGATCGTCAAGTCGCTTCACGGCGTCGCTTCAGGCGACGAGGTGCACGTGCGCGTGAGCGACGGATCATTTGCGGCCCGGGTCACCGAGATGGAGGGAACGTCATGAGCGACGTCAGCGACTGGAACCAAGCGGCAAGCGAGCTCAACGCTATCGTGGCCTCGTTCGATGAGGGCGAGGTATCGGTCGACGACCTCTTCGCCAAGCTCGAACGGGCGACGACGATCATCGAGGCTCTCGAGTCGCGCCTTGCCACGACGAGGGCCAAGGTCGAAGAGCTCGCCCCACGCATTGCCAAAGTTGCCGACGGCGAATGAACGAGCAGTGGTACTTCCGCCAGCTTCTCGCCGGACGCGACTTCGCCGTGGGTGACGCACTGGCCGTGGCGATGCGCAACTTCACCTACGCGCTCGGTGATCGCGAGACCGGCGAGGCCGTGCTCGTCGACCCGGCGTACCAGCCGGGCGAGCTCGTGGACCTGGTGGCCGCCGATGGGCTACGGGTGACCGGCGCCGTCGCGACGCACTACCACCCCGATCACGTCGGCGGCGATCTAATGGGCCAGTACGTCGAAGGCGTCGCCGAACTCGTTCACTCGAACGGCGTGCCCGTCCACGTCCAGGCCGCGGAGGTTGCTTGGATGGTCGCTCGCACCGGGCTCGACGAGGCCCAGCTCATTGCGCACCGCGATCGAGACCTGCTGGAAGTCGGAGAGTTGGCGGTGAGCCTTTGGCACACGCCGGGCCACACCCCGGGCAGCCAATGCCTTTTGGCCGATGGCCGGCTCATCAGCGGGGACACACTCTTCATCGACGGCTGTGGCCGCACCGACCTGCCCGGTGGTGACGCCCGCGAGATGTACCGCACCCTGCACGAGCGCCTGGCCGATGTGAGCGACGACACCCTGCTCTTTCCCGGGCACCTCTACTCGAAGGAAGCTTCGATGAGGATGGGCGAGGTGCGCGAGCGCAACCAGGTGCTCGCTGCGCGAAGCCCCGAGCAGTGGCTCGCCATCTTTGACTCGTGATCCCGCTTAAGGCGACGGACCACGTCATCGTCGTGGGCGCCGGCGTGGCTGGCTGGCGTTTCGTGGAGTCGTTGCGTCGCGAGGGCTACGAGGGAGCGCTCACGTTGATCGGCGAAGAACCCCACCTTCCCTACGACCGTCCGCCGCTATCGAAGCAGGTCCTCGCAGGAAAGTGGCACATCGATAAGGCGACCCTGGCTTCCGAGGAGCACCTTGCCCGCTCGATGGCGTCCGTGCGCCTTGGGGTTCGAGCGACTCGACTTGACGTGGACGCAACGACCGTCGAGCTTGCCAACGGCACATCAATCGTCGGCACGCACGTCGTGCTCGCCGTTGGCGCGCGGGCACGCCCCCTCGCCTTCGCCTCATCTGGCGCCCTGCCGACGCTGCGCCACCGCGACGACGTCGTGCACCTCGCCCGGGCGTTCGCATCGCTCGAGTCGGGCAGCGTCGTCGCCGTCATCGGCGGCGGCTTTGTCGGCGCCGAGGCCGCGACGTCCATCAAGGCCCGAGGCCTCACCCCGGTCGTGCTCGAGGCGGCCAGTCGACCACTGATTGCGGTGCTTGGCGATGAGGTCTCGCGGTGGCTCTTTCGGCTCGCGTCGGACGCCGGGATCGACCTGCGGACAGACCAAGTGGTGACTGACGTAACGAAGCGCCACCTCGGTTATGACGTGCACTTCGCGGACCGCGAGCCGCTCGCCGCGCGCCTCGTGGTGGCCGCTGTTGGTTCGACGCTTGACCTCACCTGGCTCGAGGGTTCCGGCCTCACGCTCGACGACGGCATCGTCGTCGACGCGAACCTTGAGGCCGCCAATCGCATCGCCGCCATCGGCGACGTGGCCCGCTTCTGGCACACGAGTCCCGCCGGGGAAGAGCTGGTAAGGATCGAACATTGGCAGGTCGCGATTGACCACGCCGCCCAGCTGGCTCGCCACTGGGTTAGCGGCGCGGCGTCACCACCCCTCGTGCCCTACTTCTGGTCGGACCAGTACGGCAAGAAGATCCAGCTGCTTGGGCGAGCTGCTCCGACTGACGACGTGGTGCGCGTGAGCGGCAGTCCCGAAGAGGGCAAATGGCTCGCTCTCTACTCGAGAAGCGGCATCGTGACGGCCGCCATCTCGCTCAGTCAACCCCGGGGTCTCATGCTTACCAAGCCACTGCTTGAGGCGCCGACAACGCTCCACGCGGCGCTGGCGCTGGCACCCTGGTCGGCCTAGAACGAGACGGCAGAAAGCTCAGGGATCGTTCGCGCGGCGCGGCTCACATCGGCCCGCCACGCTTCGCGTGAGGCCCGTCGCTCCGCGTCGCTCAGCGCGGGCACGGCGACGTAAGCGGGCAACCAGAGGGTTTCGACGTTCTCAAGCGAGAGCGCACCGGCTTGGACGAGGGCCATGAGACCGACGCCGCGCGTGGTCGCTTCTCGCTCGGACGAGACGGTGACGATGCGGCCCGAGAAGTCGGCCAGGCGTTGCACGAAGAACGAGTTGACACTCATGCCCCCGTCGACTCGCACCTCGCCGAGTTCGGCGTCGACCTCAGACTCGGCAGCGTCGAGCAAGTCGGCGCCGCGCTGGGCGACGCCCTCCAAAACTGCGCGCACAAGATGCGCGGTGCTCGTTCCCCGCGTGAGCCCGAAGAAGGCCCCTCGCGCTCCGAAGTCCCACCGCGGCGTGCCGAGCCCCGAGAAGGCCGGCACGAAAGTGACCCCGTCCGTCGACGAGACCGACTGGGCCAGCGCCTCGGCGTCGGCCAGCGTACCGAGAAGACCGAGATTACGTAACCATTCGACGCACGATCCGGCACTTAGGACAATGCCTTCGACGCCCCAGGTCACGACGTCATTGTTACTGCGCACGACTGTCGGGTAGCAGCCCGATGGAAAGCGGTACAGCGATGTGGGCGCCACGTCATGTACCGCGTCGAGCACGGCGCCGGTACCCAAAGTGATCTTGACGCCGCGGCGAACACAACTCTGGCCGAAGAGCGAGGCCGGTTGGTCGCCGACGAGTGCCGTGATTGGCGGGCCGCCGGGCAGTGCGACCGCCGCGCCGTGCGGACCCATCGTGTCGACGAGATGGGGGAGCATGACCCCGTCGAGGCCGAGCAAGGTTACGGTGCGCTCATCCCACGACAGCGCGCTCTGGTTGATAAGACCGCTGACGCTGGCGTTGGAACGGTCCGAAACAAAGATTGTTCCCCGGCTCAGGTGCCACGTAATCCATGTCTCGACGGTGGCGAAGCGAAGCTCGCCCGGCGCCCGACCCGACTGGTCGGCCAGCCACTTGATCTTTGTGGCTGGCTGGTTTGGGGCGAGGCGGAGGCCCTCGGACTGCCAGGTGAGACAGTCCAGCACCGTTCGTAGGTCCTGCCAGCTGAGCGCCGGGCCTACTGCCTGGCCGGTGAGCGGATCGAAGACGATAGTGGTCGCACGTTGGTTCGTGACACCGACGGCGTCGCAGCCCCCTCCTTCGTCGAGCGTGCGCGAAGCCAAGTCCAGCGCAACGGCCGCGATTTCGGTCGGGTTCAACTCGATCTCGCCGGGTCGGCGCGACGTTATTGAGAGGGGTCGTTGGAGCTGATGAGAGACCGCGCCACTCTCGTCGACAAGGCCGGTTCGTACCGACGACGAACCCACATCGATGGCGAGGGCCCTCATAGCCGCGGACTGCTGAACGTGCGGTCCTCGGCCTTCAGAGCATGGTAAAGCGCCAACGGCGCAGCCATATTCGTGTAGGAGGCCCTGGTGTCGCCAGTCGTGAGATTCACGCACCGCCTCGGCAGGCGTCGCAGAAACCGGCAAGTCACCGCGTTAGCGGCGCAGTCCGCGCTGACCTCGGTGGCAACGCATTCGGGGCGGGGCGACGCTTGATTCACTGTTGCATCATGGGCGCGTTGGCCATCACGAAGCAATGTTCGCACAATGACGCCATCGGCTTGCCCGCTTGGCGGGCGGGCGCGGAAAGCTAGGAGAGATGAATTTCTGGTGTCTTGAGAGAGAACGTTGTCTTAAGCGCATTCGACGGGTGGATGCGGTGCGTGAAGATTGCCGCGCTGAAGTTAACGAGCGGTGAAGTTGGCGCGATCTGTCGGCGGTACGGTCGAGAAACGGTGGCCCGAAGAAGCGGCGCAGCCGGCATGAGGTGATTGCTCGGCCTTGCCTTGAGCCGATAGTCTTTCGCCGAGCGGCCGCTGTGGTTGCTTCGAATTCAGGGAGGAAGTGCTGATGGCACTTAGAAGGATTAGAACCGTACTCTTAGCCGGAGCGACGGTGGCCAGCATGACGGCCATCGGGATCTCCGCGAGCACGGGAGCCGCCGGTGGTGCAGCAGGCCCGGACTGGGCGATGGTGACACACCTCACGACGAAGGGTTCCACCTCGATGACGGCACTCGTGAAGGCCGCGAAGAAGGAAGGGAAGCTGAACGTCGTGGCGCTGCCCAACAACTGGGCGAACTACGGCAACATCATCAAGGGCTTCGAGAGGAAGTACGGAATCAAAATCAACTCTGAGAACCCTGAAGGCTCCAGCGCCGAAGAGATCCAGGCCATTACGTCCGACAAGGGACGTTCGAGCGACCCCGACGTCATCGACGTGGGCACCAGCTACGCGGTGACGGCGCAATCGGAACACTTGCTGGCCCCGTACAAGGTGCTGACCTGGAGTGAGATTCCTGCGGGCTTGAAGCAGTCAGGCGGCTACTGGTTCGATGACTACGGCGGCTACGTCGCGATCGGTTGTGACACCAAGACTGTGACCGCGTGTCCCACGTCCTTTAAGGACATGCTCACGGAGACCGGCGCGGAAGGCTACAAGATTGGCCTGAACAACAGTCCGCTCACCTCCAACTCAGCCTTAGCCGCGGTCCAGGCTGCGGCGATTGCCAACGGGGGATCCCTGAGCAACGTGGCGCCGGGCGTGAGTTTCTTCGCGACTGTTAACAAGAACGGCGCGTTCGTGAACACGATCGCCGACTCGGCCACGGCGCTCGCCGGTACGACGAACGTCATCCTCTGGTGGGACTACCTCCAGGCCAATGGTGGCATCAACGTTCCCGGTTGGACGGTGACAATTCCAACTGACGCGCTGCTCGGCGAGTACTACTCGCAGGGCATCAACTCGGGCGCGCCAGACCCGGCGGCGGCGCGGCTCTGGGAGGAGTACCTCTACTCAGTGACCGGCCAGAACTTGTGGCTCGCAGGCGGGGCTCGTCCCGCGGAGCTCGCCTACATGCAGGCCCACGGCACGGCCAACAAGGGGCTCGTGGCGAAGTTGCCGGCGATTCCTTCGAGCGAGACGCCGCAGTTCCCATCGACAGCTCAGATCACCGCGGCGGCAGCCACGGTCGAGAGCACTTGGGCTTCTGAGGTCGGTGCAAGCTAGTAACTAGTTCGGGCTGACTCCGCTCATGTCGAGCAGTGAGGTGGCTGCTTCGGACGCGAGTACGTCGGTACTCGGGTCCGGGGCAGCCACGCTCAACAACAATTCACGACTTCGACGAGTACTCCGGCGAAGTGAGCCGACCTTTGCGATCGCCCCCTTTCTTATTTACGCGTTCCTCGGACTGGGCATTCCGTCCCTAGCGGTGGTCTACCAAGCTTTCCATGCTCAAACGGGTGGATGGACTCTCTACAACATCCGTTTGGTGACCCACGGCGTGTTCCTCGTCGGATTCGAGAACAGCATCAAACTGGGACTGATTTCCTCGATCGTTCCTGGAATACTCGGTGTCTTCCTCGCCTACGCGATCCAAACGTCGCACAGTAACGTGCTGCGTCGCCTTACGTCGACGGCATCGGGCGTCTTGGCCAACTTCGGTGGCATCAACCTCACCTTCATGTTCATCGCCACTCTCGGTTCGACGGGCATTCTGACCTACTGGCTGCACGACATCGGCATCAACTTGGCCAATTTCGGCTTTAATCTCTTCACCTTCTCGGGCGTTCTCTTTGTGTACATGTACTTCCAGCTTCCGCTTATGGTGCTCGTGATCACACCGGCCCTCGGCGGTCTGCGCCCTTCATGGCGTGAGGCGGCAGAGAACATGGGAGCCTCGAGCTGGAGTTACTGGCGCCACGTCGGGATTCCCGTTCTGATGCCGTCGATCCTCGGTGGCATGCTGCTGCTCTTCGGCAGCGCGTTTGCCGCGTACGCGACGGCCGAATCGCTCACGCTCGGCCTCGTCGCGCTTTCCCCAATACAGATCGGTAATTTCCTCAACGGCAACGTGATCGCAGGCGAGACCCACGTGGGCTACGCGATCGCCTTCGGGATGCTCATCATCCTTACGGTCACCATGGTGCTCTATAGCCTCGTGCGGAAGCGAGCTTCGAAATGGCTACGTTAAGCGGCGCGGGCTCGATCTTCGAAGTGGCCGAGGCCGAGAATGAGGCGGTCCCTTCGTATTCAACCGGGTCGCCGAGGCGCCGTCGCCGCATTCGTTGGTGGCGCCTCGTAGTGCTGTTGCTCGCCGGCGCCTACTTCTTGATTCCCATCTACGCGGGCATCAAGTTCTCGCTGCAGAACGTCGAAGGACATTTCTCATTTCAGGCCTACCGCGCGCTTCCCTCGGCACCGGGCTTTACCGGCGCACTCACGCTGTCGCTTGAGCTGGCCGTGGCGACGATGGTGGTGTCGACGCTTCTCATGGTGCCGACGGCAATCTACGTTCACATCAGACTGCCCCAACTCCGGCGGGTGCTTGACGTGGTGACCGTCATGCCCATCGTAATTCCGCCGATTGTGCTCATCGTCGGGGTTCTCGGCGCGTTCCCGGAGTGGGCCAGGGCGTCACCGTATCTGCTGAGCTTCATGTACGTCATCCTGGCGATGCCCTTCGTGTACCGGTCACTCGACGCCGGTCTGGGCGCCATCGACCTCAAGACGCTGACCGAGGCGTCGCGTTCGCTCGGCGGGAACTGGATCAAGACGCTGTGGCGAGTGATCCTGCCCAACATTCGCCCGGCGCTGCTCTCGGCGACTGTGCTCACGCTGGCGCTCGTGTTTGGCGAGTACACAATGGCGAGCCTCGACCTGTGGACGACGATCCCGGTATGGATTGTTCAATTTTCCATCTCCTCCGACGGCCCTGTTCAAGTCGCAGCCTCGATGCTGGGCCTCGTCGGGACCTGGATATTGCTGATCGCGGTAGTATCGCTCGACCGTTCACAGTCTCGACGCTCGCATAGAAAGTTGGGCGCGTAATGACCCAAATGCAAGAGACGTCAACAACGAGCGCAGTGTCGTCGGCAATCACCGGCGCCGCCGTCAGCCTGGAGAATCTGGTGCGCACGTACGGCAAGGTGCGAGCCCTGGACGGACTCTCGCTCAAGATCCAGCCGGGTGAGTTCATGGCTCTGTTGGGACCATCCGGGTGCGGCAAGACGACCGCACTGCGGGTGCTCGCGGGCTTTGAAGTGCTTGACAGCGGCCGCGTCGTCGTGGACGGCGTGGACCTCTCGAACGTCACGGCCCGCAAGCGTGACATGGGCATGGTTTTTCAGAGTTACTCCCTGTTCCCGAACATGAACGCGCTGAACAACGTGGCATTCGGCTTGCGCATGCGCCGTCAGTCGTCCACGGTGCGCCGCAAGAAGGCCGGTGAGCTGCTGGAAATGGTCGGCTTGAGCGATCAGGCCAACAAGTTCCCTCATCAGATGTCGGGCGGTCAACAGCAGAGGATCGCCCTTGCGCGAGCGCTCGCGATCGAACCGCGTGTCTTACTGCTCGACGAGCCGCTTTCGGCACTTGACGCCATCGTTCGCGCGGAACTGCGTGATCAGATCCGCGCCTTGCAGCAGCGTCTTGCGATTACCACCGTCTTCGTCACGCACGACCAAGAAGAGGTGCTCTCGATGGCCGACCGGGTCTGCGTCATGTCGCGGGGGCATATTGAGCAGGTGGCGACACCGAACGAGTTGTACGCCCGTCCGGCCACCGCCTTCGTGGCGCAATTCGTGGGCATCTCGAGCCGGGTGCCGGTGGACGCAGCGGGCCACGAGATCATCGTCTTTGGCCAGCGCTGCCCCGTGCGCACCGGTGAGGGCAGCGAGCTCACGGGCTCGGTCGACGCGCTCCTTCGACCCGAGGACATCGCCATTGATGTCGACCCCGACGGCAAGGGCTTCGTCACTCGAAAGAGCTTCCTCGGCGCCATGACTCGCCTGGTCGTCCAGGTGGGTGACATCACCGTTCGGGTCGACGTCCGAAGTGACCGGGCGCCGGAGTTCGAACTGGGTACGCACGTGCGACCGAGCATCGTCGCTCGCGACGTGCTGATCGCTCCGCGTCAGGAGACGGCGGCGGCCGATTCGACGTCGGCGTAGCCACACCGACCTCAGTGGGTCGCCCGCCGTCATCGAGGACGAGGGCTAACTTGCTGGATATGGACTTTGCGCTAACCGACGAGCTTGGAGAACTTCAGCAGAGTGTTCGGCGCCTCGCCCAGGACAAGATCAAGCCGCGGGCCCGGGAAATCGACTCGACGGGCCTCTACCCCCAAGACATCTTCGACGAGTTCAGGAAGGCGGACCTGCTCGGTCTCTGTATCCCCGAGGAGTACGGCGGTTCGGGGGCGGGCATGCTCGGCCTCACGTTGGCCATCGAGGAGGTCACCAAGTACTCCAACGTGATCGGGCTGATGCTGCTTCTGACGCGACTGCCGACAGGCCCGATCATGATCGCCGGCAATGAGGAGCAGAAGCAGCGCTACTTGCCCGGCATCGCCAGCGGATCGACGCGCGCTGCGTTCTGTCTCTCCGAGCCCGGCGCGGGCTCGGACGTCGCGGGAATGCGCACCCGGGCGAGCGAGGATCCCGCGGTCGAGGGCGGCTTCGTCTTGAACGGCACGAAGTGCTGGATCTCTGGGGGGATGCAGGCCGACTGGTTCGTGGTCTTCGCGAAGGTGGGCGACCCAAACCTGCGCCACCACAGCAACATCGGGGCTTCATCGTCGACGCCGACACGCCCGGCGTGACGAGGCCGCGCGTCGACAGGAAGATGGGCGTGCAAGGGCATCGACACCACGGAGATCGTCTTCACCGACGTACGGGTGGGACCGCGCCAGGTGATCGGCGGAGGCTTCGCTCTCGTGATGCAGTCGCTGAACGCGATGCGGCCCATCGTCGCGGCGCGGGGCATCGGACTCGCCGAGGGCGCGCTGATGTACGCGACCGAGTACGTGAAAGCCCGCGCGGCCTTCGGCAAGACCATCGCCGACTTCCAGGGAATCCAGTGGGAGATCGCCAAGTGCGCCACCGAGATCGAGGCGGCGCGGCTCTTGACCTACCGTGCGGCGTGGCTCGCCGACCAGGGCAAGTTCACCAGGGAGTACGTGCCGATGCTCTCGATGTGCAAGTACTACGCGACCGAGGTCGCGGTGAAGGCCTCGGGGTTCGCGGTCCAGCTGCTCGGCGCGGCGGGCTACATGGAAGACCACCCGATCGAGCAGTTCTACCGCGACGCGCGCCAGCTGACCATCGTCGAGGGCACGAGCCAGATCCAACTCGGCCTCATCGCGCGGGGCGTCCTCGCCGACGACCTGTGGTGGGACTGAGCCGGCCAGCCGGGACGGCCGGGTCGTGCGGGACCACTCGACGGTCTGAAGGTGGTCGAGCTGGCCGGCCTCGGCGCGGCGCCCTACGCCTGCATGTTGCTCGCCGACCTCGGCGCTGACGTGTTGCGCCTCGAGCGAGGCGATCCCGACGCTGAGCCCACGGAGACCTGGGACGTGCTCAATCGGTCGCGTGCGTCGGTCGCGGTCGACCTGAAGAACCCGGCGGGCCGAGAGCTCGTGCTCGAGCTCTGCGAGCAGGCCGACGTTCTCGTCGAGGGATTCCGGCCCGGGGTCACCGAGCGCCTTGGACTCGGTCCGACGGACGTCATGGCACGCAATCCTCGACTGGTCTACGGACGCTTGACCGGCTACGGCCAGGAGGGACCGCTCTCGGCGCGAGCGGGACACGATATTAATTACGTCGCAATCTCGGGCGCGCTGTGGCCGATCGGGCGCGCGGGCGAGCGCCCGGTGCCGGCGCTCAATCTGGTGGGCGACTTTGGCGGCGGGGCGCTCTTCTTGGTCTTCGGCGTGCTGGCCGCGCTCTACGAGGCGCGCAAGACCGGTGAGGGCCAGGTGGTCGACGCGGCGATGGTTGACGGAACGGCCTCGATGACTGCGCTCACGCACGCGATGCTGAACGCCGGATTCTGGAACGAGGAGCGCGGCGCGAACCTGCTCGACACCGGCGCGCCGTTTTACGAGGTCTACGAGACCAAGGACGGTCGCTTCGTCGCGGTGGGCGCGATCGAGGCGAAGTTCTTCGGCGAACTGCTGGACGGACTCGGGCTCGCAGCGAGTGACGTTCCCGCCCAGATGGACCGCTCGCACTGGCCCGAGGTGAAGGAGCGGTTCGGGGCGATCTTTCTCTCACGCACGCGCGATGAGTGGACGACGATCTTCGCCGGCATCGACGCCTGCGTGACGCCGGTCCTGTCGCTCTCTGAGGCGTCGCGCCATCCCTTCAACAAGGCGCGAGGCGTATTCACGACCGACGGCAGCCAGCCCGAGGTCGCGCCACGGTTCTCCAAGACCCCGGGCGCCGTGAGCCGGCCGGCGCAGGCGGCGGGCTCGGGCACGCGCGAGGGACTCGGCCGGTGGGGGATAAGTGCGGAGCGTCAGGCGGCGCTGCAAGCCGCGGGGGCGTTCGGTTAGATGTTTACGACGGGACAGGTCAGGGTGCGGGTGATGCCGGGGACCTTCTGGATCGCACCCACGATGAACTTGCCGAGGTCGTCGACGCTCGCGGCCTCGCAGCGCACGATCACGTCGTAGGGACCGGTCACTTCGAAGGATTCGAGCACGCCGGGCACGGCGCGGGTGGCCAGGACGACGTTCTCGCTCGAACCAATCTCGGACTGAATCAAGATGTACGCCTGGACCGTCATGGTCGACCTTTCCCTTCGCGTCCTTCAATACTGCCCGGTCCGCGAATCTTTCGCTAATCGTCGCGAAATCGCTTGCCCATGTGCCACTGGTGGCAGTAGTCGCAGCGATACATGTCGAGCTCGACCCGATTGAGCGTCCAGGCCAGCTGCGCGGCGCTCTGTGCTTCGCGCTCGGTGCGGTAGGCATTCTTCGGCGTGCCCTCGCGGGTGAAGTGCGAGGTGACCCGCCCGGTCGAGGTCGTGTCTTGCGGGCGACGCCGGCGACGTTTCATGGCCCTCAGACACTACGCGTCTCACTAGATTGGCCGTCGTGAGCACCGCGGATCCTGAGGTCATTGCCCAGCCGACGATCGAAGTCGACGAGGGCGACCATGAGCGCTTCACCCACCTCGTGCTCGAGGGCTACACGAACAAGGACGGCGAGTTCGTCGCACTCGACAACTCGGTTGTTGCGGGCATGGTCAACGCGACGCCGGTGATCGCGCTCTGCGGCAAGGTCTGGGTCCCGGGCCGCGACCCCGCGAAGTACCCGATCTGTCCCACCTGTAAGGAGATCGCCGTGTCGCTGGGCTGGTCGCTACCCGGCGCGTCGTGAGGGAGTTTTGGGCTGTCAGTAGAGTCGTTGGCACGATGCAACGCGCCCTCGTGCTGCGCCATCACCTCGAAGACCACCCCGGACTAGTCGGCGATGCCTTCGATTCGCGCGGCTTCGAGCTCGACGTTGCCATGATGAACGAGCGACGCCGACGCCGTCGCTCGAGGGTTACGACGTCCTGGTCATCCTGGGTTCCAAGTGCGCGGTCTACGACCACGAGGTCGAAGCGGCGTGGTTCGGGCGCGAGCTCGAGCTCATCGCTGACGCGGAGCGCCGCGGGGTGCCGATCTTCGGTATCTGCTTCGGGGCGCAGGCGCTCTGTCGTCACTTCGGCGGCGTCGTTTCGCGCGCCTCCGACCGCGAGATCGGTTGGTTCGACGTCGAGGTGACACCGGGCATCGGCGCCCAGAGGGCCGTGGTTCGAGTTCCACTTCGACCAGTGCCCGCTGCCCGCGTCCGCCGAGCTGTGGGCGACCTCGTCGCGCGCCGTGCAGGCCTTTGCGCTCGGGCGCAACGTCGGCGTGCAGTTCCACCCCGAGATCGACGAGTCCAGCTGAAGGAGTGGTTCGCCGCCGACGAAGCGGAAGCGCGAGAGTTCGGCGTCGACGTTGACGCCCTGCTCGAGGAGACGACACTCGAGACGCCGGCGGCGCGCGAACGCGCCCAGGCCACTGGTCGATCTCTTCCTGGTCCACGCCACCCGGTGAGTCCGTCAAGCGACGCCCTCGGGGCAACGACGGTGCGCGTCGAGCGGCCGGCCTCGGGTGGGGCTGTCGGTAGGGCCGAGGACGGACGCGTCATCTTCGTTCGCCACGCACTGCCCGGCGAGCTCGTGCGCGTCGCGATCACCGAAGCAACCTCGGGCTTTTACCGCGGCGACGCCGTGGAGGTGCTGGAGGCGAGCGCCGAAAGGGTTGTCGCCCCGTGCCCTTATGCGCACCCCGGTGGCTGCGGGGGCTGTGATCTGCAGCACGCGACGCGCGACGCGCAGCTCGCCTGGAAGTCGGCGATCGTCGCTGAGCAGCTGCGTCGGGTCGCGGGGCTCTCGATCGAGGTCGAGGTGAGAACCGCGCCGAGCGAGATGAAGGGCTCGAGGACTCGGCTGCGTTGCGCGGTCGACGAGACCGGCCGCCTCGGCCTTCGCGCTGCTCGGTCTCACCAGCTGATCCCGCTCGAGCGCTGCTGGATAGCGGACGATCGCTTCGACGCGGCATTCTCGCATCGGTGGCCGAACGCGAGCGAGGTGGAGTTGCGAGCGATCGGCACGAGCGAACCACTGGCCGTCGTACAAAGCATGACCGAACGTGGTCCGCGCCACGAAGCCCGATCTCTCTCGGGAGCGACGCTGGATCCGGACGCGCACTCGAGGGTTGAAGTCCGCGGCAACGTCTTTTCGGTCAGCCCGCGCTCGTTCTGGCAGTCGCACCGAGACGCGCCCGCCGTATTGCTCGACTGCGTGCTCGAGCTGGCCGATGTTGGCGAGGACGACCACGTCGTCGACCTCTTCAGCGGAGTCGGCCTGTTCAGCTTGCCTTTGGCGCAGCGCGTCGGGCCGAGCGGACGGGTGACCGCCGTCGAATCCTCGCCGTTTGCGGCGCGCGACGCGCGCGAGAACGCAAGTGGCCTTCGCCAACTGAAGATTCGCGAGTGGTCGGTGAGCCCCCGATCCGTGAACGACACAGTGCGCGAGGGATCGGTCGTCGTGCTCGACCCACCGCGTCACGGCCTCGCCAAGGGCGTCGTCGAGAGCCTCGTGCGTCGCGCCCCCCGCCGGCTCGTCTACGTCGCCTGTGACGCCGCGACGTTCGCTCGTGACCTTAAGGGACTCCTAGGCGCCGGGTTGGTTCTGCGTGACCTGCGAGTTTTTGACCTGTTT
Organism: uncultured Acidimicrobiaceae bacterium; assembly: GCA_963749355.1. Classification (GTDB taxonomy): domain Bacteria; phylum Actinomycetota; class Acidimicrobiia; order Acidimicrobiales; family RAAP-2; genus RAAP-2. The sequence goes on from CAVVMM010000016.1 coordinate 45,172, forward strand.
CCCATGACCGAGCACGTTGAACTCGTTGCGCTCCTTGACAGCCCCTCGTGAATGGGGGATAGTGCTCGTGAGGCCGAACATCTCCGTGCCCATCCAAGGGGGTTGAGTATGTCGATCAAGTTGGACCATCACCACCGCGTCACCGCCCAGAAACTGTTCCGTCACCCGCTGAACCACAACATTCAGTGGCACGACGTGTGCTCGTTGCTCGCCCGATTCGGCGAGGTGCACGAGACGCACCGCGGCAACTGGGCCGTGACGGTCGAAGGCGAAACCGTCTCTTTCGGTCCGACGCGCACGCGTGAGCTGACCGAGGACCAGGTGGTGAGGGTGCGCAACTTTCTTCGATCGGTTGGGCTGACGAAGGAAGTCCTCAGCGCGGCGTAAGGTTCGTCGCCCTTGAACGACAGACCGTACGAGCGCCGGCGCTCTGATGCCTAGGGATTCTGGCGCAGTCCGATGATGTTGCCGTCGCCCACGGCGACCGAAGCGACCTGCAAGCCGCCACCGACGTTTCGCGGCTCCTGCAGGGTCGTCGCTCCGGCATCGACAAGCGATTGCAGCGCCGCCACGATGTCTTCGACGTCGTAGTAGCCGATGAGTCCGTTCAGTTCCTGCTGCTTCGGAGTGAGGCCGACCTCGAGCTCGCCAACGCGCCAGCCAACGTAGTACGGCGCGTCGGCGTAGGGCTCGGCGCCGAGTAGGGTCGTGAACAGCTTCTTGGCCGACGTTACGTCGCCGACCTGGTAGATCATCGTCGTGAGGACTGCTGACATCGTGCTCTCCTTGGGTTGGGACTTGGGCCACGCTAGCGCCGGACCAGCTCGACTGAACTGCCGTTCACATCGAAGACCGGTCACGTCTGCTCATCGTGGCTCGTCGTAGTAGTGACGAAACACGATGGGAGAATGTGACTAATGAAGGAGCCGGGCGGCCTCGCCGCGGAGTTCGAGTTGAATCGGCCCCGGCTCCGTGGAGTCGCGTACCGAATGCTCGGATCGATGAGCGCCGCCGACGACGCGGTCCAGGAATCGTGGCTGCGGCTCAGTCGCGCCGATGCCGACCAGATTGAAAACCTAGGCGGCTGGCTGACGACCGTGGTCTCTCGTGTGTGCCTCGACACGCTGCGCGCGAGACGATCACACCGCGAGGTGGCGATGCCGCCGGAAGACGTCGAACCTTGGCTTCCCGCGTCTGCCGCGAACGCACTCGAGGACCAGGCTCTCGTTGATGACGCCGTTGGTCAGGCGCTGCTCATCGTGCTCGATCGGCTCACCCCGGCCGAGCGCGTGGCGTTCGTGCTGCACGACGTCTTCGCGGTGCCCTTCAGCGAGATTGCGCCGATCCTCGAGCGTTCACCAACGGCGACTCGCCAACTAGCGAGCCGAGCGCGCCGACGAGTCCGCGGTGGCTCGGCCACGCTCGACGCTGATGCGCGCCGTCGGGGCGAAGTCGTGAGGGCCTTTCTCGCCGCGTCGCGCGGTGGCGACTTCAGCGCGCTGCTCGCGGTGCTCGATCCCGGAGCGACCCTGCGCGCTGATGCGGCCGCCATTGACATGGGCGCGACTGCCCCCCTGGAAGGCGCGAGCGACGTGGCCGAGCTGTTCTTTGGCGGCGCGCGAGCGGCCAGACTGGCCCTCATCAACGGCGAGGTGGGACTGCTGTGGCAGCAGGGTGGACGGCCACGCGTCGCGTTCCTCTTTACGGTCACCGCCAACCGGGTGAGCGGGATCGACCTCGTGGCCGATGAGGCCAGACTCGGCGCCATGGACTTGGTCGTGCTCGAACGGGGCTCGAGCGAGCGCGCCGGAGGCGGCTAGTCGCCAAGACGGGTTCGCCGCGCCCGTGGGCGCGACGAACGTGGTGGAGATGCGGGTGTTGAAACCCGGTCCGTCAACTTCTCAGTGAATCTTCTCCGAGCGCAGCTGGCAGGAAGTTGTCGGGATCGTCACTGTTGTCAGCGCCGGTGGCGTTCCGTAGTCAGCTGAAATGTCCCAACGAGATCACTGACGAACCCCGTAGGTGAGCCCTACTCTATGACACCCGTTTACTAAACCGTAGGGCCGGGTCTAGGCGGATGTTGCTACCTAAGCAGCAAACGCAAGCTGAGGCTTGGCGTTTATTTTTTGTTTCCGGCTCTTTAACGTGGCTCCGGAGACCACGGCTCGCTTCTTTCACCTCGACGAATGACGTCGAAACCTTTCATCCCCTTGCTACTACTGGCCGTTCTGGCCGTGGCCAGTCTACCGCCGCGGCGACGATTGCGATCTGGCGTCGTCACGTCGACCGACGCAACGGTGCCATACCCGGCCCAGCGAGACACCGGCCCTACTCGGGGATCTGGGTGGTGAGGCAGAAGGGGTGGCCGGCCGGGTCGAGCAGGACGATCCATCGATCGGGTGCCGTCTGCGCGGCGGCCCGCGTTGCGCCAAGCGCCACGGCGCGCTCTTCGGCCGCCTGTAAGTCGGTTACGGCAAGGTCGAGGTGAATCTGCTTGGGCGGCTCGTCGCTCGGCCAGGTCGGCGGCTGATAGTTCTCCACCGCGACAGCGCTGATCCAGAGGTTGGCGAGCTTCACCGCCACGAAGCCGTCGCTGCGAAAGGCCACCTCGCCGTCAAGCAGCTGCGCCCAGAAGTCGCCCAGCGCGTGAGGGTCCGCGCAGTCCAGCGATACCGCGCCGAGGCGCACCAGGCTCATGGGCCGAACTTATCGTGCGGCGATCGCACTACGTAATCACGACGAGCCGAACTTCTCGACGCGTCGAGCCGCGCGCGCCATGTCCCGTTCCGCGTCGCGCTTAGCCAGCGCCTGACGGCGGTCCTGCTGTCGGCGGCCCTTGGCGAGTCCCAGCTCCACCTTGGCGCGTCCGTCGCGGAAGTAGAGCTTGAGAGGGATCATCGCGAGTGACTGGGTTTCCACCTCGCGTCGCCAGTGGCGCAGTTCACTGCGGTGCACGAGGAGCTTGCGTCGCCGCTCGGGGTCGTGACTGCCAAAGCCCACGGCGAAGGCCCACGGCGGGACGTGGGACTGATAGAGCCAAAGCTCGCCACCGTCGACGCGCGCGTAGCTCTCGGCGATCTGAGCCCGGCCCTCGCGCAGGGACTTCACCTCCGAACCGGTCAAGACGATGCCGCACTCCATGGTGTCGAGGATTTCGTAGTCGTGGCGGGCTCGGCGATTCGTTGCGACCACCCGGTCGCCCTTCACCCCTTCGTCGCGCGCCTTCGCGCGCTTCTCACGCACCCGCTTGGCTCGAGCCATTCCGCAAGGGTAGTGGCGGGTCAGGAGACGTCACTTTTGGTCGCTAGGGTGACCGAGTGCTCTCACTCAGCACTACTCAGCGCGACGCGATTGTCGCCACGTGCATCCGCGCCCTGCCCAACGAGGGGTGCGGACTACTGCTCGGGGCGAGCGACGTCGTGGCCGAGGTCGTAGAAAGCACCAACGTCGCCGACTCCGCCAAGGTCTACGAGGTCGACCCCGGGGTGTTGCTTCGCGCCACACGGCGCGCCGACGAGGGGGGGATCGACGTGCTCGGGGTCTTTCACTCGCACACCCACAGCGAGGCCTACCCGAGCCCGACCGACGTGGCCCAGGCGCCCGACCCGGCCTGGCACTACCTCATCGTCTCGCTGCGCAACTCCCGAGCGACCGTGCGCAGCTTTCGCGTGGCCGACGGGGCCGTGTCGGAAGAGTCGCTCATCGTCGCCGACTGAGGGACCAAGCTTTCGGGTCACGACGTGGCACCCAGGCGGTAAAGTCGACTCAGCAGGTCAGGTATCAACTCCGAGCGAGCGAGGCATCATGGCAGCAGTTCTGCGAATCCCGACGGTCCTTCGACCCGCCATGGGTGGGGCGAGCGTCATCGCGGTGGAAGGTGCCACCGTGGGCGAGGTCCTGCTTCGGCTGACAACAACGTATCCAGCGATCAAGGGGCAGTTGCTCAACCCGGACGGGACCCTGCACCGCTTTCTCAACGTTTACGTGAACGACGACGACGTGCGCTACCTCGGCGGTGTCAACGCCTCGCTGGCCAACGATGACGAGATCACGCTGCTTCCCGCCGTCGCCGGTGGCGCCAGGTAGTGCCGCGATACGACTCGGTGCTCGACCTGATCGGTCGAACGCCCGTCGTCGACGTGAGCGTCCTCTCGCCTAAGCCCAACGTCGCGATCCTGGCCAAGCTCGAGGGCCGCAATCCCGCCGGTTCGGTGAAGGACCGCGTGGCTCTCGCCATGGTCGAGGCGGCCGAGCGCGAAGGTCGACTCGTGCCGGGACGCCCCGGCCAGACCCTCATCGAGCCGTCGTCGGGCAATACTGGCATCGCCCTGGCGCTGGTGTGCCGGCTGCGCGGGTACCACTTGAAGGTGGTGCTGCCGAGCAACGTCTCGCCCGAACGCCGCCAGCTGCTGTTGGCCTTCGGCGCCGAGATCATCGATTCGCCCGGCGCCGAAGGCTCCAATGGCGCGGTGCGCGCGGCTCAGTCGCTGAGCGCGTCTCACCCGGAGTGGGTCTTCCTCTACCAGTACGCCAATCCGGCCAATCCCTTCGCCCACTACTCGACGACCGGTCCCGAGATCCTCGCCGACGTGCCCGAGGTCACCCACTTCGTCGCCGGGCTCGGCACCTCGGGCACCCTGATGGGCGTCGGGCGCTACCTCAAAGAGCAGCGGCCCCACGTGCAGGTCTGGGCGGTCGAGCCGCCGAGCGGTGAACTGGTCGAAGGACTGCGCAGCCTCGACGACGGCTACGTCCCGCCGATCTTCATCGAAAACGACGGCGAGCAGCTGCTTGACCGCAAGGTCATCGTGCGACCGCGCGAGTCGATCGAGTGGACTCGCCGCCTGACCGAGGTCGGGCTGTTCACCGGACTCTCCTCGGGCGCGGTCATGGCCGGGGCCGCCAAGTGCGCCGCGTCGATCGACGACGACGCGCCAGCGACGATTGTCATCGTCGTCGCCGACGACGGCTGGAAGTACCTCTCGACTGGCGCCTGGAGCGACGACATCGACGTCGTCGTCGAGCGAGCGAAAGCGACCATTTACTTCTAGGGGGCTGCGCGAGGCGGTCTCCACTACGGTGGTCGCAGCCAAAGAGCGAAGGAGCGAGATGTCCGAACTGCGAGCCGACGGCCGGGCGTTCGACGAGGCGAGGCCGCTGTCCTTCGAGCGCGACTTCACGGAGATGGCGGCCGGGTCGGTGCTCGTGAACGTCGGGCGCACGCGCGTGCTCTGCACGGCGTCGGTGGGTGCCGACGTGCCGCGCTGGCTGAAAGGTTCGGGGCGGGGCTGGGTGAGCGCCGAATACTCGATGCTGCCGGGCTCGACGCCCGAGCGCGCGAACCGCGAGGCCGCCCAGGGCAAGCAGTCTGGCCGGACCCAGGAGATCCAGCGACTCATTGGGCGATCGCTGCGCAGCGTAACGCGGCTCGAGATGCTCGCCGAACTGCAGATCACTGTGGACTGTGACGTGCTGCAGGCCGATGGGGGCACGCGCACGGCGGCGATCTGTGGCGGCTACGTGGCCCTGCACGACGCGGTCAGCCGGCTGGTGCGTGAAGGGACGATCCGTGAGCACGCGCTGAGCGATCTCGTCGCGGCGGTGTCGGTCGGCGTCGTCGGCGGTGTCGCGATGCTCGACCTGCCCTACGAGGAGGATGTCCGGGCCGACTCCGACATGAACGTCGTGATGACTGGAGCGGGCCGGTTCGTCGAGGTCCAGGGCACGGCGGAGCGAGCGGCCTTCAGCCGCGATGAGCTCGATCGCCTGTTGGACCTCGCGACCCGGGGGATACAGCGCATCAACGAGGCCCAGCGCGCCGTCCTCGCCACCCCGCCCGCCTCGCGAGGCCGGTGAAGACCTTCGTCCTCGCGACGGCCAACGCGCACAAGACCGAGGAGATGCGCGCGGCGCTCGCGCGCTGCGGCGTGGAGCTGCTCGAGCGCCCGCGCGAGATTCCCGACGTCGACGAATCGAAGGACACCCTCGAGGGCAACGCGGCGCTCAAGGCCCGAGCCGTCAGTGACGCCACGGGTCTTCCGGCGGTCGCCGACGACACGGGGCTCTTCGTAGACGCCTTAGGCGGTCGCCCCGGCGTTCGCAGCTCGCGCTACGCGGGCAACGGCGCCTCCTACGAGGACAACGTGCGCCTGCTCCTCGAAGAGTTGCGCGACGTCGAAGAGAGCGAGCGCACGGCGCACTTTCGTACGGTGATCGCCGTCGCCAAGCCCGATGGCTCGTCGTGGCTCGTTGAGGGCGTCCTTCACGGGACCATCCTCCACGAGCCGCGCGGTCAAGGGGGCTTTGGCTACGACCCCGTCTTCGTGCCACGCGGCGAAAAGTGGTCACTCGCTGAGATGACGGCGGCGCAGAAGAACGCGATCTCGCACCGCGGGCGAGCGCTGCGCGCCTTCGCCGAGCGCCTCCAGCGAGAGTAGGCGACGCGCCAGTTGCACCCGTAGGGTGGGGGAGTGATGAAACGCGAGCTCGCGATGTTCCCCCTGGGCATGGTGATCTTCCCCTACCAGACGGTGGGGCTCTGCGTCTTCGAACCGCGCTACCACCGACTGCTCGCCGACGTCGAAGGAGAGCATCGATTCGGTACGTGCCTCATCGAGCGAGGCTCGGAGGTTGGGGGCTTGGACGAGCGCACTTCGGTCGGCACGATGCTGGAGATACTTGGCACGCACCGCCTGAGCAACGGCCAGATCCTGATCGTCGTCGAAGGCGTCGAGTGCTTCGAGGTCGACCAGTGGCTAGCCGACGATCCCTATCCCCGGGCGCGCGTCGGCCAGCGCTGCTGCGACGACGTCACCATCGAGCGAGCACTGTTGCGATCGAGCGAGTCCGCCGTTCGGGCGCTGCGCACGTTGCAGAGCGAAGTCTTCGCCGACCAGTGCCTCCAGCGCGACTGCGCGATGGATGACGATCCCAAGGTCCGCAGTTGGCAACTCTGCGCGCTCACACCGATGTCGGTAATGGACCAATTCAAGGTGCTGAGCCTGAGCAACCCCAACGATCGACTCCGCCTCGTCGCCGAGGTCTGCTGCGAGCGCTACGGGGACTACCAGCGAATGCTGGCCGTCGACGAACTGCGCGCACCACTCATCTAGCGAATTTCGAGCAGGTCGACAACGAAGATCAGCGTCTCGTTCGGTGCGATCACGCCGCCCGCGCCCCGCTGGCCGTAGGCCAGACGAGCCGGGATGACCAAACGGCGTCGGCCCCCGACGCGCATGCCGGCGACGCCCTGGTCCCAACCGAGTATGACCTCACCGGCCCCGAGCACGAAGTCAAACGGTTCGCCGCGGTTCCACGAGGCGTCGAACTCCTCGCCGCTGGACACGGCGACGCCGACGTAGTGCACGACGGCGCGCTGGCCCGGTTGCGCGGGCGCCCCATCGCCGAGAACGATCTCTTCGACGAAGAGGTCCTCGGGAATCGGGCCAACGTGCGGCTCGACGAAGGGCTTCTCTGACATCGAGGACCTAGCGGCGGGGCCGTCCGGCCCGAACGACGCGCACGTTCCTCGCCTCACGGCCCTTGGGCCCGTGCGCCTCCTCGAAACTGATGGTCTGGCCCTGGCTCAGCGAGCGAAAACCGTCGCCCACGATGTTGGTGAAGTGGATGAAGAGGTCGTCACCCTTGTCATCACTGGCGAAGCCGAAGCCCTTGGCGTCATTAAAGAAGCTCACTACCGCCTCACCACCTCGGGCGCGCCGCACCGCAGTCGGACGGTTCTCACCCGCTGGTCGCACGTAGCCGCGAGATGGTCGGGGGTCCTCGCTCGGGCGCGACCGCGGCTTCGCAGCAGCGCGGCCCTTGGTCTCACGACGTTCGAAGCCCCGCGGCGATCGCTCACTCGCGCTGACCGGTCGGCGCGCGGGCTTCTCGAGGCGCCCGTCGAGCCGTTCGGCCGCGACAGCGTCGTCGACGGTGCCGAGGCGAACCGCCAGGGCGTCCTCTGGTGAGTCGATCGACTGGTCGACGCCCAGTGCGCGCTGGAGCCGCTTTACCTGGCCGACGACGTCGTCGCCGACGAGCGAGATCACGGTACCCGCCGCGCCGGCCCGCCCGGTGCGGCCCGAGCGGTGCAGATAGTCGGTCGTCTGCGCCGGTGGGTCGTAGTGCACTACGACCGGCATGAGATCGATGTGGATGCCGCGCGCGGCGACGTCGGTCGCGACGAGCACCTTCACGTGGCCGCTCTGAACGCTGCGCAGAGCCCGCTCGCGCTGGGACTGCGAACGATCGCCGTGCAGGGCGACCGCGGAGACACCGCGCTCGCCGAGCTGGCGAACGAGCCGATCGGCGCCGTGCTTGGTGCGCGTAAAGACGAGGGCCCGATCGTACGTGTTGATGATGTCGGCGGTGGCGTCAGGACGGCGCTCGCGGCCCACGCGCCAGAAATAGTGGTCGACGTCGAGGGGCGCGTCGTCGCCGACAACGTCGTGCTGCGCGGCGTCGCGCGTGAACTCGCGCACCAAGGATGCGACGTCGGGTCCCAGGGTCGCCGAGAACAGCATCACGTGGCGATCGGGCGCGGTGGCGGCCAGGATGCGCCGCACCGCGGGCAGAAAGCCCATGTCGGCCATGCGATCGGCTTCGTCGACGACGACCGTCCTGACGTCACCAAGGTCGAGGGCGCGCTGTTCGAGCATGTCTTCGAGTCGACCCGGGCAGGCCACCACAACGTCGACGCCGTGGTTGAGGGCTTTGCGCGCGGCGTGATAGGGCGTGCCGCCATAGAGGCAGATCACCCGATGGCCGCGGTCGTCGCTCAGTTGAGCGATCTCTCGCTGCACTTGCGCGGCCAGCTCGCGGGTCGGCACGAGGACGAGGGCGACGGGCTTGCGCGGCTGGGCGCGGGTGAGAGTCGCTACGAGCGGCAGGGCAAAGGCGAGGGTCTTTCCCGAGCCGGTGACCGCCCGACCGACGACGTCGCGGCGGGCGAGGGCGTCGGGAATCGCGGCCGCCTGGATGGGAAAGGCCTCGGTGATGCCGCGAGCATTCAGGCGCTCGACGAGGCGCGCGGGTACGCCGAGATCGGCGAAAGACATTGACATGAGACTCCTACGAGCTGAGATGAGTCCAACTCGTACGGTTCAGTCGAATCGGTCCCTATCGCGAAATGCGATGAAACAGCGTTTTCCATGCTAGCAGGCGCCACACATTGCTCGTGCCGGCTTGATGCTGCGAAGGATGACGCAATGGGTGCGGGCGGCGGGACTCGAACCCACACTCCGAAGAACTGGTACCTAAAACCAGCGCGTCTGCCAATTCCGCCACGCCCGCGAGCCTCCCTACTCTAGGCCCACACCGGCGTTTTGACGTGAGCACGGTAGATTGGTCGCATGATCAACTCCTCCATCTCCGAAGGAATCGGCGCCAACGACCTCAATCAGCGCCTGCTGCGTGAGCGCATCGTCTTCTTGGGCTCCGAGGTCGACCAGAACACGGCCAACCGGATCTGCGCCGAGCTGCTGCTGCTCGAGGCGGAGGATCGGGACAAGGACATCAGCCTGTACATCAACTCGCCGGGCGGATCGGTCTACGACGGACTCGCCATCTACGACACCATGCAGTACGTCAACTGCGACGTGCGCACGATCTGCATCGGCATGGCCGCCTCCATGGGCCAGTTCCTGCTCTGCGCGGGCACGCCGGGCAAGCGCTTCTCGCTGCCCCACAGCCGGATCCTGATGCACCAGCCCTCGATCGGCGGCATGCAGGGCCAGGCGTCGGACATCGCCATCCAGGCCGAACAGATCATCTACATGAAGAAGACGCTCGCGGAGCGCATCGCGTTTCACACCGGCCAGCCCGTCGAGCGCATCGAGGCCGACTCGGACCGGGACCGCTGGTTCACCGCCCAGGAGGCATTGGAGTACGGCTTCATCGACGCCGTCATTGAGCGTTCGGCCATTCGTCAAGGCGCCTAGTGACGACGCCCCCTCGGCGGGCCAACTCCAGTCGTTCCCTCGACGACACGCCGGTGCGCGTTGTGAGCGCGCGCGCCGACGCTCTCGACCCGGCTGACGAACCTCTGGTCGCGCCGCGAGCTGCTGCCGGCGCTCATCTTCTCGGACATCCGCATCAAGTACAAGAGCTCGACCCTCGGTCTGCTGTGGTCGATGATTGCGCCGGCCTTCACGCTGGGCGTCTACTACCTCGTCTTCTCCGTCTTCCTGCGCAACGGTATCCCCAACTTCGTGATCTACCTCTTCTCGGGCCTCGTCGTGTGGAACATGTTCCAGAACTCGATCAACACCGCGACCGGCGTCATCGTGGATCGCGCGGCGCTGGTGAAGAAGGTGTCCTTCCCCCGCGAGATTCTGGCCCTGTCGAACGTCGGCGCGGCCGTCGTCTACTTCGCGATCCAGCTCGCCGTGCTCGTGATCTTCGTCGCCGCCGTGGGTCACGTGCCGGCCTGGCGGTTCCTGTGGATCCTGCCGATCTCGTTCTCTCGCCCTCTACTTCTTCACCTCGGCGCTAGCGATCGTGATGTCGGCGGTGAACGTGTACCTGCGCGACATGAAGCACCTCATGGAGGTGCTGCTGCAGCTCTGGTTCTGGCTCACCCCGGTCGTCTACTCGTACGAGCACTCGATCGCGCCGCACCTATCGCGCCATGGCCTCTCGCTCATTTACTTCTTGAACCCCATCACGCTGATCGTGGTCACGTTCCAGCGCGTCTTCTACGTGAACACCGTCGTCACCTCGACCGTGGCCCCCTTCTCGCGCCTGGACATCCTGCCGACGTGGTCGTTCACCAAGTTCCTCGATCTCAACCTCGGCCTGCTCGGGATCACGCTCGTGCTCTTCATCGTCGCCGAGGCCATCTTCGGCCGCCTCGAGGGAAACTTCGAGTCGGAGCTCTAGTGGCGTCGGTTATCGACGTCGAGGACGTCTCCAAGCAGTTCAAGATTCACCACGAGCGCCACCAGTCGCTCAAGGAGCGGCTCTTGCACCCCCACTCGGGTTCGACGGAGGTTTTCAACGCCCTCTCGCGGGTCAGCTTCACTGTCAGCCAGGGCGAGACCGTCGGCATCGTCGGCCAGAACGGCTCGGGCAAGTCGACGCTGCTCAAGTGCATCTGTGGGGTACTGAAGCCCACCTCCGGCGAGATCCGGCTTCGCGGCTCGCTGGCCGCGCTGCTCGAGCTCGGCGCGGGCTTTCAGACCGAGCTCTCCGGGCGCGACAACGTCTACCTCTACGGCGCGATGCTCGGCTTCTCGCGTCGCATGGTCGACGCCATCTTCGAGGACATCGTGGCCTTCAGCGAGATCGAGCAGTTCATCGATACCCAGGTGAAGTTCTATTCGAGCGGCATGTACGTTCGCCTGGCCTTCGCGGTGGCGGTCAACGTCAACCCCGACATACTGGTCGTCGACGAGGTGCTCGCCGTCGGCGACGAGCGCTTCCAGGCCAAGTGCCTCGACCGCATCCGGCGTTTCAAGGAGGAGGGCCGCACGATCCTCTTCGTCACCCACAACGCCGACCAGGTGCGCGCCCTGTGCGACCGGGCGGTGGTGCTCGACCGCGGCGACATGATCGCCGACGGGCCGACCCAGGACTCGCTGCGGATCTTCCGCGAGCACCTGCTCGTGGACGCGGTCGAGCACGACGCGGCGCATCTGCTGGGCACGATCACCATCGACTCGGTGACGACCCCCGAGGGCACCTTTGAGATCCAGAGCGGCTCGAGCCTGCACCTGGACGTCGTGGTGAGCGCCAAGACCGCCTACAGCGGCAACTTCGTGCTCGAGCTCTTCGCGAGGAACGGAACCCTGGTGAGCCGCAGCGACATCCAGGCATCGCCGGTCAACCTCGTGCCAGGGCGCAACCGCATCGGGATCGATATGGCCCAGGTGCCGCTACTCGACGGGCTCTACGACCTCAACGTGGGCGTTCTCGACCAGCGCGGCCACACGGTCATTGCCTGGAGCGAGAAGGCGGCGTCGATTCAGGTCGCCTCCAACGGCCGCGCGGGCGGCATCGTCGAGCTCGGCGCCTCTATTCGCCAGGAGTAGTCGAGGCCGCGCGCAACCGCGGGAAGTGGCGAAGCGCCCCGAAGGGCCCGAGCCGACCGGCGTCGTAGGGGTGGGTCGCGGCGCGCAGCATCCGCCGGTCGCCCCTCGAGTTGCCGTAGGCGTAGATCGTGGGCGCGGCATCGGGGTGGCGCGCGAGGATCCACTCGTCGAGACGGCGCAGCTTCTCCCTGCCCCGGCAGTTCTGGCCGAGGTAGCTCCCGGTGAGCTTGCCGCGCGCGTCAACGGCGAGCCGTGTACCGAGCCCCCCGTCCACCCCGAGCAGTTCCGCGACGACGTCGACGTAGATCTGTGGGGAGGCCGAGACGATGACAGCGTCGTGGCCCTGGCGCAGGTGCCAGTTCAGTCGCTCGATGACCTCGGGGCGGCCGCGCTCTTCGAAGTGGGCGAGGGCGAACGTTCGCGAGGCCTCGACGACTGCCTCGAAGTCGAGGCCGATGAGCAGGCGCCGAAAGAGGCGCTCCTTGGCCCGATCGGCCCAGTGGCTGCTGCGGACGGCGCCCACGAGCAGCGGTCCGGCCAGGCGGAGCGAGGCGAGGAAGGTCCTGCGCCGTCCACGCAGGTAACCGAGCCAGCGAAAGACGCTGCCGCCATGGCTCAGCGTGCCGTCGAGATCGAAGGCCGCGACAGTGGGCATCGTTGGCGGCGTCACCTGTCCAGTCTCCCAGCGTCGCCCGCGCTGGCGCGAGAATGCGACTGGCTTTGACGTGGCATCGGAGAGCCGATGGTCCTTCAGCTCGGGCGTGAGCGCTCGAGCAGCCACTCGCGCAGCTCGCGCTTTAGGACCTTGCCCTGGGGATTGCGCGGCAACGGGGCCGAACGAAAGACGATGGTGGTCGGCACCTCGAAGCGGGCCAGGCGTGTCGCGACGTGCCGGGAGATCTCCTCGGCCTCGACGGCGTGCCCCGGGCGCAGCACGACGACCGCCGCGACTTCCTCGCCGTAGATGGGATGCGGTACCCCGACGACCGCGCAGTCGGCAACGTCGGGGTGCTCGAAGATCGCTCCCTCCACGATCACCGAGTAGACGTTCTCGCCGCCGCGGATGATCATGTCCTTGAAGCGGTCGACGATGTAGACGAAGCCCTCGTCGTCGATGCGCGCCACATCGCCGGTGTGCACCCAGCCCTTGGTGAAAGACTGCGCGGTCTCCTCAGGCTTGTTCCAGTAGCCCCGGATGACGTTGGGCCCCTTGATCCAGAGTTCGCCAACGACCTCGGGCCCGCAGGGCAGGTCCTCTCCTGGCTCGTCACCTTCGAAGTCCTCGGGCACGATCGCGAGTTCGTTCACCGGAAAGGCCGGGCCGCAGCTGTCGGGTTTGGCGACGTAGTCCGGGCCGCTAATGCCGCACACACTGGCCGAGGTTTCGGTGAGTCCGTAACCGTTGCTCGGCTGGCCGAGCGGGAAGGCCTCGCGCAGGCGCCGCACCAGATCCGGGGGAGCGGGCGCGCCGCCGTAGGCGATACTGCGCACGCTCGACGTGTCGAACTGGTCGAAGTAGGGGTGGTCGAGGATCTGCATGGCGATCGTAGGCACCCCGCCGATCGACGTGATGCGCTCACGCTCGATCACCCGAAGGGCGCTGCCCGGCTCGAACTGGCGCATCATCACGATCTTGCTGCCCGCGGCCGTCGCCGGCACGAGGAAGGCGTGACAGCCCGTGGCGTGGAAGAAGGGGATGTTGAGCAGTCCCGAGTTCTGGCCGCTCGGCGCGTCGCCTGACCCGAAGCGTAGCGCCGAACGCTGTGCCGAGAAGGCGAGATTCATCAAGTTGGTGATGACGTTGCGATGGGAGCCGACGGCCCCCTTGGGGTGCCCAGTTGTGCCCGAGGTGTAGAGCATCGTTGCGTCGTCGTCGGTATCGAGGTCGACGCTCGGTAGCGCCGCCGCGGGATCGACCTCGCCGAGGAAGTCGCCGAAGGAGACGACACGCACCTTGGTGCTACGCGCGTCGACATTGACGGGCGATGCCGGGTCTTCGCTCACGACGATGATGGTCGTGAGAAAGTCGAGTTCGCTGAGGCGGGCGAGCACGCGTTCGAGGCGTTCCTCGTCGACGAAGAGTACTGAGGTGCCTGAGTCCACAAGTCCGTAGGCGAGTTCGTCGCTTGTCCACCACGCGTTGAACGGCACGACCACCGCGCCCGCAACGATCGAGCCCCAAAAGGCCATCGGCCACTCGGGCAGATTGCGCGCGGCAATCCCGACGCGATCGCCGGGGCGCACGCCGAGCTCGACGAGCCGATGGGCGAGCGTGGCGGCGATCCGGTAGTGCTCTTCGAACGTGTAGCGCCGATCTTCGTAGACGAGGAACTCGAGCGTCGCGTGGCGAAGCGAGAGGTCGAGGATCTGGCGCAGCGTGGCCGGCGCGTTCTTCCACACCCTGAGGCTCACCCCGTGCACGGTGGCCCGGCCCAGTTCGAAGAGCTGGCCGGGCGCGGTGAGCTGGGCCGTCGATTCGGCGAGTGAAAGTTGGTCCGGGTCCATCTCCGGGGAGACTAGCGGCCCTCTTCGAGGGGCTGGAAGAGCGTCGAGCGGTAGTGCACGAGCTCGCTGATCGATTCGCGAATGTCGTCGAGGGCGCGGTGCGCGGAGTCCTTCTCCGGAGTCTGAGCGGAGGCGTTCGGGTACCAGCGGCGCGCGAGCTCTTTGATCGTCGAGACGTCGACGTTGCGGTAGTGGAAGAACGACTCGAGCTCGGGCATGTACTCCTGGAGGAATCGACGGTCGGTTCCGATCGAGTTGCCACAGAGCGGCACTGTGCCCGGCTCGATGCCGTGGGACTTCAGGAACTCCAATGTCATCGATTGGGCCCGTTCGACGGTGATCGTGGACGCCGCAATCAGGTCCAGGAGCCCGGACTTGGTATGCATCTCGGTGACGTACGGGCCCATCTCGGCCAGCTGTTCCGGACTCGCGTGGAGCACCAGGTCGGGACCCTCGGCCGTGATGTTTAGGTGGTCATCGGTGATCAGCGTGGCGATCTCGACGATGACGTGGCGTTGGGGCTCAAGGCCGGTCATCTCGAGGTCCATCCACACCAGCACAGTGCGACACTACTCATCGGCGATGCCGCGAACGCTGGCTAGCCTTCGCGCTATGGAAATTCTCACCAAGGTGCTGCACCCGGACGCCGTCGTGCCCCGTTACGCCAATGCCGGTGACGCGGGCTGCGATCTCGTTGCGGTGGAGTCGTGCACGTTGCGCGCGCACGGTGGCCGGGCGATGGTCGCGACGGGTTTGGCCGTCGCCATTCCCGAGGGTCACGGTGGCTTCGTGTTGCCGCGCAGCGGACTCGCCGCAAAGCACGGCGTGACGTGCGTCAACGCCCCCGGTCTTATCGATCCGGGCTACCGCGGCGAGGTGAAGGTCGCGCTCGTCAACCTCGACCCAAAGCGCGACTACGAGGTGAAGAAGGGCGACCGCATCGCCCAGCTGGTCGTGCTCGCCGTCTCGGCCGCGAGCTTTCGTGCGGTCGAGGAGCTACCGAGCGCTGAGCGCGGTGCGGGCGGCTTCGGCAGCAGCGGACGATGACGAAGTTCCTCGATCCCCTCGATAGCTCGTTCGTGCTGCTCGAGACGCCGGGCACGGCGATGAATATCGGCGCCGTGATCGAGCTCGACTTCGCCGACGTCGACCCCGAGAAGCGTTTCGTGCTTATCCGAGAGAACATCGCTGCGCGAATCCACGAGATTCCCGTTCTGACCCAGCGTGTCGTGCGAGCACCCTTCGACATGACCTGGCCCATCCTTGTCAAGGACCAGCGCTTCGACCTCGACCGCCACGTGGTGCGTGTCGCACTGCCGACGCCGGGCTCGCCCGCTCAATTTGACGCTTACGTCGCAGACTTCCTCTCTCGCGCTCTCTCGCCCCAGCGGCCGCTCTGGCAGTTGCTTGTCATCGAGGGCCTGAATGGCGATCACGCGGCCCTCGTGCTTAAGACGCACCACGCTCTGGCCGATGGCGTGTCCTTCGCGGAGACCTTCGCCAATCTCTTTGACATCTCGCCCGAGGGGCGCGAACCGTGGCCAAAGGCGGACGCGCAAGACGAGGAGCCCACGGTGACCACGTCGATGGGGCTGCTGGGACAGGGACTCGGCCGGATACGTCGTCGCCCGCACCTCGTCGTGGAAGACGTCGCGTCGTGGGGGAGCCGGTTCTACGAGATCCTGCGGGGGCTCTATCGCGTTGCGAGCGAGAGGGCGCGACGCGCGACGTCGGGCCAGCCATCCATCTTCGCCGCCCGGCGCACGTCGCTCAACGGCGCCGCGGGCATCGAGAAGACCTTTCTGCGCGCGATCGTGCCCTTGGCCGAGGTGAAGCGCGCGGCGAGGGCCCGGGGTGTCTCGGTCACCGACGTCGTCATGGCCACGTCGGGTGGAGCTCTCAAGCGGCTCCTCGATGAACGGGGAGAGGTGCCGAAGAGGGACCTCATTGCGCTCGTGCCGATCAACGTGCGCGGGGAGGGCGACACGGCGAGCCTTGGTAACCAAATCTCGGGAGTCCTCGTCCCGCTGCACACCGATATCGGCGACCCCGAAGAGCGACTGCGCGCCGTTTCGTGCGACGCGGCGAAGACTGTCGGTGAGCAGCGCCAGCACCGCGCCAAAATTCTCCAAGACGTGCCAAGGGTGCTCGGACCAACGATCATCTCGCTCGCCGGGAAAGTGATCTCGACGCTAGGCCTCTTCGACTATCTGCCGATAGCCAACCTGATGATCTCTTCGGTGCCGGGCCCGCCGATTCCGCTTTGGCTGAGCGGGCGCCGAGTAACCTCGGCCGCGCCATTCGGACCGCTCTTCGGGGCATTCTCGCTCAACATCACCGTGCTCGGTTTCGGCGAGAACCTGGAGTACGGGCTACTCGGCTGCGCGGAACGAATGCACGATCTCTCGAATCTGCGCGAGTACCTGCTCGACGAAGTGGCAGCCCTCATCGCGGCGACGCCGTAGCGCGGAGCAGTCGGACGAGGGCACTCGGCTACAATTGGATCGACGCGGACGTAGCTCAGTTGGTAGAGCGCGACCTTGCCAAGGTCGAGGTCGCCGGTTCGAGCCCGGTCGTCCGCTCCAAGGAATCGCCGCTCGGGCGGCGGCGTGCTAGTACGCCTTTGGACGACCCGATCGGGAGAGTCCAACTCATTGATCAGTGACCTTCGCCAGCGAACTGGTCGCCGTTTTGCGAGAGCAGCTCCAGTGCTAGTGCGTAGAGACCGGGCGCCTCACTCTCGCGAGGTCCGGCGACATTGAGAATGATGGCCGGGCCGTTGGCGGCGAGAAACGCCCGCAGCTCATCAGTGGCAGAACTTTCCCCGACGGTAATCACCGCGAGCGGACGTTGGAGCCGGCTCGCACTCGAACACGTCCGGGCCGTGCCTGGCGAGGCGGCCGACTCAGTGGTGAAGACGACCGTGGCGTCGGAGTCGCGGACATTCATGTCGCTGCGAAGGGCCGGATCGCAGGTGTCGCACTCGATGAACGCAGGGTAGCGAGCGAGGAGACCGGGTGGCTCGGGGAAATCCTCGGCCCACCCGCCACGCGGGACCCAGCCCCCGTATGCCACGCCGAAGGTGATGGCAAATTCCACCGCGGCCCGATCGGCACCGGTCTGGCCGCCGCACACCAGCTTCGCAACCTTGGCCGCCCCCGAGCTCGCAGCGCTGCGTTTCGTTCGTGCCGTCATAGCGCGAGCTCAGGGGTCGCACACTCGCACGAATCGCCAGATCGTCAGGCGCGTCGTACGGTGAGGTCGCCGGAGACTGTGCGAATCTTCAGTCGAAGCATCGCCTCGGACGTCGAAGGTCTCGCGTCACCCTCCAGGGCAATCTCCGAGTTGAGGTTGCCGGACACGGTCGAGGCGTCGACGCTGAGCAACAGCCCGGCGCGGATTGTGAGCGCGACGTCGCCCGAGACGGAATTGATCTTGGCCTCGATGGGGGAAGTGATCGTGAGGGAGACGTCGCCCGAGACGGATTGCACACTGAGGTCGCCACCGACGTCACCCAGTTTCACGTCGCCCGAGGCGGACTTCACCTCCGTCGATCCTTCGACACCCTGGACGGCGACGTCGCCCGACGCGCTCGCCGTCTCCAGACTGGCGAGGGTCACCGAGCCGACCAGATCGCCCGAGGCGGTGCGGAACTTGAGGCGCGTGCCTGTCGGTATGGCGACATCAACGTCGACATCGTGGCCGAAGCCGTCGAAGAGGCGAGAGAGCGTTGACTTGAGGCTCCCGGACGCCACCTCTCGCGAACGGCCGGCCTTGGTGTCGATGGTGATGCGATTTGTCGAGGCGTCGTAATGGCACTCGACGAGCGCGAGTCGAGCAGCCGGTTCGCTACCGTGCGCCGTCAGGCGGACCTCGCAGGCGCCGTCGCTCGCTCGAAGCCGAAGATCCCCAGACACCGTGCGCGCGTCGATGAGTAACTCCGGTCCCACGTCAAATCGCAGATCGCTAACGTGATCGCGACCCGTGTCGTGGGTGGTCGAAATGGTCGTCGGCTCGTTCGTACGCTCACTCATCATTAACTCCTTCCAGTTCCGCGCAGTTGGCGGCCCACGCGGTGTGAGCTGCGGGTGGCGCTGTTGGCGGCCTCTCGGGCCACGGTACGAACGATCCAGGCGTTCGTCGACGTTCCTGCTTGCTGGGCCAACTGCTCGACGTGAGCTTTGACCTCCTCTGGCAGGCGCAGCGCAAAACGGGCGGTGAATTCGCCGGGCAAGTCGTCGGGCTCTGGACCCGTCGCTGCGCGAGCGAGAGTCACCTCGTCGCCGGCGAGCGTTAGGGAAAGTTCGTGGCGGTCTCCTTCGACGTTTGCTTCGGCCACGATGAGGTCGAGCGCCTCAAGGAGGCGGGCGCGTAGCACCGGACCTAGAGCCTCGCCGAGCCGGCGGGCCGACTCTTCGAATTGCTTATCGCCAAGCCGTCCGAGACTTTCCAGATCGGAACGGACCCCTTCGAGATAGTGCGATATCAACATGTTGCAATTATGACATCAATATGATATCATGTCAAGCCATGTATGCACCATGGCCATTCTCGCCTTCTGATCAGGAGTGTCAAAGTACGGCCGGGACACTGGGCCGATCAAACGCGTCGCCCGGCGAAGTTGAGGAACACAGTCTGGGCGTCGGCACCTACGGCCGGGTCAATGGGTTCCTTGAAGCCGCCGGCAACGCGAATGCCGTCACCCAGCTCGGCGAGCATCGCGTGGGCGATCGCAACCGCCTCGGGGTCAAGTTCGTCGTTCGCGTTGATCGCTCGAGCCAGGTCCCACGTGTGGCAAAGCGTGTCGGTCAGCAGCAGACCTTCGACGAGTGCGTAGAAGGGCCGATCGCCCGAGCGAGTGCGCACCGGGACGTGGGACAGGAGTGGATCGTCGAGCGCTTCGGCGATCGCCGCCGCCGCGACGCTCCACTGCTCTGGCAGGGGAGCGTCTTCGTCGAATCCGCCGATCCCGTCGGGGTTCAACATTGAATAGATCCGCCGGTGCGTCGCGATGACGTGGGCGGCGACATCGAAAGCGCTCCACTCGTTGCAGGGCGATGCGTTCTGCCACTGATCCTCTCGCACCATGTAGAGGGTGTCGGCGAAGCGGCTCGCTACTCGTCGGTACGCCGGTGCGTTCGTGTTCATCGGCTCATTGTACGAATCGCCTCTGACAGCGCAGGCGCGACGGCGTAGAGGCTGCCTAGTGTTGATCCGAGGAGGTGGCGGTGGTCAATCCCGGATTCGAGCCGATGCTGCGACAGGCGCGCGAGAACCCCGCGCCACCGCCCTGGACCGTCACTCCCGAGGAGCAACGTCAGGCCTACCGCGACGAAGCCCTGACGCTGCGCGGGGAGCTCTCACCGATGACGTCGGTCGAGGACCGGCTCCTTCAGCTGGACGGTCGCACGCTGGGTGCTCGCTTGTACGTCCCGCGAAGCGACGAGGGACGCGCGCTCGTTGTCTACTTGCACGGCGGCAGTTTCGTCAGCGGTGACCTCGACACGCATGATTGGCTCTGTCGACGCCTCGCGTACGACACGGGGACCCGCTTGCTCGCCGTCGACTACCGTCTCGCACCCGAGCACCCATTTCCGGCCGGGCTGCACGACGCGATGGACGCAGTTCGCTACGTCTCGGCCCACCGCGGCGACTTCGGCGAGGAGGCGGCGCGACTGGTCGTGATGGGCGATTCGGCGGGCGCCAATATCGCTACCGTCGCCGTGACCCTGCTCCGCGACGAAGACCTCGGCGTTGCCGCGCAGGTACTCATTTACCCGACCCTCGGCCCCGAGCTGGTCACCGACTCGGCGCACCGCTTCGGGCGGGGCTACCTCTTGGATGTCGACGGACTTCGTTACAACTACGGCCAGTACCTCGGTGACTACGCAGATCACACCGACCCGCGAGTGACGCCGCTGCTCTGCACCGACCTCGCGCGCGTGGCGCCGGCCATCGTGGTTGTGGCCGAATGCGATCCGCTGCGCGACGAGGGCGTCGCCTACGCCGGTCTGCTTGAGCACTTCGACGTCCCGGTTGAACTCCTCGAGGCTCGGGGCATGGTCCACGGCTTCTTGGAGATGGGGGCCGTGGTGCCCGACGCGCTCGAAATACTCGACGAGCTCGCCACACACGTTCGGCGCCTGAGCGAGCGGCCGACTTGAACGTTCTGTTCATTACCCTCGATCAGTTCCGCGGCGATGCGTACGCCGCCGCAGGCCACCCCCTCGTCGTTACACCCACGCTCGATCGTGTCGCCGCCGAGGGGGTGCGCCTCGAGCGGCACTTCTCCCAGGCGGCGCCCTGCGCGCCCGGCCGGGCGGCCCTCTACACCGGGATGTACCAGATGAACAACCGAGTCGTCGCCAACGGCACGCCACTGGCTGGCGGCCTTGACAACGTGGCCCACGTGGCGCGGCGCGCCGGCTACGATCCGACGCTCTTTGGCTACACGGACCAGGGTCTCGACCCCTACCGGGCGAACGGACCCGACGACCCTCGCCTCGACTACTACGACGGGATCCTGCCGGGGCTCTCGGTGGGGCTCTACCTGCCCGAGAGCCAGGCCGGTTGGGTGCAGTTCCTGCGCGCCAAGGGTTACGACGTTCGACCCGGCTGGCGCGAGTTGCTGCGCGGCGAGCCCGAGCGGCCGGCCGAGGAATCGCTCAGCGGATTTCTCACGACGCGCTTCCTGGAGTGGCTCGAACATCAAGAGTCCGGTTGGTTCGCGCACCTGAGCTACCTGCGCCCGCACCCCCCGTACGCGGCCGCCGGGCACTTCGCCTCGATGTACGACCCGGCCGACGTCGCGGCACCGATCGCGCCCGTCGGCGAGGGACTGCGCCATCCGCTGCACGAGGCGGCCCTTAAGTGGAAGGGCGCTGCCGCGCCGACGGACCTCGACGCGCTGAAGCGGCTGCGGGCCCAGTACTTCGGCATGATCTCCGAGGTCGACTTTCAGCTCGGGCGCGTCGTCGCGGCGCTCGAAGAGCGCCGCGAGTGGCACGACACGCTCGTCGTCATTACGGCTGACCACGGCGACCAGCTGGGCGACCATGGGCTCATCGAGAAGCTGGGGTTCTTTCCCCAGAGCTACCACGTCATCGGGCTATGGCGAGACCCCCGGGCGCCCGGAGGGAGGGTCGTTCGCCGCTTCACCGAGAACGTGGATCTGCTGCCCACCCTCGCCGACGCCCTCGCCGTTGAGGTGCCCGTGCAATGTGACGGTCGTTCGCTCGCTCCGCTACTCACGGGTGAAGAAGTCGAGTGGCGCGAGGCGGCGCACTACGAGTGGGACAGCCGGTTCCTCTTGCTGTCGGCGAAGGCGGCGGTGCCGTCGATGGCGACCCTGGCCGCACGCAACCTCGCCGTGTCGGTCAGCGACGAGCTCGCCTACGTGCAGTTCGGCGACGGCTCGATGCAATGCTTTGATCTCGAGCTTGACCCCACATGGCGCACGGAGTGTCGCGACACCGAACGGGTGCTCTTCGCCGCGCAGCGCCAGCTCGTGTGGCGCCAGACCCATCTGCGCCACGACCTCACCGACATGCTGCTCTCGCCCGGGCGGATCGGGCGGTGGCCAAGCGCGATCGGGCCCACGCCGCTAGTTGAAGCCGTCTCGTAAGGTCGCCAGCAGCAGCGCATACGTCTCGTCAGGATCCGCGGCGAAGTTGATGCCGAGCAGTTCGAGAGCGACGTAGCCGTGACAGGCCGCCCACACGACCTGGGCGGCGTCGCGGGCGCGCGCGCCAGCGAAGATCCCGGCCCCCTGAGCGCGCTCGACAATGAGCACGATCTCCCCGAAGGCCTGAGCGGCCATCCGGGCGGCGGCCGGCGATGGCTGGAAGTTGCGGAAGCGGTGCATGAACATGAGGGTGTAGAGCCCGCGGTTCGACAGCGCGAAGGCCCGGTAGCCAAGTGCGGCGCTCGTGAGATCGTCGCCCGGCGCACCGGTGTCGAAGGTGATGGCACGGCGCAGTAGGTCGAATCCTTCGTTCCAGAGGGCCTCAACGACGCCGTTCAGCCCGTCGAAGTGGTTATAGATCGCCATCGGCGCGACACCGGCCTCTTGGGCGATGGCACGCACCGTGAAGCCGTCAGGGCCCTCGTCGTCGAGTATCTCGAGGGCTGCGCGCAGCACTTCGGGCGCGATTGAGTTCGAGGGAGTTCGAGCTGGCTTGACCATCACTTGACAAGTATAGAACATTGTTCTACTCTAGTGGAACAACGTTCTATAGGAGGAGCCAGTGTCCGCATCCGTACACGATCGACGGTGGTGGACCCTTGGCGTGCTCTGCGTCGTCGTTCTCATCGTGGTGATCGACAACACCATCGTGAATGTCGCCCTGCCGGTTTTCTCGAGGGATCTGGGCGCCTCGAATTCGTCGCTGCAGTGGATCGTCGACGCTTACTCGCTGCCCTTTGCCGGGCTGCTCCTCGCGGGGGGAGGGCTTTCGGACCGCTTCGGGCGCAAGCGGGTGATGCAGTGGGCCCTCGGCGCCTTCGGCACGTTCTCGATCATGGCCGCGTTCTCCCACAGCGTGTCAACGTTGCTCGTCGCGCGCACGCTCATGGGCGCGTCGGCGGCCTTCATCTTCCCAGCCACGCTCTCGACGCTGACCGTCGCCTTCGACGACCTCGCCGAACGCGCGAAGGCCTTCGGAGTCTGGGGCGCGGCGAGCGGCGTGGCGATCGCCGTCGGCCCCGTCGTAGGGGGATCGCTGCTCGTGCACTTCTGGTACGGATCGATCTTCTTGATCAACGCGCCGCTCGTGCTCCTCGCCGTGGTGGCTTCGGCCTACGTTGTGCCCGAGTCACGCAGTCCCCTTCGGCGCCGCTTCGATCTCGGGGGGCTCGTGCAGGGCACCCTGGGCGTGACCACTCTGACCCTCGCCATCATCCAGGGCCCCTCCTGGGGGTGGCGTAGTGGGGCGACCGTCTCGATGCTCGCGCTCGCGGCGCTCTTGCTGGGTGGGTTCGTTCTCTACGAGCGCCGGCGCAGCGGACCCCTGCTCGACGTGCGGGTCTTTGCCAATCGCACGTTCACCGCCGGGGCGGGCGCCATCGCGATCAACTACTTCTGCCTGTTCGGCTTCATCTTTCTCATCACGCAGTATTTCCAGCTGATCCGGGGCTACTCGCCCCTGTCGGCCGGCGTACACACGCTGCCCTTCGCTGCCGTCGTGATGGTGACGACGCCGCTCGGCGCGGTCGCGGCACTCAGGTTTGGCCCGCGCTACGTCGTTTCGATCGGTCTGGGGGTGATCGCCCTCGCGCTGGCCTGGGGTGACGTCGTGGCGGCGAACGCGTCCTACTTCGGACCGGTCGTGGGGCTGATGGTGCTGTTGGCGTTGGGTTTCTCGCTCGTGAACGCTCCCTCGACGGCGTCGCTCATGAGCACCCTCGCCCCCGAGCAGATCGGCGCCGGCGCGGCGGTCAATGAAACCGTGCGCGAGCTTGCGGGCACCCTCGGCGTCGCCGTCATCGGCTCGGTCTTCTCGTCGCTCTTCGGTCCCGGGGTTCGCGCGGCACTGCGACCGTACCTCGCGAGCGGTCTGACGAGGGCCGATCTGCGCCTGGCCGCCAACTCCACTCGCGCCGCCCAGGCGACCGTCGAGCACCTGCCGGCGCCGTTGCGACCGTACCTTGACCAGCAGGTGACCAGCGCCTTCATGGAAGGACTTCACCGGGGATGCTTGGTCGCGGCTGGCCTGGCCCTCGTCGCGGCCGTTCTGGTGGTGCGACGTCGACCCGAGGCGGCGTTCGCACTGCGCGACGGCGTTCCTGCGTGCGCCGATGCGAGCCTCGCGCGAAGCTGATATCTGGTATCAATGAAGACCTGACGCCGTTCTCGGCGGAGCAGAAACCCTCGGGAGATTTCATGCATCGGATTTCACGATTTCGTCAAGGTCTCGTCATGGCCGGCATCGGCTCGCTGGTAATGGCGTCGAGCCTCGTCGCCGGCGCCGCCTCGGTCAAGGGCACGTACAACGCCGCCGACGCGAAGCTCGTGCCGTCGGCCTACCAGCACACCACCCTCCAGGTCGCCACCGACGCCACGTACCCCCCCGACGAGTCAATGAGCGGCACGACGATGGTCGGCTTCGACGTCGACTTGATGGGCGCGATCGCGACCACGCTCGGCGTCAAGTACAAGGAAAACAACGTCACCTTTGACGACATCATTGCGGGCATCAAGTCCGGCAAGTACCAGATCGGTAATTCGTCGTTCACGGACGAGAAGTCACGGGAGAAGTCGGTCAACTTCGTCGACTACTTTCAAGCCGGCGAGGGCATCTACGCGCTTTCCACCTCGACCGTGACCTTCAAGGGGCTCTCGAGTCTCTGCGGACTGAAGGTCGCTGTTGAGACCGGAACCACCGAGCAGTCCGACGCCAACTCCGAGGCCGCCAAGTGCCCGTCGAGCAAGAAGCTCACGGTGCGCACTTTCGCCACCCAGACCGAGGCCAACGCGGCGGTGCTCTCCGGCCAAGCCAATATGGGCTTCGTCGACAGCCAGGTCGCCGGCTACATCGTCTCGCTTGCGGGTGGCAAGTTCAAGTTGGTCGGTAGCGCCATTGAAGTCGCGCCGTACGGGATCGCCACGCCCAAGACCACTGCGGGCCTCGGCCTGGCAAAGGCCATCCTGGCGGCGATGAAAACGCTAATCGCGAACGGCACGTACCACGCGATCCTGGCCAAGTGGGGCGTGACGGCGGGCGCGCTTCCCATCAGCAAGATCGTGCTCAACGGAGCCCTCTCCTAAGAGACCTCCGAACAACCCACGAACATGGTTACAGACGGTGACGGCGACGTAAAAGTCGTCCCTGTTCGTCACGTCGGGCAGTGGATCGCTGCGGCGGTGGCAGCGGTGCTCGTGGCCATGCTCCTCCACACCCTGATCTCCAAGGTGCCGAGCGGAGTGCTCGTCTGCCGTCGGATCAGTGGAGTGCGAAAGTGCCACGAGGCGAACGTGTGGCGCTTCAGCTGGAATATCGTCTTCCACTACTTCACGACAACCGAGATCCTCCACGGTCTGGTCTTGACCATCGAACTAACCGTGCTCGCGATGATCGTGGGCATTGTTCTGGGAGTCAGTATCGCCATTATGCGGCTCTCGTCGAATCGTCTGCTGTCGGCTACGGCGTGGAGTTACACCTGGTTCTTCCGCGGCACTCCGGTCTACGTGCAGCTGCTCTTCTGGTTTAACATTGCCGCGCTGTTTCCGTTCTTCTCGCTCGGCGTGCCCTTCACGCACATCACTTTCATCCACATCAACTCGAACTCGCTCTTCACTCCCTTGTTCGCGGCCCTCGTGGCCCTCGGGCTAAACGAAGGGGCGTACATGTCCGAGATCGCACGTTCCGGACTGATTTCAGTTGATGAGGGCCAGATCGAGGCCGCTACGTCGCTCGGCATGACGCGATCGCAGACGCTGAGACTCGTGATCCTGCCCCAGGCCATGAGGGTCATAATTCCTCCGACCGGCAACGAGGTCATTTCGATGCTCAAGACGAGTTCACTGGCGAGTGCCATCTCCGTGATCGAGCTCCTCGGAGCCGCGACGAACATCTCAGCGAGCAACTTCGAGACGATGCCGCTCTTGATCACGGCGAGCCTCTGGTACCTCATCGTCACGACGGTCTTGTCGGTCGGGCAGTTCTACCTTGAGCGACATTTTGCTCGCGGGGCGCTGCGCACGCCACCCCCCACGCCCCTCCAGCGACTCCGCCGGGACCTGCGCGGCATTCTCTCAAAGTTCCGAACGCGCCGCGGCGTCCTCGAGGCCGTCTCGTGACAACTCCCATGGTCGAAGCCCGCGGGGTTCACAAGTCCTACGGCGGCGTCGAGGTCCTGAAGGGGGTGGACCTTACCGTCGTGCGCGGCGAGGTCACCTGCCTCGTCGGCCCTTCGGGGTCGGGCAAGAGCACGTTTCTGCGCTGCATCAACCACCTCGAGAAGCACGACGCGGGCGAGCTGCTCGTCGACGGCAATCTGGTGGGCTACGAGGCCCGAGGTGGCAAACTCTACGAACGAAACGACAAGGAGATCTGCGCGGAACGCTCCCAGATCGGAATGGTCTTTCAGCGCTTCAATCTGTTCCAACACCTCACCGTGCTCGACAACATCACCATCGGCCAAACCAAAGTGAAAGGTACCGATCCCGAGGCTGCGCGCGTCCGAGCTCGCGAACTCCTCGCGCGCGTTGGTCTCGACAACAAGGAACGAAACTACCCGAGCGCAGCTCTCGGGCGGCCAGCAACAGCGCGTGGCGATCGCGCGAGCGCTGGCGATGGATCCGAAGCTGATGCTCTTCGACGAGCCGACCTCGGCGCTCGATCCCGAACTCGTCGGCGAGGTGCTCGACGTCATGAAAGATCTGGCCCAATCGGGCATGACGATGATCGTGGTGACCCATGAGATGGGCTTTGCGCGCGAAGTGGCCAACACCGTCTACTTCCTCGACGCCGGGATCATCGAAGAGTCGGGTGATCCGCGCGAGGTGCTCAACGCCCCCAAGTCTGACCGCTTCCGCAGCTTCCTCTCCAAGGTCCTCTGATGGCGTGGGACCTCGACACGACCAACGTCGGCACCGCGCTGCCACTCGAGGGCGTGCGCGTACTGGATCTCTCTCGCGTACTCGCGGGTCCGTTCTGTGCGATGATCGCCGGTGACCTCGGCGCCGACGTCGTCAAGGTGGAGAGTCCTGGCGGGGACCCCGTGCGCGCGCTCGGGCCGCCCTTCTTCGGCGGGGACGCGACCTACTTCTTGGCGGTGAATCGCCATCGCCGCAACATCGTGGCCGACCTTCGCGACCCTGAGGACTTTGCTCGCGTGGGCGAGCTCGTGAAGCTCGCCGACGCGGTGGTGGAGAACTTTCTGCCCAGCCAGGCGCGTACGCTCGGCGTCGATCGTCTGCGCGCGCTCAACCCCGAGTGCGTCTGGGTGAGCATCGCTCCGGCGACCGAGGACGGTCCCTTGGCCGACGAGCCGTCCTTCGACCTCCTGGCCCAGGCGCGCTCGGGCCTCATGGGCATCACCGGAGCGCCGGAGGCACCCCCGACCAAGGTCGGCGCCCCGGTCGCTGACGTGATCACGGGTCTCTACGGCGCCGTCGCGCTGGTGACGGGCTTGTTCGCGCGCGCCCGGGGCCTTCCCGGGCGCCATTTCGAGGCGCCGCTCCTCGAGTCAACGATGAGCGCTCTCATCAACCAGGCCCAGGGGTACCTGTCGAGCGGCGTCAATCCGGGGCGCCTCGGAAACGACCATCCGAGCATCGCCCCCTACGGGCCGGTGACGACCGCCGACGGCTATCTGATCATCGCGGTGGGAACGGACGCACAGTTCGCCCGACTCGTAGGGGTCCTTGGCGAGACTCAGCTGAGCGGCGGTGCCGAATGGGCGACGAACGCCGCGCGCGTGGCTAACCGTGTGGAGCTACGCAACGTGCTCGAACCGCGCCTTTGCCCGCGAGCGAACCGACCACTGGCTCGCGCGGCTGGGTGAGTCCGGCATACCCCACGCGCCGCTCTTGGACGTCGCGGGCGCCTTCGCGCAGGACCAAATCGCCGGCGGGGATTTCGTGGGCCCGATGACGACGCCCCACGGCGAGACCCGGGCGATGCGCTCGCCACTGCGCATCGACGGCCGACGCCCGGCGATCCGAAGCGGTCCACGCTCGCTCGGCCAAGACAGCGAAGCGATCTTCGGCTCGGGGCACGTTCAGCCGGTGAAGGGCTCGCCCGCTAGGTAGTCCACGGCACTGAACTCCTCGACCGCACGGCGGCTCAGCCTGGTGTGGCGGACTTCGGGGAAGCCGAGGGCGACGACGCACGCGACCGCAAAGCTTTCTTCCAAACCGAGGATCGCACGAAGGTGGGGCTCGTTTCTCGTTGCCACCGTGGTCATCACGCCTGCGAGTCCGCGCTCTCGGGCTGCCAGCAGGATGCTCCAGACGAACGGGTAGATGGACGCGCCCCCGGCGAACTGGTACCGACCGAGGTCGCGGTCGGTCGCGGCGAGCGCAGTGAGATCGACCACGACCACCAGCATCACCGGCACGCTGGCCAGTGTCTCGGGAAAGCCGTCTGGCCTGGACAGCTCTATGGCCGCGTCGCGCTGAGCCCCGGCCCGTTGCCGCTCTTCGTCGGTGGCGAGCGGCGAGAATGGTACGAGGCCGGCGAGCACGTGACCGACGTAGTCGTGCCACGCGTCGAGGTAGTCGGCCGCCAGGGCGCGTCGGCGTGCGTCGTCCTTCACCACGATCACGCGCCACGCCTGGCGATTCCCGCCCGAGGGTGCGAAGCGGGCGTCGTCGAGTATCGCATAGAGCAACCGGTCGTCCACAGGCTGATCGGTGAAGCGACGGATCGAGCCGGTCGTGCGGAGGGCGTCGCGCAGTTCCACGGCGCCACCCTACGAGATTGGAGGGCTCAGGCGTCGCGCCGGATGAACATCGACGTGCCCACGACAAAAATCACTACGACGTATGCCGCGAGGATGATGAGCGCGGACACCCACCCGAAGTCGTTCGGTGGCGTCGTGGTCGAGGTCATCGCGCGGCCGAGCTCGGCCGGCAGGTACCTTCGGGCGTCGTTCTGCCAGCTCTGAGGAAGGAAGACGAGTATGAGGGGCAGGACGAGCAGCAGGGAGACGAAGACGCTGATGCAAGCGGCGCTCTGGCGAAGGATCAGCCCCAGCGAGTAAGCGAAAGCCGCGAGGAGCGTCAGGTACACTCCCGCGAGGACGACGGAACGCAGCACCGAGCCCGTCGCAAGCGAAGCCGTCGGCACGACGCCCGAGAAGATCGCCTGTCCCATGAGGAAGGCGGCGAAAGCGGCAACCTCGCCGATGGCGAACATCGAAGCGGCGAGGACGATCAACTTGCCAAAGGCCAGCTCGAGGCGCCTGGGCACGCTGGTCAGGGTGGTGCGCATCGAGCCCGAGGTGTACTCGCTCGTAATGAAGAGCGAGCCGATCACACCGACGGCGAACTGCGCGAAGATCACGCCGACCAGGCTCGCTCCCACGGGATCGAAGGTCAGTTGGTTCGCGAGGTTCGTGCTGTTCCAGTGCGCGCGCACGAGCGAGGTCACCAGTGCGCCCAAGCCGAGGGTCAGCACGAACGTGATGCTCACGCCGACCAGGGTCGAGCGAACGGTGCGGAACTTGATCCACTCGGAACGCACGATCGAGGAGAGGGAGAGCTCACGCCTCACGGCGTACTCCCGATGAGCCGTACTCGACCGCGTCGGCGGTGAGGTCCATGAAGACGTCCTCGAGCGAAGCTCGCTGGGGTGTCAATTCGTAGACGGCGATGCCCGCGTCGAAAGCGATCTGGCCGACCTGCTCGGCGGTCAGTTCGGTGACGCTCAGCGCCTCGTCGTTCAGGTTGGCGACGATCCCTTGTCGAGCCTGCAGGGCGCCGCGCAGCTTCTCGTGATCGGCGGCACGAACACGGACGCTGCCCTTGGCCGTTGCGGTGAGTGTGTCGACCGAGCCCTGCGTGATGAACTTGCCCCGGCCGATCACGATGATCTGATCGGCCGTCAACGCCATCTCGCTCATGAGGTGGGAAGAAACGAAGACAGTTCGGCCCTCGTTCGCGAGCGATCGGAAGAAGTCCCGAATCCAGCGGATGCCCTCGGGGTCCAGGCCGTTCACTGGCTCGTCGAAGAGCAGGACTTCAGGGTCACCAAGGAATGCTCCGGCGATCCCGAGACGCTGGCTCATGCCGAGCGAGAAGTCGCCGACCTTCTTGTTCGCGACAGCGGCGATGCCGACGAAGTCGAGCACCTCGTCGACGCGTGAGAACGGAATCCGGTTCGACGCGGCGAGCGCGCGAAGGTGGTTGCGGGCAGTGCGCCCGGGGTGGACCGCCTTGGCGTCGAGTAGTGCGCCGACCTGGTGGAGCGGGTCGCGGATCTGGGCGTAGGGCTTGCCCTTTACCGTCGCTCGGCCCTTGTTGGGGTGGTCGAGACCGAGAATCACGCGCATCGTTGTGGTCTTGCCCGATCCGTTGGGGCCGAGAAAGCCGGTCACGACACCGGGGTGCACCTCGAAGTCGAGGTCATCGACGGCGATCGTGTCCCCGTAACGCTTCGTGAGATGTTCGACTCTTATCATTTTGGCCCTTGGGAGAATCTAGTAAGCGCAGCCGTTGATCCGATAAGACTCCACTGGAAAGGCCTTCGTCGCGTCGCGTCGCGTCGAGTCGGTTGCAAGCGAACTCGTCACCGATCTTTCGAAGGTTCCACGAGCCGAGCGTCACGAGATCAGTTGAAGGAGCGTGAGTTCAGAGCGTCGCGAGCCGCGCGAGAATCGCGTCGGCGTCGCGGACCA
Organism: uncultured Acidimicrobiaceae bacterium; assembly: GCA_963749355.1. Lineage (GTDB taxonomy): Bacteria > Actinomycetota > Acidimicrobiia > Acidimicrobiales > RAAP-2 > RAAP-2. Next base: position 76,050 of record CAVVMM010000016.1, read on the forward strand.
TCCGATGCACGATTTCGCCGGCGGGCACGACGCCGGTGACGGCCCCCACGGCTTGACCGGCCGGATAGCCCTCTCGCCGAGGGTCGACGCCCGCCGTCGCTTCGTCGCCGCCGAGATGGAAGGTGCCCTCGTTCTGGGCGACGGAGAACTGGTCGGGAAATGGTTTCAGCTGACTGGGGTCGGCCTCGTATCGATCCGTCGTTTCGTTTCTGATCACCCGCATGGTCTTGCCGCTGAACGCTCGCGAGATGACGGTGCCGTCTTCATGCGCTTCGATGATTCGCTCGCGAAACCCCGGCAGCGCGCGCGCTTCGGGCGTGGCGATGAAGCGCGTTCCCACCCAAACGCCGTCGGCGCCGAGGGCGAGCGCGGCGGCGAGGCCGCGACCGTCGAAGATGCCCCCGGCCGCGACGACCGGAATGGCGCCGCCTACGGCGTCGACGACGAGCGGCACGAGCGGCATCGTCGCCACCGTGCCCGTGTGGCCGCCGGCCTCGGTGCCCTGGGCGACCACGACGTCGCAGCCGGCGTCGAGGGCCCGTTTGGCGTGGTCGACCTTGCCGCACATCGAGATCACGAGCACGCCGTGATCGTGGCAGAGCTCGACGACGTGTGACGGCACGCCGAGTCCGGCGACGAAGGTGCTCGCGCCGCCCTCGATGAGCAGTTCAACGTTCGAGATGAGCGTGTCGGGGATGGCGGTGAGCAGGTCGACACCGAAGGGTTTCTCGGTGAGGGTGCGCGTGTGCGACCATCTCCTGGACGAGTTGGTCGCTCGACATGGTTGAGGCGCCGAGGCACCCGTAGCCACCGGCATTCGAGACAGCCGCCACCAGCGCGCTGTAGGACACACCGCCCATGCCGGCCAGCATGACCGGGTACTCGACTCCGAGTAGTTCACTGAGGCGGGTCTTCATCGTCCTGCATCAACCTACACACGTCGACGTCAATGTCGACGGAGCGACCGGGGCATCGTCTGGGCGCACATAAGACGCTCACGGCACGACGGTCGATTTTGGGGTCCCCGCTAAAGTTGAGAGGTCGCGGGGCGGTGCCCGCCGCCGCCGAGAAACGGATGATGGACGCGCCCCAGATCCCCACGATTACCAAGCGCGAGCTCTACTTTGTCTTTGGCGCACTGATGCTGGGCATGCTGCTCGCCGCGTTAGACAGCACGATCGTGGCAACGGCGCTACCCACCATCGTGGGCGACCTTCACGGCGCGAGCCATATCAGTTGGGTCGTCGTCGGCTATCTGCTCTCGACCACGGTGAGCACGCCGCTGTGGGGCAAGCTGGGCGACCTTTACGGGAGGAAGATCTACTTCCAGGCGGCGATCGTCATCTTCTTGGTGGGCAGCATGCTCTGCGGGTTGTCGCACACGATGGTCGAGCTCATCGTGTTTCGAACGGTGCAGGGCCTGGGTGGCGGCGGACTCCTGGTCGGCGCGCAAGCCATCATCGCTGACGTCGTCTCACCCCGCGAACGGGGCCGCTACGCGGGATTCTTCGGCGCCACCTTCGGTGCGGCGACCGTGCTCGGCCCGTTGCTGGGCGGGTTCATCGTCGAGTACTGGTCCTGGCGGTGGATCTTCTACGTCAACCTGCCCCTGGGTATCGTGGCGCTGATTGTGACGTCGTTCGTGCTGCCGGCGTCGACGAACCGCGTTCAGCACGTGATCGACTACGCGGGCATCGTGGTGCTCACCGTTGGCGCGTCGGCGCTGATTCTCTTCACTTCGCTGGGCGGCACGACGTTGGCGTGGTTCGGCGCGCCGTCCATGATCCTGCTCGTCGGGGGAGTGGCCGTCACCGTTGTGTTTTTCTTCGTGGAGCGGCGATCGAGCGAGCCGGTGCTCGCGCCGCACCTCTTCGCAAACCGGGTGTTCACGTCGGCGTCGGCGATTGGCTTCGTGGTCGGTTTCGCCATGTACGGCGCGCTGATCTTTCTGCCGCTCTTTTTCCAGGATGTTCGAGGGGTCTCGCCCACGATGTCGGGCCTGCGGCTGTTGCCGATGATGGCCGGGCTATTCCTCACTTCGATCGCTACCGGGATGCTGGTCTCACACGGCTGGAAGTACCGTCCCTTCCCGATCTTGGGCGCCGTCGTGATGACGCTCGGCCTGGTCTTGCTCGGCACCGTCACCGAGACGACGTCGAGCGTTGTCATCGCGCTGTACATGCTGGTGCTCGGCATGGGCATCGGCTTCGTGATGCAAATACTCGTGACCGCCGTGCAGAACGCCGTCGCGCACAGTGACGTCGGCGCGGCGACCGCCGGGGCAAACTTCTTTCGATCCATGGGCGGCTGCTTTGGCACCGCGGTCTTCGGCGCGCTCTACGCCAACGAATTGCCCCGCGAGCTCGCGCAGGGCTTCGGCGCTGCCGGCTCGCGGATCCTAAGAGTGCCGTCGGCGGACTGGACGCCGACGCTGCTGAAGCATCTTCCGCCGAACCAGTTGCACATCGCGCTCCACGCCATCGCCGCCTCCGTCCAGATCGTCTATCGCTGGGCCGCCCCCTTCGGTCTGTTGGCGGTCATCCTCAGCCTGACGCTGCCCGAGATCAGACTTCGCGCGAGCATTCACCCAATAGCCGACGAAGTGCCAATGTCAAACGCTGACCCCCTGATCTGAGCAGCGCCAGGCAGTCGTCGAAGTCGCCATGGTCGCCGTAGTAGGGATCCGCGAGGTCGAGGTTGCGACCCGGCTGAAGCAGGTTGCGCCATAACACCACCTCGGTCGTTGGGTTGGCGAGGCGATCGCGCACGTCGTCGCGGTGTTCGCGGGTCATGACGGCCACGAGATCCTGACGGTCGAGGTATGCGCCGTCGGCGTAGGCCGCGGGTGAGCCGGCGCGCCACAGCCCGGCGCGGTCCAGCGCGGCGCGAGCGCGCGGGTCCATGGCACCGCCGAGGTGCCAGCGAGCGGTCCCGGCGCTCGTGACGAGCACGTGTCCGCAAAGTAAAGGGTCGTCGGCGACGAGGTGTTGCAGGACGACCTCGGCCATCGGCGAGCGACAGATGTTGCCCGTGCAGACGGCCGCCACGCGGATCAATGGCTGGGTCACGTACCCCCCGGAATCTTTGACAGTTTCGTTATGGATTTTGCGGCGTCCGACGTGCGAATGTTACGGGGAGAAAGGTAAAGTACCGTTAGGAGGAACGGAAGGAGTCGTGATGCCTCTGTCAGATCACGAGCAGCGAATCCTGGCCGAGCTTGAAGATTCCCTCTCCAAGCAGGATCCCCGTTTTGCCAAAAGCGTTCGAGAAACGAATATTTACTCCCACAGCGGACGCCGCGTGCGTTGGGGAGTCGTCGGGTTTCTCGCCGGGCTCGTGGTCTTGATTTTGTGCTTCTCCCAGTCCGTATTGCTCGGGCTCTTGGGCGTCGCGCTGATGTTCGTCTCCGCCGTTGTAGTTGTGCGTAATGCCCGTCTTTTGGGACGTGCGTCCTGGCAGGACATCACTCGTCCGGGCCAGGGCGACGACGCCCAAGCGAACTACGGTCCTCGGACCCGCTCGCTCCGCGACTGGTTGTCGCGTCATCGCCATCGAAGCGAATGACCGGAGCCGGAGGCGCGCGACGCGCGTCTCCGTGTCTGGCCCTTGATGTTGGAGCGACCAAGGTCGATGCCGCGCTGGTGCTGCCCGGCGGCTCGATCGAGCGCCGGGCCCGGCTCGACGTAGCCCAACACGAGGGCGATCTCATTGACGCGCTCGTGGCACTGGCACGTACGGTGCGAGGTGACGACACAGCGTTAGTCGGCGTGGGCTGCGCCGGTCCAATGACCCGCGGCGGGGAGAGCGTGTCGCCGCTCAACATTGCCGCGTGGCGGAACTTCCCGCTTCGCCAGTCGCTGCGCGACGCGCTCGGGCTGCGAGGTCTTCGTCGACGGCGACGCCCGAGCGCTCGCGCTCGCCGAGGGTGCTTTCGGCGCCGCGCGCGGCCTGTCGTCGTACCTCTCCATGGTGGTCTCGACGGGCGTGGGCGGCGGGATCGTGCTGAACGGACGACTGCTCGACGGTGAGACCGGCAACGCCGGTCACGTCGGACATCTCAACGTCGTCGCCAACGGTGCCCTCTGCGCCTGCGGCGCGCACGGCTGCCTCGAGGCTGAAGCGTCGGGCCGCGCGATCGAGGAGCGTACCGGCCGGCCGGCGCAAGAGGCCGATCAGTCGACGCGGCTTCGCGCCGGCGAGCTTGTGGGACGCGCGGTCGGCACGCTCGCTTCGGTGCTGGACTTTCGGCACTGTTTCGTTGCCGGATCGGTGGCCCTCGGCTTCGGCGACGAGTTCTTTGCTGAAGCCAACAAATCGGCGCGGGCGGTCGCGATGATGTCATACTCGCACGACGTCGAGATCCGCCGCTCCCAGCTCGGCGCGGACGGTCCACTGCTCGGCGCGGCTCTCGTCGGTTGGCGAGGCGCGACGTGAACGGCGTGGACGTGAAGGGCCTCCTTCGGTACCTGAGCCGACACCCGCGGCTCGCGCCCGTCGTTCTGCGTGCCGGGTGGCGACTGCGCGCGCGTGCGTGGTGGCGCCACGCGCCCTTCCTTCCTCTGCCAGCCCAGTCCTACTGGTCGTTTCGGGTTATGACCGCGACCGGGTCGGCCGAGGGTACGTTGAGCGCGAGTGACGTCGTCGAGGCCGCGGCGTGGTCCGCCCGACAGCCTGTCGGGCGAAGGGTTCGGCCGTGACGCGCGTGCTCTTGCTGAACGCGACCTTCGAGCCGCTCCAGCTGGTATCGGAACGGCGGGCGGTGGTGCTGATGCTGGCCGGGCGTGCCGAGCCCATTGCCGTGCCCGACGAGCCGCTCGTCTGTCGCTCGGCGAGCCTCGTCGTGGAGATCCCCGCGATCGTGCGACTGCACGAGATGGTCAAGCTTCCCAACAAGGTCCGCACGCCGCCGCTCACCCGGCGTTCGTTGTTGCTACGCGACAGCTACCGCTGCGCGTACTGCCTAGAACACGCCGACACCATCGATCACGTCGTACCCCGATCGCGCGGCGGGCGCCACGAGTGGACGAACGTTGTGGCCGCCTGCCGACGCCACAACATGCAAAAGGGCGACCGGCTGGTGACTGAGCTGGGCTGGCGAATGCACTTCCAGCCGCGTGTGCCCGACGGCCCGTGGTGGCGCTGGCGCCACGTGCCCGACCCTGACCCGCTCTGGGCACCGTACCTGCCCCGGGCCTCGTGAGTGTCGTCGAAGACCTCTTCGACTACGAGGAACTGCGAGCCACTGAGCTAGCCACGATGTTTGTGGCGCAGGTCGCCCGCCCGGTCCTGGTCCTTGGCTCCAGCCAGTCCGACGACGTCCTCGACCCTTCAAAGCTCGCCTCGACTACGCTGCGCCGGCGCCGCGGCGGAGGGGGGCTGGTGTTGTTGCGGCCCAGCGACCTGTGGGTCGACTGGTGGCTGCCCGCGGGCGAGCCGCGCTGGTCGCCCGACGTGCGCGTCAGTTCGATCCGCGCTGGAGCCTGGTGGGCCAGTGCGCTGAGCGAGCGGACCACGTCGCGAGTCGTGGTGCACGACGGACCCCTGGAAGGTGCGCTGGCCCATCGGGTCGTCTGCTTCGCCGGGCGTGGTCCCGGAGAAGTCTTTATCGACGGCCAAAAGGCCGTCGGCCTGACCCAGTGGCGGGTGCGCCAAGGTGTTCTGGTCTCGACAGTCCTGCGCGCGGAACCGACCACCGATGTCCTGGGGTACCTGCGAGAGGTGCCCGACGGGCTACGTAGCGTGCTCGATGACGAAGCCCTAGGATCGCTCGACGTCGGCGACGCCGAGGCGCTCGTTGAGACGCTTCGCGAAGTGAGTTCGAGCGCGGAGCCGCGGCGCCGGCGATTCGCCGACTAGTTCGAGACGAACGTGTGATCGCCTCGCGCGGTCGATCGCGAGCGTGGTGGCGCGGACGAGCAAATTGACGAGCAAAAGTGCGAACATTTGGAGTGGAGTGGGGAAGAGTGGTGTATTGTGTCACGAAGTGGGGACAGGTGGTGAACCCACGGGAGGACAGGCATGCTGGGGTTCGTCGGTCAGTTTCAGCACTCGCTGGACGACAAGGGACGACTCATTTTGCCCGCGAGGTTCCGTCCCGAGTTCGAACGCGGTGGCGCGCTAAGCCCGAATACCGAGGGCTGCGTTGCGCTCTGGACGCCCGGCGAGTTCAATCGTCAGCAGGACGAGCACGTGCAGATCCGGCGCGCCGGTGGAGCGAGCGGGCGACAGCAGACACGCTTCTGGGCGAGCCTGACGAGCGAGGTTGAGTTCGACAAGCAGGGACGCTTCGCGCTGCCGAGTGCGATCCGCGAATATGGACGGTTATCCGGCGACGTACTCATCGTGGGCGCCATCGACCACGTCGAACTGTGGAACCCCGCCGTGTTCGCCGAGATGGTCGAATCCGCCGAAGAGATCTTCAAACAGGGCCTTGACGAGTGATGGGAGTACAGCAGTGCCGGCCGCGGACCACGCGCAGCCTGGCAATCGCGGCAACGTGGCGGGATTCCTCCTCCGCCCTCTCGCCCGTTGTCGCGATTGAAAGGCTGCGGATGGCCCCGGAGAATTTTCACGAACCAGTGCTCGCGAGCGAGATCGTCGAGCTGTTCGCCAGCCTGCCGACTGGCGTGGTCGTCGACGCCACGTTGGGCGGCGGTGGTCACGCCGACGCGCTGCTGAGCGCGGCGCCGCAACTGCGGGTGCTCGGGGTCGACCGTGACCCCGACGCGCGGACCGCAGCGACGGAGCGACTGCGGCACCACGGCGCGCGCGTGCGAGTCGTCAAAGCCACCTTCGCCGACCTCGCAGCGGTCGTCGAGGAGAATGCGGACTTTCTGAACGGCGAGGACATCGTGGGCGTATTGATCGACCTCGGTGTGTCGTCGCACCAGCTCGACGAACCGGCGCGCGGATTTTCGTTTCGCGTGGACGCGCCGCTCGACATGCGCATGGATCCCACGGAGGGCGAGACGGCCGCGGCGCTGCTTTCGCGCGTCGATCAGCACGAGCTCGCGCGATTGCTGCGAGAGCACGGCGAGACACGCTTTGCCGGCTCGATCGCAAGGTCCGTCGTCGAACGTCGCCCAGCGACGACCTTCGAACTCGTGGCCGCCGTTGAGCGGGCCGTGCCGAAGGCGACTCGTCGTCGCGGCCACGTAGCCACTCGCGTCTTTCAGGCGCTTCGGGTCGCGGTGAACGGCGAGGAAGAACAGCTGAGCCGGGGCCTGGCGTCCTCGCTCGCGGCGCTGAGCGTCGGTGGCGTCGTGGCGATCATCTCGTACCACTCTGGCGAGGACCGCACGGTGAAGTCCTTCTTGGCCGAGCAGCAGAGCGGCGGTTGTCGCTGCGCGCCCGAACTGGGCTGCGTCTGCGGCGCGATAAAGCGGGTTAAGGTCTTTCGCTCCAGCGCCCAACTTGCAAGCGCGAGCGAGATCGCGCGCAATCCGCGGGCCCGTTCGGCGCGCCTGCGGGCCGCTCGGAAGGTGGCGCCGTGAGCGTCATCAGTTTCCCGCGCCGGATCGACACACGCCGGCCGCTGGTGCGCGAGCGCACGGTGGCGCGTCCGGCGACGCACCGCACGCCGGCGCGCCGCGAGGTTGCCACCCGCTGGCGCAGCTCATCGTCGCAGCGCAAGTCCGCAGTGATCGTCGTCCTTGCCCTCGCCCTCGTTCTTGGTGGTTCGATGATCGAAGCCAACCGTCAGATCGAAATCCACACCCTGCAGAGTCAACTGTTGCAAGAGCAGTCGACGTACGCCGTTCAAGTGGGTTCGCTGACGAACTTGTCCGCGCCGAGCCAGATCGCGACTCGGGCCGGGGCTCTGCACTTGGTGGATCCAAATTCGATCACGCAAGTACCGTCTACGTCACTTGATGCGCCCCTGCCACTTCCGAAGTTCTCGGGTTACGCACCGGCAACATCAAGGACGATTCGGTGAGCGTCCTCGAGACCGCGACCCACCGGCGCACGCTCGCGCCCCGCGTCGCGGCGCCACGAAGAGCGCCCGGGTCTCGTCGGCTCGTGGCGCTCTGCCTGCTGATGGCGCTGGCCTTCTGCCTCCTCGGCGTCCGGCTCTTCTACCTGCAGGTGGTCGAATCACGCCCACTACGCGAAGCTCTCCGTCGCGCAAGTACGTGAGAACTTTGTCACGACGGCCCTGCGAGGAGGCATCTACGACCGATACGGCGAGACGCTCGCCGTGTCGCGCCCGACGTCGCTGGTGATTGCCGACGACTTCCAGATCACGCATCCAATAACCGAGGCCGAAGCGATGTCGCCGATCGTGAACGTGCCGGTGAAAAAGCTCACCGCCCTGCTGTCGGAGAAGAACGGCTACGTCATCTTGAACGACCGGCTCAATCTGACCGACGGGCACCGGCTGGCCTCGCTGGTGTTTCCGGGCGTCGTCGTTGAGAACTCGTCGGTGCGCACGTACCCCGACGGTACGCTCGCCACCTCGGTGCTCGGTGACGTCAACGGTGCCGGAGCGGGCACGACCGGTGTCGAGTACGAGTACCAGGAACCGCTGGCCGGACAGACGGGAATCACTCGCGAGTTCGTGTCGGCGTCGGGGGTAAACCTGCCGGCCTCGGACTCGACGGTGATCCGCGCGGCCAAGCCGGGCCAGGGCCTCGAGCTGACCCTCGACGCTTCGCTGCAGTACGTCGCCGAGCGCGACCTGGCTCGTGAGCTGCACCTCTACGACGGACTGAGCGGCCTCGCCGTCGTCATGGACGTGAAAACCGGCGAGATTCTCGCCGACGCTTCGCTCGTCAACACGAAGACCACGGCCGGGGCTCTGGGTCCGATCCCGGCCTGGGGCAAGAGCGTCGGCTACCCCGGGATCGAGCAGACGATCAACAACCTGCCGTTCTCCCAGGCCTACGAGCCGGGCTCGGTCTTCAAGGTCGTCACCTTCTCGGCGGCGCTGCAGGCCCACCGCATCACGCCGAGCAGCGTCTTCTCCGTGCCCAACTCGGTCGTCGTTGACGGGCGCTACTTCCACGACGCCGAGAACCACGCCATCGAGCACCTCACCGCCACGGAGGTTCTCGCCCAGTCGTCCAACATCGGTACCTACGAGATCGGCCGGCGCGTCGGTGAGAATGGAATCCTCGACCAGGTTCAGCACCTCGGATTTGGCCAGACGACGGCCATCGACTTTCCCGACGAGACGTCGGGACTGCTGGTAAACGCTGCCGACTGGTACTCGAGCGACCAGGTATCGCTGCCCATCGGCCAGGTCGACGCGGTGCCCGCGATTCAGGTCCTGGACGCCTACAACGCGATCGCCAACGGCGGGGTGTTCGTCGAACCCAAACTGGTGCGCGGCTACGTCGAGGCCAACGGCGCCGTGAAGGCCACGCCGCCGAGCGCGGACCACGAGGCGCTGAGCCCGGGCGTGGACTCGACGATGGTCAAGATGCTTGAACAGGTCGTCCTCGACGGCACCGGAACCAACGCCATCATCCCGGGCTACAGCGTCGCCGGCAAGACCGGCACCGCGACGATTCCCTTCCCGGGCAAGGACCAGCTCACCAACTTCTACAACGCCAGCTTCGTCGGCTTCGCGCCGGCCAACGACCCCGTGCTGTCGATGATCGTGGTGATCGAACGGCCGCTCAACGACATTTACGGCGGGGCTGTCGCCGCGCCGGTCTTCCAGGAAGTGATGTCCTACGCGCTGCACCACTACGGCATCCCCTCGAACGGCACCATGCAGAAGCCGCTCACCGGGGCCAAGGCGACCATCTCCTCGGACGTCACGTGATGCAGCTGGGCGACATATTGGACGACCTCTCGCTCGGCGTCGCGACGAGCAGCGTGGAAATCACGAGGGTCGAGATCGATTCGCGCGAGTGCCGGCCGGGCACGCTCTTCTTTGCGATGCCGGGGCGTCGACACGGCGTCGCCTTCGCGGGCGACGCCGTCGCGAATGGCGCCAGCTGCGTTGTCACCGACGTGTCGGTCAAGCTCGAGGCGCCCGTCATTGTCGTGCCGACGTCGCAACTGCGGGCCCTGCTCGCGCACGCAAGCGCGACGATCGTGGGCCACCCCGAGGCCGGCGTGACCCTCGTTGGCGTCACTGGCACCAACGGCAAGACGAGCGTGACGGCCATCGTGGCATCGCTGGCGCGCGCGCTGGCCTGGAATGCGTCGAGCGTGGGCACGTTGACCGGTGAGCGCACGACGCCCGCCTCACCCGAGCTGTACCGCGCGCTCGCCGAAATCGTGGCGAGCTTCGATCCCGCGAAGCGCCAGTCGCTTGTGGCACTCGAGGTTTCGAGCCACGCCCTCGACCAGCATCGAGTCGACGGTTTGCGCTTCTGTGTGGCCGCCTTCACCAACTTGAGCCACGACCACCTGGACTACCACGCGACGATGGAGAAGTACTTCCAGGCGAAGGCCTCACTCTTTACGAGCGAGTACGCCAAGCGCGCGGTCATTTGGACCGACGACGAGTACGGAGAGCGGCTGGCCGAGCTCACGACGCTGCCCGTCACGCGCGTCTCGCGCGGCGACGCGCTCGAGGTTGTCACCTCGCTGCGCGGTTCGACGTTCTTCTGGCGCGGGCACCTCGTCAACTCGCCGCTCGTCGGCGATTACAACGTCGACAATGCGCTGACGGCGATGACCGTCATGGGCACCTTGGGAGCCGATGATGCCGAGATCGCGGCGGCGCTGGCCGCGGTGGACTCGGTGCCAGGGCGCTTTGACGTCCAGTACGGGCGTGGCGTCTCAGTGATCGTGGACTACGCGCACACCCCCGAGGGGCTCCAGCGTATCCTCGCCGACGTGCGCGCACTGCAGCACGGCGGGCGCCTCATTACGGTCTTTGGCGCGGGCGGCGACCGCGACCGAACGAAGCGGTCCGAGATGGGCCGTGTCGCCTCGACCATGTCGGACTTGACCGTCGTGACCTCGGATAACCCGAGGTCCGAGCCGCCAGATGCCATCATTGATGCGGTGGTGTCGGGTATTGCGCCCGACGCGCCGATCGTTCGAGAGAGCGATCGCCGTCGGGCCATCGCCCTCGCCCTGGAGCGGGCCGAGTCGGGCGACGTGGTGGTTGTGGCCGGGAAGGGCCACGAGACGACCCAGACGGTGGGCGAACTCGTGATTCCCTTCGACGACCGGGCGGTAGTGAAGGAGCTGCTGGGGTGAGTGCATGTTGAGCTTGATGGAGTCCGGCGGCGTCGGGTTCCTCTGCGCCCTCTTGCTCACTCCGCTGTGGATTCGCTTCCTGCGCGCCCGATCGCTCGGCCAGCCGATCCGCGAGGACGGCCCCTCGACGCACCTTCACAAGGCGGGCACGCCCACAATGGGCGGGGCGATCATCGTGCTCGCGGCGGTGCTGGGCTACCTCATGGGTCACGTTGGCACGGCGATCGGCTTCACCCGCGCGGGCGCGCTGGCGATCCTGGTCATTATCGCCTCGGGCGTGCTGGGCTTCGCCGACGACTACCTCGCCATACGCAACGAGCGGAACCTGGGGCTTAGTTCGCGGGGCAAGCTGATCGGCGAGCTCGTGATCGCCGGCGTCTTCGCGGTGCTCGCGCTGAGCTGGGTGCACACCTCGGCCGACCTCTCCTTCACGCGGTTGTCCCTGCCGGGCTGGAACCTCACGGGCGCCGGCTGGTTCTTCCTCGCGGTCTTTGTCATTGTCGCCACGTCCAACGCGGTCAACCTGACCGACGGACTCGACGGGCTGGCGGCGGGCTCGGCGACGTTCTGCTTCGGCGTGCTCTCGATCATGGGCTACTGGCAGTTCCGCCACTTCGACATCTACCGCCTGCACGCCGCGCTCGACCTCGGGCTGGTTGCCGTCGCGCTCGTGGGGGCGTGCCTGGGCTTCTTGTGGTGGAACGCGCACCCGGCTCGCATCATTATGGGCGACACCGGATCGCTCGCGGTGGGCACGGGACTGGGCGCGCTCTGCCTGCTGATGAACCTCGACCTGTTGCTGCCGGTGATCGGCGGGTTGTTCGTCGCGGTGACGGCGTCGGTCATCATCCAGGTCGTAAGCTTTCGCCTCTTTGGTCGGCGGGTCTTTCGCATGGCGCCCCTGCAGCACCACTTCGAGCTGAAGGGCTGGCCCGAGACGACGGTGCTCATCCGGTTCTGGATTCTCGCGGGACTACTGGCGATGCTCGGGCTCGGCATCTTCTACGGCGACTTCCTAAAGATCGCCAAGGTGGTCTAAGTGTCGACGCGCGAGCAGTTGCATCCGGATCTCGCGAGCCCGCGTCCTCGGGGCTGGCTGCACTCGTTTCCGCGCGGCGATCACGCCGGGCGAGCGCTGCTGTTGGTGACGTCGGCGCTCGTGACTTTCGGCACGATCTTCGTCGCCTCGGCCAGCGAGGGCCAGTCAGCGGCCAACGGCGGCACCGCCTTTTCAATCACGATCCACGACCTGGCCTACCTCTGTCTCGGACTCTTCGCGCTCTACGTGGCGGCCCGCGTACGCCTCGCGCGGCTCGTGCGCACCGCCCCACTGCTCGTCGGCGGAGGCCTGGCGCTGCTCGCGCTGGTGCGCCTCGCCGGTGTCTCGGCGAATGGCGGCAAGCGCTGGCTCGACCTGCGCCTCATCGACCTGCAGCCCTCGGAGCTGTTCAAGCTCTGTTGCGTGCTCTTCGTAGCGTGGGTCATCGAGCAACACCACCTCGAACTGATTCGTTGGGCCCCGCTTGCCGTGTGGACCGCGCCGGTGTGGCTCGGCTGCGGCCTCATCGTTCTCGAGCCCGACATCGGCACCGCGTCGGTCGTCGTTATCATCGTGCTCGCGATGCTCATCGTGGCTGGGCTCTCGGCGCGGCTCGTCACGGCCGTCGTGGCCACAACCGCGCTCGCCGTCGGGGCGTACCTGCGCCTCGAACCGTATTCGGCGAAGCGGTTCTTCTCGTTTCTGCACCCCAACTCCAACTTGCTCGGCAGCGGTTACCAGCTGCTGCAATCACGCATCGGCCTGGGTGCCGGGGGACTTACGGGCCTCGGCCTCGGCCACAGCCGCGAGAAGTGGGGACTGCTGCCCAACCCGCACACTGACTTCATCTTTACCATCGTCGGCGAGGAACTCGGCCTCATTGGGGCGCTGGCCGTGATCGCCCTCTTCATTGGCTTCCTGATCGTCTCGGTGCGCATCGCCCAGCGCTGTTCGAACCAGGTGTACCGGCTCGTCGCCGTCGGGATCGCTGCGTGGATCGCGGTCGAGGCGCTCATAAATATGGCCTCGGTGGTCGGGTGGTGGGCCGTCACTGGCGTGCCCCTGCCGTTCTTCTCGTACGGGGGAACCGCCCTCATCACCGAGCTCGCGGCCGTCGGGCTGCTCTACAACATCGCGAACGACCGGAGCCGCTCGGGCGACCTCTCGATCGGCTCGGGTCCGCGCTCGAGCGCTCGCGCGGCGCCCGTGCGACGCTCGCATCCCCGGGCGTTCTAGTGGCCGGCCCGGTCGTCATCACCGGGGGCGGGACCGGCGGCCATGTCTTTCCCATGCAGGCGGTCGCCGAGGCCTTGCGCGCCCAGGGAGTTGCCGCGAGCGAGCTGCGCTACGTGGGCAGCCGTCGTGGCCAGGAGGCGCAACTGCTCAGGGGCGCGGAGTTCGGCCTCACGCTGCTGCCGGGACGGGGGATTCGCCGTTCGTGGAGCGCTAGCGCTGCCCTGGCCAACGTTGGGGCGGCGCTTGGCCTCGTGGCGGCGCTCGTGGCGGCGCTCGTCCTCGTTCGCCGCTGGCGGCCGTCGGTCGTCGTGTCGGTCGGCGGTTACGCCTCATTCGCGATGTCCGCGGCCGCGATGTGTTGGCGCCGACCCGTCGTGCTCGTTGAACTCGACGCCACGCCCGGGTTTGCCCACCGTCTCGTCGGCCGCTACGCCAGGGCTCGATGCTGTGCCTTTCCGACGACCGGGGAGAACGTCGTGGTGACGGGGGCACCGCTGCGCGCAGCGATCGACGAAGTTGACCGTTCGCCGAGCGCTCGCGAAAGGGCTCGAAGAGCTTGCCACCCGCCGATCGATGCGGCGCGGACGGTCGTGGTCGTCATGACCGGATCGCTCGGTTCGCTGCGCGTGAACACCGCCGTGCGCGAGCTCGCCGAGTCCTGGCGCTCGCGCGCCGACGTCACGATTCTGCACGTGACGGGACAGCGCGACTACGGGGCGTTCGCGTCGCCGCCGCCGACCGCGGGACTCGACTACCGGGTCGTGGCGTTCGCGGACATGGCCGAGCTCTGGTCGCTCTGCGACGCCGCCATCTGTCGCGCCGGGGCGATCACGGTGGCCGAGTTAACGGCGCTGTCGATCCCGTCGATACTCGTGCCATTGCCTGGCGCGCCGGGAGATCATCAGACGAGAAACGCCGAGGCCGTCGCCCGCGTCGGCGGGGCGCGAGTGCTGGCCGACGCGCGCTGCAGCGGTGCGGCGCTCGCGACGCTGCTCGATGAGGTCCTCGAGCCCTCGACGCTCGCGGTCATGTCCGAGGCGGCGGGCACGCTGGCGCGGCGCGACGCCGCCCGGGCCATCGCCGGCGTGGTCGCCGAGGCGCGGTGCGACCGGTGAGCATCGATGCGGGCACGCGCGTGCACGTCGTGGGAGTTGCCGGCGCGGGCATGAGCGGGCTGGCGATGCTGCTCGCCGAAATGGGCGCCACGGTCAGTGGCAGCGACGCCGTGGACGCACCAATCATGGAGGAGCTTCGCGCGCGACGGGTCGCAACCTTCGTTGGCCACGACGCGGCGCACGTCGCCGGCGCGCAGGTCGTACTGTGGTCCCCGGCAGTGAGCCCCGACAACGTCGAGCTGGCGAGCGCGCGCGCGGCGGGCGCAGCCCTGGTGGCGCGCTCGAGCGTGTTGGCCGAGCTCGCCGGCCTAAAGCGCGTCGTCGGGCTAACGGGTACCCACGGCAAGACGACCGCCACGTCGATGATGGTCCAGGTGTCGCTCGCCGCCGGTCGTGATGACGGGTGGCTGGTCGGCGCGCCGGTCCTCGGCGTCGGCGCGAACGGCCATTGGGGTGCGGGCGACCTGATCGTCGAGATCGACGAGAGCTACGGCACCATGAGCGAGCTGTCGGCGTTTGCACTGGGACTGCTCAACGTGGAGCCGGACCACCTCGATCACTACGGCACCCTGGCATCGCTCGAGCGGGCCTTCGCCGAACTGGTTTCGCGCACGAGTGGGCCGGTCGTCGCCTGGGGCGACGACCCCGGCGCCCGTCGCGTTGGCGAATCTGTGTCGCGCCCCGTGACCTTCGTCGGCGCGACCGCCTCGTCGCCCTGGCGCGTGAGCGACGTCGAGCTCGAGCGACGGCGTTCGTCGTTTCGCCTGCGCGGACCCGACGAAGCGCTTGATCTTTCGCTGCGCGTCACGGGCGCGCACAACGTCGCGAACGCCGCGGTCGTGGCGGTGCTGGCCCGGGGGATCGACGTTCCACCCGACGCCATCGCGCGCGGCCTGTCCAATTTCGTTGGCGCGCCGCGGCGCTACCAGTACCGCGGCGCCTGGCGCGGCGTGGACGTCTACGAGGACTACGCCCACCTGCCCGGCGAAATCGCGGCCACGCTCGCCGCGACCCGGGCCGCCGGCTACGAGCGCGCGACGGTCGTCTTCCAGCCCCACCGCGTCACGCGCACGCTGGCCCTTGCGGAGTCGTTCGCACCGGCCTTTCGTGGCGCGCGCCACGTGGTGGTGACCGATCTCTACTTGGCCGGCGAGGCCAACCCGACGGGCGTGACCGGGGAACTTGTCGCCGACGCGTTGCGCGACGAGGCCTCGCTCGACACCCGCTACGTCGCCGAGCTCGGCGACGTAGCGTCGGCCCTCGAGGGCCTCGTCGAGGAGAGCGACGTCATCTTGTTCCTCGGCGCGGGTGACGTCGCCTCGGTCATCGCCAGCCTGCCCGGCGGGGTGGCGTGAGTACGGCGGCGCTCGTCGCCCTCGGCCGCGGTCGGGTCGAAGAGCACGCGCCGCTCGGGGCGCGCACCACCTACCGCGTCGGGGGCACTGCGCGACTCTTCGTGACCCTCTCCTCGCTAGTGGACCTCGAGGAGCTGGGTCCGGCGATGCTCGCTACCGGGCTGCCCGTCGTCGCCTTCGGCAATGGCTCGAACCTCCTCGTCGAGGACGGCGAGCGCGACGTCCTGGCGCTGCACCTTTCGGGCGAGCTCGCCGCCATGACCTGGCGCGAGGACGGCCGGGGCGTCCTCGTCGAAGCCGGTGGGGGGCACGACCTGCCCGTCGCGGCCCGGCGCCTCGCGAAAGAAGGCGTGACCGGCTTCGAGTGGGCGGTCGGCGTGCCGGGCACCTTCGGCGGCGCCGTCGCGATGAACGCGGGCGGTCACGGCTCGGACCTCGCCGCTTCCATTGAAACAGCGACCATTTGGCGCGCCGGTGAGGTCGCGACCTGGGACAAGGACCGCCTGGGTCTTGGCTACCGCACGAGCGCCCTCGAACCGGGCGACCTCGCCCTGAGCGTTCGCCTGCACCTCGCGCGCGGCGACGCCGGCGAGGCGCAGGAGCGGATCCGCGAGGTGGTGCGCTGGCGGCGCGAGCACCAGCCCGGCGGTGCGAACGGCGGCAGCGTCTTTCGCAACCCGCCCGACGATCACGCGGCCCGGCTGATCGAAGCGGCCGGCTGCAAGGGGTTGCGCCTCGGCACCGCCCGGGTGAGCGACAAGCACGCGAACTTCATCCTGGCCGACGCGGGGGGGCGGGCGAGCGACGTCTACGCGCTGCTCAACCTCGTGCGCGAGCGCGTGCTCGCGCACTCGGGCGTCACGCTCGTGAGTGAGCACCGGTTCGTGGGCTTTGGGGCGACGCCGTGAAGTCCCGCGCCCTAGCGCCACCCGACGCGCGACGCACAGCTTCCCCCACTGTCGAACCGCGCCGCCGCGTGCGACGCCTGACCAAGTGGCTGGTCGGCTTCGGGCTCGCCGTGACGCTCGTAGTCGTTGGCGCGCAGTGGACGCTGCACCAGTCGTACTTTCGCGTCCAGCACGTCACGTTCGTTGGTCTAGAACACGAGCGCGTCGCGGCGGTGCTCGCCGCGTCGGGTCTCGCCGAGCATCCCACCATGATCGGGCTCAGCGACGCGGCCGTCGAACGCCGTCTGGCCCCCTTCGCCTGGATCGGCTCTGTGAAGATCGTCAAGCACTGGCCCAACTCGGTGGTGGTCGAGGTGCACGAGAGCGTTGCGGTCGCGGTCGCCTTCACGTCCACCCACCAGCTCGAGTACGTCGACGCGGCGGGACAAGCCCTCGGGCCCGCGCCGCCCGGGGAGAACCTGCCCACGCTTCTCTATCTGCACCCGAAGTCGTCGACCTGGCCGTTCCTACGCGCCGGGCGCGGTGCGGCCTACGTGGCGAGCCGGCTGCCGCGCGCGTTCGCGTCGCAGGTCTCAGTCATCACCGACGACCCACAGGGCTCGGTGACGCTGCGCATGACGACGCCCGTCACCTTCGTGCTCGGTCCCGCGAGCAACCTGCGCGCCAAGTTCGTCGCCATTGCGTCGGTCATCGCGCACAGCACGCTCGTGCCCGGTGACGTGGTGGACGTGACGGTGCCCGACGAGTTAGCGGTGACGCCGCCGACGGCGTAGAGGAAACAGGTCATTTGACCAATATGTAGGCACTGACTAGCCTTCAGTGACTGTTCGCGACGTCGCCCCCGGCGAGGGCGGTAAAAATAGTAGAGAGCCAAGGGGAGCCCATGAGCCTCAGTCAGACCAACTACCACGCCATGATCAAGGTCATCGGCGTGGGGGGCGGTGGTGCGAACGCCGTTAACCGGATGATCACCGAAGGTTTGAAGAACATCGAATTCATCGCCGCGAACACTGACGCCCAGGCCCTGCTCCTTTCCGAGGCTGACCTGAAGATCGACATCGGTCGCTCGCTGACGCGAGGGCTGGGCGCGGGCAGCGACCCCGAGATCGGACGCCTGGCGGCCGAGGACCACCGGGCCGAGATCGAAGAGGCCCTGAAGGACACCGACATGGTCTTCATCACCGCCGGCGAGGGCGGGGGCACGGGCACCGGCGCCGCGCCGATCGTCGCGGAGATTGCGCGGGCCCTCG
>CAVVMM010000017.1:0-195273 GCA_963749355.1 uncultured Acidimicrobiaceae bacterium
GCTACGTCCTCGTCCTCGACGGGACCGGGATCTCCGGCTGGATGACCCTGGTCCTCACCGACGATGATGCGAGCGGCGGGACCGGGTGGACCCTGCCGGCCGCCCCCATCGGGAAGGAGGACGTGGTGGAGGTTGGTCCGCACCTTGCGCGGCTACGGCGGGCCCTCGGCCCGCCCCTCTCCGGCATCCTCCGACTACCGCGAAGGCCTACGGGACTCGTTCCGGGCGATCTTCCCCGGGAACTACCTCCTGCTCTGTCAGTTCCATGTCCTGCGGGCGATCGGGGAGACGCTCACCGGGAAGCTCTATCGACGGTTCAAGCAGGAGGTGGACCGCAGCGGCGCGAAAGGCCGCCTGCGCCGACTCGCCCGCCGACTGCGGGCGGAGTCCGGCGCGAGCCGGGAGGCTCGGCAGACTCTCGCGTGGACCGAGGAGATCCTCGGCTGGGAGAAGGCCGCGCACGGTCTGTACGTTCCCGTTCTTCTGGGAGGCCCACGAGTTCCTCCGTCGATGCGAGAAGGTCCGAGACGCGTTGACCGCCCGGTCCGCCGACCCGGTCGGAGGGCGAAGGGGGCGCCGTATCGCGCCCTGGAGTGGATCCTGGCCCGTCTTCAGGCGCCGCCGGAGTCGCGGCGCCGCCTGGTCCGGGACTTCCCCCTCCTCGAGACGAAGTGGGCGTGGTTCGAGCGAATCCGTCTGGTGCTGGGGTTCGGGTCGTCCGGTGCCGTTGAGTCCAACCGGGAAACTCTCCGAGAAGGGGCTTGAGCGGGGCCGCCGACGTCTGGACTGGCTGCAGGACAAGATCGATGAAGAGGTGGAGGTGCCGAGTCGGTCGCCGCTCGTTCGGGAGTTCTACGGACAGCTGGCGAGGGTGGGCGAGAAGCTCTGGGAGCGTCGAGAGGAGTTGTTCGCACCGAACGTGCGGGTTCGGGTGGGTGGGCGGTGGCGGGTCCGTCGGCTGCATCGCCGCGGCGCGCTCGGCGCTGCTCTCGGATCGCCGGACTCACTTCTCTCGGGGAGGCGAGGACGCTTGGCCCCACCACCGCCGGGAGGGGGCGGGCAGCGCGAGGTCCGGTCTGTCTTCGAGTAGTCGTCGACAGTTGGCGGCCGCGGGAAACGACTCGCCTATGGCGTACGCGAGGACGGCGACTGCGTCGTCGACCGAACCTTCACTAAGCAATTGGTCGACGGCACCCGAGAGCTCCTCGTAAGTCGGACTCTTCGGCGTGTTCGCCGAGCAGTTCGACGATCTTGTCGAGCGGTTGCGCCGCAAGCTGTTCGAGCAACGCCCTCACAGCTGCCGGAGGCGCCGTCGTCGCGAAGGCCAGTACGTCGCGACGCTGTTGCAATTGGCGAAGCGGCACACCGACGACGGCGCTGACTTTGGCGTGCGCCCGAAGGTCAAGTTTGTCAACGGCCGCCAGCGTCGTCGCTTGCGGATCGATTCGTAACAAAGCGGCGCGTACGACTGAGTTCGCGTTGGCGATCGGATCAGCCACCGGGACTACTTGCGCAGTTGTCCGGCGTCGACAATGCGCTCGACCTGATTCGTCAAATCGTGGATCTGGGTGTTCGGGTAGCACCGTCTACACCGTCGGCTGAGGCGGAAGCTATCCACACTTTCGTACATGGTCTCCACTGGGTCCAGGGTAGTTCGCGAGATTCGTGGGGATGGAGTAGGGATGGTGACACCAAGCGTGTGGGTTGACGTCGGAGACCCGACGTGACAGTTCTGCTACCAAGCACTGGCGGCTGGTGGGCCGATTTGGGCTGGTGTCGCGACAGATCGCAGAGAGCGGGCGACGGGAATCGAACCGGCGTACGCAGCTTGGGAAGCTGATCTTCTGCACGGCTAAGTGGTAACACGAGTTGAATCGCGTGGGTAGCACCATCTCGGCCGCCGACTGATTGAGGGCAAACTGAGTGTGATCTGAAGGGAGGTCCATGGGTTCAGTCGGTATGATCCTTCGGGCCGAACTGAAGCGCCGTCGGACATCGTGGCTGGCCCTGGCGCTGCTCGTCACCCTCGTCGGGGGGACCGTGCTCGCCGGTGTATCAAGCGCTCAACGGACGTCGTCCGCCTTTGCGCACTTCACCTCCCAATATGGTTACGACGCGGACGTCTACTCGTCCGCGCCCTTGCCCGGTAGTTACCTCAGGTCCGCTGACGTGACCTCGGCGTCTGAGAGCGGGTACTACTTCAACGGCAACGTGGAGACTCGTGGAGAAGTCATTCCCTACGGCGACGTGAACGTTGAGGGCCTGCCCTCTGGCGGCGCCGCGCCTAGATTCAAGTTGCTCGCGGGCCGTCTGCCGACGGGGCCTCGTGACGTCCTCATCGGATTCTCCATGCAGCAGCAGTTTGGGCTGAAGCTCGGCTCGACGGTTGAGGTGCCGTTCTACTCACTCGCTCAGCGAAGTGCAGAACTGAAGGTCACTGGGTACCTCGCGCCAGCCGGGCTGCGCGTAGTTTTCCGGATCGTCGGGATTGAGGCGAACGAGACGGACTTCCCCTCGGGGAGTGCGCTCTACACGATCGTTACGAGTCACGCGTTCGAGAGCGGTATAGGACGAGACGTCGCCTCTGTGCTCGACACGCAAGTACGTCTTCGCCGCGGCGTGCAGGACGTACCCGCCTTTCAGGTTTACGTCAATCACCACCAGAATCACGGATTCGCGGACTTCCTAGATGACGACACGGCGACGGCGTCCGTGGCTGAGTCAATTCAGCCCCAGGCCACTGGATGGTGGCTGTTCGCTCTCTTCGCGGCGTTGGCGGGGTTGGCCCTGGTTGGCCAGGCTCTGTCGCGCCAGAGTCTTGTCGAGCGAGAGACGTACCCCACTCTGTCCGCCCTGGGCCTTCGCCCCCGCGAGTTGTTCCAATTAGGAATGGTTCGCGCCGGCGCCATCGGGCTCGCGGGCGCGATTGGGGCGGCGGTGGTCGCATTTGGCGTGTCTCCTCTGACGCCGGTTGGCGAAGCGCGAATCGCCGAGCCGGCCCGCGGTTTTGTTTTTGACCTGCCTGAACTTGCGTTGGGTGTGCTCGTCGTCGTCGGCGTCGTGCTCCTTCTCGCCGTCATCCCCTCCTGGCGCGCCGCCACCATCGGCTCGGCAGGGTCAACGCGCGGCCGCCCGACGTCTCGAGCTACCTCGCCTGTCGCGCTCGTCGCCAAGTCCGGAGCGCCGCCCAGCGTTGTGGTCGGTGTCCGCAACGCCCTTGACCGGGGTCGCGGGCGAACGAGCGTCCCGGTGACGACCGCTCTCGTCGGCTCCGTGATAGCCGTAGCGGCCCTCGTGGCCACGACAATCTTCGGAGCCAGCTTGACGCACCTGGTTAAAACGCCCCGACTTACGGACAGAACTGGCAGCTCGACCTGGGTAGTCTGACGACTCCACAACGTGATGCGGCGGTGGCGACGCTCGCGCGCGATCCGGCCGTGACGAGGATCACCTGGAGTTACACGGGCAAGTTCGTGGAGGTGGGAAAGGTCCCCGTCCAGAGCGTGCTTGAGCAGGTCGTCAAGGGACCCATGGTGTTCTCCCTCGCCGACGGGCACTACCCAGTGGGCAACCTTCAGATCGCCCTGGGATCGTCGACACTCGCGCAAGCCAGACTGCACCTGGGCTCTAAGGTCCGCGTCACGCTCATCACAGGATCTGGCAAGTCGCTTTCGCGCGTCTTCAAGGTGGTCGGCGTCGTCACACTGCCTGCCTCGTACAACAGCAGTGGCATGGGGTCGGGGGCCGTGCTGCCGTTCCGGGCAATTGAGGTAGTGGCCTGTCCGGCGGGCCCGAACCAAAAAGCGTGCATCGTCAAGCTCTCGAACCAAATTTCGCCATGGAACCTGGCGGTGGGTGTCGCGCCCGGGCCGTCTGGAAGAGCGACTGTGACGCGATTTGACCGTCAGTTCGCGCAGAACGTCAACGAGTTCACGGTGCCAATCAATCTGGTCAATTTTGGTCAAGCGATCGACTTCCCGCTCCTGCTCGGTCTTACTCTCGCCCTCTTCGGAGCGGCCACCATGGCGCACGTGCTCTTCGTAAGCGTGGCCCGGCGCCGACGGCAGGTCGCGCTGTTAAAGGTGCTCGGCTTCGTTCGCCGGCAGGTGCTGTCCGCGGTGTGTTGGCAGGCCATCACGGTGGTAGCAATCGGCCTTGTGATTGGGGTGCCCGTCGGCCTCGAGATCGGTCGAGCAGTGTGGCGAACCTTCGCCTCTCACCTGGGAGCGGTGCCCGTCGCGGTGGTGCCAGTCGGTCTGGTGTCGATCGTCTGCGCCGTCATTGTGGTGGGTGGCGTGGCGCTCGCGATCATCCCGGCGGCCCTCGCCGTGCGGGTTCAACCAGCGGAGGCGCTTCGCGAGGCGTAGTCCACCAAGCCCGGATCTGCTACCAGTTACCGACGGCTACCTAACTGAACTGGACTGGTGTCGGAGACCCGACATGACGAGCCCGCAACCTCGCATCCGGGATTAGGGCGTAAGAACGACTTCGTATTGGAAAACCGATGCATGCGGCGGCTTTTCTTGGGCGGTCCTTCAAGACGCGCCCTCCAAGACGTTGTCGTTTCGTAAGACTTGACGAACTCGGTTGCTATCTACCGGTTCGCTCGCGATGATCGCACCCCGGCCAGCAGCATGGTCGACGCTGTCCGTCCTCCAACTCCTCTTGAGTCCGGCGAATGCGACGTTCCCGGGTCTTCAACTGCTTGGCATCCTCGACCCAGCAGATGAATTCGTTTCGGGCCAGGGTCGTGATGTCGTTCCAAGCTTCGAGTGCCTTCGGGTTGGTTGCCAGCGCCTTCCGCATGTCATTTGGAAGTTTGTGCACTGCCCCCCCGGGCACTTGCGGGCCGCTCACAGGGTTACGGTAGCGCAGAGGGACGCCCACGACGTGGTAACCCGCGAAAACTTCGCTGGTCGCCGAGGTAAGCCGCCCACATGCCATGTCCTCATTGGCACTTTCGAGCCGGGCATACTTGTCACGAAAACTCCGCGAAAATTACCACCACGCGCTCGATTTCGTTGGAGATTGAATGCGCCGGGTGCTGCCGAACCAAACTCGGCAGCTGGAGATACGTCAATCTGTAATCAATCTTCGGGCAGGTGAGCAAAGTCACTCTTGGCCCTCTTGTACCATCCCATGCCCTTGATCGGGTTCTTCCAACGGTCCTTCATCTCCTTCAAAGCACGATCATGCGTCTTATCACCGTTCGCCGCCATCTCCTTGAGATGTCGGTCCTGCGCTTTGATGACCTCGTCAGCATTCATCCCTTGGTGGGCGTGATCGCACGGGCCGCCCAACTGATTGCACGTCATCGTCTTCATAAGGCTCGCTTCCTTTCCTGAAGGACGTCGTCGGCATCGGAGCTCGATCCGAGCATTCCGATGGCGAGGGCAGGCAGCCGAAGCCGCTCGGCGTAAACGACGGTCAGTTCGATTTTGATCACACCCTATTGACGTTGTCCGCCCCCGAAACGTGACGGCACTTTCTGTCAGGTCCGAGCTATCTGCATATCTCGACTCATCTAACGGTTTTGCGGTTACCGCTTCGCGGGGCGACTCCCCCCGTTGAACCGTTCGATTTTCCCTTGATTATCAAGGCACCATCCGCACGACCAACCATCACCGGCCGCGCTCGGAGAACTTCGGTGGTGGTCGAAACCCGATGAGGAGCCACCCGCGGCGCATCAGTGCGCACCTTGAATCCTGCGCGTTCAATTCTGTCAACCGGCGCAGTCCTCGAAGGTCGGCCACCGTTCGTGTGAGGTCACCACGTCGGCCAAGATGCGGGAAGCGGTCCCGGAGGTCCGAAGGGCTGAGGGAGGCCCGGCCGTGCGCCGAGGGTCTCGAGCAACAGGCTGAAGTTCAGTCCAAAGGCGGTCGAGTTCTTCCCGTTGTACTCCACGTGGCCTTGGGCCCGTTCGGGCGACCTTGGCGGGTCCGCCCAGCCGGTCTCGATGCACGTCGTCGCGTCGTGCATGACCCCGATGACCGTCGTCGGCGAAACGGTTTGGCCAACCTTGACGGCGGGCGTGACGTTCTCGGCCAAGTAAACGTAGAGTCCCTTCGCGGGGCCGTTGGACAGCCGGTACGAGATGAACACCCCGCCGGGCCACTGGGGCTCGTAGACGTTGACGACGATCCCGTTGCCGAGGGCGTAGACCGGACCCGAGCCGCAGTAGTCGACGCCCTGGTCTACCTCCTGAGGCAGAAGGGAAGTGACCGCCCGCAGCGGATTGAAGTAGCCGTCGAGGGGTGTGTCGTCGACGCCGATGTAGTAGCCGCCCGTCGCTGGGTCGAGGGCAATCGCGCTCGCGAAGCCTCCCTCGGGCAGCGAAACCTTCGCGGAGGAAGAGCCGGCGAACGAAGCGCCGAAGGTTTCGACCTCGCCGCTGGCGCGCAGCACGAAGTAGCCGGTACCGTTCGCCGCGGCCGCGAGACCGCTGACGGGCACGCCGTCGTAGTTCCCTTCGACACTGGCCAGTGGTGAGCCTTCGCTCGGCGCGTCGAATCCGTCGACCGCACCAGTCGACGTGGCGATCCAGTAGCCCCCGGTCGATGGGTCGACGGCGATTGCGACTGCGACCACCGGGGCTGTCAGTCCGTAGTGAAGGTGACCGGCGAGCGAGCCGTGGGTCCTTGCGCCATAGCCGTAGACCGCGCCGTTGGCGCGCAGCACGAAGTAGCCCGATCCGTCGGGCAGGGCCGCGATGGCGACGGCGGCCGGGTGCTGACCCCAGCCGCCCGGCGGGACGAGGGTCTCGCCGAGCGAGGGCGCGTTGAACGCCTGGACGACGCCGTTGGAGCAGACCACCCAGTAGCCCCCGGTCGCCGGGTCGAGCGCGATGCCTGTCGCCGTCGAACCCGGCGTGAGCGCGCTCGCCGCGAGCGAGCCGAAACTGGGCGCGTCGAATGCGTCGACCTCGCCGGTTGCGCGCAGCACGTAGTAGCCGGATCCCTTGGCGACCGCCGCGACTCCAACGACGGCGGGACTCGTCGGCGGTGGCGAGCCGAGGTACCCGGCATTGATGGCGTCGACGGTCGGCGTCGGCGCGCCTGAGGCCAGCTTCGCAGCGACGGGCGATGCGACTACGCCGATCACCGCGAGCAGGGACGCGACAAATACTCTGGGGGGTCGCACGCGAGTCACGAACTCATTCCTAGATCGAATGTCGACCGGGACCAGGCGGTGAGCTTTCTTCGTGGTCCCGCGAATCTTTCAACTGCACTGGACCGCCCGGCCATTCGCTTCTCGTCCGGCGAAATAGATAGCCTTCCTGACTCCCGCTCCCGTTGATCCATTCTCGAAGCTGCCATATGACATACTGCCCCCATGTCAAATGATGTCGTACCAATGATGTCGTACCGCAACGGTGTCGAGGCCCTCGATTGGCTCACCGCCGCGTTCGGCTTTGCCGAGCACGTTCGGATGGTCACCGACGACGGAAGGCTCGAACACGCCGAACTCGGGGTCGGTTCCGGGACCATCATGCTCGCGACGCCGAGCACCGACTACGAGGGACCGGCACTCCACCGCCGTCACTGTGAAGCCTCCGCCCGATGGCAGGAAGTGCCTTATCTCATCGACGGACTGCTCGTTCTGGTCGACGATGTCGATGCGCACTGCAAAAGGGCCAAGGCGCATAGCGCAACCATTCTCACCGACGTCGAGTCGACCGAGCACGGGAAGCGCTATCGCGCCGAGGATCCGGAGGGTCATCGCTGGATGTTCATCGAACGGGGCGCCGTCTCCTAACTCAGGCGCCTCGCCCGGAATATCTAGCCCCTTAGCGGGCCCCTCCGATAGAACGCCATTGCGGCGCGTGCGCCCTCGCTGATGACATTCGTTCGAGCATCACGTGAAGATGATCTCTCCACCCGCCGCTTTGGCGTAAAAGTCGCCTACGGTGATCACTTCTTCGACCTGATCGATGAAGTCGTCCTTGGAAAGGCCGAACAGTTCGACCGACGCCATGCACGCGTACATGCCGCAGCCGGTGTCGGCGATCATCTCGATGAACTCAGGAATCGGCGGGATGTCGAGCTTGTCCATCTTCTGCTCCATCATGTGAGTGGCCAGCGCCGACATTCCTGGAAGACCTCCCACCATGGTCGCCATGTGCATGCCGGGGTTGCCCACCGTCGCCACCTTGATGTGGCTTTGGCGCTTCTTCAGAATGGCTTCCATGCCGAAGAACGTGAAGAACAGATTGGCTTCGATACCCTCGGCCCTCGCTCCATTGGCCATTATTAACCCCGGGTAGATTCCCTCGAGCGAGCCCTTGGAAATGATGATCGACACCTTGTTAATTGTCTCTTTCATGGCGTCCTCCTTCTGATTTATTGTTAGATGCAACCCTTGGGCTTCGGAATGCCGGCGATCCTGGCCGCGACCTTTGCGGGTCCCTTGGGGAAGAGCTGGTAGAGCTCTTTGATCGAGACGCCGGACGTCTTGCCGAGGACGCGAACGCTCGGCCCAGTGCCCTTGGCGAGGTACTCAGAGCGCATGAAGTGAATGATCTGCCAGTGCCGGTCAGTCAACGGGTCTATTCCCTCTTTGCGCGCGAGCTCCACGGCCATTTCCTCGGTCCATTGGTCGGCGTCGACGAGGAATCCCTCGTCGTTGACCTGAACGTCCACGCCTGCCAGCGTTTCAGTCGTCATTTTGCACTCTCCTTCACAGCGGTTGACTCAAAGTGTTTGCCCGCCCGTGGCATGTCACTGCCGACGCCTGGCAGGTCCCGGCCCGGCAGGAGGCTGTGCCAGTACAGCGACTGGAACAACAACTTGCCGATGTGGTTCAGCCGGGACTCCTTCATGAGCGGCAGTCCAATCGATGACGGGTAGTGTCCCTCGAGCGGTTCGGTCACGTAGTTGAAGTCGATGAGCAGGGCCTTGGCGTCGCCGGACTCGATGAAGCAGTTCGCGTGTCCATCGAAGGATCCGTCAAGCGACTTTCCCTCCAGGTATTGGCAGACGTTGCGAGCGAGCGCTTTGCCCTCGAAGTGGGTGACCGAGCCGGCCTTTGACGTGGGCAGGGCGGCCGCGTCGCCCAGGACGAACACGTTGGGTGCCGCCTTGGACTGGAGCGTACGCTCGTCGGCCGGTATGAAGCCCAGCTCGTCGCCGAGTCCTGTCGATTGAAACACGAACGGAGCGCCACTGTGAATAGGTACGACGACTGCCAGGTCGAAGGGGATCTCTCGATCGTCATAGGAAATCAGGCGACCCTCGACTCCGTCGACCGAGGCCGTGTTGTATTCCGTCACGAGATTGAGATTTCGTTCACCAAGCATTCCGCCGAGTTTCCTCGAGCACACCGGCTTCGTGAACGCGCCGTCGAGTGGGGTGACGTAGGTCAATTCAACGCGATCACGAATGCCGCGCTTCCTGAAGTACGAATCGGCGAGAAAGCAGAACTCGAGCGGCGCCACGGGGCACTTGATCGGCATATCGAAGACGTTGACGACGACTCTTCCGCCCTCAAAGGCCTCTAGCGCCTTCGCCAGGGCGGTGGCACCCTCGAGGGTGTAAAAGGTGAACACTTTCTCCATCCAACCGGGTCCCGTCAACCCAGCGGTCTCTTCCAACGACAGCACCGCGCCAGTGGCCACGATCAACACGTCATACGCCAGTTCACTGCCGTCAACGAGGTGCACGGTGTTCGATGCAAGCTCGATGGATTCCACGGTGCCCCTTCGGTAGTCGACTCCGCGGTGCAGCTGGCGCCCGCGAGGGCGAGTGATTCGATCAGCCCGTTCCTTGCCGAAGGGGATGAACAGCAAGCCCGGTTGGTACACGTGCCGGTCGTTCTGATCTACGACCGTTATCGAGGCTCGATCGGCACGAAGGGTTCTCCGCAACCGATTCGCCGCGAGGGTTCCGCCTGTTCCACCGCCGAGGATCACAATTCGCTTCATTGGGTCTCCAATCGCTCGGCCATTCATGCGGGCAATCAAGCGCACCCATTCGCCTTCAGCATATGCCCCCATGGGTATAAAGGGCAGTGCGTCCGGTAGGGCACAACGTCCTAATTTTGGGCGCGAACGTTGGCGTCGTGTACCGCCTCATCGCCTCCCGTGCGTTGGCCAACGCCATGTCGCTACTGACGAATCCATTCGTGCTTCGGCACCGGCGAACGCGAGAATGTCGCAGCAAGTCGAACGGGTCCGACTCCGTCTTAATACCCCTTGGGGTATGATAGATTGAATCGCAAATCAGTGCAAGGGGTTTGCTATGGCGATTAGAGCGAAGTCACATGTGCTCCAGGACCCACATCAGGTGGACGCGATTTCCAAGCGATTGAAGCGAGCGCAGGGTCAAATGGGCGCCGTAGTTCGAATGCTGGAGGAGGGTCGGAGCTGCGAAGAAATCGTCACTCAGTTGGCAGCAGTCGCCAAGGCCGTTAACACCGCGGCATTCAAGATGATCTCGGAGAGCCTCAAGGAGTGCATCGAGGACCCGAGGATTGATCATGAAGACATCGCGGTGACACTGCAGCGACTCTTCCTTAGCCTCGCCTAGGGGATGAGATGAAGGTCGTCATCATCGGCGGTGTTGCGGGAGGAATGTCGACGGCGACGCGGCTCCGCCGACTAGAGTCCGACGCCGAGATCGTTGTCTTGGAGCGAGGTCACCACGTGTCCTACGCCAACTGCGGCCTCCCCTATTTCATCGGTGGC
The DNA here is from genome assembly GCA_963749355.1 of uncultured Acidimicrobiaceae bacterium. Lineage (GTDB taxonomy): Bacteria > Actinomycetota > Acidimicrobiia > Acidimicrobiales > RAAP-2 > RAAP-2. The sequence continues at coordinate 10,682 of CAVVMM010000017.1, forward strand.
GTAATCGAAGAGAAGGACTCCCTCCTCTTGCAGACCCCAGAGTCGTTGTATTCGCGATTCCGAATCGACGTGCGGGTGCGCAACGAGGCTCTGGCCATCGACCCACGTGCCAAGAGCGTCAAGGTCAGAAACTGGGCCACCGGCGACGAGTACGTAATCTCGTACGACAAGCTGATTCTCAGCCCCGGCGCGGCCCCCGTCATTCCTCCGATTCCCGGGATCGAGCGCGCGTACACGTTGCGCAGCATGGAGGACGTGACGGTGATCGCGGACGAGCTCGCCCGGTACCCCAAGTGCGCCGTCGTCATCGGCGGCGGCTTTATCGGCGTAGAAATTGCCGAGAACCTAGTCCGACTAGGAATCCATACCACCGTGGTCGAGGCAACTCCCCAGCTCCTCGCGCCGCTCGACTCCGAGATGGCCGGTCTTGTCGCAGTAGAGATGCGATCCCACGGAGTCACTTTGTATCTCGGCGAAACGGTTGTCGAAGTAGGAAGCCGGTCCGTGCGCCTGTCCGGCGGCGAGGAGGTGACGGCGGACCTCGTCATCGCCGCCGTCGGCGTTCGTCCGGAGTCGCAGCTCGCCGAAGCCGCCGGCCTCAGAATCGGGAATCAGGGCGGCGTGATGGTCGACGACTTCAACCGCACGAGTGATCCGTCGATTTACGCGATTGGCGACGTTGTCGAGCAGCATGATGCCATCGATGGTTCGCCGAGGCCGATCCCACTCGCCAACATAGCCAACCGGCAGGGTCGTATCGTGGCCGACCATTTGACCGGTCGACCGGTAAGGGTGGCGCCATCCATTGCCACCTCCATCGTCAAGGTGTTCGGTCTCGTCGCCGCGGTTACGGGTTGGAACGAGAAGCGATTGACACGCGAAGGTCGTGAATTCCTGGCGATCCACACCCACCCTCTTTCGCACGCGGACTACTACCCCGGCGCCAAGTCCATGGCGATGAAGCTTCTCGTCGATCCGTTCACGGGCGCGATCCTTGGTGCGCAGATTGTTGGCAGCGAAGGCGTCGACAAGCGAATCGACGTCATCGCCACGGCAATGCGCGCCAAGCTCACCGCGCCTGAATTGGCCGACCTGGAACTGGCCTACGCCCCGCAGTTCGGTTCTGCCAAGGACGCCGTCAATATGTTGGGTTACGTCGCGGAAAATCGGCTGTCTCACCTGGTCGACAGTGTCCAGTGGAGCGAGGTGGATCAACTCCGTCACCAAGGCTTCACGACGCTCGATGTGCGAAGTGCCGAGGAGTTCATAGCCGGAGCCTTGCCCGGCGCAGTCAACGTACCGATCGACGACCTGCGAGAGCGAATGTCAGAAATCACCGGTAGCGATCTGATCGTCTGTTGCCAAGTGGGAACGCGAGCCCACGCGGCAACCCTGCTTCTCAATGCTTCCGGCTTTCGCGCGCGCATTCTCGATGGCGGCTACGAAACCTGGAGCCACTCACCGGCGGCAGCGTTGACGCAGCTCGTCAGTTGACGGTTCGTCGTGCTCAATTTTCTGACGAATTCATCCGGTACGCCATACGTGGCGCCACTGTGGTAGGGATGAAGTGGGGATGAGGTCGAGACTCAGGAACTTCGGCGAACCGAATCGCGAACTCCACCGTTACTTAAGTAGCTGCCTTGCCACCACGATCCACTGCACCTGGTTCGTGCCCTCGTAGATCTTCGTGGCCCGGCAATTTGGTCCAACTCGTCCACTCAGCGAGTAGTCGTCCGGACGATTGTCCATTGGATCCACCAGGTTGAGGGGGTTTCGCCAGAGTCGCAGGGATGAATTAGGGATGAATAGTTCGAAGTGGTGGTTCACGTTTGAGAGCCATCGTCCACAATCTGCGACGGAATAGTTCAAGAACGGATTTCTTCGCTGGGGCGTGAGAAAGGACTTTGGTCCTGGCGTAGCGCGCGAAACCTGGTCCATTATGAAACGGTGGTGTCGCGACGCAAATCCTTCATGCAAATGGTGCTGACTGCACGGTCCTCTGAACTACCGACTGAATGCAGCTCGTCAGGCCCCGGATTGGCTTACAACATTCCAACGAGACCGTTTGCCGCGTCCGCCGATATGAGAGCGATTGGCAACTTCGCCCTCGCGTCCGAGACGTGACTGCAAGTCTCATTCCGTTTGAAGGACTTCCCCGCGGTAACTATGCAATCAAGTCGAGTTACGCTGCAGGCACTGGCGCGCCCGAAGGCAGACAGTCGGTTAATTTCTTCAGTGAGCCCGCTGTGGGCCACGCCTTCAGCGAAAACGTTCTGGCGGACCTGCCTGCACCGACCGACATGATTGGTAGCTCCATTCCCCTTCTTGCGGCCCTTCACTCCCCCTCCAATCTGAAAGCAAGGTGCGACAATGACAAGTGATAGCGCGGTCGTCGCTCACGACCCTTCCAACGGCGTCGCCGCGCGCGCCGTTGATCTCTGCAAGAACTACGGCACCGGCGAAGCCGAGGTCCACGCACTGAACAGCATCAACCTCGAGTTCGGTCGCGGCCACTTCACCGCGGTGATGGGCCCGTCGGGATCAGGCAAGTCGACCTTGATGCACTGTATGGCAGGTCTGGACGTTCCGACCTCCGGAAAGACCTTTATCGGGGAGCAGGACGTCGGGGCCATGAACGACAATCAGCTGACGGAACTTCGTCGTGACCACGTCGGCTTCATCTTTCAGTCCTTCAACCTCGTTCCCACGTTGACCGCCGGGGAGAACATCAAGCTCCCCGTCGACCTAGCGGGCGGCAAGGTCGACCAAGACTGGTTCACCTTGCTGGTGGACGAGCTCAAGATTGCGGACCGGCTCTCGCATCGGCCCTCGGAGCTCTCGGGCGGGCAACAGCAGCGCACCGCGTTTGCCCGTGCGCTCATAACTCACCCCGAGCTGCTCTTCGCCGACGAGCCGACTGGCAACCTCGACTCCAACTCCTCGGCAGAGATGCTCGCCTTCCTGCGAAGGTCAGTCACGGAGTTCCATCAGACGATTGTCATGGTCACTCACGATCCTCGCGGGGCGGCCTTCGCTGATCGGGTGGTGTTTCTCGCGGACGGCCAGGTGGACGGCGAGATGCTCTCACCCACCTCGGACGCCGTGCTCGAGCGAATGAAGAGTCTGGATCACTGAAATGTGGCGGGTCACGATCCAAGGACTATTGGCGCACAAGCTCCGTCTCGCGCTGACCGGGCTGGCCATTGTCTTGGGCGTCACGTTCGTGTCGGGAACATTGGTGTTGACAGACACGCTGCACAATACGTTCTCGACCCTGTTCAGCCAGGTGTACGAGCACGTTGACCTCGAGGTGCGGGGAACGGCGGCGTTCACCGGCGCCTACGACCAAACCGTGCGCAACCCCTTCCCCGTATCTGTGCTCTCGGCGGTCCGTCAGGTGCCCGGCGTCCAGGTCGCCGATGGCGGCGCGAGTGGCGACGCCCAGTACGTCGCGAAGGACGGCAAGGCCATCACGACGACCGGGGCTCCCACGATTGGTGCGACGTTCCCGAGCGACCTGCGACTCTCAGCGATGCAGCTGATCGCCGGAACGGCGCCCCGGACTTCGTCCCAGGTCGCGATGGACGAAGGGACCGCCACGAAGTACGGCTTCCACGTCGGCGATCGGGTGCGGATCTTGTTCGCCGGTCCCCCACAGACGTTCACGATCTCGGGCATCATCCGCTTCGGCACCGCGAACAACCTGGCCGGCGCGACCATCGCCGGCTTCGACCTCTCGACGGCGCAGAAGCTCTTCGACGAGGTCGGACGCCTCGACACGATCGACGTCATCGTCGCGCCCGGTGCGAACGTCGCCACCGTCCAGCGCGCGGTGGCTGCAGTCCTGCCCAAGGGAGTCGAGGTAGTGACGGGCCAAACGGTCGCCAACGAAACCGCCAGCTCGATCGACCAAGGATTGCAATTCTTCTCGACGGCCCTGCTCATCTTCGCGTTCATCGCACTGTTCGTCGGGGCGTTCACGATCTTCAATACATTGTCGATCCTCGTCGGTCAGAGAACCCGCGAGCTAGCCCTATTGAGAATCGTCGGCGCGAGTCGGCGCCAGATCTTCCGATCGGTCCTGCTGGAGGCGTTCCTGCTGGGGCTCGTCGCGTCGGTAGTCGGCTTGGCACTTGGCGTACTGACCGCGCTGGGACTGACCGCCCTGCTGAAGGCGTTTGGCATCTCGCTGCCCAGCGGGTCCCTGGTCTTCTCCATTCGCACGGTCGTCGTCGCGCTGTTGGTCGGCGTCGGTGTCACCGTCCTATCCTCGATCGGTCCCGCGAGACGGGCGATTCGCATTCCACCCGTCGCGGTCCTTGCGAGCTACGAGGGCAGCGGCGGTCACTCGATGCGACGGCGCATCGTGGGGGGCGGCACGCTGGGCGTCCTCGGGGTCGTCACGCTCGGCGTGGGCCTGGCCCGACACGCCATCTCGGTGGTCGGCGTCGGGGCGGTCGCCATCTTCATCGGCCTGGGGATGATTGCGCCGCTCGTTGCCCGGCCCATGTCGCAGGTGATCGGACGTCCCCTGGCGATGGCTCTAGGCGTCTCCGGGCGCCTCGGGCGCGAAAATTCAATGCGGAGCCCGCGCCGGACGGCCCAGACCGCGTCGGCGCTGATGGTCGGCCTGGCGCTCGTGTCGACGATGGCCGTCTTCGGCGCCTCCTTTTCCAAATCCGCTTCGAGCAGCGTCAACAACGCCGTTCGCTCTGACTACATCATCTCGCCATCGTCGGCCGCACAGCTGGGTTTCAGCAACGCCACTCGGGCGGCCGCCGCCGCGATCCCTGGGGTCTCTGCCGCTTCGAGCATCTACGGCGGACAGTTCGTATTCCAGACCTCCGTCTCGTCGGTGATCGCAATCTCGCCACAGGACCTTTCGAACAACGTTCGTCTTCGCACCGTCGCCGGATCGGCGGCCACGGCCCTCGCCAAGGGTGAGTTGCTCATTGACACCACGACGGCCAACAACAACCATTTGAAGGTCGGGTCGCGGATCCGCGTGACATTTGCCGAGACCGGCCGAACCGTGATGACGATCGGCGCCATCTACCAACCCAACGCGCTGGCCGGGTCGTACGTCGTGGGCGACGGGTTCTTCCACTCTCACTTCGCCGCCAGCACCCTGCCCGTCGTCCTGTTGCTCCGCACAGTCGGGGGCGCGAGCCCCGCCATGACGGCGGCTCTCAAGACCGGCCTGCAGAACTTCCCCAATGTAAAGATTCAGACCCGCGCGCAGTTCATCAAGTCGGACCAGGCGTCGGTCAACCAGCTGTTGGGTCTGGTGTACGCGCTGCTCGCCCTCGCCATCCTCATCGCCCTCATCGGAATCGTCAACACGTTGATGCTGTCCGTGTTCGAGCGCACGCACGAGATCGGACTCCTGAGAGCCGTCGGTATGCGGCGCCGGCAAGTCAAGTCGATGATCCGCGCCGAGGCGGTGATTCTCTCGATCTTTGGCGCCATAATCGGAATCATCGTCGGCACCGGACTTGGAGTCGCGCTGGTGGACTCACTCAAGGAACAGGGGTTGACCAACATCGTGGTTCCCATCTCGAGCATGGTCGTCTTCCTCTTCATAGCGGCACTCCTTGGCCTCGTGGCGGCCTCGTGGCCGGCGCGTCGCGCCGCTCGGCTAAACATCCTCGGGGCTATTGCCGTAGATTGATCGCTCGGCGCTCCAGTCGCCGGCGTCGCGGACTGTGGCCACGTACCCACGGTCGCTCTGTAGGAACCCGCTAGCGACGAAATCGAAATCTCGGACGTTCATGTGCCGAGTTTTCGCAGAGAAGACCTACTGGAGTAGGTGTCTTGCGACCACGATGCGCTGCACCTGGTTCGTGCCCTCATAGATCTGGGTGATCTTGGCGTCGCGCATGAAGCGCTCGACCGGGAACTCCTTGGTGTAGCCGTAGCCGCCGAGCAGCTGCACGGCGTCGGTCGTCACGCTCATCGCGGCATCCGAGGCGAAGGCCTTGGCCGCGGCGCCGAGGTAGCTGAGCGCGCCATCGGGGTCACCGTCGTCGATTGTCGCGCAGGCCCGGTACACGAGGGCGCGCGCCGCCTCGGTGCGCATGGCCATGTCGGCCAGCATGAAGCGGAGTCCCTGGAGATCGGCGATCGGTGCGCCAAAGGCCTTGCGGCCCTTCATGTACTCAGCGGCGTAGTCGATGGCACCCTGGGCGATGCCGACGGCCTGCGCGCCGATCGTCGGGCGCGAGCGGTCAAGCGTGTGCATGGCGATCTTGAATCCCTCTCCCTCCTCGCCGATGCGCCGCGAAGCGGGCACGCGCACGTCGCGAAAGATAACCTCACCGGTCGGCGAGCCGCGCAGTCCCATCTTGTCCTCGTGCTTGGGAAACTCGACGCCCGGGCCCTTTTCGACCAGGAAGCAGCTGATGCCCCGGCCGCGCGCGTCGGGGTCGGTCTTGGCGAAGACCGTGTAGGTCTCGGACACGCCGGCGTTGGTGATCCAGTACTTCGAGCCGTTGATGATGTAGTCGTCGCCGTCGCGCTCGGCCCGACAGCGCATCGCCGCGACGTCCGATCCGGCGTCGGTCTCTGAGAGGCAGTAGCTCGCCTGGATCTCGCCCGTCGCGATGCGCGGCAAGACGGCCCGCTTGACCTCTTCGGAGGCGAAGTTCATCACGGGCAGCATGCCCAGCTTGGAGATCAGGATCGTGACCGCCGTCGAGGCGCAGGCCCGGGATAACTCTTCGATCATGATGGCCTGGGTGACCATGTCCGCGCCGGCGCCGCCGTAGGCCTCGGGGACGCCGAGCGAGGGCAGTTCCATCTCCACGCAGGCCTCGAAGCTCTCCTTCGGATAACTCTGGTCGCGGTCGTAGCGCGCCGCGTTGGGCGCGATGCGCGCGTCCACGAAGTCGTGCATCACGTCGCGGAAGTTTCGCTGCTCCGCCGTGAGGTCAAAGCTCATGCAGATCCTTCGTCAGCTCAGCGCTTCGCGTCAGCGTTGGGCCCAGTTGTCAGCTGCTCGGCGGTGACGGCGTCGACGAATCGACGCCGCGCCGCGTAGCTGTGAGCGAGACCGCTGAAGGGTTTCGTCGCTTCACGGGTCACGGGCGAGGTCGCGCGAAGCCCGAACAGGTCCATCGCCGCGCGCACGTCACCGAGCGTTGGACCGCGCCCGATAAGACTCGCGCGCTTGGCCGCAACGGCCGCCACTCCGGCGGTGACGTCGTGACGGTCCTCGGACCGGGCAAATTCGAGCTTCTGGCACTCGCGCTCGGCGATCGTGAGGGCGTAGCCCTCCCCCGGCGCGTTCGTCCCGCGCCCGAGGCCGCTAAGGCGTTTCGGCGAGCGCTCGAGGCCGGCCTTCTTCGGCCGGCCAATCTCCGGCAGTGGGTGTCGGCATCATGGGACGAACCTCGCCCGTTAGGGGCACCGGCGAAAAAGTCGGCTGAGCCACGGATCGAGGCTACCTCTCGCTCGGGCGGTCAACCCTCGCTAGCCACTCTTCGTACTGGGGACGCTCGCCGCGCACGGTCTGGTGATATGTCGTCTTTATCGCGCCCGTGATCGGCCCAGGCTTACCGTCACCGACCGGCCGGTCGTCCACCGAGGCGAGAGGTACGACCTCAACGGCGGTGCCCGTGAGGAAGGCCTCGTCGGCCAGGTAGATGTCGTCGCGGCGCAGCGCTTCGAAGTCGACCTCGTAGCCGAGGTCGCGGGCAATCTTTACGACGCTCGCCTGGGTGATGCCGCGCAACGCTCCAGCTTCCGAGGGCGGCGGCGTGACGAGTCGTCCCTCGCGTACGAGAAAGAGGTTCTCCCCCGTGCCCTCGCTCACCCGGCCGTCCGGGCCGAGCATGATCGCCTCGTCGTAGCCGGCCATCACGGCCTCCACTTTGGCGAGGGCCGCGTTCACGTAGCCGCCGATGGACTTCGCGCCCGTGGGCATGGAGTTCGGGTGGTGTCGCGCCCACGAGGAGATCTTCATGCGCGCGCCGTTCTCCGCCGCGTCGTCGCCGAGGTACGGACCCCACGGCCAGGCGGCGATCGCCGTGTTGACCGGCGCGCCAATCGGGTTCACCCCGAGCTCGCCATATCCGAGGTACACGAGGGGCCGCAGATAGCAGCCCTCGTAGAGCTCGTTCACGCGCACGACCTCCTTCGCCGCGTCGCAGAGCTCATTAAGGCTGTAGGGCACTTCGATCATCAGGATCCGACAGCTGCGCAGCAGCCGATCCATGTGCTCCTTCAGTCGGAAGATGGCCACGCCGTTGCTCGTCTTGTAGGCGCGGATGCCCTCGAAGGCGCCAGTGCCGTAGTGCAGGGTGTGGCTGAGCACGTGCACTTTGGCGTCTTGCCAGTCGACGAACTTCCCATCCATCCAGATCTGCTTGGTGGGGGTGATGGGCATCTACAACCTCTCTATCAGCTGCGCGGTGACCCCGGCGGTGCCGAGCACCGCGACGTCACCATCAAAGTCTGCCACCGCGGCCGCGACCCGATGTGCGGCGTCGATCTCGCCCAGGTGCTCGAGCATCATGACGGCCGAGGAGACGGCGGCTAGCGGATTGGCCCGGCCGGTCCCGGCGATGTCGTGGGCCGCCCCGTGCACCGGCTCGAAGAGCGACGCCCCGGTGCGCGCGGGGTTCAGGTTGGCGCTCGCCGCGTAGCCGATGCCACCCGTTACGGCGCCGGCGAGATCCGAGAGGATGTCGCCGAAGAGGTTGTCGGTGACGATGACCCCGTAGCGCTCGGGGTGCTCGACAAGATGGATGCAGGCGGCGTCGACGTGCTGGTAGTCCAGGGCGACCTCGGGAAACGACACACCGACCTCAATGGCGACGCGCCGCCAGAGATCGCCCGCAAAAGTCAGCACGTTCGTCTTATGAACGAGGGTCAGGCGCTGGTCCGCGAGCTCGCTCGCTCGCTCGTAGGCGTAGCGCACGCAGCGCTCGACGCCGAAGCGGGTGTTCACCGAGCCCTGGGTCGCGACCTCCTGAGCCGTGCCGTAGCGCAGTATTCCGCCCTCGCCCGCGTACGGCCCCTCGGTGTTTTCGCGCACGATCGCGAAGTCGAGCCCCTCGGCGAGCGAGCCACTGACCCCGTGGAACGGCCGATAGTTGATGTAGAGGTCGAGCCCGAAGCGGAGCTTCAGCAGCAGGCCGCGCTCGAGGACTCCCCCAGCGATGCGCGTGTCGCCGATCGCCGGCCCTACCGCGCCGAGCAGTATCGCCTCGAAGCCACGCAGCTCCTCGAGCGTGGCGTCGTCCAGCACGAAGCCGTCGCGCAGGTAGCGCGCCGCCCCGAGGTCAAAGGACGTCGCTGCGAGCTCGACGCCCGTTGCCGCCACGACTTCGAGGGCCGCGGCGACGACCTCGGGTCCGATTCCGTCTCCGCCGATGACGGCCACGCGGTGGCTGCGTCGATCGCTCATCATCGGCTCTCCTTCTTTTCTCCAGTTTGCTCGCTCGCGGGTCGATGAGGCAAGCCGGTGAAGGACTCAAAGACCCCGACGGTAGAATCAATTCTCTCTAACTGTTTAGGTTGCCCATGGCCGATGAGATCCACCGGATCACCCAAGAGACCCTCGAGAAGCTCGAGGCCGAGTACCTCTACCTCACCACGATCGGGCGCACCGAGATCGCCCGCACCATCGAGTCGGCCCGCTTGCTCGGCGACCTCTCGGAGAACGGCGACTACCACGCCGCCAAGGACGAGCAGGGCAAGATGGAGTCGCGCATCCGCCAGATCGACCAAGTGATCCGCAACCACGAGATCGTTCAGCGCGACGAGAACGCGGGAACGATCCAGCACGCCTCCATCGCGCAGATCGTCTACGAGGGCGACGACGAGGACGATTTCCAGGAGTTCTTCATCGGCTCCATCGAAGAACGGCCCGAAGGCGTCCCGGTGGCCTCGCCGACCTCGCCGCTCGGCGAGGCGCTGCTCGGAAAGGCCGTCGGCGACACCGTCGAGTACGCGGCGCCGTCGGGTGTGCTGCGAGTAAAGATCATCGGGCAGCGCTAGGTCGTGGCGGGACAGACACTCTACGAAAAGATCTGGGCGAGTCACGTCGTCGTCTCGCCCAGGGGCGAGCCCACGCTGCTCTACGTGGATCTTCACCTCGTCCACGAGGTAACGAGCCCTCAGGCGTTCGAGGGACTTCGACTCGAACGATCGGCGAGTTCGCCGGCCTGACCTCACACTCGCCACGGCCGACCACAACGTGCCAACCGATCCGCTCGCCACCCCCGTAGCCGACCCCATCTCGCGCCGCCAACTCGAGGTGCTGAACGAGAACTGCGCCGAGTTCGGCATCACGGTCTTTCCCCGTGGTCACGAGAATCAGGGCATCGTCCACGTCATCGGACCCGAGCTCGGCGTCACCCAGCCGGGCATGACGATCGTCTGCGGCGATTCGCACACCTCGACCCACGGCGCCTTTGGCGCGCTGGCCTTTGGCATCGGCACCAGCGAGGTCGAGCATGTGCTCGCCACCCAGACCCTGCCCCAGCAGCAGGCGAAGACCATGTCGGTCCTCGTCGAGGGCACGCCCCCCGCTGGCGTCACGGCGAAGGACATCGTGCTCGCGATCATCGGTCGGCTCGGCACGGGAGGAGGCGCCGGTTACGTGATCGAGTACCGCGGTGAGGCGATCCGGAACCTCTCGATGGAAGGCCGCATGACCGTCTGCAACATGAGCATCGAAGCCGGCGCGCGGGCGGGCCTGATCGCGGTCGACGACACGACGATTGACTACCTGCGCGGGCGTCCGGGCGTGCCGCAGGGCGCCGCGTTCGACGAGGCCGAGCGGCGCTGGCGCACCCTCGTCTCTGACGATGACGCGGTCTTCGACAGCGAGATCACCCTGCGGGCCGACGAGTTCGTCCCCTTCATCACCTGGGGCACGAACCCCGCCCAGGTCGTGGCCCTCGACGGTGTCGTGCCCTCGCCAGACGAGGCCGGCAACGCCGACCAGGAAGAGACGCTTCGGCGCGCCCTCGCCTACATGGACCTCACCCCGGGTACGCCGCTGCGCTCGATACCGGTGGACGTTGTGTTCATCGGCTCGTGCACCAACTCGCGTATCGAGGACCTTCGCGCGGCGGCGGCCGTCGCGCGCGGCGCGCACGTGCGACCAGGCGTGCGAGCGCTCGTGGTGCCAGGGTCGCGCCGCGTAAAGACCCAGGCCGAGAGCGAAGGGCTCGACCAGGTGTTCCTCGCGGCCGGCTTCGAATGGCGCGAGCCGGGATGCTCGATGTGCCTCGGGATGAATCCCGACATCCTCTCGCCCGGCCAGCGCTGCGCGTCGACGTCCAATAGGAACTTCGAGGGCCGTCAGGGTCGCGGCGGCCGGACCCACCTCGTGTCGCCCGTCGTCGCCGCAGCGACCGCGATCATGGGTCGCTTCGCCTCGCCTGACGAGGTGAAGGCGTGAAGCCGGTTCACGTCGTCGAGGGCCGGGCCGTCCCCCTCGAGCGCTCTGACGTCGACACCGACCAGATCATTCCCTCGGACTGGCTGAAGCGCGTCGAGCGCACGGGATTCGGACGCGGACTCTTCAGCGAATGGCGCGATGACACCGCCTTCGTGCTGAACCAACCGGTGTACGCGGGAGCGACGATCCTCCTCTCCGGCCCGCGCTTTGGCACAGGCTCCTCGCGCGAGCACGCGGTGTGGGCCCTCATGGACTACGGCTTCCAGGCGATCGTCGCCCCGTCCTTCGGCGACATCTTTCGCAACAACTCGAGCAAGCAGGGCCTCGTGACCGTGCAGCTCTCGGCGAGCGACACTGACGATCTTGTGCGACTCGTGAAAGACGAGCCGTCGCGGCTCGTCGTCGTCGATGTGGAGCGGCTCGTGATTGAGGTGCCCGACGCCGGCTGGCGTCGTGAGTTCGTGCTTGATCCCCTCACTCGAGATCGCCTGCTCGAGGGCTGGGACGACATCGGGCTGAGCCTGCGCCACGAGGACGACATCACCCGCTACGAAGCCACGAGCACGGCGAACAGCCTTGTCGAGGTCTTCGACAACCAGGGCCACGCCCGTTAGCCCAGAGCGAAGGCCCCGCGACGAATCGATCGGGAGCCCTGCGGTTGTTCCTATCGTCGGCGATTGGCGGCCGAGATCACGGCCTCGAGTGACGCGTCGAGGATTGACGAGCTGATCCCCACGCCCCACCACGTCGAGTCGTTGTCCTCGGCCTCGACGTAGGCGACAGCCGAAGCCTCGGCGCCCGCGGTGAGCGCGTGTTCGTGGTAATCGCGCACGTTGAAGGTGACGCCAATCTCTCGAGCCAGGCCCGTCATCAGCGCGTCGATCGGGCCGTTGCCATCGCCCGAAACCGTGAGGTGCTGGCCGTTGACGATGAGCTGGGCGACGATGCGCGTCAAGTGCTGGTCGGCCGTCACCTCCGATGAGAGCAGTTGGATCGGCGGATTCTCGGGTTGGTACGTCGTCGTAAAGACGTCCCAGATCTCGGCCGGGGTGATCTCGGTGCCTTTGGCTTCGCTCAACTCTTGGACCTGCTTGGAGAACTCCACCTGCAGCGCGCGCGGCAGGTCGAGTCCGTGTTCGACGTTCATGAGGTACGCCACGCCTCCCTTGCCGGACTGGGAGTTCACCCGGATGATGGCCTCGTAGGTGCGCCCGGTGTGCTTGGGGTCGATCGGCAGGTACGGCACCTCCCAGACGTCGTAGACGTCGCCGATGGCCGCCATGCCCTTTTTGATGGCGTCCTGGTGCGAACCGGAGAACGCGGTGTAGACGAGTTCGCCGACGTAGGGGTGGCGCACGTGGATCGGCAGACGGTTCGCGTACTCGGCGACGTGGCGGGCCTTGTCGACGTCGCGGACGTCGAGCTCGGGGTCGACACCCTGGGAGAAGAGGTTGAGCGCGATGTTGATGACGTCCACGTTGCCCGTGCGCTCACCGCCGCCAAAGAGCGTGCCCTCGACGCGGTCGGCCCCGGCGAGCAGCCCGAGCTCGGCCGCCGCGACCGCGGTACCGCGGTCGTTGTGGGGGTGCAGCGAGATGACGACCGAGTCGCGCCGCTCCACGTGGCGCAGGAACCACTCGATCGCGTCCGCGTAGAGGTTCGGCGTGTACATCTCCACCGTCGAGGGGAGGTTCAAGATCATCGGCCGCTCGGGCGTCGGGTCGATGACCCCAATGAGGTCGTTGCAGATCTCGAGGGCGTAGTCGAGCTCGGTCCCGGTGAAGCTCTCGGGCGAGTATTCATAGAGGAACGTCGTCTCGGGCGACGTGTGCTCAAGCGAGCGGCACATCGCGGCGGCGTCGGTGGCGATGCGCTTGATCCCTGTGCGGTCCAGGCCAAAGACCACCCGGCGCTGCAGCGTCGAGGTCGAGTTGTAAAAGTGGACGATGGCCCGACGGGCGCCCCTCAGCGATTCGTAGGTGCGCCGGATCAGGTCCTCGCGGCACTGGGTGATGACCTGGATCGTCACGTCCTCGGGGATCTCGTTCCCCTCGATGATCTGGCGCACGAAGTCGAAGTCGGGCTGGGAGGCCGAGGGAAATCCCACCTCGATCTCCTTAAAACCCATCTCCACCAGTTGATTGAACATGACCCCCTTGCGCTCTAGGTCCATTGGGTCAACCAGCGCCTGGTTGCCGTCGCGCAGGTCGACGCTGCACCAGCGTGGGGCTTTGGTGAGTCGCCGGTTGGGCCAGGTGCGGTCCGGCAGGTCGACGGGCACCGTCGGGCGGTACTTGGTCCACGCCATAGGGCTCGGCTGCTGGTGCTCGGCCATGTCATCCTCTCCTTGGTTTCAAAGGGGTACAAAAAAACCCCCGCGAACGCGGGGGCGAGGGCGAGCGCGGGCTCGCCCCGTTACAGCAGCAGGTCGATCGAACGAAACCTCATCGGGTGATTGTATCGCCGCCGCGAGACGTTATCGAGCGAGGTCAGTCGAGGCGCGCGAGGAAGGCCAGCGTTCGCTCGAGCAACAGGCTTGCGGCAGCCTCGTCGTACGAGGCGAGGCTGTCGTCGGCGAAGAGGTGCTCGCTCCCTGGATAGAGGAAGAGCTCGGCCCCTTCGGTGCTCTCGACCAGTTCGCGCGCCGCGTCGAGGTCGCCCTCCTCCGCGAAGAAGGGGTCGGCGTCCATCCCGTGGACCTCGACCGGCACGCCTTCGGGCCACGGTCCGAACTCGGACAGCGGCAGGCAGGCGTGGTAGAGCAGGGCACCGCGAGCGCCCGGGCGGGTCTGGGCCAGTTGCTGGGCCACCATGACCCCGAGCGAGAACCCGGCGTAGACCGAATCCGAGGGACGGGCCTCGCCAGCCGCGAGACCGCGGGCGAGCACCGTGTCGAAGCCGATCTCCCGCGCGTACGCGACGCCATCCTCGACGGTGTCAAACGTGCGGCCCTCGAAAAGGTCGGGCGTGACGACGCCGTGGCCCGCGTCGCGCAGCCGCTGGGCGAAGTGCTCGACGCCCGGCGTGAGGCCCTGCGCGTGATGGAACAGCACTACCTCGGCCATGTCGCACCTCCTTGACGGCGGATCTCGCCGACGCGCGTGACCCTATCAGCGCACTGTGACGAGCGGCCCTAGCCCGCGGCGCTTTCGAGGACTGCGAGGTCGCGGTTGGCGTAGCGGCCGTGCTCCCACTCCTCGTTCAAGATCACGTGCAGACACCGGCGCACGCTGTGGGGACCCTGCGGGTGGTTCCCGTCCTTCGGGGGGTCACAGATCCGCTGGAGCTCTTCAGGGGTCACTGCGGCGATCGTCTCGCGCACCATGGCCTGGTGCGCGGCCCGCACGACGAGCACCTCGTCGAGCGACGGGACCGCCGAGGGGTCGAGCCCGATGCTCGAAGGGTCGCGCAGGTAGCCCGCGATGCCCCAACGGTGGAACGGGTTCGCTTCGCCGCGAATCATGCGCCCGAGCCAGCAGTCGGTCGCATGGATGAGGTGGCGCAACGTCTCGGTGAAGCTCCACTCGCCGTCCACGCTCTCGTACCAGGCGGGCTCGGGCAGCTTCCGCGCTCGGGTAAGGGTGGCCACCCACTGGGTCTCGACCCAAGCCCAGGCCTCAGACAGTCCGGCCGGATCCTCCGAGCCCAGCAGCTGCCGCTCGGGGTAGCGCCGGTCGAGCTCGGCCGCTACCAGGGGCACCACGTCAACGCCGTTTACAGTGAGACTCTTCAAGTCCCCGGAGATTTCGGTGTCGCAGATCCAGGCGTCGGTGAAGCGCGTGCCCTGCAAATTGGCGGCGTGAAAGCGGGACCCGGAGAGGTCCGCGTCGTCCAGTCGCCTCATGGAGAAGTCCAGATCCGGCTCGGCCACAAAAGCCTCCTCTGGGGCGCGACGACCGCGACACCAGCGCTCAACCTACCGCGTGGCTGTCACCGGCCCTCGACGCCGCTTTGGCGGCGGGCACTAACGTGAACCCTCGTGGGACTAGTGAAGACGGTCGTCAAGCTTACGGTGCTGCTCATGGTGGGCGCAATCGTCGCCGGCATCGTGACGGCGATCATGCGCTCAAACGACTCGCCGATCTCCTTCGAGGAGTGGCCGAGCGTGCCGCGCAACCCCTCGACGTAGTCCAATCAGTCGTTTCGTAATCCAAACAAGGAGCACCAATGGCAACCATGGAATACCGCCGACTCGGCCGTTCAGGTCTGAAGGTGAGCGTCCTGTCATTTGGCAGTTGGGTGACCTTCGGCAACGCTAATCAGATCGAGACGGCCCATCAAGCTGCCGAGTGCCTGGCGGCTGCGCACGACGCCGGCGTGAACTTCTATGACAACGCCGAGGCCTACTCCGGTGGCGCGTCCGAGAGCGTGATGGGTGGCGCCTTTCGCGAGCTCGGCTGGAAGCGCTACGACTACGTCGTCTCGACCAAGCTCTTCTGGGGCATCCACCCGGGTCCCAACATGCGCAACACCCTTAATCGCAAGTACCTCACTCAGGCCATCGAGGGCTCGCTCGAGCGCCTGGGCCTCGACTTCGTGGATCTGGTCTTCTGCCACCGGGCCGACCCGAACACCCCGATCGAAGAGACGGTCTGGGCGATGAGCGAGATGGTCAGCCGCGGCCAGGCCCTGTACTGGGGCACCTCGGAGTGGAGCGCCGACGAGATCCGCGCCGCCTGGGACATCGCCGCGCGCCACCACCTGCACAAGCCCGTCATGGAGCAGCCCCAGTACAACATCCTCACGCGCGACAAGGTCGAGAAGGAGTACAAGCGCCTCTACGAGGACATCGGCCTCGGCACCACGATCTGGTCACCGCTGGCTTCGGGGCTCCTTACGGGCAAGTACCTCAACGGGGTGCCCGATGGCTCGCGGGCGACGCTGCCCGGCTACGAGTGGTTGCGCGGCATCCTCACCAATGAGCAGACCAACAAGAAGGTCGCCGAGGTTAAGAAGATCGCCGACGAGCTCGGCGTCTCACTGGCCAAATTCTCGCTCGCCTGGTGCACGAAGAACCCCAACGTCTCCACGGTCATTACCGGCGCCTCCAATGTCGCTCAAGTCAAGGAGAACATGGAAGCCCTCGACGTCGTGCCGCTGCTGACCGACGAGGTGATGGAACGGGTCGACCTCGTGAGCCTGATGCCTAGCGGTCCGATCGCAGACTGATCAAGTGGATGTCCTGGATGCCGTCGGTATCACGCAGCAGCTCGACCACCGAGTTCGGCGTGGGCGCCGCGGTCGATAGGACCATCAGGGCGGTCTGAGAGTCGGGGTCGGGCCCCACCGCCATCGACACGATCGAGATGTCGGCCTCGCCGAGGGCGGTACCGACCCGGCCGATCATGCCCGGACGGTCGTCGTTGTGCACGACGAGCATTGACGCCGTGGGCGGGATCTCGACCGCGTGGCCGTCGACGCTGACGATGCGCGTCTCGACCCGCGTGCCGATTGTCATGAGCGTGCCCGCGACCTCGTGTCCGTTCGAGCGCACGGTGATGAGGTTCACGTACTCGGCCGACTCGACCGAGGACGTCTCGGAGAAGGTGAGCTCGTGCTCCTCGGCGAGCTGGGGAGCGTTGACGAAGGAGACGCCGTCGTGGCCCGTCGCGCTGAGCAGTCCCTTCAGCGCACACAGCGTAAGGATCCTCGTGCCCGCGCCGGCCAGCTCGCCCTGGTAGAGCACTTCGAGGTCGGCCGGCTTGCCGTCGAGCAATCCGCCGATGAAGCGGCCGAGCACTTCGGCCAGTCCCATGAACGGGCTCACCGAGTTCGAGACCTCTCCCGCCGCCACGTTCACGGCGTAGGGCACGAAGTCCCCGTCGAGGGCGAGCTCCACTTGCTCGGCGATGGTGACCCCAGCCTTGTCCTGCGCCTCGAAGGTCGAGGCACCGAGATGCGGCACGACGACGACCGAAGCGAGGTCGAAGAGCGGCGACTCCGTCGTCGGCTCGGTTTCGAAAACGTCGAGCGCCGCGCCTTGCACGTGGCCTTCGCGGATCGCCTCGGCGAGATCGGCTTCGTTGACGAGCCCTCCACGTGCGACGTTGATCACCCGAACGCTCGGCTTGGTCTTCTTGAACGCCTCGGCGTTCAGCAGGTTCAGGGTGTCCTTGTTCTTGGGCAGGTGAATCGTGATGAAGTCGCTCTCCTTCAGCAGCCGGTCAAGGTCCACCAGCTCAACGCCCATGTGGCGCGCTCGTTCGTCGGAGATGTACGGGTCATAGGCGATGAGGCGCATCCCGAACGCGAGCGCGCGCTGGGCGACGAGGGCCCCGATCTTGCCGAGCCCGACGATGCCGAGCGTCTTGCCGTGCAGCTCGACGCCCTCCCATTTGCTGCGCTCCCACTTGCCGTCCTTCAGCGCGGCGTGAGCCTGAGGGATGTTTCGCGCCTGTGCGAGCAGTAGGGCCATCGTCTGCTCGGCGGCCGAGAGAATGTTCGAGACCGGTGCGTTGACCACCATCACCCCGAGCTCAGTTGCCCGAGCGACGTCGACGTTGTCGAGGCCAATACCGGCTCGGCCCACGACGACGAGGTCTCTCGCGGCTTCGAGTGTGGTCGCGTCGACCTTGGTTGCCGAGCGGATGATGAGGGCGTGCGCACCCGCCACCGCCTGGATCAGATCGGCGGGCGAGAGCCCAAGGCGCACGTCGACGTCGTGGCCGGCGCTGCGAAGCTTCTGGAGACCGGACTCGGCGATCTCCTCCGTGACGAGTACTCGGGCCACTTACAACCTTTCGACGGTAGGTTCCAGATTAAGGGAACAGTGTGTGGTCTCAGCCCTTTGCGACGAGGGCGGCGAAGCGCTCGAGGCCCTCGACTAAATCGTCGTCGCCTAGTGCGTAACTAAGCCGGAAATGTCCCGGCGCGCCGAACGCCTCGCCGGGGACCACCGCGATCTGGATCGTCTCGAGCAGGACGTCAGCGAGTTCACTCGAACTGTTTGCAACGCGCCCACCGAGCGTGCGACCGACGAGCCCGCTGACGTCGGGAAAGCAGTAGAAGGCGCCTTCAGGCATCGGACAGTTCACTCCATCGATCTCGTTCAGCATCGTCGTCATGATTTTGCGGCGACGGTCGAAGGCCTTGCGCATCTCACCGACGGCGACGAGGTCGCCGGTCAGCGCCGCGACCGCGGCGCGTTGGGAAATGTTGGAGATGTTCGACATTGTCTGGCTCTGGTAGTTGACGGCGGCCTCGGTGACGTCGGGTGCCGCGATCAGCCAGCCCACGCGCCAGCCGGTCATGGCGTAGGTCTTGGCGACGCCGCTGACGACGATCCAACGATCGCGTAGCTCTGGCGCCACGACGGGCAGCGAGACGAAACGCGCATCGCCGTAGACGAGATGCTCGTAGATCTCATCGCAAACGACCCAGATGTCGTGCTCCGCGGCCCAGCGCCCAATGGCCGCGACGTCCTCGGGGCTAACGACCGCGCCGGTCGGGTTCGACGGCGAGACGAAGACCAAGAGCCGCGTCCTCTCGGTCCGCGCTCGCTCGAGCTCGTCGACCGTGACGCGATAGCCGCGCTCGCGACTCGTCATCACGGGCACCGCCTTAGCCCCCGTGAGATAGACCGACTCCGGGTACGTCGTCCAATAGGGCGCAGGGATCAGCACCTCATCACCGGGGTTAAGCACACTCTTGAAGGCCGTCGCGATGGCGTTCTTGCCGCCATTGGTGACGAGCACCTGGTTGGAGCCAAACTCGAGGCCACTGTCGCGACGCGTCTTCTCAACGATCGCCTCGCGCAGCTCGACGAGGCCCGCCGTGGGCGTGTACTTGAAGTTCACCGGGTCGTAGCACGCCTTCGCGGCCGCCTCGACGATGTGGATCGGCGTGGGAAAGTCCGGCTCGCCCGCGCCGAATCCGATTACTGGCTCGCCGGCCGCCTTCAGGGCCTTGGCCATGGCGTCCACGGCCAGTGTGGCACTTGGCGACAAACCGGCTAGGAGGTCACTCACTCGGTTCGTCACTGCGTGGCTCCTATCGAATCCCGTAAGAATGATTCTATGAGTTCCCTCCAGACCTTCACGATTCCCGCTGACCTCTTGCCCCGTGACGGACGCTTCGGATCCGGACCGTCAAAGGTGCGTCTAGCCCAACTCGACGCGCTCGTCGCGTCGGGCACGACGTACCTCGGCACGTCGCACCGTCAGTCGACGGTCCGCGACAAAGTCGGCGAGGTTCGCGACGGACTGCGCGCGCTCTTCAGCCTGCCCGACGGTTACGAGGTACTGCTCGGCAACGGCGGCACTACGTGCTTCTGGGACGCCGCCACGTTCCAACTGATCGAGAGCCGCTCCCAGCACCTCAGCTTTGGCGAGTTCTCCTCGAAATTCGCCGCCGCGGCCACGGCGGCGCCGCATCTCAGCGATCCCTCGATCATCGCGAGCGAGGTCGGCACCCACCCGCTGCCGGTGGCGGACGATTCGGTCGACCTCTACGCCCTCACCCACAACGAGACGTCGACCGGGGTCATGATGGCGATTCGCCGACCCGCTGGCGCGACGGGCCTCGTGGCGGTGGACGCGACGTCGGGCGCGGGCGGGTTGATGGTCGACGCGCGCGAGTTCGACTGCTACTACTTCGCCCCGCAGAAGTCCTTCGCCTCCGACGGCGGCCTCTGGCTCGCGCTCTGTTCGCCCGCCGCGATCGAACGTATCGAGGCGCTCGCCGCATCGGGACGTTGGACGCCCGCGTTCTTGGACCTCAAGATCGCGCTCGACAACTCGCGGCTCAACCAGACCTACAACACACCGGCGCTCGCCACGATCCACCTGCTCGCGACGCAGATCCAGTGGATGAACGATCGTGGCGGCCTCGCCTTCAGTGCCGGACGCTCGCGCCAGTCCGCCGAGATCCTCTACTCCTGGGCCGAGGCGTCCGACTTCGCCACGCCCTTCGTGCAGAACCCGGCCCAGCGCAGCCTCGTCGTGGGCACGATCGACTTCCGCGCCGACGTCGACGCCAACGAGGTCGCGAGGATCCTCCGGGCCAACGGGATCGTCGACACTGATCCGTACCGCAAGCTCGGGCGCAATCAACTGCGCATCGCGATGTTCCCGAGCATCGATCCCGAGGACGTGGCCTCGTTGCTCGCCTGCATCAACTACGTGGTGGGAAACCTCTAGTCGGTGTCGCCGCCGGAGACCTCGGACACCTTTGCCTTGCCCGACGAGACAAAGGGCATCATCGCGCGCAGCTTCACCGCCGATCTGCTCGATCGGGTGGCGCTTGCCGGCGTCGCGCAGCTCGCGGAAGCGCGGACGGCCGATCTCGTTCTCGAGGATCCACTCGGCGGCGAAGGAGCCGTCCTGGATCTCGGCGAGGATCTGCTTCATCTCGGCCCTCACCGCGACGTTGATGACGCGCGAGCCCCGAGTCAGGTCGCCGTACTCGGCGGTGTCCGAGACGCTGAAGCGCATGCCGGTGATTCCCTCTTCGTACATCAGGTCCACGATGAGCTTCAGTTCGTGCAGGCACTCGAAGTACGCGCTCTCGGGCTGGTAGCCGGCGTCGACCAGGGTCTCGTAGCCCGCGCGCACGAGCGCGGTCAGGCCTCCGCAGAGCACCACCTGCTCGCCGAAGAGGTCAGTCTCGGTCTCCTCGGCGAAGGTCGTTTCGAGAACGCCCGCGCGCGTGGCGCCGATGCCGTCGGCGTAGGCGAGCGCCAGGTCGTGAGCGTGGCCGGTCGCGTCGCGGTAGACGGCGATCAGCGAAGGCACGCCGGCGCCCTCGAGGAACGTACGGCGCACCAGGTGGCCAGGGCCTTTCGGCGCGACCATTGCCACGTCGACGTCCTCGGGCGGATTAATGAGGTTGAAGCGGATGTTGAAGCCGTGCGCGAAGAGCAGGCACTTGCCCGTCGTCAGGTGCGGCGCGATGCTCTCCTCGTAGGTGCGCTTCTGCTCGGTGTCGGGCACGAGGACCATGATCACGTCGGCCTCTCTGCAGGCGTCGGCGATCGAGAGCACCCGCAGGCCCTGTTCCTCGGCCTTGTGCACCGAGGAGGACTCCGGGCGCAGCCCGACGCGCACGTCGTAGCCGCTGTCGCGCAGGTTGAGCGCGTGGGCGTGCCCCTGCGACCCGTAGCCCAGTATCGCTATCTTCTTCGGCTTCAAGAGCTCGGGCTTGGCGTCCTTCTCGTAGTACATCGTGACCATGGCGGTTCCTAACTCGTCAGGCGGGTTGTGACTGTCCGAGTCTAGGGAGCGCCACGCGGCCGGTCCGCTGGAGTTCGACGTCGGCGAAACTTTCGAGAGACTTCTCGAGCCGGTCGCACGCAGCTCGGCGTGCCCGCGAGCATCACGGTGACCGACGGCGGCGCTCACGTCGACGATCGAGGCTCCCGTGTTGGCGACGACCTCGAGCACCTCGCGGCGATTTTTCCCGGTCACGCTCAGCGTCGCGAGGAGCAGTTCGCGCTCCAGGGCGTCGCTCGGCGCCAGGTCCTTGATCGCCACCACGTTCACCAGCTTGTCGAGCTGGCCGACGATCTGCTCGAGAGGCGCGGACTCCATGTCGACGACGATGGTGACTCGAGAGAACCGGGCGTTGCCCTCGGCCGGTGCGACGGCCAGCGAGTAGATGTTAAAGCCCCGCCTCGCGAAGAGTCCGGCGATGCGCGCGAGCACGCCGGCCTTGTTTTCCACCAGCACCGACAGGATGTGGTGACGCACCGCCGTGTGCTCGGCGTCGCCCAGGAACGGCTCGGGGCTCACGGCGCGTCCGGGCGCAGCAGTGGGTGGACAATGATGTCGTCGTTGCTGGCCCCGGCCGCCACCATTGGGAAGACCTTCTCCTCGGAGTCGGTGCGAAAGTCGATCACCACCGGCACGTCGTTGATCTCGTTCGCGCGCTCGATGACGTCGTGCATCTCCGCCACGTTGTGAGCGCGTAACCCCACACAGCCCATCGCCTCGGCCCACTTCACGTAGTCGGGCAGGTCCGCCGAGAGGTAGACCTCGCTGTAGCGCTCCTCGTAGAACATCTCTTGCCACTGGCGCACCATGCCGAGGTAGGCGTTGTTCAGGATCGCAACCTTGATCGGGATCCGCTCGGAGCTCGCGGTGACGAGTTCCTGGGCGGTCATCTGGAAGCAGCCGTCGCCGTCGATGCACCAGACCGTGCGATCCGGTCGGCCGACCTTGGCCCCGATGGCGGCCGGTACGCCAAAGCCCATGGTGCCCGCCCCGCCCGAGTTGACCCAGGTGCCGGGCTCTTCAAAGTCCCAGTACTGCGAAGCCCACATCTGATGCTGGCCGACCCCGGCCGAGACGATAGTGCCCGGGGCCGCCGATCTCGCGATGGCCTCGATCACGTGCTGGGGGCGCAGCGGGCCCTCCTTCGCCGGTTCGTCGTAGATGAGCGGGTAGCGCTCTTGCCAGGTACGGATCTCCTTCCACCACACGTCGAGGTTGCACTGGCGTCGCGCCCGCGTCGTCGAGGGCCCGAAGCGCCACCGCGACGTTGGTCTGCAGCGTGACGTCGGCGCGGCGCACCTTATTGAACTCGGCGCGGTCGATGTCGACGTGGATGATCTTGGCGCCCGCGGCGAAGCTTGAGATCTGCCCGGTCACACGGTCGTCGAAGCGCGCCCCGAGAGCGATCAAGAGGTCAGACTTCTGCAGGGCCGTGACCGCGCTGTACATGCCGTGCATGCCGGGCATGCCGAGGTGCTGGTCGTGCGAGTCGGGAAAGGCCCCGCGGGCCATCAGCGTCGTGACGACCGGGATCTTCGTGCGCTCGGCGAAGGCGAGCAGCTCGGCGTGCGCGCGCGACTTCAAGGTCCCGCCACCGACGTAGAGAACGGGGCGCTCCGAGAGACCGATCAGCTGGACCGCCCGCGCGACGGCGCGCTCGTCGATCTCGACCTCGGGGCGGTAGCCCGGCAGGTCGCAGCTCGTCAATGGACTCGGGGTACCACCACTCCATCTTCGCCTGGGCGACGTCCTTTGGCAGGTCGATCAGCACCGGGCCGGGCCGGCCGGTCGTGGCGAGGTAGAAGGCGGCCGCCACGGCGCGCGGGATCTCGTGGCCGGACTGGACGAGGAAGTTGTGCTTGGTGATGCCCATCGTGATGCCGGTGATGTCGCACTCCTGGAAGGCGTCCGAGCCGATCGACTTGGTCGCGACCTGGCCGGTGATGACCACGAGCGGCGTCGAGTCCATGTGGGCATTGGCGATTGGCGTCACAATGTTGGTCGCGCCCGGTCCGCTCGTCACCATGGCGACGCCGGCCCGGCCCGTCGCGAGCGCGTAGCCCTCGGCCATGTGACCCGCGCCCTGCTCGTGGCGCACGAGTATGTGGCGGATCGAGGAGTCGAGGATCGGGTCGTAGACCGGCAGGATCGCTCCGCCGGGCAGGCCGAAGATCGTGTCGACCCCCTCCCGCTCGAGGCTCTTAATCAGGGCCTGCGCTCCGGTGAGTTGCACGCCGCTCCTTTGTCGTTCGAGTAACAAAAAAGGCCTCCCTTTTTTGGGAGGCCTCCGGTTTACGTGTACGCGTAGCTACCGGCGCCTAGCGCCTACCACCACCAGAATCTCGCTCCGCGTCGCCACGCCGTCAGTCTACGCGTCGCGGCGCGCTCTACACAAGCGCCTAGGCGGTCGTCACGGCGCCCTGGTCCGCCCCCTTCGCCAATCGGGCGAATTTCTCCAGCGCCCCCGTGGCGTACCGGGGAGTAAAAGGCCCGAGTGTGCTCTCGCGCCGCGCGAGCTCCGTCGGGTCGACGAGCAGATCGATCGCGAGTGTTTCCACGTCGATGGCGATCTCATCGCCGTCACGAACGAGCGCAATCGGTCCCCCGTCGAGAGCTTCGGGCGCGACGTGGGCGACACAGAACCCGTGCGTGCCGCCGCTGAAGCGCCCGTCAGTGACGAGCGCGCAGTCGGCCCCGCGACCGACGCCCTTCATCGCGCCCGTGACGGCCAGCATCTCGCGCATCCCCGGACCGCCACGCGGCCCCTCGTAGCGGATGACAACGACGGTGCCGGGCTCGATCTCGTCGGCCATGATGGCGACCATGGCCTGGTCTTCGCCGTCGAAGACCCGTGCGCGGCCTCGAAAATGCAGGCTGTCCATTCCGGCGACCTTGACGACCGCGCCCCTCGGCGCGAGCGTCCCGCGCAGCACGGCAATGCCGCCTTGCACGTGGATGGGGTGGGCGAGGTCGTGCACGACGTCGCCGTCGGGAGAGCCAGCGTGGTGCGCCTCGAGGTTCTCGGCCATCGTTGCTCCGCTCACCGTCATCACGTCACCGTGCAGCCGGTCGTTCTCGAGCAGGTGCGCCAGCACGACGGGCAACCCGCCAATGCGGTCGAGATCGCTCATGTGGTACTTGCCGTGGGGTTTCGTGTCGGCGATGTGCGGTACGCGCTTGGCGATGCGGTTGAAGTCGTCGAGCTCCAGCTCGACGCGCGCCTCGTGGGCGATCGCGAGCAGGTGCAACACCGCGTTCGTCGAGCCGCCGAGGGCCATCACGACCGCGATGGCGTTCTCGAAGGCGGGCTTGGTCATGATCTGGCGGGCGTTGATCCCTCGGTCCAGCAGGTTCAGCACCGCCAGGCCCGAGTCGTAGGCGAACTGGTCGCGCCGCGGGTCGATCGAAGGAACTGAGGCGCTGCCGAGCAGCGACATCCCGAGGGCCTCGCCGACGCTCGCCATCGTGTTCGCGGTGAACATCCCCGCGCAGCTGCCCTCGCCGGGGCAGGCCGCGCACTCGATGGCACTGAGCTGCTCGTCGCTGATCGCACCGACGGCGTTCGCACCAACAGCCTCAAAGACTGAGACGATGTCGAGCGCCTCGCCGTTCAGGTGCCCGGGCAGGATCGTGCCGCCATAGAGAAAGACACTGGGCACGTTGAGCCGGGCCGCCGCCATAAGCATGCCCGGCAGGGACTTGTCGCAGCCGGCGAGGGTGACCATCGCATCAAAGCGCTCGGCGTGCATGACGACCTCGACCGAGTCGGCGATGATCTCGCGTGAGACCAGCGAGGCGTGCATGCCCTCGTGACCCATGGAGATGCCGTCCGAGACGGCGATCGTCACGAATTCGAAGGGCACGCCGCCGGCGTCGCGCACGGCCGCCTTCGTGCGCTTGGCCAGCCGGTCGAGCGGCAGGTTGCACGGCGTGACCTCGTTCCAGCTCGACGCGACGCCGATCTGGGGCTTGACCATGTCCTCGTCGCCGAGACCCATCGCGCGCAGCATGGCGCGAGCCGGGGCGCGCCCCTTGCCGAGGGTGACATCGGAACTTCGCGGAGTTGGGTGGTTCACCATAGGCGAAGTCTAGGAAGCGCGAGTGAGACGTTTGCTAGGTCGAGGGTTCACCCCAAACCGATCGCACTAGGACGAAGGATCAACCTGACGACTTCTTCGCTCGATCTTGGTGATGCCAAATCCTGCGTAATCACATGTCCAGGTCGCAAGTGAGCGCTGGCCGTCGGTCAAGCTTGGCTCAACCAAGCGACGGCTTCGCTCTTCTCGTCGAACCCGACGATGTCAACCACGTGGCCGTCGCCTACTTCAAATACCTGCCAGCGCGCGGCGTGGCCGCCTTGCTCCGCGCGCCTGGGGTGCCCCGCACGACAAGTCCGACCAATATTTGATTGCCGATTACGTCCACATCCGTGACGTTTGCACTCGCTCCTGATGCCATACCCCGCTGGTACCAGGTGAGGACTTGTTGCCGGTTCTTGCAGGGAGGCGACTGGTCTCCCGGAGCTCCCCACGTGACCTTCTCATCGAGCAATTCACCAAGAATCGATATGTCGGCCGTCTCATAAGCGAGCCGCAACTCCTTTGCGACCTGATTTATCGACCGCGAATGTCCTGACATCACTGCCCTCCGATGGTGCCGCTTAACTTAAATCTTCCCGGTCCGCACCGCGCTCTAGCGGCGGGCCCGCAACTCGGCGACGACCGCCTTGCCGTCGGCCTGGCCGCTCGTCGACTTCATCACGAGTCCGATGAAGAACTGCGCGAGCTTGTCGTCGCCCTCGCGGTAGCGCGCCCACTCGTCGGGATGCTCGGCGATAAGCGAGTCGACGGTCGCCGCAAGCGAGCCGGCGGTCAACTGCTCGAAGCCCTTCGCCGCTGCGATTGCTCGCGGGTCGCCCCCGTGCGCCAAGAGCTCACCGAGGACGGTCTTCGCTTGGGTCGCCGAGAGCTCACCTCGCTGTTCCATGGCAAGCGTCTCGACGAACGCCTCCGGGGTGAGTAGCTCAACGCTCTCGGCCGCGGCGAGTTCGTTCACGGCGCGAGCGAGCGCCAGCGCTCCGTCGATGTTGTCGTTGATCGCGGTGATCACGAGGTCATCGAAGCCGAGATCGATCACCACATCGAGCGCGTCGAGCTGCGCCGAGCTCGGATCGGCTAGGCGCGACCTTAGACGGGCCCGACGCTCCGCGGGCAGGGCGCCGAGTGAGCCGGCCACCCCTTCCTTCCACGCCTCGTCGGGGACGAGGTCCACGAGGTCGGGTTCGCGGAAGTAGCGGTAGTCCTCGGCCTCCTCCTTGACGCGCATCGTCGAGGTCTCGCCCGAATCCTCATCCCAGTGGCGCGTCTCCTGGCGTACCGCGCGGCCCGATTCGAGCAGCTCGACTTGGCGCAGTGCCTCGTAGTCAATCGCTCGCTGGAGGCTGCGCAGCGAGTTGAGGTTCTTGATCTCACAGCGCGTCCCGTAGGGCTCGCCCGCTCTGCGCACCGAGACGTTGGCGTCAACGCGCACCGAGCCCTCCTCCATGCGTCCGTCGGAGGCGCCGGACGCGATCAAGATGCCCCGCAGCTCGCTGACGTAGGCCCGGGCCTGGGCCGAGCTTCGGATGTCCGGCCCCGAGACGATCTCCACGAGCGGCACGCCCGAGCGGTTGTAGTCCACCAACGAGCGGTCGGCGCCGTGGATGCGTCCGCTCCCGCCGAGGTGGGTCGTCTTGCCGGTGTCCTCTTCTAGGTGCGCGCGCTCGATCGAGACGCGGGTGCCGTCGGGCAAGTCGAGGTAGCCCCCCGAGTTGATCGGCAGGTCGTACTGGCTGATCTGGAAGTTCTTGGGCATGTCCGGGTAGAAGTAGTTCTTGCGGTGAAACGTGGAGAAGCCCACCTTGCTGTGCAGCGCGAAGCCGATCGCCATCGCGAGGTCGACCGCCCGGCGATTGAGCACGGGCAGCGAGCCGGGCAGACCGAGGCAGACCGGGCAGACGTTGGTGTTGGGCTCGGCCCCGAAGGCGTTCGCGCAGCCGCAGAACATCTTGGTCGTGGTCTTTAACTCGGTGTGGACTTCGAGCCCGACGACCATCTCCCAGCCCTCGGGCATCGTCATGACGAGCCGCCCGCCACTTCCAGGACGCGCGCCGCGGCGAAGAGCCGGGCCTCGCTGCGCCCGGGACCGAGCAGCTGCACCCCGACGGGCAGTCCCGCCTCGCCCGTGCCGAAGGGCACCGAGATCGCGGCGTCGCCGGCCAGGTTGGTCGGAATGGTGTAGACGTCCGAGAGGTACATGGCGATCGGGTCGCTCGTCTTCGAGCCGAAGTTAAAGGCCACCGACGGCGTCGTGGCGCCGAGCAGCAGGTCGACCTTTTGGTAGGCGTTGGCGAAGGCGTCGATCATCAGGGTGCGGACCTTCAGAGCCTGGCCGTAGTAGGCGTCGTAGTAGCCGGCCGAGAGCGCATAGGTGCCGAGCATGATGCGCCGTTTCACCTCGGCGCCAAAGCCCGCCGTGCGCGTCGCCTCGTTCATTGCCGTCACGTCGTCAGCCCCGACGCGCAGCCCGTAGCGCACGCCGTCGTAGCGCGCGAGGTTGCTCGACGCCTCGGCCGGTCCGATGAGGTAGTAGGCGCTCAAGCCCAGTCGAAACTCGGGCACCGAGAGCTCCTGGATTATCGGCGCCCGCCTCGCGCAACGCCTCGGCGGCGGCCTGGACCGACGCCACGACATGGGGATCGGCGCCGTCGTAGAGCTCTCGCACGAGGCCGATCCGCTGGCCCTTGACGCCGTCCTCGACGTGGGCGACGAGCGAGGGCGCGGGTTCAGGAAGCGAAGTCGAGTCGCGCGGGTCGTGGCCGGCGATCACTTCGAGCAGCAGGGCCGCGTCGGTGACGTTCTTCGCGAAGGGTCCGATCTGGTCGAGCGAGCTCGCAAAGGCGATCAGCCCATAGCGAGAAACCAGGCCGTAGGTTGGCTTCACGCCGACGATCCCACAGAGGGCCGCCGGCTGGCGGATGGAGCCACCAGTGTCCGAGCCGATCGAGATCGGGGTCATCTCGGCCGCGACGGCTGCAGCCGATCCGCCCGACGAGCCTCCCGGCACGCGAGAAGGATCGAGGGGGTTCTTCGTCGGGCCGAAGGCCGAGTTCTCGGTCGACGAGCCCATGGCGAACTCGTCCATGTTGGTCTTGCCCATCACGATGGCCCCGGACTGTTCGATGAGTTCAACCACCGTCGCGTTGTAGGGCGGGCGCCAGCCTTCGAGGATCCTCGACCCGGCCGTCGTGGGCACGCCGGTCTGGCAAAGGTTGTCCTTCAGCGCGATCGGCACGCCGGCGAGCGCTCCAACATCTTCGCCCCTTGCCACGCGCTCATCGACGCGCCGGGCCAAAGCGAGGGCGCCCTCCTCGTCGATGTAGAGAAAGACGTTGAGCTCGTCGTTGCGCGCCTTGATGGCCGAGAGCGATCGTTCCATCTCGACCTCGGCGCTCGAGGCGCCGGCTCTGACGTCGCGCGCGATCTCGAAGGCCGTTCTCACGGCGCCTCACCCATGATGCGCGGAACGGCGAAACGTCCGTCCTCGGCGTCGGGCGCGGCGTCGAGCACCGCGTCGCGCGCGAGCGACGGCTCGAGCGCGTCCTCGCGAACTACGTTGATCAGACCAAAAGGGTGCGCGGTCGCCACGACGCCTTCGAGCTCGAGGGCCGCTATATCCTTCGCGTGCTCCAGCACCTGGCCGAGCTGCTCCGTGAAGAGGTCGAGCTCGGCCTCGCTCAAGATCAGGCGCGCGAGGCGTGCGACCTTCGCGACGTCCTCTCGACGCAGCACCTCGCTCACGTGGCGAGGACTCGTCCGAGGAAGTCGACTGTCATTGACTCCACGAGCTCGCGGTCATTGTCCAGCGTGGCCACGTGGTAGGAGTTCTCGAGCCAAACCCGCTCGACTGGCCCAGCGACGCGGGCGACCAGATCGGTGCCGTTGTCCCACGTGATGACGTGGTCCTCGCGGCTCGTGAGCAGCAGGATCGGCGCACTGATGAGGGGCAACCGCTCGTAGACGCCCTCGATGCCCTCGGCGAGCGAAAAGAGAGGTGCCAGCGGTGTCGTGTCGTAGGCCCAGACATCTCCTCCCTGCGCCTTGGTGTCCGAGCCCACGCCGTCGATCCGATCGATTCCAGCCTCGACGAGCTGCTGTGCCCCCTCGCGCAAATCGTCTGGCGGCGGCTTCACGATCGGGTTGATCAGCACGCAAGCGGCGACCGCGGGCCGCACCTCGGCGACGTGGGCCGCAAGCCCTCCCCCGAGCGAGAGCCCAACGACGCCCACGCGCTCGCAGCGCGCGGCAAGGGCATCGAAGGCCACCTCGGCCGTCTCCGCCCACTCAGCCCAGGTCGACACAATGAGGTCGTCTATGGACGTGCCGTGCCCCGGCAGCCGGGGTAGTTCGACCGCGTAACCAGCGGCGGCGATGGCTTCGGCGACTCCGCGTAAAGAGCCGGGACAGCTGGTGAAACCGTGGAGCACGAGGGCCCCGAATGCGCCGCCCTCGTGGGAGAAGGGTTCGCAACCGGGCTTCACGGGGGCGGTCATGGCACCTAAGACTACCGGCCCGCTCGATTCACCTCGGTGCCTCGCGGGCACGGCGTCGAGGTCATGAGCGACTAGAGCAGTGTGGGCAACTGGGCCGCGAGTTCGCTCACCTTCCAGCGGTCATCCTTCTCGAGCGTGTCGGTCATCGTCCAGTTTTGGAACTTGCGTACCGTGCCGCCCTGGACGAAAAAGACGTGCCCGGTCACTTGGCAGTCCTCCATCCCGAGGACTGCCACGAGCGGCGAGATGTTCGCCGGGTCCCAGATGTCGAAGACCGACGCGTCGCTCGGCTTCACGACGTAATCGGCCAGCCCCGGCGTCGACTCGGTCATGCGCGTACGGGCGGCCGGCGCGATGGCGTTCACCCGCACCCCGTATCGTCCGAGCTCTTCGGAGGTGATCACGCTCAGGGCCGCGATGCCCGCCTTAGCGGCGCCGTAGTTCGCCTGGCCCACGTTGCCGAGCAGCCCCGAGGTCGACGAGGTGTTGATAACCGAGGCCTTCACGATCTTGCCGCCCTTCACCTGCTCGCGCCAGTGCGCGGCCGCGTGGCGCAGCGGTGCGAAGTGGCCCTTCAGGTGGACGGTGATCACGCTGTCCCAGTCCTCCTCGCTCATGTTGACGAGCATGCGGTCGCGCACGATGCCGGCGTTGTTCACGAGCACGTGCAGGTCACCGAAGCTCTCGAGGGCCGACTGCACCAGCCGCTCGGCGCCGTCCCAGGTCGCGACATTGTCGTGGTTGGCGACGGCCCGGCCGCCGAAGGATCGGATCTCGGCGACCACCTCCTCGGCCGGCGTCGCCTCGCCCGGCGTACCGTCCAGCCCCCCGCCGAGGTCGTTCACGACGACCTTGGCGCCCTCGGCGGCGAAGAGCAGCGCGTGCTCGCGCCCGATGCCCCGGCCGGCCCCGGTGATGATCGCGATTCGCCCATCGAGTGCGCCCATGAGGGCCTCCTAGTGCTTGATGTTTCGTCGATTGTACCGAGGGGCGAAGCGGCTACCGCTGGCCGCGCCGGGAGAAGTACGGGGGCCGGGCGTGCGCGTGGTAGTGGTCGGGGATGTTGCGCATGTGCTCGTCGATGGTGAAGGGGGTTGTGGCGAACTGCGCCTCGGCCACGGCAGCGAGCGCGTCGTGCAGGTGGCGGCGCACCTCTTCGGGCGGCGCGGGATCGTGCACCCGCCAGACCACCATCGGCACGAGGCAGATCTCGCAGTCGCCGATCCAGCAGGTCTCGTCCTCGAAGTAGCGCGTCGTGAGAACGACCGCCTCGCAGAGGTCGCAGGTCACTTCACGGTCAGGGTGACCGTCGACTTCCAAGCGACCTCGGTACCGGCCGCCGGGCTCTCCGAGACGACGGTCGTCCAAGTGGTCGTCCCGGCCCCGGGGCCGACAGTCGTGTAGTACAGCACGGCCTTTTTCATCGCGGTGTTCACCTCCGCGGGGTCGTCGCCCACCACGTTCGGCACGGCGCGCAGTCCTTCACCGGCGAGGGTGGTCGTCGTCGTCGAGGTCGAGGTGGTCGTCGTCGACACCGCGGGGCCTTTGGAGAGCGAGAGCACGACGCTCGCTCCGCGGGGCACGTCAAGGGGGTTCACCGTCCCGTGGTAGACGACACGCGCGACGTCGCCCACGGTCACGGTCGACGAGAAGATCTCGCCCGCGGTCGGGCAGGTCGCCGTGACGTGGTGGGACTTCAGCTCGGCCGTCGCCCCGGCGCACGAGCGACCCACCAAGTTGGTCGGCATCGTCTCGAGCGCCGGGCCTTTGGAGACGCTCACGTCGATGACCTGGCCCGACCTTTCGCTGGTCCCGGCCTTGGGCGATTGAGCAACGACGTCGTGGGCGGGCACACTTTGGGAGTTGACGTCGGTCACGCTCAACGTGAAGCCGTCGGCGGCGACGTCCTGGGAGGCTTGGGTCAAGCTCAGTCCGGTGAGGGTCGGCACGTCGTGGGACGTCGCGAAGACCCCTAGCTTCCAGGCCACGCCCGCCCCGAGCGCTAGCACGATGAGGACGAGGGCCGCGACAAGGTAGCCCCACTTCGGTCGTCGGGCCCGCGGCAGGTCGAACTGGTCGCGATCGAAGCGCGGCGAGCGGCTGACCGCCGCGCGCGCGGGCGAAGCTTCGTGCGCGCCGACCCGCGACCTGAGCGAGCGGGCGAAGCCGCCCGGAGCGCCCACGACCTGATCGGCCGAGGGCGGGCGAAAGCCGATGGAGTTGCGCACTTCGTGAGGCTCGAACTGAGCGAGCAGTGGCACCTCATGGGAAGCGGGACGGATCCGCAGCGGTGCGCTGTCGCCCACGACCCCGCCCAGACGTGAGGAAAACTGCTCAGCGTCCAGTCGCAGGCGCGGATCGGGCAGGGCGGCCTGGGCGAGAACCATGTCCAACGTGCCCAGCTCGAGGCGCACGGGCAGCGGGGCGTTCAGGCGAGCGCGGAGAATGGCCTCCGGGGTCGCGCCCTCGAACGCGGCGCTGCCGGTGATCGCCTCGAAGAGGATGAGAGCAAGCGCGTAGATATCGCTCTTGGCGGTTGCAGTCTCGCCGATGGCTTGCTCCGGGGAGAGGTAGCGAGCCTGGTCGAGGGACATACGTTCCCGGTAGCCGGCGCTCAGCCCGGCCAGGGCCACGTCGCTCACGTGCACTCGACCGTCCTGATCGAAGAGCAGCTTCGAGGGCGAGAGCGAGCCCATCACGAAGTCGTGCTCGTGGACGTAGGCGAGCGCGCTCGCCACGTCGCGCCCGAGGCGGGCCCCGTCGTCGACGTCAAGGCGGCGTCCCGTGCGCAGCACATCCTCGAGCGAGCCGCCGCTCAAGTACTCGCTGATCATGAAGATCGACCCGGACTCCTGGCCGCCGTCGAAGACCCGCGCCAGGTGAGGGTGGCTCAGCGCGGAGGCGCGGATGATGTGGTCGCGAAAGGCCCGCCGGACGTCCTCGTGGGCGGTGAGGTCGGCCAGGAGCACCTTCACCACCACTCGGCGCTGGAGTGAGAGGTCCTCGGCGACGTAGACCTCGGCCGTCGAGCCAACGCCGAGCAGCTGGACGATTCGATAGCGCCGCGCGAGCAGGTGGTCGGGAGCGTAGGTAGGCGCCATCGGCTAAACCCTAGTAAGGACGGCCTCGGCGAGTCGGCCTAGGCGAGGGTGTTCTTCCACGTCCCGGTTTCGAGCAGCACCTCGAACTGGTCGATCCCGACGCGGGGAATCCCGAGTTCCTCGGCTCGAACGACCTTCGCCGCCCCGGGCGACTCGCCCACCACGACGCAGTAGGTCTTCTTCGAGACCGAGCCCGGCGAGGTTCCGCCGCGCGCCACGATCGCCGCCTCGGCCCCCTCGCGGGTGTAGCCAGGCAGCGAGCCCGTTACGACAACGGCCTTACCAGCGAGGGTCGCCTCTCTGGTGCGTGTGGGGCCCGGCTCGGCGAGGGCGAGACCGGCCGCCTTGAAGCGCACAATGCGCTCGACGTTCTCCTCCTCGCGGCAGTACATGTACACCGACTGGGCGATCACCGGCCCGATCCCCTCGACGGCCTCGAGGACCTCGAGGGGCGCCGCCGCGAGCTCGTCGTAGGTGCGAAAGCGACGGGCCAGCTCGCGCGCGGCGACGGGGCCGACGTGGCGGATGCCGAGGCCGACCAGGACCCGGCTGAGCGGCTGGGACTTGGCCCTTTCGGCCCCGCGCACCAGCGACGTCGCCGAGAGCTCGCCCAGCCCCTCGAGCTTGGCGAGGTCCGCGACGCGCAAAGTGAAGAGGTCGGCCACGTCCTTGATCAGGCCCTCCTTCAGCAGTTGGCCGACGCGCTGCTCGCCGAAGCCCTCGATGTCGAGCGCGCCGCGCGAAGCGAAGTGGACGATCTGTTGGAGCTGCTGGGCCGGACAGGCCGGATTCACGCAGTAGGTGTCGCTCTCGCCGGGTTTACGAACCAGCGGCGTGCCGCACTCGGGGCAGATCGAGGGGAACACCCACTTCTTGGCGCGGCGGCGACCGGGCTCGGGCACGGCGGCGACGACTTCGGGGATGACGTCGCCGGCCTTTCGCACGATGACGAGCTCGCCCGGTCGCACGTCCTTCTCGGCGACCTGATCCTGATTGTGCAGCGTCGCAAGCGACACGGTCGACCCGGCGATCACGACCGGCTCGAGGACCGCGTAGGGCGTGGCGCGGCCCGTTCGCCCGATGGAGACCTCGATGGCGAGCAGCCGGGTCGTGCGCTCCTCGGGCGGGAGCTTTCTCGCGATCGCCCAGCGCGGGGCTCGGCTGGTGAAGCCGAGCCGCTCGCGCTGGGCGAGGTCGTCGAGCTTTATCACCACGCCGTCGATGTCGTAGCTCACGTCGTGGCGGTGCTGTTCGAACCAGTCGCTGCGTTCGATCATCGCCTCGACACCGATCTCGAGGCGCGTTTCGTTCGCGGTGTAGAAGCCCCAGTCGGCCAGCCGGTGGATCGTCTCGAGGTAGTAGGTAAAGCTCATCGCGGCCGCGACGTCGACCAGCTGGTAGGCGAGGAACGAGAGCGGCCGCTTGGCGCTGACCGAGGGGTCCTTCTGGCGCAGGCTCCCCGCGGCGGCGTTGCGGGGGTTGGCGAACTCTCTCGCACCGACCTCGCGCTGCTGGCGGTTGAGCTCGTGGAAGTCGTCGCGCGCGAGGTAGGCCTCGCCGCGCACCTCGACGCGTCCGGTGGCGCCCTTCAGACGCTCGGGCACGTTGTGGATCGTTCGCACGTTCTCGGTGACGTCCTCGCCCACGCGACCGTCGCCGCGGGTCGCCCCCTGGATGAGCCGGCCGTCCAGATAGGTGATCGAGAGGGCGAGCCCGTCGATCTTGGGCTCGACCGCGAAGCGCAAGGTCTCGGGGCCGACGGCGAGGCTCTTCGCCGTTCGCTCGGCCCACCGACGCAGGTCCGCGACGTCAAAGACGTTGTCGAGGCTCAGCA
Source organism: uncultured Acidimicrobiaceae bacterium (assembly GCA_963749355.1). Lineage (GTDB taxonomy): Bacteria > Actinomycetota > Acidimicrobiia > Acidimicrobiales > RAAP-2 > RAAP-2. The sequence goes on from CAVVMM010000017.1 coordinate 45,828, forward strand.
TCGCCTCGGCGTGCTCGACGGGAGCGAAGACGCTCGACACCGGCGCTCCGACCTTCTCGGTCACCGAGTCCTTGTCGCGCAGCTCGGGGTGCTTGGCCTCGAGATCGCGCAGCTCTCGCACGAGCGCGTCGTAGTCGGCGTCGGGGATCGTCGGGGCGTCCTCGACGTAGTACGCGTCGTTGTGGCGGGTGATCTCGGCGCGCAGCTCGGCGACGCGCTCGGCGGGCTTCACGGCGCCGAGACGATCGCCGCGCCCTCTACGACCGTCGGATCGTCGACTCGGTACAACACCACCGACTGGCCGGGCGCGACCGGCCGCGCGGGTGCGTGCAGGTCCAGCCACCAATTGCCCTCGTGACGCAGCGTCGCCAGCTGGACCGAGCCGTGCGCGCTGCATTGGGCGAGGACCGTCGCACCGCTCTCCAGCGACTCGCGCGCGAAGGTAAGACTCGCCTCATCGAGGCCGAGCGTCGAGACCATGATCGACTCGAGAGGTCCGACCTCGACGCGCTGCGCGACGAGATCGACCCGCGAAACGTAGCGGCGCGTGCCGTCGCGTGCCGGCGTGACTCCCCGTCGCTGGCCGACGGTCATGAGTTCGCCCACGCCCTCGCCGAGCTCTTCACCGCTCTGCGCGTCGACGATGATCGTTCGCGTCAACGGCGCTCGCCGGCGCAGGAACTCTTCGCGGCCCTTGGCGGCTTCGATGAAGCAGACGTCCTGGCTGTCGGGCTTGTCCCAGGTGCGCAACCCCAGCCGCTCGGCGTGGTCGCGCACCTCGACCTTTCGCAGGTGCCCGATCGGTAGGAGCAGGTGCGCGAGCTGCTCCTCGCGCAGGTAGCCCAAGACGTAGCTCTGGTCCTTTTGGTCGTCGGCCCCGCGCACGAGGTAGTGCGACCCCTCGCGAGCGACCACTCGGGCGTGATGACCCGTCGCCACCGCGTCAAAGCCGAGCCGTTCGGCGCGTTCGAAGAGGAGGTCGAACTTGATATGCCGGTTGCACTCGATGCAGGGATTGGGCGACCGGCCAGCGAGGTGAGCGGTGACGAAGGGCGTCACCACGTGTCGCTCGAACTCTTCGGTGTAGTTGAAGACGTGGTGATCGACGCCCAGGATCTGCGCCACCCGTCGCGCGTCGTCGACGTCGGCGACGGTGCAGCACCCCGAATCCGAGATGCCGCCCCAGAGCTTCAACGTCGCGCCGACGACGTCGTGGCCCGCCTCGAGCAACAGTCCCGCGGCGACCGACGAATCGACACCGCCACTCATAGCGACGAGGACTTTCACGCGCCTAGTCCGCCAGGTCCGAAGTCCGCGATGACTCGCTGGTCAGTCGATAGACGACTGACGAGAGGATCTCAATGAGCCGGTCAACGTCGGTCGACGTCGTCTCCGCCCCCATCGAGAGTCGCAGCGAGCCCCGCGCGCGCTCGGGCGCGACGCCCATCGCGGCGAGCACGTGGCTCTGGTTCGCCGCCCCGCTCGAGCAGCTCGCCGCGGCCGACGCGCAAACCCCCGCCTGATCCAAGAGGAAGAGCAGTTCGTCGCTCGCGAGTCCCTCAAAGGTGACGTGCACCGTGCCGGGCACGCGCGCCGCCGCGCCGGAAGTGATCGCACAACCCGGCAGAAAGCTCAGCGCCGCGCCGAGGCGCAGCTGGTAGTCGAGGACGCGATCGACGACTTCGGTCAGGTCGCGCCGGGTGGCGCGCAGCGACGCCGCGAGACCCACGGCTGCGGCGACGTCGACGGTGCCGCCACGCTTTCCGCGTTCCTGTCCCCCACCGGGCGTGACGGGATCGAGGGCGACGCCACCGCGCACGATCAGCGCGCCACTGTTTACCGGACCGCCGAGCTTGTGCGCGCAGATCGACACCAGATCCATGCTCGAGGTGACCACGGGCAGGCTCAGCCAGGGCGCGGCCGCGACGGCGTCGGTGTGAGTCGCCGCCGCGCGGGGCCGAGAGCTCTTGACGACGGCGGCGACCCCGTCGAGTGGCTGGCGCACTCCGGTCTCGTTGTTGACCGCCATCACGCTCACGATCGCCGTGTGCTCGCTCAGCTGGTCGCGCAGCGAGTCAAGCTCGACCACGCCCTCGGCGTCGACCTCGACGTAGCGCACGCTCACGTTCGGGTCGTCGCGCGCCATTGTCTCGGCGGCGTCGATCACGGCGTGATGCTCGATCCGCGAGAGGACGATCTCCGAGCGCTCGTGCTCTCGTCGGTGATGGTGGGTCACCCCCGCGATCGCCAACTGGCACGACTCGGTACCCCCGGCGGTAAAGATCACCTCGCCGGGCTTCGCCCCGACGAGCTCCGCCACTTCGTCGCGAGCCTCCTCAACGGCGCGCCGGGCTTCGCGCGCCGCGCGATGGCTCCCGGAGGGATTGCCCACGACGCCGTGCTGCCAGCGCCCCATCGCCTCGGCCACGTCGTCGCGGCGCGGGGCTGAAGCGGCGTGGTCGAAATAGAGCAGCGTCACGCGACGAAGAAGGTCTTCGCGTTCATGAACTCGCGCAGCCCCATCGTCGAGAGCTCGCGGCCGAATCCCGACAATTTGATTCCGCCGAAGGGCAGCTCGTTCATCGAGGCCACAATGGCGTTGGCGAAGACCATCCCCGCGTCGAGGCCCGCGATCGCCTCGTCGATCTCGCGCTCGTCCTCGGCCCAGATCGATGCGCCGAGCCCCCACGGTGTGTCGTTGGCGATGCGGATCGCGTCGGCCAGGTCCTTGGCGACGTGCACGACGGCCACGGGGCCAAAGAGCTCCTCGCAGCCGGCCGGCGAGTTCGCCGGCACGTTGGCCAACACGGTCGCCGGGTAGTAGAACCCGGTGCGCTCGGGCGCTGCGCCGCCGGCGAGCACCGCGGCACCCGCCGCCACCGATGCGGCGACCTGCTCAGCGATCTGTGCGCGCTGTGACTTCGAGACCAACGGACCAAGTTCCGTCGCGGGGTCCATCGGGTCGCCGAGGCGCACGGCGTTCATCGCGGCCGCGAAGGCGTCGACGAACTCACTGTCGCGCTCTTGCACGACGATGAACCGCTTGGAGGCAATGCAGGACTGGCCATTGTTCTGGATTCGGGCCGTCACCGCCATCGGCACCGTCTTCGCGAGATCCGCCGAGGCGCCCACGATGAAGGGATCCGATCCGCCGAGTTCCATGACGCACTTCTTCAGGTGCTGGCCGGCGAGGCCCGCGACGCTGCGGCCGGCCGCTTCCGATCCCGTTAGGGTCACGGCGACGATGCGTGAGTCGCCGATGATTCTGGGCACGAGGTCGTGGCCGACGAGCAGCGTCGTGAGCACGCCCGCGGGGAAGCCGGCGCGCAGGAAGAGGTCCTCTAAGTACTTGGCGCAGCCCGGCACGTTTGAGGCGTGCTTGAAGGCCACGACGTTGCCGGCCATGATCGTGGGGATCACCATGCGCGCGACCTGCCAGAGCGGGAAGTTCCACGGCATCACCGCGAAGATCGCACCCAGCGGTTCGAAGCGGACGCCGCTGCGCGATCCCTTGGTGGCGATTATCTCGTCCTGGAGCATTCCTTCGGTGTGCTCGGCGTAGTAGCGCATCGCCAACGCGCACTTCATCGCCTCGCCCTTGGCCGACGCGAAGGTCTTGCCCATCTCGCTCGTCATGAGCTCGGCGACGCTCGGCACCTCGCTCTCGAGCAGTTCGGCCGCGCGCACCATGAGTGCCCCGCGCTCGGCGAAGGGCACGGTCTTCCACCCTTGGAAGGTCGCCGCGGCGACCTTGAGAATCTGGTCGACGTCCTCGGGCGTGTGGCTGGGATAAGTCGCGATGACCTGTTCGGTGGCGGGGTTGGTGGCAATAATCGGCATGGCCCTAGTCTGCCAGCAAAAGCGGCGACTGGGCGGGGGCCGGCCCCATCGCTGCCCAGAACTCGGGCACGATCAATCGCGTCACAGCGAGTGCGAGCAACAGGCAGATCGCGGCGACGAGTGTCACGGGACGAACGCCGAAGATCTTCGCCAGGTCGGCCTGGACCAGGGCGCCCAAGGGATAGCACAGCGACAGCGACAAGGTGTAGAGCGCAAGAATTCGCGAGCGCACCTCTCGCGGCGCGTGGATCTGCACTGACGTGTTCAGCCCGGTCAACGTGCCCATGTAGGCCCCACCGAGCACGACCAGGGCAACCAGAGCGAAAGCGAGATTCGGGCGCGAGGGCGTAGAGGGCCAGGGACACCGCGAGCGTCGTGATCGACCCGCGCAAGACGTGCAGCCGCGTTGTGCGCTTGGCGACAATCGGCAGGGTCAGGGCGCCGATCACTGCACCCACGCCCTGGGCCGTGACGAGCCACGCCGTGTCGGCGTGCAGGACGATGATCGCCATCGCCGGCACCAGGGCGATGAACGGGCTCGCAATAATCGCTACCACCCCGATGCCGAGGATCGGGTTGCGGCAGCCCCTGACCGCCCACGCGCGCCTGACTCCGGTGATCGTTTCGGCGACGAAACGAACCCGGGTGGTTGGCTTCTCCCGGGGCGCGCTGCGCACGAACGCGAAAACGACCAGGACGAAGAGGAACGACGCCGCGTTCATCGCGAAGCAGAGCCCGACCGATCCGAGGGCGAGGGCGAGGGCCGCCAGCACCGGCCCGACGATGCGCCCCAAATTGAATTGGGCCGAGGAGAGCGAGACCGCAGCGAGGACTTCGTCCTTGTCGACGAGGTCGGGCAAGAGTGACTGCCACGCGGACCACGACGCCGAGCTGCACAGTCCCTCGGCGACGGCGAGGTAGCAGGCCAGCTCGGGTGAAAGATGGTGCGTGATCGCGGCGACGGCGAGCGCGCTGGCGGTGCAGGCCATGACGAAGTTGTTGAGCTGGATCCAACGCTGGCGGCTCCAGCGATCGGCGACTACTCCCCCAATCGGCGCGCCGACGAGGGCGGGGGTCCACGCCGAGACCGTGAGCAGCCCTAGCCACAGTGGATTGCGCGTCGTCTCGGTGAGGTAGATGCCCAGGGCCACGCTCTGCATCCAAGTGCCGACCGACGAGACGAAGGACGAGGTCAGTGCCAGGGCGAAGCTTCGGTGATGCAGAGGAGCCAACGAAGCCAACGCCATCACTACTCAACCTACCGGGCGGGCTGCGCCGTTTCGGCGTGGCCTACTCGGAGTCGGAGCCCTCGCTCTGCTCGCCGCGACGCGGTCGAAACGCGAACCACCACACCGAGATGATCGTGGCCAAAGCCCCGAGCACGCCGATGCTCGACTTGACGACTTTGCCCTTGTCCTTCTCGGTCATCGCACCATCGTACAAAAAAGTGGGTAGCAGCCAAACTTCAGCCAACGCGGACTTACGCCCGCTGGGCTCTACCGGCCCGAAGGATGTTGCGCGCGGCGTTGACGTCAGCGTGGTCACTGTGTCCACATTTCAAACATCGAAACGCCGCTTGGCTGACGCGGTTACCGGCTTCAACGTAGCCGCACTCGGCGCACGTCTGGCTGGTGTGGTGAGCGCTGACCTTCACCACTGTCCTAACGGCGCTCTCAGCCTTGTAAGACAGCAGTGCCGTCAGGGTGGCCCATCCCGCGTCATGGACAGATCGATTCAAGTTCGCCTTCCTCTTTGCGCCGTTGGTGAGAAACTCTCCGGGCTGCTCAGGATCGGGTTTTGGCTTGGGCGCCCGAGTCATCTCTCTGACCTTGAGGTCCTCTATCACGATGAGGTCGTAGTCGTTCACCAGACGTCGACTCAGCTGGTGGGCGAAGTTCCTCCGTTGGTTGGCGACCTTACGGTGCAGCCTCGCCACCACTTCTCTCTGACGCTCCCGACATTTCGAGCCGCGTTGTTGGCGGGCGAATCTCTGTTGAGCGGAGACGAGCCGCTGTTGGGTTCTCGCACCGAATTGCGGTCCTTTGATCACTTCGCCTTCGCTCGTTGCCACGAGGTTCACGGCCCCGAGGTCGACCCCGATCTCGCGACCCGTCGCCGGCAGCGGCTCGGCCGGCACGTCGACGCAAACTACGCCTAGCCACCACTTCTTCCCTTCGCGCTTCACGGTGATGGTTTTCGGCGTGCCCTTAAAGGGACGGTGGAAGTTGACCTTGATCTCGCCGATCCCCAAAAGCCGGAGGCGGTGGTCGCCACATTTGACCTTCCAGCCCCACCTGTCTTCCCACTGAAGGGTGGTGAAACGTCGAGCCCCCTTGAAACGAGGAAAGCCCGGTGTCTCACCGTTCCTCACCCGACGAAAGAAAGCAGCGTAAGCACGATCGAGCCGCTTGAGCGTTCCCCGGCAGAGAACGGTCCCGGAGGCCAGGACCTCGGGGCGATCGTCGCGCAGTTCCGTGAGTTCACGGCACTGCTCGACGTAAGTCACCCGATGGCGCTGGCGCCTCCAAGCGCCAATTCGCTCCTCAAGGGCGGCGTTGTAGAGCTCACGTTGGAGATCGAGCTGGCGCGCCAGAGCTTGACCCTGTCGCCAGGTCGGGTGCATGCGGTAGCGATAGGTGCGACAGTTGATACTCCCAACGGTCGCGGCTCAGCGGCAAGGTTCGGCTAGGACCAAGGAAGGCAAGTGCATCAGCAGACCGTACGGCCCTAAATTGAGCCAACACCACAGAAGTGCCGGGGGCCTAAGCCCCCGGCACTCGCTCAGCTAGCGCTGACGTTCAGCTAGCCATCGCGGAGGATTGCTCCGACGCCGCCTCGACGGCGAGCTGGATCACGACCTTGTTACCCACGACCAGGCTGCCGTTCTCGAGGGTTCCCTCGAAGTTGACGCCGAAGTCGCGGCGGTCGATCTCGGCCTTGGCCTCGAAGCCAGCAATGGTGCCGCCGGGCTGGATGGCGGGTCCGGTGCCCAAGTACTCAAGCTCGAAGGTCACCGGCTTAGTGACGCCGCGAATTGTCAGGTCGGCGACCATCTCGTACTCATCGCCACCCTTGGCGGTGATCTTGGTTGACTTGAGCGTCAAGGTCGGGTACTTCTCCTGCTCGAGGAAGTCCGCGCTCCTCAGGTGGTTGTCGCGCATCTCATTTCCCGTCGTTACGCTCGCCGCCTGGACAGTGGCCTCGACCGAGGAGGCTTCAAGGGTCTCGCCGATCGTGACGATGCCCGAGAACTCGGTGAAGTTGCCGCGAACCTTCGAGGCGACGAGGTGTCGGGCCACGAAGTCGACGTTCGAGTGCAAGGCGTCAACTTGGTATACGCCTGGGGTTGGAAGGTTGCTCATGCTGCTTCTCCTTTGGTTGGGGGGAACGACTACTTGTCTTCCTATACTATAGTTGTATCTACAACTACTTGTCAAGAAGTAGTTTCTAGAGCAACGATGTGGTAGTATTCCTCCATGGTTATCTCCTCTAGTACCTGTCCCTCGGGCGACGAGAAAGTGGCTCTTTTCGGGCTTTTGCTGGAAACGAACGCGCGACTGTCCCGCGATCTCGCCAGCGCCCTTGAAAATTCCTGCCAACTGCCACTGGCTTGGTTTGAGGTGCTGCTCCAGCTGCACAACAGTGCCGGCGGACGACTCACGATGAGCCAGATGGCCGACGCCGTCTTTCACTCCACGGGCGGCACGACCCGCCTGGTCGATCGCCTCGAGGGGGCGGGACTCGTTCGGCGAGAGCACTGCCCGAAGGACCGGCGCGCCATCTGGATCGCGATCACCGACGCTGGAAACGAGAAGCTCACCGAGGCGCTCAGCGTGCACCTCGGCTACCTCGACGGCCTCTTTGGCTCACGTCTCTCGCCCGGCGATCGCGGCGATCTGACGGCGCTGCTCAGCAAATTGATCTCTTAGGCGCGCCGCACCCAGACCAACGCGCTCCGTTCGTCGTCGAGCTCGAGCGGAGTCCCGTCCCCCGCGCCGCTTGTCGTCAAGACCTCAACGGCGAGTACTTCGGAGGCCAGCGTCGCGAAGCCCTCAGCGAGGTCATCCAGGCCCGTCACGTTGAGCACGATGCGGTCGGCCACGTCGAAGCCCGAGTTCTTTCGTAGGTCCTGGACCTGGCGAACCACGTCGCGCAGATACCCCCGGCGCAGTAACCCCTCGTCGAGCGTGAGGTCGAGGGCGACCACCTCGGCGCCGTCGCGCGACACCGCAAAGCCCTTCTGGCCCCGCACACGAAGCTCAATCTCGTCGGCGCTGAGTTCGACGACGCCGCTCGACAACGTCACGTTCACCGTGCCGCCCGCTTCAAGCGCCGATGCAGCCTCTGACGCGTCGAGTGCGGCGAACGCCGTGCGCAACTCCTTGACCGCTTCGCCGAGGCGCGGACCAACGACCGCGTAGTTGGGTACAAGCTCGAAGGTCAACACGTCGGCGAGCTCGCGGCCGTACTCGAGAACGTCAACGTTGAGCTCGTCCTCGACGATGCCCGCCGGAGGCAGGGGCGACGAGGGTGCGAGGAACACGAGGGCCCGAGCGAGGGGTTGGCGAACTTTGACTCCCGCTTCGGCGCGCGCCGCGCGCCCGAGCGTCGTCAAGTGCCGCGCCACGTCCATCGAAGCCTCCAGCGCCGATTGGCGCCGCTCGGGAATCGCCATTGGCCAGTCGGCGAGGTGCACCGAGTCCTCGTCGCTCACGGGGTTCAACTCTTGGTAGAGACGCTCAGTGAAGAATGGACAGAAGGGCGCAAAGAGCAACGTCAGGCGCTGTAGCACTTCAAGCAGCGTCGCCTGCGCGGCGAGAGAGTCCGAGCGCGGAGCGTTGGGATCCGTGCGCCAGAAGCGGCGCCGGCTGCGGCGCACGTACCAGTTCGAGACCTCATCGACGAGCGCCACCAGCGCGTCGGTGCCGCCGAGGGGTTCGTAACTCTCGAGAGCCGACGTGACCTGCTCGGTCACGCCCTCGACTCGCGAGAGGATCCACTGATCGATGGCGCTGCGCTCGGCCACGGGAGGGATCTCCGGGTCGCGGGGATCGAACTGGTTCAGCGAGGCGTAGGTTGTAAAGAAGCTGAAGGTGTTCCACAGTGTCGCCAAGGTCTCGCGCAGCGAGGCGTCGATTGCGCCGAGGCTCGCGCGCGTCGAGGTCCACGGCGAGCCCTGGGAGAACATCCACCAGCGCAGGGCGTCCGCCCCGCGGGTATCCAGCACCTCCCACGGTTCGATCACGTTGCCGAGGGACTTGCTCATCTTCTTGCCCTCTGCGTCGACGATGAGTCCGAGGCAGAGCACGTTCTCGTAGGGCCTCTTGCCAAAGACGAGCGTGTTGACCGCGAGCAACGAGTAGAACCATCCGCGGGTTTGGTCAATCGCCTCGGCGATGAGCTCGGCGGGGAACTGCATCGCCTCGGCACTGCCGTCGACGTGGGGGTAGCCCACCTGGGCAGCGGGCATCGAGCCCGAGTCAAACCACGCGTCGATCACCGGCGCCACGCGTCGGGCGGGCTTCTGGCAGGTCGGACAAGCGAACGTCACTTCGTCGATGGAGGGCCGGTGCGGCTCCACGTCGGAGAGGTCTTCACCGGCGAACGCGGAGAGTTCGGCGCGCGACTCGACGCAGAGATGATGGCCGTCCTCGCAGCGCCAGATCGGCAGGGGTGTGCCCCAATAGCGGTCGCGCGAGAGTGCCCAGTCGACGTTGTTCGCCAGCCACTCGCCCATGCGCCCGTCGCGGATGTGCGTGGGATGCCACCCGATGCTGGAGTTCTCTTCGAGGAGTTGGTCTTTGAACGTGCTCGTCGCGATGAACCAGCTCGGTTTGGCCCAGTAGATGAGCACGGTGTCGCAGCGCCAGCAGTGCGGCAGCGAGTGGGTGTAGTCGAAGCGCCGTATTAGCAGTCCCCGGCGATCGAGTTCGTCGTTGATCTCGTGATTGGCCTCGCGGACGTGTCGGCCCTCGAGCCAGGCAACGCTCGCGCCAAAGGTCCCGTCTGGCCCGACCGGATTCAGCGTTGGCAGGCCGTATTCGCGCGCGATCTGGCGGTCGACTTCGCCAAAGGCCGGCGCCTGATGGACGAGGCCCGTGCCCTCTTCCGTCGTGACGTAGTCAGCCAGCACCACGTAATTGACGTCACTCCCCTCCGGATAGGGCAGGTCCGTAAAAGGACGCTCGTAGTGCAGTCCCTCTAGCGCCCGACCGCGAAAGGTGGCACTCGACTTCGTGCCCTCGCCAAAGACGGCTGCCACCAACTCCTCAGCCACGATGACACCGTTCACCACCCCGTAGGTGACTTCGGGGTTGACCGCGATGGCCACGTTGGAGATCAGCGTCCAGGGCGTCGTGGTCCAGACCGCGAGGTGCGTAGCGCCGGCGAGGTCGCTGCGCTCGTTGGCGTCAGTGAGACGAAGCCGCACATAGCTGCTCTCGTCCGTCTCGTCGTAGTACACGTCGGGTTGACCGAGTTCATGGGAGGAAAGGCCGGTCTCGCAGCGCGGGCAGTACGGGATGACCTTGAAGTCCTCGTACAGCAGTCCATTCTGGAACAGCTGCTTCAAGTGCCACCAAACCGACTCGATGTAGGCGGGGTGGAACGTGTAGTAGGCGTGCTCCATGTCGGTCCAGTAGCCGATGCGCTCGGTGAGCCGCTCAAACTCCCCGACGTAGGTCAGCACCGACTCGCGGCACAGCCGGGCGAACTCCGCGATGCCGACCTTCTCCTCGATCTCCTTTTTTCCCGATATGCCGAGTTGGCGCTCGACCTGAACCTCGACGGGCAGACCATGCGTGTCCCAGCCCGCCCGTCGCGCGACGTATCGCCCGGCCATCGTCTGGTAGCGGCAGAAGAGATCCTTGTAGACGCGCGCCCAAACGTGGTGCAATCCGGGCTGGCCATTGGCCGTCGGCGGGCCCTCGTAAAAGACCCACGGCTCGGCGCCCACACGATGAGCCATCGAGCGCTCAAAGACGTTGTTCGCGCGCCAGCGGGCCAGTTCGGCCTCTTCGATGGCCACAAAGTCAAGCTCGGCGCTGACCGGACGAAACATGGATCTCCTCACATGAATCCCCTTATCGTAGTGAACCTGATGGCGACGACATTCCGGCCCCTAGCGTGTCGGCGTGTCTGAACTCGACATCGATGACGAACCGATCACATCGAGTGGTGCGCTCAGCGTGTACCACGCCGCACTCGACGAGCTCACCCGTCGCTACGGTGGCTCCGACGAAGGCGCGCACCTTCGCGTCGAGGAGCTAGCGCCGCCGCGCGGCGCGTTTCTCGTCGCGCGCGTCAGCGGCGACCCCGTCGGCGGCGTCGGAGTACGGCCGATCGGCGAGGTCGAATGGCACTACGGCGAAGTGAAACGCCTCTGGGTTCGGCCCGATCAGCGCCGCCACGGCGTAGGCGCGAAGCTCATGGCCCGCCTCGAAGACCGTGCGCGATCGCTCGGCTACCGCCAGCTGTTTCTCGAGACCGGCTACGCCCAGCCCGAAGCGCTTCAGCTCTACCAATCGAGCGCGTGGCAGCCGGTCGAAGAGTTCCCGCCCGGTGCTTTCTCCTACCCCGGGGCGTACCGCTTCACGAAATTCCTAGGCGAAGCGGTCGTTAAGCCACTCGGGCGCTAACTCTTCGAGCGAGTCGAGCACCAGGTCGGCCACGGCGAAGGCCGGCTGAGCGCGATCCTCGGCGGCGGGCACGGCGATCACCGTCATCGAGGCCGCCTTGGCGGCGGCAACGCCGAGGGCCGAATCTTCGAGGGCGAGGCAAGCGTCAGGTGTCACGGCGAGCGACGCCGCCGCCGTCAGAAAAATGCCCGGGTGGGGCTTGCCGTAGGGTTCGAACTCGGCGGAGTGCACGGCCGCGAACCGGTCCAGCAACTCAAAGTGCTTGAGGCATCGCACGATGAGCGACATCGGTGTCGCGCTGGCCAGAGCCAGCGGCCCGCGCGCGCCCGTGAGGTCCAGGGCGCGCAGCGCGCCCGGCATGAGCCGTCCCTCAGTCTCCACCAGCTCGCCCACCCGATTCAGCAGGCGTTCGACGACCTCCTCGCGCGTAGGTCCGCTCCAGGGATAGAGGGCGTGCCAGAAATCGACCACCTCACTGACGTACATCCCCTTGGTCGATCGCTGGTCGGCCTCGCCAAGCGGCACGCCGAGGGAGCCAAAAATCTCCACCTCGGCCCGCTGCCAGAGGATCTCCGAGTCGAGCAAGAGACCGTCCATGTCGAAGACCGTTGCTCGCAGCGTCACCCACTTACCCTCTCACAGCTCCCGGTACGGTAATTCCATGCGCGTGCGCCGTCTCGAGTCCTCCGACATCGAGAAGGTGGCGGCGCGTGTGGCGCAGCGCCTCGGGGACGACGCCCGTCGGAATCCGCTGCTCAATCCGATCTTCGACGGCGCGCACTTTGCCGGAGCGCTACGTCACGCGATGGGCCAGACGTGGGTCGCGGCGGAGGCGGGCAGTGTTGTCGGCCACCTCTACGGCGCTCGCTTGGAGAGTCCCGAATACGGCCGGGGGGCCTGGATCGGCCCCGACGGAGTTTCCTTCGACGACCCAGAGGTGCTCGCCGAGCTCTACTCGGTCGCCGGCGCCGCTTGGATCGACGACGGCGCGCTCGAGCACTATGCGTGGGTCTTTGACGATCCCGACGACGTCGCGCCGTGGTACGAGCTCGGCTTCGCTCGTATGCATGTGCGCGGAGTGCTCGCGCTCGACGAGCCGCGGCGCCACGAGCTCAGCGAGGGCTACGTCCTGCGCCGCGGCGGGCCGGCCGATCTCGCGCTCGCGACCGAGCTCGACGGGGTGCTCGACGAGGCCCAGCAACGCGGGCCGAGCTTCGCGCTCTTCGTCGACCACGCCTCGCGGCCCGACGAGCTGCGCGAGACCCTCGAGGACGACGAGGTGCGCTACTACGTCGTCGAGCAGCAAGACCGTGGCGTCGCCCAGTGCCTGACGTTTCCCCTTGAGGCCCGCCGCGGCTCGTTCGACCACACGCTGCATCTCAGCGCCGTGGCCGTGCGGCCCGAGCATCAGGGCCGCGGCGTCGCGACCGCGCTCGTCGACCACGCGCTCAACGACGCGCTGGCGGCCGGGTTTCGTTACGTCGAGACCAACTGGCGCGTCACCAATCACCGAGCGGCCAACTTCTGGCGCGACTACGGCTTTCGCCCGACGTACGTGCGCCTGCACCGCGCGATCGGCTCGGGTTAGTTGGCGAGCGCGTTCTCGATAGCGCCGATCAGCGCCGGATCCTCGGGCGTCACCTGCGGCGCGAACCGGCTGACGTTGCCCTCGCGATCGACGAGGAACTTCTCGAAGTTCCAGCGCACGTCGCCGACGTAGCCCTCGCCGTCGGCCACTTGCTCAAGCTCGGCGTAGATGGGGCTCCGGTGCTCGCCGTTGACGTCGATCTTCTCGAAGAGCGGAAAAGTCACGCCGTAGGTCGTCGAGCAGAACGTCTGAATCTCCTCGGCCGTGCCCGGCTCTTGTGCCCCGAACTGATTGCTGGGAAAGCCCACCACGCTGAAGCCCTTCGGTGCGTAGCGCTCATGAAGTGCCTCGAGTCCCTCGTACTGCGGGGTGAGCCCGCACTTGGAGGCGACGTTGACGATGAGAATCGTCTGGCCTTCGAAGTTGGCCAGCGAACTCGGTTCTCCGGACAGAGTGTTGACGGGAGTGTCGTAAATGGTCATGCCGAGACCCTATTGGTGAGAGCCCGGGAAACGGTCCTTCTAGGCTCAGGGCGTGTGGGCTCTGACGATCAAGGAGAAAACGCTCGCCGTCGTCGAGCGACCAACCCCCGAACCGGGCCTAGGGGACGTCCTCGTCGCCGTACGAGCCGCTGGGTTGAACGCCGCCGATCTCATGCAGCGCGAGGGTCTCTATCCCGCGCCGAGTGGCGCGCCGGCGGACATCCCCGGAATGGAGCTCGCGGGCGTTGTGTCGGCCGTTGGCCAAGGGGTTGACGCTGCGCTGCTCGGTCGACGAGTGTGCGCGCTCGTTGGAGGCGGCGCCCAGGCGTCGCACTGCCTCGTCGCCGGCGAGCATCTGCTCTACGTACCTGATCGCGTTGGCTTTGACGAGGCCGGCGGCTTCCCGGAGGCGTTCGCCACCGCCCACGACGCCCTCGTCTCCCAGGCCCACCTGGAAGCTGGCGAGCGCGTGCTGATCTCGGGCGCCGCCGGTGGTGTCGGTGTCGCGGGCGTCCAGATAGCCCGGGTCCTCGGCGCCGAAGTGATCGCCGCGACGAGAACGAGTGCACACCACGAACGACTGCGCGCCCTCGGCGCGAGCGAAACAGTCATCGTCGACGAGGTCGACGCAATCCGGGGCGTGGACGTCGTGCTCGAACTGCTCGGCGCCGTGCACCTGAGTGTCGCCCAGCGCGTCCTCAAGCGCCGCGCCCGCGTTGTCGTGATCGGCGTCGGCAGCGGGCGGCGGGTCGACCTCGACCTGCTCAACGTAATGGCGACGCGAGCCACGATCACCGGCTCGACGATGCGCGGTCGCTCGAGGGCGGAGAAGGCGGACGTCACCCGACTCGTCAGTGAAGCCCTGGTGCCGCGTTGGGCCGACGGCCAACTCGCGGTACCCCTAGCTCGCGTGTTCGATCTAGCAGAAGCCGACGCGGCGTATCAGTACTTCGCCCAACCGGGCAAGTTCGGCAAGGTCGTGCTGCGCATCGACTTCGCGTTGACGTGAGCGGGCCCTCCCCCACGCCGCGTCCCCATCCGTCGCGCTGCGACCCGAGCCGCGAGGATTACGACGCCATCATCGCGGCCCACGAGGCGGCCGTCGCCGCGGGAGAGCCGAGTTACCAGGACCCCTCAACGGGCCTCGTCGTCTTGACCGTTGCGACTCATCTCGCGCGCGGCACCTGCTGTCAGAGCGGGTGCCGCCACTGCCCGTACGTGGAGTTAAAGCAGTGACTCTACGGGTGTGTAACCGAGCCCGAGCGACTCGGCGACCGGGCCGTAGGTGACCTGACCATTGACGACATTGACGCCCTCGGCGAGGGCTTCGTCGGCACGGGCTGCGTCGCGCCACCCGAGATTCGCGAGCTCCATCACGTAGGGCAGGGTGGCGTTGGCCAGCGCCCGGGTCGAGGTGGCCGGCACCGCGCCGGGCATGTTCGCCACGCAGTAGAAGATGGAACCGTTCACCTCGAACGTCGGATTCGAGTGGGTTGTCGGGCGCGTCGCTTCGAAGCACCCGCCCTGGTCCACCGAGATGTCCACCAACACCGAGCCCTGGCGCATGCGCCCGACCAGCTCGTTGCTCACGAGCTTGGGCGCCTTGGCTCCCACCACGAGCACCGCGCCGATCACGATGTCCGCCTCGAGACAGGCCTCCTCGATGGCGTGGGTCGACGAGGCGATGGTCTCGACCCGACCGTCGAAGAGAATGTCCACCTGGCGCAAACGCTCAAGGTTGCGGTCGAGAATCTTCACGTTGGCGTGCAGTCCGGCCGCGATCGTCGCGGCGGCGAGTCCCGACACGCCCGCCCCGATCACGACGACGTTCGCGGGCGCCACGCCGGGCACGCCCGCGATCAGCGTGCCGTGCCCGCCACCCGGTCGCATCAAGTAGTGCGCGCCCATCAAGGGCGCCATTCGCCCCGCCACCTCGCTCATCGGGGTGAGCAGCGGCAGTGAGTTATCGCTGAGACGCACGGTCTCGTAGGCAATAGCGACGTTCTTAGCCGCGACCAGGGCGTCGGTGCACTCGCGCGACGCCGCGAGGTGCAAGTAGGTAAAGAGCACCTGATCCCTCCTCGCACCGAGGCGCGCGTACTCGGCGGCAACGGGCTCTTTGACCTTCAAGAGAAGCTCGCTCTCGCTCCAGACATCGTCGGCGCTCTCCACGATGGTCGCCCCGCTTGCCTCGTAGCTGGCGTCGGGGATCGACGAGCCGACTCCGGCTCCGCGCTCGATGAGCACCTGGTGCCCGTGCACGCTGAGCTCTCTCGCCCCCGCTGCGGTCAGTGCCACGCGGTACTCGTCGGATTTGATCTCTTTGGCGACGCCGATGATCATCGTTGATCACTTTCTCTCGGACACGACTGTCACGCTAACCACTCGATGAGCGGCGCACCGAGCCGGCCTAGAAGTCGAGGTTGTGCATCACGTGCTTGATGCGCGTGTAGTCCTCGAAGCCGTAGACCGAGAGGTCCTTGCCGTAGCCCGATTTCTTGAAGCCACCGTGAGGCATCTCGGCGACGATCGGGATATGGGTGTTAACCCACACGCACCCGAAGTCCAGGTCCCGAGTGAAGCGCATCGCGCGACCGTGGTCCTTCGTCCACACCGACGACGCCAGCCCGTATTCGACGCCGTTGGCCCAGGTCAGGGCCTCTTCCTCGTCGCTGAACTTCTGGACGGTGATGACCGGTCCAAAGACCTCGCTCTGGATCATCTCGTCATTCTGCTCGAGGCCCGCAACGACGGTCGGGGCGATGTAGAAACCATCGGAGCCAACCTGGTTGCCGCCGGTGACGATGCTGGCGTGCTTCGGCGCGCGAGAGAGAAAGCCCGTCACCCGCTCGAACTGGCTGGCGTTGTTGACGGGGCCGAAGAGGGCGTCGGCATTGTCGGGCGCGCCGATGACCGTGTTGCTTGCCTGCTCGGCCAGCGCGTCCACGAAGTCGCCGTAGACGCCTGCTCCGGCGAGCACCCTCGTCGCGGCGGTGCAGTCCTGCCCGGCGTTGAAGTAGCCCGCGATGGCGATGCTCTCCACCACCGCGGCCACGTCGATGTCGTCGAAGACGATGACCGGGGCTTTGCCGCCGAGTTCCAGGTGCACACGCTTTAGGTCCGTTGCCGCCGCCGCGGCGACTTCCTTACCGGCGCGTACCGAGCCGGTGATAGAGACCATCGCGGGGATCGGGTGATCGACAAGCGCGCGCCCGGTGTCTCGGTCGCCGCACACCACCGAGAAGACTCCCGCGGGCAGCACCTCGGCCATGACCTCGGCCATGAAGAGCGTCGAGGCCGGCGTCGTGTCGCTCGGCTTCAGGACCATTGTGTTGCCCGCCGCAATCGCCGGCGCCCACTTCCACACGGCCATCAACATCGGATAGTTCCACGGCGTCACGGCGCCACACACGCCGACGGGCTCGCGGCGCACGTAGCTCGTCATGCCATTCATGTACTCCCCGGCGCCACGGCCTTCCAAGAGGCGCGCCGCGCTCGCGAAGAAGCGGATCTGGTCGACCAGTGCCGGGATCTCTTCGCTCATTGTGAGTGCGATGATCTTTCCGGTGTTCTCCGCCTCGATCGCGACGAGCTCTTCGGCGCGCGCCTCGAGCAGGTCGGCGATTTTCAGCAACGCGAGCGAGCGCTCTGACGGCGTCGTGCGCTTCCACGACGCAAAGGCCTTGGCGCCGGCTTGCAGTGCGTGGTCGACGTCGGCCTCGCCCGAGACCGGCGCCTCAGCAAAGGGCTTGCCGGTCACCGGGCTGATGAGCTCGACGTACCTACCGCTCCTGGGCGCAACCGATTCGCCCCCAATGAAGTTGGCCAAACGACGCATACAACCCCCTTTCGATGGGCTGTTCCTCGACGGCCCCACGCCACTCTGCCAGAGATTCCTTAGGTTCTGCAACCGGCAACTAAGGAAACAGTCGCTTGTGATAAAACTCACGACGCTTTCCGTCGTTTCTAGCCTCTATACTGGAGTAATCCGCAGCAACGGGGCCGTAAGGCCACGGGGCCGGGAGCAACCGATGCCAGCGACCAAACCACAACGACAGGGCCAGTCGAACGAGGAGCGTTCGAACTTCGAGTTGATCAACTCCGCTCCGGGGGCGCTGGACGCCCACGATCGCAAGATCATTACTCTCCTGCAGCTCGACGGACGACGCGCCTACGGGGCCATCGCCGAGGAGGTCGGTCTCTCCGAAGCCGCCGTGCGCCGGCGCGTACAGCGCCTGAAGGACTCTGGAGTTATGCAGATCGTCGCAATCACCGACCCGTCCCTGCTCGGCTACGGGCGCGAGGCGCTGATCGGCATCCGAGTTCACGGTGACGTGCGACTCGTCGCCGACAAGGTGGCCGCGATCGACGAGGCCAACTACGTCGTCATGACCGCAGGAAGCTTCGACATCATCGCCGAAGTCATCGCCGAGGACGACAACGACCTGGTGCACTTACTCAACGACTCGATCCGCTCCATTCCCGGGGTCACCGAGGTCGAGACCTTTTTGTATTTGAAGCTAGCGAAGCAGACCTACGCATGGGGGACAAAGTGATGCTGGACGAAACCATCAGTGACGGAATCACCGCCACGGGTACCACGAGCGCGAGCCACGGTTACTCCGAAAGAGCGCGACGCAACCTCTGGCTGCAGATGTCGCGCATGGGCGCCTACGACGAGACCCGTGAGGTCCCGATCATGGTGCGCGGCGAGGGCACGCGGGTCTATGACGCCAACGGCACCGAGTACTTCGACGGGCTCTCAGGGCTCTTTACGAACTCCATCGGCCATGGGCGCACCGACATCGGCGAGGCCGCGGCCAGACAGATTGGCGAGCTCGGCTTCTTCCCGCTGTGGACCTACGCCCACCCGCGCGCCATTGAGCTGGCTGAGCGCCTGGCCAGCCTCACCCCGGGCGACCTCAACCGGGTCTTTTTCACCAGTGGCGGCGGCGAAGCGAACGAGAGCGCGTGGAAGCTGGCCCGCCAGTACCACAAGATGCGCGGAGACCTCGACCGCTATAAGGTCATCAGCCGCGACGTCGCCTACCACGGCACGACTCTCGGCGCGCTCACGATCACCTCCCTCCAGGGCTACCGCACCCCCTTCGAACCCCTCGTGCCGGGCGCCGTCAAGGTACCGGCCACCAACTTCTACCGGGCCGAGCGCTTCGCCGACGACTTCGGAGCCTTCGGCCTTTGGCAGGCCCACCAGATTGAAGAGGCCATCCTGCGCGAGGGCCCCGAGACGATCGCGGCGGTCTTCCTCGAGCCCGTCCAGAACGCCGGAGGCTGCTTTGTGCCCCCGCCGGGTTACTGGCAAGAAGTTCGCGAGATCTGCGACCGCTACGGCATACTGCTTGTCTCGGACGAGGTGATCTGCGCATTCGGACGCATTGGCTCGTGGTTCGGCGGGTTGAAGTACGACTACGTGCCCGACATCATCACCTGCGCGAAGGGCATCACCGCCGGCTACGCCCCCCTCGGGGCGATGATCGCCTCGGACCGGATCGCCGAGCCCTTCCAGCACGGCGACGCCTCCTTCCTCCACGGCTTTACCTGGTCGGGCCACCCCGTCTCCTGCGCGATCGGGCTCAAGGTCCTCGACATCATCGAGAACGAGCGGGTGCTCGAGAACGTGCGGGCCAACGAGCCCTACTTCCAGGCGGGCCTCGAGTCGCTCAAGCAGATACCGATCGTCGGCGACGTGCGCGGCGCCGGGTACTTCTGGGGCATCGAGCTGGTGAAGGACCAGTCGACCAAGGAGACCTGGGCCGGCGACGACGCCGAGCGGCTGCTGCGGGGCTTCGTGTCGCCCGAGATGTTCCGCCGCGGACTGATCTGCCGGTCGGACGACCGCGGCGACCCCGTCGTGCAACTCGCCCCGCCGCTCATCTCCACGCGCCGGGACATCGACTTCGTGGTCGACGTGCTGGGCGAAGTCTTCACCGGAGCGTCCAAGCTCAACATCTAGTGCAGGCGCCCCACTCACTGTGGTGGTCGACGCTGCCCGATCCCGTAGTGCCGCGGGCGACGCTACGCGAGCACCTCGACGTCGACGTGGCGATCGTTGGCGGCGGGTTCACCGGGTTGTGGACGGCGCGCGAACTCAAGCGCCGCGATCCCGCGCTCCGCGTCGCCGTTCTCGAGCAGTCCGTCTGCGGCTTTGGCGCCTCGGGGCGCAATGGCGGCTGGGCGTCCGCCTACTACCCCCTCGGCGACGACGCGGTGATCGCCCGCCACGGAAACGACGCCTTCGACCAACTGCGACGAACTCTCCAGCGCGCCGTCCCGGCCCTTGGCGAAGCGGCGCGCGCTGACGGCATCGACGCCCATTTCGTCCAGGGCGGATCACTCAAGTTCGCCCGCAGCGACATACAGGCGCGGCGACTGCGCGAGAGCGTCGACACAGCCCGCGAGCTTGGCGACGGGCCCGAGGACCTCGCGTGGCTCAGCGAGTCCGAAGCGGTCGAGCGAGCGCGAGTTTCGAACGCGCTGGGGGCGACCTTTTCACCCCACTGCGCACGAATCCATCCCGCCCGACTCGTGCGCGGACTGGCTGAGGTTGTCGAGGCACTCGGCGTCGCGGTCTTCGAGAACACGACGGTCACGCGAATCGTCGGCGCGCGGGCCAACCGGTCGCCCGAGGCGATCACGGTCGGCGCCAGCGTGCACGCGCGCTACGTCATTCGCGCGACCGAGGGCTTCACGACGACGTTGCCCGGCGAGCGTCGCCGCGTGGTGCCGATCTACTCGCTCATGATCGCCACCCAACCTCAGTCCCGGTCCTTCTGGGACGAGGTCGGCCTACGCCACTACGAGACCTTCGCCGACGGCCGTCACCTCATCATCTACGGCCAACGTACCAACGACGACCGCCTCGCCTTTGGGGGGCGCGGCGCGCCGTACCACTTCGCCTCGACGGTCGAGGAACGCTACGACGACAACGCGCGGGTCTTTGCGTTGCTAGCTCGCACGCTCCAAGAGCTCTTCCCCGCCCTCGAAGGCGACATCTCACACCGCTGGGGCGGGCCGCTCGCCATGCCGCGCGACCACTCGCCGTACGTCCTCGTCGATCACGCGAGCGGACTCGCGAGCGCCGGTGGCTACACCGGCGACGGCGTCGTCATGAGCTACGTTGCCGCCAACTCCCTCGCCGATCTCATCACGGCGCCCGAGACCGCGACCGAGTTCACGACCCTGCCCTTCGTCCAGCACCACGGACGGCCGTGGGAGGTTGAACCGCTGCGCTGGCTCGGCATCAACACGGGACTGGGCCTCGCCACGTGGGCCGACCACGTCGAAGGTCACCGGCACCGAGAAAGTCGGGCGAGCCACTGGCTGGAGCGGCTTCTCGCGGGCTAGGGAGCCTTCACCAGATCGGCCGAGGTGTGCGCCGGCTAGCTGACGCTCGACTGTGAGAGCGACGTGAGGTCCCGGGGGATGAGCAGCGAGCTGAAGTTCACGCTGCGCAGCAGTTGTTCAATCTCCGAGCCCGAAAGGGGCTTCGAGTTCGACACGGCGGGCGCCGCGATGTGCGCTGTCTGGTTGTACGAGAGCACCGTCACGCTGAGCGTCGTGTCGCTGCGCTTCGACTTTACGGTAATCGTGCCCGCCGACACCTCACCCTGGCTGCCCACCGTGATCGCGAAGCGAACCGAGCCGAGGGTCGACGTCGACTTCGCCGAACTGAAGAGCTTGGAGAGCGCGACCCGGTCCTTATAGAAGCGGTAGGTCGTCGAGTAGCCGCTCTTCGTCACGCGCTCGGACAGGCCCTTGATGAGGTAGATGTCGGGCTTCGTCATCTCGAGGGCGATGCCAAAAAGCGACGGCGGCTTCACGGTGAGATCGAGCCAGGGTCCGCTCGACTCGTCGCTCGGGCGCACGTAGAGACGATGGCCGGCCAGGCGCACGTCGAGGGCGATGGTCGTAATCACAAAGGGAAAGCGGACCTCGGCGTCGACGCGGCCCGTCGTGAAGTTCACTTCGACGTTGGCGCTCAGGTTCGCCCCCGACCCCGTGGTCAGGGACAACTCGAGGTCAGCCGACTTCGGTGGATAGCCATTCAGGGCGAGCGGGTCCTTCGCCAGGCCCGCCGGATTCGAGTCGGTGGCAGCAATGACGAGGCCGGTCACGGTTAGCGAGAGCGCCACCACGGCGATCACCGCGGCCAAAAGGCGCTCATTTACGGCCATGGTCTCACCCTACCGGGCGGTGCCAAGGCACTCAGTTAGTCCAACGGCTGGCTCAAGAGCTCGACCAAGAGCTCGTGGGCGATATTGCGTCCGCACGCGATGAAGCCGATGCGTGACGTCGCGTCATCAACCCGGTCGGCGGCGATCGCCGCGTACGACGCCGCGGCCGAGCCCTCCATTATGAGCCCGTTGGTCTCGGCGATCTCGCGCACCGCTCGGCGGATCTCGATCTCGGGCACCAGCACGATATTGATGCCGCTCTTCGCGATGATCTCGTTGGTAATGGCTCCATCGTCGCCCCCGCCGGCGAGTCCGTCGGCGATCGTGGGGCGGTGGATCACGTCGTTCATCGCGACCCCGCGTAACACGTGGTACATCGCGGCGCTCTCTTCTGGTTGGACGCCCGTGACGCGCACGTCGTGACGGCCCCGCGCGTCGCGCGAGAGCAGAGTCCCCGAGATCAGTCCTCCCCCGCCGACCGACACGACGACGTGTTCGATCTCGGGCGCCTGGGCCAGCATCTCGTCAAAGATCGTCGACTGTCCGGCGATCACGTCGCTGTCGTTGAAGGGCGAGATGAACCTGATCGAACGCTCCTCCGCGAGGTGCTTCGCGTGCGTCTGCGCCTCATCGAACGACGAACCGTGCTGGATCAGCTCGACGCGGTAGGTCGAGAGCAGCTTGACCTTGGCGGCCGACGCGTTGGCCGGCACTACGACCGTCGCGCGTACGCCGAGCAGCGTCGAAGCGTGCGCGATGCCTAGTCCGTGGTTGCCGGCCGACGCCGTGATCACGGCGCCGCTGGGGTCGCTACGTTGCGCGGCATCCACTGCGGCGAGGGCGCCTCGGATCTTGAAGGACCCCGTGACCTGCAGACTCTCGAGTTTTGCGAAAACCGGCCGCTCGCGCACGGCGATCGTGGCGGTGGGCGTGGGGACGAGGTAGCGCTCCACGATCTCGCGGGCGTGCGCGACTTGATCGTGCGTCGGAGGCAAGACGTCGTCAGTCACCTCGCTCAGCCTACCGTCGGACCTTTTTGCTGGTTTCTACCCCAAAGTAAGGTCGGCCGATGCAATCGATTCTCGGCGTCGTCGTCGTCGCGTCGCTCGGCTTCGTGGGCACGATGTTTGACAACTTCTTCGCCTTCAGCGCACAGCTCTTGGTCACTGAGCCTTCTCGCTACCGTCGTGTCGGCGAGGCTCAGGCGATCGGCGTCGTCGCGCTCGTGGGCTTGGCCGCGGGACTCGGTTCGCTGCTCGCGCCCGTTCCCCTGCCCTGGGTGGGACTGCTGTGCATTGCCCCCTTCGCCTTCGCCGTCCACGCCTGGCGCCGCCGAGTTGTTCCGCGCGAGCACCATCGGCGTGGGGCGCTCACGACGTTCGTGGTCACCCTGGGCCTCGGCGGCGACAACCTGGCCGTTTGGATCCCCCTGCTTCGCGCGAACGGCGTCGCGCGAGCCCTCGTCACGGTCGCGACCTTCGCGCTGTGGGAGGCCGTCTTTCTCTTCAGCGCGTGGCGCCTCGTGAACCACCCGCGCATTGCCGCGTGGGGCGGCGCGCACGCCCCCGCGCTCGTGCCCTACGTGTACGTCGGGCTCGGCGTGCTCATTCTCTTCGAGTGCCGCACGATCTAGCGCCACCGAGAAATCGATAAGGCGACCGGTAGCGTGGTCGTCATGGCGACCGGCGACGCACGACGGACGTTGCGCCAACTGACCGTCATCGTGTTCATCCAGTGGATGGGCGCAACGCTCGGCCTGCCGCTGCTGCCGCTCTTCCTCGAGCACCGCGGCGGCACGCCGACCGTGATCGGTCTAATCATGGCGACGTTCTTCCTCGCGGGCGTGGCGACGCAGTTCGCCTTCGGTCACGTGGCGGACCGGTTCGGACGGCGTCGGGTGCTCGTTGGGAGCCTCTGCGTCTATGGCGTGGCGAGCATGATGTATCTCCTGCCGGTGACGGCGCCGTGGCTCGCCATCGCCCGCGCGTTCCAGGGCGCGTCCGCCGGTGCCTTCGAAGTCACGTCGATGTCCGCCGTGGCGGCGCTCTTCCCCGAAGCCGAGCGGGGCCGGGCCGTGTCACGGATCTACGCGGCCCAGCTCTTCGGTTTCGCGGTCGGGCCCCTCGCCGGCGTCGTTGCTTCGGTGAGCGATCTCGGCTGGGCCTTCTTCGCGACGGGCCTTGTCAGCCTCGCCGCGGCGGTCGTCGCGACGCGCATCACCCTCGGCGATGAGGCCTTTGACCCGTCGCCGCTGCCGCACCTGCAGTGGAACACACGCCTGGCCGGCTCGCTCGTCGCGGCGAGCGCGTCGGGCCTATCGATCGGGGTCTACGAGGCCTGTTGGAGCCTGCTCTTGCACGCCCATCACGCCAGCACGCTGCAGATCCGTCTTAGCTGGACCTTCTTCGCCGCCCCATGGCTGGTGCTGAGCCCCTTAGGCGGGTGGCTGGCCGATCACGTGAACCGGCGCTACGTCGCCCTCGCGGGGCTCTTGAACGGCGCGGTCTTTCTCTCGGTCTACCCCCACATCCACAACAACGATCTGATCGTCGCGCTCGGATCATTCGAGGCCGTGGGCACCGCTCTGTCGGTGCCGTCGATCTCCTCCCTGCTCAGCCAGGGCGCCCTCAATCGAGAGCTGAGCCGGCGACAAGGACTCTACGCGACCTCGAACACGGGCTCGCTCGCCCTCGGGGCCGGCGTATCGGGATTCCTGTTCTCGATCAACCCGGCGCTGCCCTTCACGCTCATCGCCCTCGTGTCAGCGGTGCTCGCCCTCTCGACCACGCTCTGGTGGCGGCACGTCACGGGCCGCGTGTCGCCTCTCGTGACCTGAGGATGCGACGAGTCGCGAGCGCTCGCTACTTCGTCAACCAGATCTGATCCCAGCGGCAGGCACCTTGGTCGGGACTGAGCATCCGCGTTGTCCCGTCACCCGCCGTCGCGTAGCACCAGTTCTGCACGTGGTTGCGCGCGGCCCAGGCGTTGACCAGCACATCCAGCCAGAGGTAGGGAATCGTCTGGGCGAACTGCTGGTTGACGGTCTCCCACGACGAGCGGGTCGTGGCAGATCCGGGCCGCGAGCCGAGCGCCGCCAGCATGGCGTTCTCCACGGTGGGATCGCCTTGGTGGGCGAAGTTCACCGCGCCCGCGATGTTGGTCCCCGCCGGCAGCGAGCTCATGCCGAGCCCGTCGGGCGGGGCCGTGGTCGCGGGCAGCGACAGCCACCAGACGTAGTTGAGCGAAGGATCCACCGCGCCGAACTGGTTCCACGTGGCGCAGTCGTACTCGCCGTAGATCACGTTGTTAATGAGCGTGCTCTGGACGAGCGGCCGCGGGGTGACGGTGATGCCGACGGCCGAGAGCTGCTGCTGGAAGAAGGAAAACGCCTGCTGGGCAACGGCGTCGTCCGAGAGGATGTCGATGACAAAGCTCACCTTCGAGAGGCCGTTGGCGGACTTGTAGGCGTCGACGAGGGCCCGGGCCTTCGCGGGGTTGTAGGACGGATAGCCCGGGTTCTTGTAGTAGCGCGACGTCGTGCGAAACGCTCCGTTCGCGACCGCGCCCACGTTGTCGTCGATCACCCTGAAGTAGATCTTGCGGTTGATCGCCATGGCGCAGGCCTTGCGGATCGAGAGGTCGTTGATGACGGGCTTCAGCGACGTGTCCCACTGCAGCGTCGAGGGGTTGACGGCCCCGAGGGTGCCGAGGTAGTCGGCGTCCTGGACCGCGGCCGGTGGAGCCTCGCCTTTTTCGATGTAGGACAGGCTCCCGGGTACGCCGATGGAGGCGAACTCGCCGGCCCAGCAGAAGTACTGGTTCAGCGTGCTCGTCGTGTTGCAGATGAGGAAATTCACCGCCGCGTCACTCGGCTGGTCGATGTCGGTGACCATGGAGACGTTCGCCATGTGTTTCAGGGCATTGATCTGGGTGCCCGTCTGCTGGAGCATGATGTCGACGGCTCCGGTCTGGAGGGCTTCGTTGCGCGAGGCGGAGTCGACGATGGTCTTGAAGTTGATGGCGTTGAGGTACGGCAGCCGTCGCCCGGCGGCGTCGCTGCGCCAATAGTTCTCGTTCCGGGTGAACTGTGACTCCACCCCGACGACCCAGGACTTCACCTTAAATGGCCCGGTCCCGATGGGCTTGCCCGTGTAGGTCGGCACGAACGAGTCGGGGTGGGCCATGTAGCCGACCTGCTGCTCGGCGAGGAAGACGGGCAATGTGGTGAAGGGAATCACCATGTTGTAAGCGACCGTGTACGCGTCGACCATCGTCACCGAGGCGACGAGCGGCTGAATCGCGAGGCCGACGGTCGGGTCCGCCGCGGCGGCCTGGTAGTTCTTCACGCAGATCTCGGCGTTGAATTCGTCGCCGTTGGTGAAGTAGGCGCCCCTGTGCAGCACGATCGTCCAGACGGTGTAGTCGGAGTTCGGTGTGGCCGATTGAGCGAGCATTGGCAGCGCCACCCGGCCGTCGTGGGACATCACGAAGAGCGGGTCGTAGAGCGCGTTGGCGACACAAAAGCCCGAAGCGTCCATCTTGCCCTGGGACCCATTGAAGGTGTGGTAGTTGGGCACGTCCGAGAGCGTGCCGACCGTGAGGGTACCCCCGATGCGAGGCTTCCCGGAATTGACCCCTATCGCCGCCTCGGCGAAATCGGCGAAGAATCCGTCCACGACCGAACCGGCCACGGCGATGCCGCCAAGCGTGGCGGCCGAACGGGTAAGAAACGAACGGCGACTGAACTGTGACGACATGATGAACTCCCCCCCCGGAAAAGCTGCCGCTTCCCCCTTGCGCGAGAATTTAGCAAGATGCGGCCAAGAATCCCGGCCATCGAGGAGAAGCGGCTCGCCACGCGTATTGCTTCAGGACCCAGGCGGAGGGAGGGGCCGCCTGGGTCCTGAAGAGGGGGCACTGCGTCGCCCTTGCGCCACCTTGATGGCGACCCATCGGTCGGTTAGGGAGTGAACCGGTTGCGACGGAGCTGACGCCACTGCTCGGGCTGTGCGCTAAGCGAGACCTTTCTTTCGTCGTTGGGTAACCATCACTGGATGATCGCAAGAGTCTCGCCGCTCACCTTGTGCTGCCCATTGGAGCAGGGTAAGAACCCACTAAAAGAAGGAATTGTTACGTCTGTGAGAATTCACGCCTGACACCTCTTTTCCACAGGTTGTTTCCGGCATACTGGGCGCGTACGACTAGCACCTCACGGAGTCGTCACGAAGAGCACATCTACCCAGGGAGGCAGCCCAGTGGCGACCATCGAGTCCCATGACGGATCGCCGGGCGATCCGGCGTTCCACGTCGAACAGCACGGAATCGATTTCATCCCCGAGTCCGAGCGCTGGGCGACCCCGCGCAACATCGGCGCCCTCTGGGCGGGATCGGCCATCAACGTCGAGTACTTCATCTACGGCGCGCTGCTCATGGGATTCGGGTTCAGCTTCTACACGGCGCTCAGCATCATCATTCTGGGCAACCTTTCCTTCTTCCTCCTCGGTCTCGCTTCGCTCCAGGGACCCGAGGCCGGCACGACGGCCTTCATCATCACGCGCGCGTCCTTTGGCACGCGCGGGTCACGCCTGCTGAGCTTCTTCAACTGGATCACCCAGCTCGGCTTCGAGACCGAGGGCCTCATCCTTATCGTCGGGGCGGCCATCGTGCTCTCCCAGATGGCGGGCGTTCACGTGTCGTCGGCGCTCAAGGTTGTCTTCATCGTGCTCGCGGCCGCCATCCAGGCCGTCATGCCCTACCTCGGCCACGCCACGATGGTGAAGATCCTGCGGGCGCTCATCATCCCCTTCGGGGCGATCTTCGTGCTGCTGGCGGTCTACGACTTCAGCCACGGCTCGGCCAGCTTCAAGGGATTCGGTGGCGGATGGGAGCTCTACACCGCCGGGCCTCGCCTTCACGATCGCGCTCTCGGGACTCGGCTGGACCGAGTGCGGCAACGACTACACCCGCTACCTTCCCCGCGACGCCAAGCAAGGGCTCGATCGTCGGGTGGGTCTTCGCTCGCGACGGCGTTGCCCGAGATCGCCATGATGATCCTCGGCGCGGCCACCTTCACGTTCCTCTCCTCGAGCGCGCAGTCGACTGCCTGGAACGGCGCCAACCCCTTCGAGGTCCTGCACATCCAGCACACCATCCCGAGCTGGGTCGTCGTACTTTTCCTGATCTTTGCCATCGTGCAGCTCTTTGGCATCAACTCGCTCGACCTGTACTCCTCGGGCGTGTCGCTCCAGGCCATGGGGCTGCGCCTCAAGCGCTACCAGGCCGTCGTGCTCGACTCGGCTCCTCGCCGGGGGTCTCACGATCTACGCCGAGTTCCAGTCCACCTTCTCGCTCTACATGAAGGAGTTCGTCGGGGTCATCATCGTCTGGATCGCGCCGTGGTTCGCCATCATGATGGTCGACTGGCTGCTGCGCAGGTATCGCTACAGCGCGTCCGAACTGCAGCGCCAGGATCGCGGCAGCCTCTACTACGTGGGACGCAGCGGCATCAACTGGAACGCGATCGTCGCCTTCGTGGTGGGACTGGTGTGCGCGACGCTGGCCTTCTCCAAGGCGCCGCCACCGGTCAACTTCCCCTTCCACTGGATGACGCCGGTCTCGAACCACTACGGCGCGGCGTGCGCGGCCAAGCTCGTCCACGGGGTCTGCGCGGCCGGCTGGTACGGCGGGGCCGACTTCTCGATCGAGTCCGGGATTGTCATCGCGGCGCCTCGTCTACTTCGTGCTCGAGAAGATGACGGGCAACGTCGCCCGACAGGTGAAGCGCCAACGCGAGCTCGATCCGACTCGGCCTAGCTTCGCGATGGGGCGCCTTACCCGTTCCAGTCCTCGACCAGACCGCCCGTGCCGTCGGGGCGAAAGACCGGGATCGAGCCGAGCGCCCTCACCATCGCCGCGTCCTCGCCGAGCGCCGCTCGCCAGAGTCCGGCCTCGGTGACGAGCGTGCCGATCGCCACGACATTCGCCCCCACGCCGCGCAGCAGTCGAAGCGACGCGCCGGTCGAGGCGCCCGTCGAGATGACGTCGTCGACGATGGCGACGCGCTCGACCGGCCACGTCCTTGATGCGCGCGCGATCGAAGAGAAGCCGCTGCTCGACGTCGGTGGTGATCGAGCGGACCGGTTCGCTGACCGCGTCGGCCAGGTGGATCTTCGGCGTCTTGTGCAGCACGACGTACTGGTCGAGCCCGAGGTGTCGCGTCACCTCCACGGCCACGGGGATGCCCATCGTGGCGACCGTCGCGACGATGTCGACGTCGTAGGGAGCGAGTGATCTGGGCCAGCTCCTCGCCGGCCCGCTCCATGAAGGCGATGCCCATGTCGACCGTGATGAGCAGGGCGAGGGCGAGGTCATCGCTCATCGAGACGATGGGCAGTTCGACCCGCTGGCTGCCGACATCGACCACGTAGGTGCCTCTGCTCACGGCTGGGAGCATACTTAGTCGATGACCTCTTCATCGACCGCCCCTCGACCGCGTCACTCGCGCGCACCATGCTCGGAACGGCCTTCGCCGAGGCGACCCTCGGCCTCGCGGAGGGCGGCATTCCTATCGGCGCTGCGCTCTTTACCCGCGACGGCGCGCTGCTCGGCTCGGGCCACAACCGCCGCGTACAGGAGAACGACGCCTCGGTCCACGCCGAGACCGACGCTTTTCGCAAGGCCGGTCGGCGACGGGACTACCCCGACTGCGTGATGGTCACGACGCTCTCACCGTGCTGGTACTGCTCGGGTCTGGTGCGTCAGTTCAACATCGGCGCGGTCGTCATCGGCGAGGCCGACAACTTCTACGGGGGGCACGACTGGCTACGCGAACTCGGGGTCGAGATCGTGCTGCTCGAGGACCCCGCGTGCATCGAGCTCCTCGGTACCTTCATCGCCTCCCACCCCGAACTGTGGGACGAAGACATCGGTCTCTAGGCGCGATGGGCCGGCGGACCGAAGAGGCGGTCCCCGGCGTCGCCCAGTCCCGGCACGATGTAGCCCACGTCATTCAATTCCGCGTCGAGGGCGGCCGCGACGATCGCGATGTCGGGGTGACGCGTCAGACAAAGTCGACTCCCGGCTGGGCGGCGATGAGACAGAGCACCGTCGTCTCACCCGCGCCGCGCGCGCGCAGCATCTCGAGCACGCAGTCGAGCGAGCCGCCGGTTGCGAGCATCGGGTCACAGACCACCACGTGCACGCTCGCCAGGGTGTCGGGAAGGCCGTCGAGATAGACGTCGGGCTTGAGCGTCGTCTCGTCGCGACGTAACCCGACGAGGCAGACCCGGTTGTGCGGCAGCACCTCTTGCACCGCGGGACTCATACCAAGCCCCGCGCGCAGGATGGGCACGATCACGTACTCGGTATCGATGCGCAGCGCTGGCGCACCTCTTTTCACGGGTGTGTCGACGGTCGTCTTGGTGACCGGCGTGTCGCGAAAGGCCTCGTAGGCGACGAATCGCGAGATCTCGCCCGCCAGGCGCAGGAAGTCGGCGTTCGACGTGCGCGCGTCACGCAACTGGCGGACCTTGTCGGCGACGACGGGATGCTGCACCACAACCAGTGAACCCACGTGGTCACACTACGTCCCTCGCTCGTGCCCACCGAAGCCGGCGTCGCCCAGACCGATCGAAACATGTCGACCGTTAGAATTGTTCCGTGGCATTCTCCCTCTCCGAGCGAAACAAGCTCGATCGAGAGGGTCCGGCGAATCCCCTCGGCGGGGTCACCTCGACGTACCCCGGTCCGCGTCGCCAAATCGCCAGGGACGCCGGCCTGTCGTGGTGGCGACGGGTGCTGCCCGTCATCGAGTCGCACCGCGCCGCATTCTTCGCCGCGATTGGGCTCTCTTTCGTCAGCCTGATCTTCCAGGTCCTGGTGCCGAACATGCTGAGCTCGGACATCGACCGCACGCTCGAGCGGCACGCGGGGTCGCTCGCTCGGGCCGTCACAGAGATCCTCTTCGTCGGTGTCCTCGCCGGCATCACCGGCATGGTCTCGCGCCAGTACCTGTACTACGTGGCCTACAACGTCGAAGCCGACCTTCGCTCGCTCATCTACGAGCACCTCGCGTGGCTGTCGTTCAGCTTCTACGACCGGGTCCAGTCCGGCCAGCTGATCAGCCGCGCCAACAGCGACATCCGCAGCGTCCAGATGTACTCGACCTTCGCGCCGCTGATCCTCGTGCAGTGCTGCATCGGGGTCGTCGCCTTCGGCTTCATGCTCCACATCAACTGGCTGCTCGCGCTGATCGCCCTCACCGTGATGCCGATCCTCTACGTCGTGGGCATGAAGATGCGCAAGGTCATGTTCCCCATCTCCTGGATCACCCAGGCGCGTCTGGCCGAAGTGGCGACGGTGGTGGACGAGAATGTGAACGGCGTGCGCGTCGTGAAGGCCTTC
Source organism: uncultured Acidimicrobiaceae bacterium (assembly GCA_963749355.1). Lineage (GTDB taxonomy): Bacteria > Actinomycetota > Acidimicrobiia > Acidimicrobiales > RAAP-2 > RAAP-2. Next base: position 76,972 of record CAVVMM010000017.1, read on the forward strand.
GCCCAGGAGGAGGCCGAGATCGACCGCTTGGCCGACGCAGCGGAACGTGTCGCCTGGGCCTACATCAAGGACGCCAACCAACGCGCGATCTGGTCGCCCTGGGTGCAGAACCTCCCCCAGCTCGGTCTGGCGCTGGTTCTCTTCTTCGGCGGCTGGATGGTCATAGACGGCAAGCTCGGCATCGGCCAGATTCTCGCCTTCAACGTGTACCTCTTGATGCTCCAAGCCCCCTTCATGATGCTCGGACAGCTCGTGATGATGGGTCAGCGCGCCAAAGCGAGCGCCGAGCGCATCTTCGAGATCCTCGACGAGAACCCCGAGATCGTCGACCGCCCGGGCGCCTACGACCTCGAGCATGTCGAGGGCGCGATCGACTTCGACCACGTGAACTTCACGTACGAAAACGGCGCCGAAATCCTGGTTGACTTCGACGCGCGGATCGAGCCCGGCGAGACCGTGGCCATCGTCGGACGCACCGGCTCGGGCAAATCGACGGTGGCGCGCCTGCTGACGCGCTTCTACGACGTCACCGACGGCGCGGTCACCATCGACGGCCATGACGTGCGCGACGTGACCCTGCACTCGCTGCGCCAGAACGTCGGCGTCGTGCTCGACGAGCCGTTCCTCTTCTCCATCTCGATCCGCGACAACATCGCCTACGGACGGCCCGAGGCGACGCTCGAAGAGGTGGAGGCGGCCGCCCGAGCGGCCAACGCCGACGAGTTCATCGTGCGGCTGCCCGAGGGCTACGACACCGTGATCGGCGAGCGCGGCTACACCCTCTCGGGGGGCCAGCGCCAGCGGGTCGCCATCGCGCGCGCCCTCTTGCTCAACCCGCCGATACTCGTGCTCGACGACGCCACGAGCGCGATCGACGTGCACATCGAGGCGGGCATCTACGAGTCCCTGCGTGGACTTCTCACCCAGCGCACCACGATCGTCATCGCACACCGCATCTCGACGATCGCCCTGGCGAGCCGCGTGATCCTGCTCGACGAAGGCCGCGTCCTGGCGACAGGAACCCACGAGCGGCTCATCGCGGAGGTGCCGCTCTACTCCGAGATCCTGGCCCAGGTCACCGGCGAGGGCGAGGACTGATGGGCTGGGGCGGCTTCGCCGGTGGCGCCATGTTCGGTGGCAGCGCTTCGGCCGCGAGCGCTCGCGCTGGCCTGCCCTTCGGGGGCATTCCGCCCGAGCTGATGGACGAGGCCACGAAACTCCTCGCCACCGAGCCCGAGCACCCGAAGTCCCACGTCAACTTCACGCAGCTGCCCAACGCCAAAGAGCGCCAGCGCCTCACCCTGCCCAAACTCCTCGCGGTCTATCCCAAGTGGGTTGTCGCCGGGTCGGCCCTCGTCATCGTCATCAGCCTGACACTGCAGGCCGGACCGCTGCTCACCGAGTTCGCCATCAAGAACGGCATGGAGAGCCACCACAACCTCGCGGTGATCGCGGCCTGCGCGCTGGCCTACCTGGTGCTGGCCCTCCTCAGCGTCTACTTCCAGCGGGTGCAGGTCGACGTGACCGGCAAGCTCGCCTCGCGGGTCATGCACGACCTGCGCATCCGGGTCTTCACCCAGTTCCAACGCCTGAGCCTCGACTTCTTCACCGAGGAGAAGGCCGGGGTCCTCATGAGCCGCATGACGAGCGACATCGAGAACCTCCAGCAGCTGATCCAGGACGGCGTCAGCCAGTTCGCCCTCCAGGGACTCACCATGATCGTGATCACGGCGATCCTGTTCGAACTCAACGTCACCCTCGCGGCCTGGACCGTGCTGCTCGTCGTGCCGCTGCTCTTCGTCTTCACGATCTGGTTCCACCACGCCTCAGAGAAGGGCTACCTCTTGAGCCGCGACCGCATCGCCCTGGTGCTGGCCGACCTGTCGGAGTCGCTCTACGGCATCCGAGTCGTCACGGCGACCAACCGCCAGCGGCGCAATATCCGCAATCACCGCCACGTGGTGGGCGCCTACCGCGACGCCAACACCTACACCGGTCGCGTGAACGCCATCTACGGCCCCTCGACCACAATGATCGGAATCCTGGGCCAGGCTCTCCTGCTCGGCATCGGCGGCCACATGGTGCTCGAGCACCAGCTCAACGTTGCCTACCTCATCGCCTTCTTCCTCTACCTGAACCGGTTCTTCGCTCCGATCCAGCTGCTCGTCCAGCAGTACAACACGCTCCAGCAGGGACGCTCGTCGATCATCCGGCTGCGCGAGCTGATAGAGATCACGCCCAGCGTGAACGAGCTCGAGGGCGCCAAGCCCCTGCCCCCGATCGAAGGGCGCATCACCTTCGATCAGGTGAGCTTCGACTACGTACCGGGCGAAACTGTCCTGCACGACATCAACCTCGAGATCGCTCCCGGCGAGTCGGTCGCCTTCGTCGGGCCCACGGGGGCTGGCAAATCCACGATGGCCAAGCTCGCGAACCGCTTCTACGACCCGACCTCGGGGCGAGTTCTGATCGACGGGATCGACATTCGAACGGTGACGCTGCGCTCGCTGCGCTCGCAGCTCGGCGTCGTGCCCCAGGAGCCCTTCCTCTTCGCCGGCTCGATCCGCACCAACCTCCTCTTCGGGCGCCCCAGCGCCTCCGAAGAGGAGCTCGAGACGGCCGTCGACGTGGTGGGCCTGCGCGAGCTCGTGGATCGGATGCCCGAGGGAATCGACACGCCGGTGCACGAGCGGGGCCAGACGCTCTCCGCGGGCGAACGTCAGCAGCTGGCCCTCGCGCGGGCCTTCCTCGCCCGGCCGCGCGTGCTGATCCTCGACGAGGCGACCTCGTCGCTCGACCTCCAGAGCGAGATCGTCATCGAGCGGGCCCTCGACCAGCTCCTCGAGGGCCGATCGGCGATCCTGATCGCCCACCGCCTCACGACGGCCCAGCGCGCCGACCGGATCGTCGTCATTGACGATGGCGGCGTCGTCGAGATCGGCACGCCCGAGGAGCTGCTCGCCGCCGGCGGCGCCTACGCCGTCATGCACGAGGCCTGGCTCGCCTCGGGCGGACGTGACGCCACGCGCGGGGGCCTAGACCAACTCCTTTAACGTTGCGATGAGCGACGTGGCGCTCTGGCCGGGTAGTGGCGCGGGGTGGACCTGCAGGTGGGTGACTCCCGCTTCGCGGAATGCTTCGACGCGCTCCTTCACGTAGCCCTTCGGGCCACAGAGGGTCGTGAGCTCGAGGAACTCACGTGGCACGGCAGCTTCGGCCTCTTTTTTCTTGCCCGCGAGGTAGAGGTCTTGGATGACCTCCGCTTCCTTCTCGAAGCCGTAGCGCACGGCGAGCTCGTTGTAGAAGTTCTTGCCCTTGGCGCCCATGCCACCGACGTAGAGCGCGACGCCCGGGCGCTGGAGCTCGCGCAGCTCCGTCACCTCGTCACCCTCGCCGATGGCGAGGATGCCCCCTGCGCTCACCATCAGCTCGCCGAGGGCGGGATCACGCTTGGCCTTGCCCCGGTCGAGCGCCGCGCCCCAGACCGCCCGCGCCCGCTCGGGAATGAAGAGGATGGGCAGCCAGCCGTCGGCGATCTCGGCGGTCATGGCGACGTTCTTCTCGCCGAGCGAGGCGATCCAGATCGGGATCTCGCTGCGCAGTGGGTGGGCGATGATCTTGAGCGGCTTGCCGAGCCCCGTGCCCTCGCCGGCGGGCAGCGGCAAGGTGAAGTGCTTGCCCTCGTGCACGAGAGGTGCTTCGCGTCGCCACACCTCGCGGCAGATCTCGACGATCTCGCGCGTGCGCCCGAGGGGATCGCGGTAGGCGACGCCGTGGAAGCCCTCGATGACTTGCGGGCCCGATGCGCCGAGTCCCAGGTGAAAGCGCCCGTCGGAGAGGGCGTCCAGACCGGCCGCCGTCATCGCGAGCAGGGTCGGGGTGCGGGTGTAGATCGGCAAGATCGCCGCGCCGATCTCCACGCGATCGGTCAGGGCCGCGAGATAGCCCATGAGTGACGGGCTGTCGAAGCCGTAGGCCTCGGCGACCCACACGAGGTCGAGACCGGCCCGCTCCATCTCGGCGACATCCTTGGCGGCCTGCTTGAAGCCTCCGGCGTAGCCGAGCATCGTCGAGATCTTCATCGCCGTCCCCTCCTTGTTCGTCACAGTATCGGAAGGCGTTGTTCATCCACGAGACACGTTCCCGACCGAGGCGCCATCTAACGTAACCTGGAGAGAGAAAGCAACGGCGCTTTCCATTCACAAAAGCTGGTGGCACATGGTCACGCGTCTTCACGAAGAGCTCCCCGACGAACTAAATCCCTGGCTTCGCGTCAGCACGTTGATCGAGGAGGCGGGCCACCTGCTCGGTCTCGACGACGGCATGATCACCCGCATCATCACCCCCGAGCGGATCCTCGAGGTGGCGGTGCCGGTGCGCATGGACACGGGTGACATCCGGATGTTCGTCGGCTGGCGCATCCAGCACAACTCCTCGCGGGGCCCGGGCAAGGGCGGCATCCGCTTCCACCCGAGCGTGAACATCGACGAGATCGCCGCACTGAGCGCCGACATGTCGATCAAGTGCGCCGTCGTCAACATTCCCTACGGCGGGGCGAAAGGCGGCGTGAAAGTCGATCCGTCGCTGCTCTCGCGTGGTGAGCTCGAACGCCTGACGCGTCGCTACGCCTACGCCATCGCGCCGATGATCGGCCCCGACCGCGACATCCCCGCACCCGACATCAATACCGATCCTCAGGTGATGAGCTGGATCATGGACACCGTGTCGATGCTGCGCGGCGCCAGCCTGCCGGGCGTCGTGACCGGCAAGCCCCTCGCCATCGGTGGCACCCTCGGTCACGCCGGCGCCACGTCGATCGGCGTCACGATCTGCACGGTCGGTCTCTTGGGCAAGCTCGGCCGCAGTCCCGAGGGTCAGCGAGTGGTGATCCAGGGGTACGGCAAGGTCGGAGCGCCACTCGTGAAAGTCATGAGCCAGCGCGGCATGAAGGTCGTCGGGCTGGCGGACATCAACGGCGCGATCCATGTGCCCGAGGGCATCGACCACGAGAAGATGACCGCCCACTTCGAAGAGACGAAGTCGGTCCTCGGCTACCCGGGCGCCGAAGAGGTCAACGCCAATGAGCTGTTCGCCCTGCCGAGCGACATCGCGATCCCGGCCGCCCTCGGCGGCGTGATCACTGACAAGGTCGCCGAAATGATGACCGCCTCGATCATGGTCGAAGCGGCGAACGGTCCGACCACGGCCGAGGGTGCCGCGGTGCTCGCCAGTCGCAACATCCCCGTCGTGCCCGACGTCTTGGCCAACGCCGGCGGCGTCGTGGCCTCCTACTTCGAGTGGGCCCAGGACCTCCAGGGATTCATGTGGGAGGGCGACCTCTTCAAGCGGCGCCTCGAAAGGACCATGCAGGACGCCTTCGACGCGGTGTGGGAGCGCCACCTCCAGCTCGACGTGGCCCTGCGCGACACCGCACTCGTGGTCGGCGTCGAGCGCATCGCCGAGGCGACCCGGCTTCGCGGTCTCTTCCCCTGATCAACCCATCAGTCAGACGGCGAACTCGTGGCTGACCGGGACAGCGAGATCGGCGAACTACGCGCCCTCGTGCGTTCGCTGCGTGAGGAGATCGAGCGACTCCGTGCGGAGATCACCCGACTTCGCCGCGACCGCGACGAGCGTCCGCCCCACCATCTCTAGCCCCGCACCTCGATCGCCACGCCTGCGCCGAGTCGAGACGCTACAACGCAAACGGCTCGACGTCGACGAGGGGCCGAAGAACAGCCACCGCGCCCGCCGCCGTACCGTCGGGGTGTTTCAACAAGCCCAGCGTCATGGCTAGGTCGATGACGCGACCGTCAACAGTCGTAGCTCGCACGTGCCCGGCGCGACCCTCATGTTTGAGCGTCCCGGAATCGATTGCGGCATGGAAGCCAGCCACGTGTCGCGCGCGAAACTCCTCGGGAATGACGGGGACCATCGAGCCGCCGACCATGCTCTCAGCGGTGTAGCCGAGCAGCGACTGCGCAGCCGCGTTCCACGACTAGATCTTTCCCGTCGCGTCGAGGGTCACAACCGCGTCTGACATGAATTCGAGCGCCTCTTCGCTGATGTTCTCGGGCCCAGTGGCTTCCACGATCATCTCCCTTGCTCAATCCCCCGCGAACGTAGCACTGTGCATGGAACCAAGGGAAAGGAGACGGAGAAGCTTCTTTGGGAAGTTGACAGTTCGTGGCCGCTCAGGACACCTGGGAAGTGTTTCACTCTGGACCGCTGCGAGTTCTCGCCTTAGACCACCGTTCCGCGCCAGGTCTAGGACGCCCAGTCGCTCGCGGCTCGACCGAGGATGGCCGCCACCTCGGCGCCGGGTACCGCCTCAGAAAAGAAGAAGCCCTGACCAAGCTCGCAACCCAGACGGCGCAGCTGATCGAACTGCTGGCGGTTCTCGATGCCCTCGGCGAGCACCGTGGTCTTGAGCTTGCGACCCAGCGAGACGATCGCCTCGAGCAGCGTCGAGTATTGGTCGTTCTGCAACTCCGGGCTCACAAAGGACCGGTCGATCTTGATGATCGAGGGTGAAAGCAGCGCGAGGTAGGACAGAGACGAATACCCGGTGCCGAAGTCGTCAAGCGCTATACCGACCCCGATGCCGGTCAACTGCCTGATCGTGTTCATGGTCTCGGTCGCGTCAAGCAGCGCTACGCGCTCGGTGATCTCGACGATCAACCGGTTTGACTCCAGTGCGCTGTCGGCGAGCTCGTTTTCGATCATCGTGATGAGGCCGGGGCTATAGAACTGGTGGGCCGAGAGGTTGACGGTGACGTAGGGCCCCGCGGCGCCGTCCTCGCTCTTCCACGAGCTCGCCGCCGCCACCGCTTCGCGCATGGCGAAAGCACCCAACTCCAAGATGAGGTCGCTCTGCTCGGCCAACGGAATGAACACGTCTGGCGTGATCCAGCCTTGCGCCGCGTGCCGCCAGCGCATGAGCGCCTCGAATCCCACGACCTCGGTCGTCGCGAGGTTGAAGATGGGCTGGTAGTACATCGATAGGTCGCCCGCGAGGAGGGCGTGACGCAGCTCCTGAACGAGTGAGAAGCGGTCGATCGCTGACTGGTGCATGCTCGGGTCAAAGACGAGGTGCCGGCCCCGGCGCAGCCGCTTGGCTTCGTACAGCGCCACGTCGGCGCGTTGGACGCACTCCTTGAAATTCGGGCTCGATCCGTCAAAAACGACAACGCCGATGCTCACGTGCTGGTCCAGATCGAAATCGTTGAAGGTGAAGGGCTCGGTCAAGACGTCGAGCAGGCGGTTGGCGACCTCCTCGGCTTCGCCGGCCGTGGCGAGTCCCTCGGCGAGGTAGAGGAACTCGTCACCGCCCAAGCGGCACAGGGTGTCGGTCGATCTCGTGGCCAGCTCCAGGCGTCGAGCGATGGCGATCAGCAGCTGGTCGCCCATCAGGTGGCCGTGGGTGTCGTTCACGCCCTTGAAGTCGTCGAGGTCGAGCGAGAGAACGGCGGCGTAGCCGCCCTGGCGCACCACCCTCGAGTGGGCTTGGGCCAAGTGATCCTCGAAGAGGGACCGGTTGGCGAGGCCGGTGAGCGAGTCGTGCATCGCCTGGTACGAGAGCTGCGCGTTGAGGGCCCGCTCCTCGGTGACGTCGCGCTCGGAGCTGAGGAAGTAGAGGGTCTTGCCCGAGGCGTCGCGCGCCGCCGACCGCGCCACTTCGGCGACGATGACGCGACCGTCCTTGCGCAGGTAGCGCTTAACGTAGCGGATCTGATCGACCTCGCCCGCTTTCAGGCGCTGGTGCGTCTCTTCGGTGATGCCGATGTCCTCGGGCCACGTGAACTGCACCGAGTCCTGGCCGAGCAGCTCCTCGCGGGAGTAGCCGACCATGTCGCAGAAGGCGTCATTGACGGCGATAGCCAAGTCGTCGTAGTCGCTGAACACCATCGGCGCCATGTTGTCCTCGAAGGCCAGGCGAAAACGCTGCTCGGAGTTGGCCAGGGTCTCTTCGGCCTCGCGCAGGGTCCGCATGGCGACTGTCGTCTCTTCGAGCGCGGTCTGGGTGTCGCGCACTGAGCGCACGTGCGCGATGGCGAACTCGGCCTCTCGCACGATGCCCTCGAGCCCTTTTACCGTCGCCTCGTCGAACGCCTCGGCGGTTTTGGCGTAGATGTTGAGGGCGGCGCGGCGCCCGTCGATCTCGTCGGGTATCGACGTGCACGAACCTAAGCCGAATTCGGCGGCGCGTTCGCGCCACGGCTCGAACGGCACGTGAGTGGCCAGATCGTTGATGACCTGACTCTGATTGGTGCGCAGCGCCACGCCGACCGGTCCCTGGCCGTTGGCCCTCGTCTCGTCCGTCGAAACGATGCCCTCGAAGACGTAGTCGGTCGCGCCCGCCGCGCACACAATGTCGACGGCGCCTGGCTCGGTGAGCGACATCACGCCAATCCAGGCCAGTGCGAAGCCGCCCACTTCCACCAGGACATCGCAGAGCTGTTGGAGGAAGGCAAGCTCGTCCGAGGCGTGCATCGCGAGCTTGTTCACTTCGGCCATGAGCGCCAGCATCTGGTCGCGCTTCACGTTTTCGGTGATGTCGCGCTCGGAGATCACGTAGTAGAGGGTGTTGCCGTTTTCGTCGCGCGCGGGCGACTTCGACACCTCGGCCACGATCATCGAGCCGTTCTTGTGAAGGTACCGCTTGGTATAGCGGACCTGCTCCGCCTCGCCGTGGGTGATCTGCCGGTGGATCTCCTCGGTGATGCCCATGTCGTCGGGGTAGGTGAACGGCTTCGCGTCGAAGTTGAAGAGCTCCTCCCTCGTGCGTCCCATCATCTGGCAGAAGGCATCGTTGGCCGCGATGATCCGGTCCTCGGCGTCGGTGAAGATCATGGGCGCCATGTTGTCCTCGAAGGCGAGGCGAAAGCGCAGCTCGGATTCGGTCAGGATCTTGCGGGCCGCCCGGCGCGCGGTGGTGTCGCGAATCGTCACGACGCTCCACGCCCCGTCCTCGCGCTGGAGTCGCGAGAGGAAGAGGTCGATGGCGATCTCGCCGCCGTCCTTTGAATGCGCCGTCAGCACCTGGTCCTTGCCGATCTCCTGAACCTTGTGGAGCAGGCTGAGTTCCGCCCCGACGATCGCCTGGGCCACGCCGTGCCGAGGCGGCACGAGGAACTCGATCCCCTCACCGAGCAGCTCCTCGCGCGTGAACCCCGTCAAGAGGACGAGGTACTCGTTGATGTCGCGAATGATTCCGCGATCGTCCAGGACGGCAACGCCGTCGGGCATCGCCTCGAGCAACTCGTGCAGGCCCAGCAGTTGGTCGTCCAGATCGCTCAGTTAGAGCTCGCTTTCCACCCCGACATCGCGCATCGCGCGTTGAGGTGAGTCTACGGCGGGGTTGCGCCAAACTATGGCCATTGCAGCGGCGCGTCAGACTCCGTCACCGGACCGTCGCAAAAATTTTCTCCCGGTGGTCGTCGATCGTGTTCTACAAAAGAAATAGAACGCCTGCGCTCAACGAGCCAAGCGGGACGTCACACTTGCTCGTACTTGCCCACGATGACCGCGCGAGCAATCGCGTGCATGAACAGATTGAAGCCGAGGTAGGCGGGCGTCGCGTCGGGCCCGAGCTCGAGCGTCGGCACATCGACCGCGTGGACGGCAACGTAGTAGTGGTGCTCCCCGTGGCCCCGCGGCGGCGCGGCGCCGATGTAGCGCTTCAGACCCGCGTCGTTGGCGAGTTGCACGGCACCTTCGGGCAGACCGCTTCCGGCGTCGTCGCCCGCGCCTGACGGCAGCGAAGTCGTCGTCACGGGAATGTTGAAGACGGCCCAGTGCCAGAAGCCCGAGGCGGTCGGTGCCACTGGGTCGTAGACGGTGACCGCAAAGCTCTTGGTCTCGGAGGGAAAGCCGCGCCAGGACAGCTGCGGTGAGGCGTCTTCGCCCCCCGCGCCCATCATTCCGCTCACCTGGGCCGGCTTCAGCGTTCCGCCGTCCACGAAATCCTCCGACGTGACCTCGAACGAGGGGACGTCTGGCATCTCATCGTAAGGATTCCTCACCATTTTTCGCTGCTCCTGTCCACGTCGCCCCGTCGCGACGGCTCTCGACTCACGAGCGCCACTGTATCGGCATCTGGTTGGGGAAATCCTGGGACGACGCCGTCGCCCTCGAGCCCCTTTTCGCGAGTTCGCCCGCTTCTTAGGATGTGGTGCATGAGCCCTCCCCCTGCCCGCGAGACTCGCCCAACTTCGCGCCAAAGCGCACCGTTCTCTCGTGACGCCGAAGCCGAAGCGGTCGCGATGACCTGCACCCGCTTTCTTTGGAGCCACGGACGACGCCGAGCGAGCGAGTGGCTTGAACTGATCCCTCCCGACACGGCGATCGACATCTACGGCGTCGGCGGCGTGGTTCGCGACCTTGAGGTTCGCGTCGCCGAGCTCTTGGCCAAGCCCGCGGCACTCTTCTTGCCAACGGGAACGATGGCCCAGCAGATCGTGCTGCGCGTGCACGGGGAGCGGCGAGGAGCCAAGTCCGTCGCGTTTCATCCGGCGTGCCACCTCGACTCGCACGAGGAGCGGGGCTACCAGCAGCTCCACGGACTCTTCGCCATCCCGGTCGGTTCGCGCAACGAACCGCTCTCGCTCGCCAGCCTCGAACGTGTGCACGAGCCGGTGGGATCGCTACTGATCGAACTGCCACAGCGGGACCTCGGCGGCACCCTGCCGAAGTGGGATGAACTCACCTCGCAGGTCGAGTGGGCCCGCGCGCGTGGTGCCGCCGTTCACCTCGACGGGGCGCGACTCTGGGAGGCGACGCCGTACTACCGCAAGACGCTCAGCGAGGTGGCCGCGCTCTTTGACACCGTCTACGTGTCCTTCTATAAGGGGCTGGGTGGCCTCACCGGCTGCTGCGTCACGGGCGAGGAGGACGTCATCGACGAGGTCTCGACCTGGCGCACCCGACACGGCGGCCGGTTGGTGGCGATGTGGCCCTTCGCGGCGGCGGCGATGTCCGCGCTCGACCGGCGCCTGCCGATGATGCCGAGGTACCACCGACACGCCGTCGCCATCGGCCGAGCCCTCAAGGACGTGCCCGGCGTCGAAGTTCTGCCATATCCCGTCCAGTCGGCGATGATGCACCTTCGTCTCTCGGTCGGTCGCAAGGAGCTGCGCGACCGGGCTCTCGCCATCGCCCGGCGCGATGGCGTCTGGACGTTCGCGTCGCCATTCGTCTCCGAGGGCCCGCGGCTCCAGCGAGTAGAACTCCCAGTGGGCGACGCCACTCTGCAGCTAAAGCCCGATGAGATTCGGTCGCTCATTAGTCGGTTGGTGAACGCCGATGACCAGAGCACGCGCCGCAGTCCTAAGCGTGCACCCATCGCGACCAAACGAGCACGGCGCTGAGCGCGCCATCGGCGAGTCCGAACCATCTTCCTGCCCGCGGCGAAACCTTCGTGTGGTCCATCGTCGTGACGGGCGTTTCGGGTTCGGGCAAGACGACCGTCGCCTCGCGCCTCGCCGAGCGACTTAGCTTCGACTTCATCGACTCGGACTGGCTCCACTCGCCGGACGATCGCGCGAAGATGGCTTCGGCGCACGCGCTCAGTGATGACGACCGACTCCCCTGGCTGCGCGAGACCGGGCTTCGCATTCGAGCCGACGAGCTCGCCCGACGGAGTTCGGTCACCGCGTGCTCGGCTCTGAAGCGCCAGTACCGCGACGTACTACGCGACTTCGTGCCCGACGCGTATTTCGTCTTGCTCGATGGACCGACGGAGATCGTGGCGGCGCGCGTCAATGCCCGGCCTTCGACATTCATGCCGGCTTCGCTCCTCGATTCGCAGTACGCGATACTCGAGCCGCTCGCCGAGGACGAGCGCGGTCTGGTCGTGGCGATCACGTCGAGCCCCGACGCCATCATTGAAGTGGTCGTGCGCGCCCTCGCACTCGAGCGGTCGCGGAGCTAGCCCGACGACGCGGGACAGGCGACGTTGTTGCGGCTCGCGAGGACCTGAGCGGCGGCGGCGCGCAGCGTCGCCAGGGACAGCGTCCCATCGGCGACGGCGCCCTGGATGGCGTTCGATGTCGCCTGGGCCAACTCCAGGGACGCCGCGCTTGACGCGGGCGTGCCGGCGAGGACGAGGTCGGCCCCCGCGGCGATCGCGCGCACCGACGCGCTTGGCACGCTGAGATGAATGGCGCCGAGCGCCCGGGCCGAGAGGGAGTCGGTGACGATGAGGCCAGTAAAGCCCAGTTGCTGTCGCAGCACCTTCATCACGACGGGCGAAATGCTCGACGGCAGCGCGGAGAGACCAGGCACCGTGGCGTTCGACACCATCACCGAAGTGGCACCAAGCTGTACCGCGTCCCTAAAGGGGATGAGGCCCGATTTCTCGAGCGTCGCCCACGGCACGGTTGCCGCGGGAGCGTCATCGGTGTTGCCCGATGCACCACCGAGTCCGGGAAAGTGCTTGACGACTGCGGTGACGCCGGCCTCTTCGAGCCCCCTCATGAAGGCGACCCCGTCGTTCGCCGCGACTGACGACACACCACTGAACGAGCGATAGCCGTCGGGATCGGTGGCACCGGGCTCGACGGCGCGCCCGTCGACGTCGAGCACCGGAGCAAGGTCGGTGTTCACACCGGCCGAGGCCATCGATCGGCCCACCCGCGCGCCTTCGGCCGTGATCTCCGCCGCGGTCAGGTTCTTGCCCATCGTCTGGGCCCACGGGAGCGTGGCGACGAGGTTCCTGAGACGCTCGACCCCGCCGCCCTCCTGATCGGTCATGACGAGCATGGCGTTGAGGCCAGGCGTCTCGCGCTGGAGCGTGGCCACGATGGCGCTGAACTTCGCGGGTGCCGTCGGGCCGAAGAGCAAGAGCCCCCCGTAGCCGTCGCGCGCCGCCGGGCCCATCGCGCCGATGTCGAGCGCGTCCACGGACACCGCAATCGTCTCGTTGGCCAGTCGAGGCAGCGTCCACGTCGCAACCACTTGACTCGCGCAGCTGAGGTTCGTCGTCGTGGCCGTTGACGCGGGCGCCTCGAAAGTGAGTATCGCCATCACGATCACCGTGCTCGCCACGAGCGGCCATCGACGCATGGAGCCAGGCTACGACGGGCCCCTCGTGAATGGTCACCGCTACGCTCGTGCCGTGACCGCGATGACCGAACTGATGCCGGCCGCGTTCATCGGCCACGGCAGCCCGATGAACGCCATCGAAGAGAACCGTTACACCGAGGCGTGGGAGCGCTTCGCCGCGGCGATCCCCAAGCCCAAGGCCGTTCTGGTCGTCTCGGCGCACTGGTACGTCAACGTGACCGCCGTCACCGCGATGGCGGTCCCGCGCACCATCCACGACTTCTACGGGTTTCCTAAGCCCCTCTTTGAGGTGCAGTACCCCGCGCCGGGCGACCCCGAACTCGCGAAGCGCGTCATCGACGTCGTCGAACCGACGTACGTGGGAATGGACAACGACTCCTGGGGCATCGATCACGGCACCTGGTCGGTCCTCGTGCACATGTTTCCCGAGGCCGACGTTCCGGTACTGCAGCTCTCGATCAACGCCGAGCTGCCCTTCGACTACCACTTCAACCTCGGCGCGAAGCTGCACCGGCTGCGCGGCGAGGGCGTCCTCATCCTCGGCAGCGGCAACGTCGTGCATAACCTGCGCCTCATCGACTGGCAGAGCCCCGGCGAGGGCCGGGACTGGGCGCACCGCTTCGACGACGCCGTTGGCGAGATCATGACGAGCGACGCGGCCGAGCTCGGGACCGCGAGCGCCCACGCCGACTACGCCATGGCCGTGCCGACCGCCGACCACTTCCTCCCGCTCGCCTACGTGGCGGGGCTCTGCGCAGCAGCGAACGCGCCCGCGACCACGCTCATCGACGGCTACGAGATGGGTTCGCTGTCAATGACCGCCTACCAACTGGCCGGCCCAGCGAGCTAGCGACGGCTGGCGCGCGACGCGCGCCGTACCGACAGACCCAGCGTCAGAATCGCCAGCAGCGGCAGCGCGACGACGGCGAGCGCGTTGCAGTGGCCGACGAGGCTGATGAGCGCCACGACGCCGAGCACGACGAGCGCGGCGAGAAAGATCTCGGGGGTGTCGCCGACGAGAAAGTCCCACCAGAAGCGGCCGAAGCCTCGCAGCATTCGCAGCACCCAGGATCCCGCGGCTTTCACGCTGCGATCGCCCCCTGCGGCTTGGTCGTGGCGCGCAGTCCAACGACGATCAGCCATACCACGACGGCGTAGACGGCGGCGATCACTACGAGTGCCACGTCGCCGCTCGGCCAGCGAACCTTCAGGCCCTCGCCGGTGAAGAAGGTGCCGTAACTAACGAGCAGGACGCCGACGGTCATCTTCATCAGGTTCTCGGGAACCTTCGAGAGCTGGCGAGCCACGATGACCCCAACGACGCCGACCACGACGAGGGCCGCCAGGGCGGCGAACACCGCGAGCCCGAGACGCCCGGCCGACGTGCCGAGGGTGAGGACGATGATCACGACCTCGAGACCTTCGAGGAAGACGCCCTTGAAGGCGAGGACGAAGGCGACGTGGGCACGCTGGCGAACATCGGCGTCGCTCTCGAGACGCTCCACCGTTCGCTCGTAGATCACGTCCTCGTCGTGCTTCGCCTGTAGGCCGCTCGCCCGAAGGATCGCCTTGCGCAGCCACTGCAGACCGAAGATGAAGAGCACGCTACCGACGATGAGGCGCAGGGCGACCAGCGGAAAGTGCACGAGCGCTGGCCCGACGATCGCCACGAGGGCGGCCAGCGTGAACAGGGCGACAACCGAGCCCCGCAGGGCCGATCGCCAACCCTCGGTGTGGCCGACCGCGACGACGATCGTCAAGGCCTCGACCATCTCAACGGCGCTGGCCAGAAAGACCGCGCCGACGAGCACGATGGCGCTCGAGGACATCGTCGAAGCCAGGACCATGAGACGATTCTTATCGGTAACACGCTCGACCGAGTTTCTCGGCCGGCACAGCCCATGGAGTGGCTAGCGCGCCGCCCGTCGACGAAGTTCGTCGTCTACGGCGGCGGGGTCGAGCCCTCGACGTCGCAGCAGCAAGAGGATATGGAACCACAGGTCCGCCGCTTCACTGACCACGCGCTCGTCGTCTTCGGCGAGGGCGGCGACCGCCAGCTCGACCGCCTCCTCGCCGACCTTGCGCGCGACCTGGGCGGCGCCAGCTGCGAGCTGGGCGGCGACGTAGGAGCCTTCGGCCTGGTCATTCTCGCGCCGAAGGATGCGGCGCCACAACCAGGGCGCAAAGCACGAAGTTGACCCATCGTGGCAGGTCGGTCCGTCAGCGTGTACGCGAACGAGAACAGCGTCCTCATCGCAGTCGAGGGTGATCTCGGTCACGTGCAATGCGTTGCCCGACGATTCGCCCTTGCGCCACAGCCGCTGACGGGACCGCGAGAAGAAGTGCACGAGCCCGCTCGACCTGGTGAGCTCGAGCGCCTCGTCGTCCATCCACCCCAGCATCAGCACCCGTCCGCTCGCCTCGTCCTGGATGATGGCCGCGCGAAGATCGCTATCCATGTCGCTCCCTCACTGGTCGCAGCGCGATGCCTAAGCTTTCGATCTCTCGGCGAAGTTCGGCGAGCCCTGATGGGTTCTCGTGCACGATCGACGCGACCAGCGCGGCGTCCGCCACTCGCAGGGCCGCGGCGACGTCGCGGGCCGAACCGGCGCCGCCCGAGGCAATGACCGGCACGGGCACGGCGTCGCGCACGCGCCGGGTCAGCTCGAGGTCGTAGCCGGTTCGCTCGCCGTCGTGGCGGATCGAAGTGAGGAGGATCTCCCCCGCGCCGCGCTCGCACGCTTCCACCGCCCACGGCACAGTCGAACGGGTCGTGGCGACGCGTCCCCCGTGGCTGTGCACGACACCGTCGCCCGCGTCGATAGCCACGACGACGGCTTGGGCGCCGAAGCGCTCGGCGATCGACGTAATGAGCGACGGATCGGCGAGCGCCGCGGAGTTGAGCGACACCCGGTCGGCGCCCGACTCGATGAGGCGCGACGCGTCGTCCAGCGAGCGCACGCCGCCGCCCACCGTGAAGGGGATTTCCAAGACGTCGGCGACGTCGCCCACGACCGACAAGATGGTGGCGACGTCCTCGGGGGTGGCTGCGATATCGAGCAGCACTAGCTCGTCCGCTCCCCCATCGCTGTAGCACTGGGCGAGCTCGACGGGGTCACCCACGTCACGCAGTCCGACGAAGTTCACGCCCTTGACAACGCGGCCGTGGGCCACGTCGAGGCACGGAATCAGGCGGGCGAGAGACACTGGTCGAGGAAGGCTAGGCCGGCCGGCCCGCTCTTCTCGGGGTGAAACTGCACCCCGAAGAACGCGTCGCGCCGTACAGCGGCCACGACGCCGTCGACGGCGGCAACGGCGTCGGGCGAACGAACCGCGTAGGAGTGGGCGAAGTAGTAAGCCTCGCCCCAGGGCTCGACGATGGACCAACCCAGGCGCGGCACCCGTCCCTCAGTGAGACGAGCGACGTCCCCCTCGAGCAGCCCGAGTCCGGTAACACCACCGTCCTCTTCGGTGCGTTCCATGGCCAGCTGCAGGCCCAGGCAGATACCGAGCACGGTCCGTCCTTTGCTGAATCGCTCGCGCAGCGCCGAGGCGGCGCCACTCTCTTTAAGGTGCACCATCGCGCTGCGCGCAGAGCCCACGCCCGGCAGCACAACGAAGTCCGCGTTGTAGAGCGTGGCGGGATCGCTGGTGAGGACGCTCGCCCGACCGAGGTGAGCGAGCGCCGCCCGCACCGAGCGGGTGTTGCCCGCGCCGTAGTCAACCACGGCGACCGCGTTCACAGCGTGCCCTTGGTCGAGCGCACCTCGGCGCCGTTACTCGCCATCGCCTGGGCCATCGCGCGTCCGACGGCCTTGAAGGACGCCTCGGCGACGTGGTGGGCGTTCTTGCCGATCGCCGTGACGTGCAGAGTGATCCGCGCGGTCTGGACGAGCGATTCGAAGGCGTGCGCGACCATGCCCTCGTCGGGCTCGACGCTGATGGTCGCCGTCGCCCGCCCGGAGAGGTCGACGACGGCGTGGGCGATCGCCTCGTCCATCGGCACGCGCGACTCGCCGTAGCGAGCGAGGCCCCGGCGCTCGCCGAGCGCCTCGTCGAGCGCCTCGCCGAAGGTTCGCATCATGTCCTCCACCGTGTGGTGGTCGCCGGTCTCGAGGTCGCCGACGCCCTCGAGCCAGAGATCGAGACCCGCGTGAAAGGCCAGCTGCTGGAGCATGTGGTCGTAGAAGCCCGCACCGGTGCGCACGAGCACCCGGCCCTCGCCGGGCGCGCGCAGTCGCACACTGAGCAGCGTCTCGGCGGTCGTGCGCTCGCGGCGCACGGTCGCACGAGGCATGGCAACGCCGCTGAGCACACTGCGAAGAACGTCGAGCAGAAGATCATTGTCGACCCCGTCGCGCACGCTGACGCGCAGCCCCCCGGGGTAGGCCCTCGTCACCACCCCGTAGGGCAAGAGCCGTTCCACGAGCTGTTCGGGCTCGTCCATCGGAATGAAGAGGAAGTTCGTGTAGGAGCGGATCGGCTCGAGCCCGAGCACGGTCAGCTCACCGGCGAGCCGGTCGCGCTCGGCGATCGTTGCCGAGAGATCGAGGGGCGCCGCGAGCGCCGCGAGCGCGAGCGCCGCTGAGAGCGACGATACCGACAGCGGCGCCTGTCGCGAGGCAATGGCCGCCGTCAATTCGGCCGGAGCGAGGGCGTAGCCCACCCGCGCGCCGGCGAGTCCGTAGGCCTTGGAGAAGGTGCGCAGCACGATCGCGCCGTCGACGAGGCGATCGAGGGCGTCGACGCCCGCGTACTCGGCGTAGGCCTCGTCGATCACGAGCTGACCCGCGACCTCGGGGATCGCGGGCAGCTCACCCGTTGGATTGTTGGGTCGACAGACGTAGACGAGGTCGGCTTCGCGCGGATCCTCGACGATCGTGGCCCCAGCCATCAAGGCGGCGTAGCGGTACATCGAGTAGGAGAAAGTGGGCACGGTCGCGACGCGCCCGCCTGGGGCGAAGAGCTGCGCGAGCAGCACTATGAACTCGTCGCTTCCTGCGCCGAGGGCGACCTGGTCGAGCGCGACGTCGTGGAGCCTCGCAATTGCCTCACGAAGCGACAGGTATCGTCCACGGTCGTACTCGTTTACGTGGGCGAGCGCCCGGGCGAGGGCGATCGGTCGTGCCGTGGAGGGCGGACTCGCCGCGACATTGCCGTCGAAACGCACGATTGAGCGAACGTCGAGCCCGTAGCGCTCGGCCAGCACCTCGCTCGAGGGCGGCCACTGGTAGGACTCCAGAGCGATGGGCTTCATCGCCGCGCCGTCGCCCGGTGAGCGCTGAGCCCCTCAAACTCGGCCAAGGCCTCAATCGTGGGAGCGAGGCGCGCCAGCGCCGATTGGCTTACCCGTTGGACCGTAACGGGCTTCATGAACGTCTCCAGGCCAAGCCCTCCCGAGGACCGCGCCCAACCCCCGGTCGGCAAGACGTGGTTGGCGCCGGTCGCATAGTCCCCCGCCGGCACCGGCGCGTAACGTCCGACGAAGACCGATCCCGCGTTGCGAATTCGTCCGGCCAGCGACTCGGCGCGCTCGCCGAGCAGGGCCACGTGTTCGGCGGCGTATCCTTCAATTTCGTCGAGCGCGGCTTCGAGGTCGTCCCCGACGCGTACGACGTGGGCCTGCGAGTCGGGACCGTGCTCCATTTGGGCGGCGACCTCTTGGGCGATCAATGCTTCGTCGACGCCGGCGTCGGCGGCGACGACGATCTCGCTAGGTCCCGCGGGCAGGTCAATCGCGACGTCGCGACTGACGAGCAGCTTCGCGGCGTTGACCGGTCCACTGCCCGGCCCGACTATCTTGTCGACCGGCGCGACTGATGCTGTGCCGTACGCCATCGCGGCGATCGCCTGCGCACCGCCGATCGCCCACACCTCGGTGACCCCGAGAAGCTTCGCGGCTTCGGCGACACCGGCCGAACCAAGGGGCGGCGTGCAGACGACGATCCGTTCGACGCCCGCCACCTGCGCGGGCACGACGCCCATGACAAGCGACGAAATAAGTCCCCTGGGGACGTAGACGCCGACCGAGCGAAGAGGCGTCCAGTGACGTTCGAGCGTGACACCCGGCGAGACCTCCACGACGAGATCGCTCGGTCGCTGGGCCTCGTGCCACCTGCGCACGGCGTCGGCGGCGGCGAGTAGCGCCTGGCTCGGGATGGTGCCACCGGCCAGAGCCCGCTCGGGCGCGTTTGCACTCGTCCCGTCAAGGCGACGCGACCACTCGGCGACGGCGGCGTCGCCGCGAGCACGAACGTCGTTCACGATCTCCTCGACCGAGATCGACCGTTCCGTCGCCACGTCGCTCACGGCACCATCCGCTCGACCGGCAGGGTGAGGATCGAGCTGGCGCCTGCGGCCTCGAGCTTGGGCAGCAGCTTCCAGATTTCGACCGCCGGCACGAGGGCGTGCACCGCCACGAGACCGGGCGTCGCAAGGTCCACCACCGTGGGCGAGCCGGCGGTCGGCAGCAGCGCCGTCACCTCCTCGAGCTGGGTTCGCGGCACGTTGCACAGGAGGTAGCGATTGGCCCGGGCGTTGATCACTGAGCCGAGCACTGTCGTCAGCGTGCGCCGCGCGGCGAAGGCGCGCGAGTGCTGCCGGCCAATGAGCACCGCCTCGGACTCGAAGAGCACGCCGATCGATCGAAGGCCGTTGGTGCGCAGCGTGCTGCCCGTCGAGACGAGGTCGATGATGGCGTCGGCGAGCCCTAGTCGCGGCGAGATCTCGACCGACCCCGCGACGGGCACGATGTCGACGTTCACGCCGCGCTCGGCGAGCACCTTGGCGGCGATGCGCGGGTGCGACGTCGCCACCCGGCGGCCCTCGAGGTCCTCGAGCCGCTCGGCCGGGTCCTCCACCGACACCGCGGCCTGTAGCGAGCACGCCCCGAAGCCGAGCCGCAGCAGCACCTCGACACTGCACTCTCGCTCGGCCACGAGGTCGAGACCAGTGATCCCGCAGTCCACGACGCCGTCCTGGACATACTCGGGCACGTCCTCGGCCCGCACGAACAACAGGTCGATGTCAGCGTTTCGACAGTGTGCCTGCAACACGCGCTCGCCCGGTTCCTGGGGTGAGACGCCGCTCGCCTCGAGCAGCGTCCACGAGGGCTCGCGCAGCCGGCCCTTGGAAGGCAGGGCCATGGTGAGACGCCGGGTCAACGCCGACCCCGTTTCAGTACGGCGCGGTAGCCGCCTTCGCCGTGGTGCAGCCACTGGGCGACGCGCGTCACGGTGGCCGTGGAGGCGCCGGTGCGCCGAGAGATCTCCTGGTAGTGCACGCCGCTGTCGACGAGGCGCGCGACCTGCAGGCGTTGACCCATCGCGTCAAGCTCGGTCAGGGTGCACAGGTCGCGCAGAAAGGACTTCACGGTGTCGACGTCGCGCAGCCGGGCGAAGGCCTGGGCAAGCTCGTCGAAGCGCGCCGCGGTCTCGGGGCTCGCGCCCGCCGGAACAACCTTTCCGCTCGTCATTATCACATGCTAGTATGCTAACTCGCTACTATGCAACTCATCCCCGCCGTTGACCTTCTCGGAGACGACGCCGTTCGGCTCGAGCAGGGCAACTTCGATCGAGTCGTCTTCTCCCAACCCCTCGAAGCCTTCATGGAGCGCCTCGTCGCCACTCAGCCGGCGCTGATCCACGTAGTCGACCTCCAGGGGGCGCGCGACGGGGCGATCCGACCTGACGTAATCGAACGCTGCCACCGCGCCGCCCAGGGCATCCCCCTCCAGGTCTCGGGCGGCGTGCGCTCGATCGCCGCCGCCCTCGAAGTGCTCGACGCCGGTGCTGCTCGAGTTGTCGTCGGCACGGCTCTATGGCGGGGCGGCGCTCTCGAATCGTTCGCGGCGGCCCTGGGCGAGCGAATGAGCGCGGCTCTGGACGTGAGAGACGGCCACCTCGCGGTGCGGGCCTGGATGGCCGACACAGCCATCACCATCGAGGGTGCGCTGGAACGGTGCCGTGAGGCGAACGTGCGGCGGCTCCACGTAACAGCCATTGAGCGCGACGGGACGATGCTGGGCCCCGACGTCGAGCTCTATGAGCTGGCGTGCGCGAGCGCGATACCAGTTGTCGCGGCGGGCGGCGTGCGAGACGAGGACGACCTGGCGACCCTCGAGCGCATCGGCTGCGAGGCGGCCGTAATGGGCGTAGGGTACCTGACCCGTCTCGGACCGTGAGGACAGACTGACCAAAAAGTGACCTTGGTCCCCGCGAAGAAGGTCTTTCCTCCCTACGGCGAAGCGGCTTCGCTACAGCACAATGGCTCTGTGGTCTTGACAAGCGAGGCCGGAAAGTTAGGTGAGGACGTGAACAAGGTCTTCAACATCATCGGTGATCCTTCCAAGATCAAGACGCCTCGACCCCTATACCAGCTCCAGCGCTCCAAGTTGGCGGCCTTCGTGTGGACGGCGATGCGAGTCTGGCTCGGCGCCATGTGGATACAGGCGGGCGTCTCAAAGTTGTGGGGAGCGGAGAACCCGTCCTTCCTGCACAACAACGGCGCCGGCGTAGCCGGTTTCGCTGCCCATGGTGCCGCGGCCTACAGCTGGTGGGCCAGTTTCATGCACGGCTTCGTCGTGCCCAACGCGAGCTGGATCGCGGTGCTCGTAGCCTTCGCCGAATTTGCCATCGGCATCATGCTGGCCCTCGGACTGTTCACGCAAGTCGCAGCTCTCGTCAGCCTGGCTCTCCTCTTCACGTACGTCATGAGCGGTACGGCGAGTGTCTGCGCGTTCTACGCGCTCTTCGCCATCGTCATCCTGACGTTCTGGCGCACGTCGGGCTGGATTGGCTTCGACGGGCTCATCTCCGGCTACCGTCAGCGTCGTCAGCGCCTCATGGACGTGGCGCCCCCGATCGGCCCCGCTCCCAAGGTCGACGCCTCGAAAGGTTCAAGCGACGAAGGGACCACGAAGTCTCCCGACTACGTAGGCGTCGCCTAGCCCGAACGGTCAAAAGTCCCGACCGGCTTGCGCCGGTCGGGACTTTTGGCATCGCGCCACCCACTCGCGTTGGCGAGGCCCGCGTTCCCTAAGGTCTCCGCATGAGCAATGACGTCGAGGAGCGCGTACGGACGATCTGCCTGGCCCTGCCCGAAGTCACCGAGCGAGTGAGCCACGGTTCGCCGGCCTTCTATGTCGCCAAGCAGTTCGTCATGCTCTGGCCGAACGGGCATCACGTTGACGGCTTCGCGCATCTGTGGTGCACCGCACGACCCGGGGTCCAGGGCGACCTCATAGCGGACTCGCCCGAGCGAGTCTTCTACCCGCCCTACGTGGGCCACCGAGGATGGATCGGCGTTCGCCTCGACGGTGACGTCGACTTCGACGAGGTCGGGATGTTCATCGAGGACGCGTACCGCACGGTCGCTACGAAGCGCCAGATCGCTCTGCTCGAAGCGCAGAGCTAGGTCCAACTTCGCGACGTCGGTCAGTTGGTCACGCTGAGTCAGCGCAGGCCGCGCATCGCCCGAGCACCGCGAAGTGCCGCGGATCGATCACGAAGCGGTACTCCCTCGCTGCAGCGTCGCTCAGGTTCAAGAAGAACTCTTCGGGCGCCTCGACCCACGCGCCGCACTCCTCGCAGACCAGGTGGCCGTGGGTCTCCGAGGCGAGGTGGTAGGTCGCCGGTCCGTGTCCGAGGTGCGCGTGAACGATGACACCGAGGCGCTCGAGCTCGTCGAGGTTGCGGTAGATGGTCGACAGGTGGACGTCCGGCGCCACGCGCTGGACCTCGAGGGCCAGTTCCTCGGCCGTGCGGTGGGGTCCCTCGTCGAAGAGACAGCGCAGCAAGACCCGTCTCGAAGTGGTGGCCCGGCCCCCGCCCTCGCGCAACCGTCCGAGCACCTCTTCGATGCGCTCGTCGGTCTCGTCAGCCCTCTCAGCCGGCGAGCTGACAGGTTTCGTCATGGTGACAGAATACCCATTTTTCTGCGTACAGATACTTCTTGCGTCCAGTTCCTATTTATGGCAGGCTGTGGCGAACGGTTGAGCCGAGGTCGAGTCGACTCATGTCGCGGCCCTCGGGGAGGAGGTAGCGAGGAGTGTTGGACAGCCCCTCGAAGCTCGCTCGCGTGCTCGCGCTGCGCCACACCCTCACCCCCAGCGAGCGGCGCCGCGCCGGCTGGATGTTCGGCTCGATCCTTCTGTTGCACGTCATCGGCTTTGGCATCTTCATTGCCTTCGTCGTCCCGGGCCACTACAAGGGCTTCGGCATCGGGCTGAGCGTGCTCGCCTACACGCTGGGCCTTCGCCACGCCTTCGACGCCGACCACATCTCGGCGATCGACAACACCACGCGCAAGCTCATGAACGAGCGCCACGGGGTCGAGGGCTCGCACCGGCCCTTGAGCATTGGCTACTGGTTCTCGCTCGGCCACTCGACCATCGTCGTCGCCATCGGTATCGCGTCTGATCGTCGCCGAGAAGGCCGTCTACGGCGCGGTCGCGCACAAAGGCTCGGGCCTCGAGCAGTTCGGCGGGGTCTTTGGCACCATCGTCTCGGCCAGCTTCCTCTACCTCATCGCCCTGCTCAACGTCGTGATCCTCGCGGGCATTCTCAAGGTCTTTCGCGCGATGCGCAACGGCACCTACGACGAGGCCGAGCTCGAGCGCCAGCTGAACAACCGCGGGCTCATGTTCCGATTCTTCGGCCGGTGGATGCGCTCGATCACCAAGGAGTGGCAGATGTACCCCGTCGGGGTGGTCTTCGGGATGGGCTTCGACACGGCGACCGAGGTCGCCCTGCTCGCCACCACCGCCATCCTCGCCAAGGAGGCGCTGCCCTGGTATTCGATCATGTGCCTGCCGATTCTCTTCACGGCCGGCATGGCCCTGATGGACACGGCGGACGGTTGCTTCATGAACGTCGCCTACGGCTGGGCCTTCTTCAATCCGGTACGCAAGATCTACTACAACCTCGCGATCACCGGACTCTCGGTCGCGATCTGCTTCTTCATCGGCACCATCGAGGTGCTCGGCCTCTTGCCGACCGAGCTGCACTTCCGAAGGGCCCTTCTGGCGCTTCATGGCCAACTTCAATATCAACGCGGCCGGTTTCATCATCGTCGGCATGTTCGTCGTGACCTGGGTGACGGCGCTCGTGCGATCTGGCGCTACGGGCACATCGAGGAGAAGTGGAGCTCGAGGCTTCGTGGTGTGGACGAGCCCGCGCTCGATCACGAGGTCATGGAACTCTTCGAGAACACGGCCGACGGGGTGACCTCTCCCATCGAGGCGCCGATGGACTGACGCACGAGCAACACTGCCGCCGTGGTGGGTGAAGATCGCGCCAATTCGATTAAGCGTGGCGGCGCGTGTAACGACTACCCGGCGTGGAAGGACGGCACGTGTAAGGAGAGCCTATGACGATCGACTACACGACCATCGCCGACCAGGTCGCCGAAATGCATCGCACCTCGGCGAAGGCACCCGAGCCCGTTCGAGAGGTCTTCCTCGCGGAGCAGCGCGCCCTCGACGACGCCGGCGTCCCCGCGGGCGTCGCCGCCGTGGGCTCCTCGCTGCCCCGAGTGACGCTGCTGGACGCCGAGGGCCGACCCACGTCCGTCAGCCAAGTCCAAGGCGACCGCGATGCGGTCATCGTGTTCTACCGCGGCGCGTGGTGCCCCTACTGCAACCTCACGTTGCGCACCTACCAGCGCGTCCTTGCGCCCGAGCTCGAGGCTCGTGGTGTGGCCTTAATCGCCGTTAGCCCCCAGAAGCCCGACGGCTCGGGGTCGATGAGGGACGCGAACGGCCTCACCTTCGCCGTCCTCTCCGACCCCGGGAATCAGATCGCCATGGCACTCGGCATCGTGACTTCGCCCAGCGTGGCCGCACGAGATCTCCAACGGGGTTTCGGGCTGGACCTCGCGGAGCACAACGCTGACGGCACGTACGACCTACCGATGCCGACGGTGGTCGTGGTCGATGCGTCCGGGACGATCCAGTGGATCGACGTGCACCCGAACTACACGACGCGCACCGAGCCGGGCGAGATCCTCGACGCCCTCGACCGCGGGGGCGCCGCGCCGGCTTAGCTGAGCGCCGGACGAAGCGGAAACTCCATCAGCGCGGTCAGTCCTCCGCCCGGGGTGTCTTCCAGACGGAGTTCCCCGCCGACCAGACGCATGAACTGCGAGGCGACGCTGAGCCCCAGATTGGCCGACGACTCCTCCTTCGTCGAACGCTGAAGCGGATCGAGGACCGTCTCCCGTCGCGCTCTGGCGATGCCGGGTCCCTGGTCAATGACCAGCAGCTCGATCGCCTCGCCGGCCACCCCGGCCGTGAGCCTCACTGGCTTGTCATGGGGGCTGAACCGGCAGGCGTTGTTCACGACGATCGCGATGGCCCGCGTTACAAGATCGGGGTCGCTCATGAACCTCGGCAGATCCGCGCCGACGTCGAGGTCGAGCACTCGCCCATCGGTGCCGCACGACGCCAATGACTCGGTTACCACCTCACTCAGCGACACCGGCGCGAACTTCACTTCAACGCCGCCCGTCTCCAGGCGCCCTTCGTCGACGAGGTTCGCTACAAGGCGACTGAGTTGATGGACTTCACCCTCGATGGCCACGAGCCGCTCGCGCTGTACTCTCGCGGGGGCTGTATCGGCCCCGTCAAGGAGCGACTCGACCTTCAACCGAATGGTGGAGAGTGGTTCCTTGAGGTCGTTGGCCACGGCACGCAGCAGTCCGACCCGGGTTGACTCGGCCTGCACCGTCTCTCGAAGCTCCTCCGCCTCTTGAAGATGACTCACCGCTCGCAGTCCGGCGGCAATCCTCGCCGCGAAGGCGTCCACCAGCTGGCGATCCTCGGCGCCGAGCGTTACGCCGTCGAGGACCAGCGCGTAGTCCTCGTCGATGCCGAAACGCTCGGCCGACGGCGTGTCGGACAGAGCTTCGCCCGAGACGACGTCGGGTAGCCACTCCCCATCTCGGCGCACCAATATTGCCACGCTCGAGGCGTCAAAGACCGCCCTCAGCGAGTCGAGCAACGGCAGCAGGTCCTGGTGGGAGGTGCCTACCGTGGCGACGACCCTCGCCAAGACCTGCGCCTCGGCCCGGGCCCGTTCGGCCTCGTAGGACTTGCGGGTGAACCGGCCGACGGCGATGCTCGACCCGACCGCGAAGAGCAGAAAAGCGACCAGTGCGACGAGGTCGTCGGGCCGCGACACCGAGAACGTGTGCAGCGGCGGGACGAAGTAGTAGTTCTCCAACGCGAAGGCCGCCAGGGCGGCGGTGGCCCCGACCGCGACGCCGCCCCAGGTTGCCAGCGCCAGCACGATAACGAGGTAGACCAGAAACTCCGTCGAAGTCGAGACGCTCGAACGGGCGGTCGTCAGGATCACCGTGACCAGCGGCATGACGACGAGGGCGATGACCAGCGCCAGTGCTTGGCGGCGCCACGAGTAGCGCATCGTCTGGCGGCGTTGGTGGACGCGATCAGGTCGCTTGCCCCCGACCGCGATCACGTGCACGTCGAGGTCCCGCGAGCGTCGCAGCACGTTTTCCACGACGCTTGAGTGCGGAAGGAACGGGTTGCGGGGACGGCTGGCGCCGATGACGATCTGGGTGCCGCGCTCTGAACGGGCGAAGGCCACGAGCGCCGCCGCCTTGTTGTCATCGACGATCTCTTGGAAGGTACCTTCGAACTCGGCGGTGAGCTCTCGCGCCAACTTCGTGTCGGCGGCGTCGCGCTGCATGGCGTCGGCGCTGACGACGTGCACGGCGATCAACCGCGCGCCGGTGCGCGAGGCGATCCGCGCCGCACGGCGTAGCAAGACTTCGTCCACCGCCGTGCCGGTCACGCCCACGATCAGCCGTTCTCTCGTCTCCCAGGTCTGGCTGATGTCGTGGTCGTCCTGGTACTTCTGGAGGGCGTCCTCGACACGGTCGGCCAACCAAAGCAGCGCGAGCTCGCGCAGAGCACTGAGATTGCCAACCCGAAAGTAGTTGGACAACGAGGCGTCGATCTTGTCGGCGGCGTAGATGTTGCCGTGGGCCATGCGCCGACGCAATGCCTCGGGCGTGACGTCCACGAGCTCGATCTGCTCGGCCCGGCGCACCACCGCGTCGGGCACGGTCTCTTGTTGGGTGATCCCGGTGATCTTCTCCACGACGTCGTTCACCGACTCCAGGTGCTGGATGTTCACCGTCGTGATCACGTCGATGCCCGCATCAAGCAGGGCCTCGACGTCCTGCCAGCGCTTCTCATGTTTGGACCCGGGCACGTTGGTGTGGGCCAGCTCGTCGACGAGTGCCACCTCGGGCTTGCGGGCCAGCACCGCGTCAAGGTCCATCTCCTCGAGCTGGGCGCCGCGGTACTCGAGCGTCGCACGCGGAACGACCTCGAGGTCGCGGATCAGGGCGTCAGTCAGCGGCCGCTTATGGGTCTCCACGTAGCCGATGACGACGTCGGTGCCGCGTTCGCGCCGTCGCCAGCCCTCGTCGAGCATCCGGTAGGTCTTGCCCACCCCAGGGGCCGAGCCCAGATAGACACGCAGTTGACCTCGGGCCACGAGATCAATACTTACCTATTTGGTCATCGCTCGAAGCTACCCGCGGTGACGCCGTCCAATGTGTGCCGGCCCGCGGCGCACGGGGCCTACACGACGCGACGTTCACGGTCAAGGGTCGCCGCCACGAGCGTGGTGAGCGCGACCGCCACGATCCGGCGCTCGCGCGAGACTGGTCGACCGGGCGTCGGGGTGAGAACGAATCGACCGAGCACGTGGCCACGCCACTCGGCCACGATCTCGGCCTCGGGCCCGGGAATGCCCAGCTCGCCGACGGGCCACTGCAGGCCCACGTGCTCGACCGTGCCGTCGGAGAGGATCCTCGGCAGCGGCGGCTGGGTAGCCGCGCGCTCGAAGCGACACGCCCGCAGATCCAGCAGCTCGACCAGCGACGCCGACGCGCTTTCGACGACTGCCGGGCTGGGGGTGGGATTCGCCGCGAGGTCGGCCAGGTCGTGGATCGTGGCCACGTAGCGGGCCTCCTCGTTCGAAACACGGGAGTGGTGGCGGCTGCGAGCGGCGAGCTCGGTGACCATGAAGCCCACGACGATGATGCTGATCGTCGTTTCGATGTCGAGGCGGTGGCTGATGTCAAACGTGTCGTAGGGCCGGGTGAGGAAGAAGTCGAACCACAGTGCCGACGACAGGCTCGCGATGAATCCCGTCAGCCTGTTGCCGGCGATCGAGAGCGCCACGATGAAAGCAACCAGCACCAGCGCCGCCGCGGTATTGGCGAAGGTTCCCCGATAGGGCACGAGGATGGACGACACGCACAGCGGCACGACCAACGCCAAGACGACGGAGACAGCCTGGCGGTACCGGTTCCACAGCTCAGTCGACACGTTGGCCTCCCTCGGTCGCGTAGGCGGCCTACTTAAGTTTGGCGAGTCCCTCGTTCAGTTGCAGGACGTCGATGTAGCTGCTACCGAGGAAGCCCAACTGGGCCGACTGCGTGTAGGACTTGACGAGCGCCTTCAGCTTGGCCGGCGAGATGCCGGTGGCCTTTGAAACCATCGGAATTTGGACGAGGGCGTCCTGAGGGGTGATGTCGGGGTCGATGCCGCTGGCTGAGGTCGTAACGAGGTCGGGTGTGGGATCCACGCCCCGGGCACGCCAGTACGCCACGAGAGCCTTGGTGTTGGTCAGCAGCACCTCGGACCGCGGTCCCAGGTTGGACGATGCCGACTCGCCGGCGACGCACGAGTTGGCCGAATAGCTGCAGGCATCGAGCGGGTTGTCGCCGCCCGAAGTGGGCGTCTTGGGGTTGGCGGCGTACGGGCCGAGGTCGTCCGGACGGCCCTGGAACACGCAGCTGCCCAGTGGGTGTCCCGGGCACTTGGTGGCAGACCAGTTCTGTCCGATCAGCGTCGAACCGTTGGGCGTGATAGAGCCGTCAGCCTGGTGCCTGAAGAGCAGCTGGGACACCCCCACGCCGGCGAAGGCGTAGACGAAGCCGAAGAATACCGTGAAGACCACGATTGCGATGATTGAACGGCGGAGATGGACGATCATGTGGAACTCGCGATCAGTAGGCGTGGAGGGCGACCAGGATCAGGTCGATGAGCTTGATGAAGATGAATGGGACGATGACCCCGCCGACACCGTAGATCCACACGTTGCGCCGCAGGATTACCGTTGAAGTTGCTGCGCGGAATTTCACCCCTCGCAGAGCTAGCGGGATGAGCGCCACGATCACGAGGGCGTTGAAGATGACCGCCGAGAGGACAGCGCTCTGGGGGCTGTGCAGCTTCATGATGTTGAGCGTCCCGAGCTGGGGGTAGGTCGCGGCAAAGAGAGCCGGAATGATGGCGAAGTACTTCGCAACGTCGTTCGCGATGGAGAACGTCGTCAGCGCGCCGCGGGTGATGAGCAGCTGCTTGCCGATCTCGACGACGTCGATCAGCTTGGTCGGGTTGGAGTCGAGGTCGACCATGTTGCCCGCCTCCTTGGCCGCCGTCGTGCCCGTGTTCATCGCCACGCCCACGTCCGCCTGGGCGAGGGCCGGCGCGTCGTTGGTCCCGTCGCCGGTCATGGCGACCAACTTGCCACCCTCTTGCTCCTGGCGAATGAGGGCCATCTTCGCCTCGGGTGTCGCCTCGGCGAGGTAGTCGTCCACGCCGGCCTCTTGCGCGATGGCGGCTGCGGTGAGGGGGTTGTCGCCGGTGATCATGATGGTGCGGATGCCCATCTGGCGCATCTCGTCGAACTTCTCGCGGATGCCCAGCTTGACGACGTCCTTCAGTTCGATGACACCCACGATGTCCGGCCCGTCGCTCACGACCAGCGGCGTCGATCCCGAGCGCGAGATCTGCTCCACGATGGCGTCGAGGCCGTCGGGGATCGTCCCGCCGAGCTCGGTGACCCAGCGCTTGACCGAGTCACCCGCGCCCTTGCGGATCTGGCGAGATCCGATATCGAGCCCGGACATGCGCGTCGTGGCCGTAAAGGGGATGAAGGCGTGATCGGCTTCAAGGTCCCGCTCGCGAATCTGGAAGCGCTCCTTCGCGAGAATGACGATGGAACGCCCCTCAGGGGTTTCGTCGGCGAGTGAGGCGAGTTGCGCCACGTCGGCGAGGTCCCGCTCGCTGCGGCCGCTGACGGGAAAGAAGTTCGACGCCATGCGGTTGCCCAGCGTGATCGTGCCCGTCTTATCGAGCAGCAGGGTCTGCACGTCGCCGGCAGCCTCGACGGCGCGGCCGCTCATCGCCAGCACGTTTCGCTGGACCAGACGGTCCATGCCGGCGATGCCGATGGCCGAGAGCAACGCACCAATCGTGGTGGGTATCAAGCAGACGAGCAACGCCACCAAGATCAGGACCGAGACCGTGGAGTGGGCGTAGTGGGCGAAGGGCACGAGCGTCACAACCACGGGGATGAAGACGATCGTCAGCACCGCAAGGAGGATGGTGAGGGCGATCTCGTTGGGGGTCTTCTGGCGGTTCGCCCCTTCGACCAAGGTGATCATCCGGTCGAGGAAGGTCTGGCCCCGCTCGGCGGTGATACGCACGACGATGCGGTCCGAGAGCACCTTTGTGCCGCCCGTGACCGCGGAGCGGTCGCCGCCGGACTCACGGATGACGGGGGCCGACTCGCCGGTGATCGCCGACTCGTCGACCGACGCGATGCCTTCGACGATCTCGCCGTCGGAGGGAATCACGTCGTTGGCCTCGCATACGACGAGATCGCCCTTCACGAGCTCGGCGGCGGGAACCAGTTCCTCGCTGCCGTCCGAGCGCAGCCGTCGCGCCTCGGTCTCCGAGCGCATCTTGCGCAGGGTGTCCGCCTGGGCCTTGCCCCTTCCTTCGGCCATCGCCTCGGCGAAGTTAGCGAAGAGGACTGTCAGAAAGAGCCAGATCGTGATGGACCACGCGAAGATGCCGGGATGGGCGATGGCCTCGAAGAGTGTGACGACGGTACCAATGAGGACCACGAACATGACGGGGTTCTTCACCTGGGTGCGGGGATCCAACTTGACGAAGGAGCCCTTCAATGCTTGGCCCATTATCTGGCGATCGAAGAGGCTGCGGGACTGCGCGACGCCATGTGCGCCCGACGGTGTGACGTCTTGGTTGAGCATCGTGGTCATTAGAAGAACTTTCCGTGGCTCAGCTGTTCGACGATGGGACCAAGAGAGACCGCCGGGAAGAAGGTCAGGCCACCGATAATCAGGACCACTCCGATAACGAGCCCTATGAACATGGCGTTATCGGTGCGGAACGTCCCTTGCGAAGGCGGCACGACGTTCTTGGCCGCAAGCACTCCGCCAAGGGCCAAGGCCGGGATCAAGATGCCGAACCGGCCGATCAGCATGTCGATGGCCCCGACGACGTTGTAGAAGGGGGTGTTGCCGCTGAGCCCGGCCATAGCGGATCCGTTGTTGTTGGCCTGCGAAGTGAAGGCGTAAAGGATCTCGGTGAAACCGTGGGGCCCGGAGTTGAGGGGCCCGGCTCGCCCGGCATGGATGGACACCGCGATGGCGGTGAAGACGAGCACGATGATGGGCATGACGAGCGCCCCCAGGCCCGCGAGCTTCACTTCCTTCGCCTGGATCTTTTTCCCCAGGAACTCGGGCGTTCGCCCGATCATTAGTCCGCCGATGAACACCGCGATGACGGCGTAGATGAGGAGCGTGTAGAGCCCACTTCCCACCCCCCCAGGAGTGACCTCGCCGAGCATCATGCCGGTGAGCGGGCCGAAGCCGCCCATCGGGTTGTAAGAGTCGGTGGCACTGTCGACGGCACCGTCGGAGGTCTGAGTCATCGTGACGTTGAACAGGGCGCTCGTGGTGTCGCCGAAGCGCACCTCCTTGCCCTCGGTGTTGCCAATCGTGGAATGCACACCGGCGGCGACAACCGCAGGGTTGTTCTGGTGCTCGGAGTAGCTGGTGAAGGCGACCCACGCGCCGAAGATGATGACCATGACCATCAGCAGGGCGACCCCGTGTCGGATGCTCTTCACCATCTTGCCGAAGGTGTAGGTGAGCGAGAAGGGGATAGACAAGGTGAGCCAGATGTAGAGCAGGTTGGTCAGGGCCGTTGGGTTCTCGAACGGGTGGGCTAGGTCGACATCGAAGAACCCACCGCCGTTGGTTCCTATCTGCATGATGGAGCCCATGAACCCAGCGGGGCCACGGGGGATGGTCTGGGAAACCCCGTTCAACGTGTCATGGATCGAGACGGTGCCCGCCAGCGTCTCCACGGCGCCCTGGCCGACGATCACGATACCGGCGAGAAACACTATTGGGAGGAGGATGTAGAGCATGCAACGGGTGATGTCGACCCAGAAGTTCCCGATCGTGGGGGAATTGCGGCGGGAGAAGCCGCGCACCATGGCGATCGCCGCGGCGATCCCGACCGCCGCGCTCACGAACTGCTGCACCGTGAGCACGCCAATCTGGGAGAAGTACGACATCGCCTGCTCGCCGCCGTAGTTCTGCCAGTTCGTGTTGGTCATAAACGACACGATCGTGTTGAAGCTGAGTGCTGGACCGACGGCCCCGAGGTGCTGCGGGTTGAGCGGCAGCGACCCTTGAATCCTCAGCAGCAGATAGCCGACGCCGATGAAAACGGCGGAAAAGATCACGAGCGAGCCGGCGTAGCGCTTCCAGGTCTGCTCGTGGTCGGGACCCGTGCCAAGTAGTCGGTAGAACGGCCGCTCGGCCCACGCGAGGTAATGCACACGGCCTTCGAAGACGGCGGCCATGTACGAGCCCAGGTACCGCCATGTGATCCCTAGGGCGATGACAAGGACAACGATGGTCCAGAAGAAGTTCATCTAGAACCACTCGGGCTTGAACATGGCCACGCCCAGGTAGATGAAAACGATGATGGATAGGACCAGGAGGATGACCTGAACGGCGCTCATACCCGATCGAGCGCCCAGATCAGCCCGAGCATGACCACCGCGAAGGCGACAAAGCCCACAACTGCGAGAAAATCTGCCATGATTCCAGTCTTCTTGGGGTCCTCTTAAAGAAGTCTTGAAAGTCGCTGCAGTTGCTTCCTTTTTTCTTCATTCAATGGTTCGTCGTCCCTCGCGGCCTTTGCGACGATACTGATTAGGTGCAAAGGCGTCTGGCGGGATCATTCGTGGGCGTGGCCTGCGCCGTAGCGCTGGGGGCAGTACTCTTACCGATTCGCTCGCACCTCGGCGTCGCCACGCCGGCTCTTGCGCTCGTCATCCCGGTCGTCGTTGGCGCGGTCATTGGGGGCTTCAGTGCTGGCGCGGCGAGCGTCGCTGCCGGATTCCTGGTGTACGACTACGCTTTCGTGCCGCCCTACCAGACTCTTTCGGTCCGATCGGCGCAGAACTGGGCGGCGCTCGCCGTCTACGTCGTCGTGATGCTACTCGTCGCTCGCGTATTCGACGTCCTCGAGAGGACCCGCTCCGAGGCTCGCCGAGGACGCGAGGTGATGCGTCGGGTCTCGGAAGTCTCCGAGCTGTTGGTGGGCGACCGACCGGTGAGTGATCTCCTCGACACGATCGTCGCTTCCGCCCAGTCCCTCTTCAGCGCCCCGGGCGTGTCGCTGCTGGAACTCGAACGCGGACGCCTCGTCGTGGTGGCCAGTGTGGGCGAACCGTTGACCAGCGACGAGCTCCGCCAACTCGACCCTCACTCGGGGCTGCCGGTCCGAGTCGGCACGACACCCGGTTCGTCGACGGACTTGCGTGCGGTGGCGCTCTCCTCCTCAGGGCGGGCCATGGGCATTCTCGCCATGCGCGGCGCGCCGGTGATCGAGACGGACCGCGATCTGTTGAACACGTTCGCCAACGACGCGGCGCTCGCCCTTGAGCGCGCCCAGCTGCGCGAGCAGGCTCTGCGCTCGAAGCTGCTTGAGGAAGCGGATCGTTTTCGCCGGGGGCTCTTGGGCGCAGTGTCACACGACCTGCGCACTCCGCTGGCGACCCTCAAGGTGGCGTCATCGACGCTTTCGAAGCGCGCAGCGTTTCTCTCGTCGGAGGACACCGCTGAGCTGCACCGTCTCATCGAGATCGAATCGGATCGACTCACTCGCCTCGTCACCAACCTGCTCGACATGACCCGTATCGAGGCCGGCGTACTCACGCTGCGCCGCGAGACAACACCTGTCGCCGAGCTCGTGAAGGAGGCATTGGCCTCGATGGGGGCGACCCTCGACGAGCAGCGCGTGAGCGTCATCGTGCCGGACTCCCTGCCCGACGTCGACGTGGATCAGGTTCTTATCGGCCAGGTGCTCGTCAATCTGCTCGACAATGCGGCGCGCCACGCTCCTCCCCACAGTGTGATCACCGTGGTTGGTGAGGATCGTGGCGATGCCGTGGTCGTCTCGGTCGCCGACCAGGGTCCGGGTGTGGCGCCCGCCGACCGCGATACCGTCTTTGACCGCTTCACCCTGCTCAGTACCTCGGGCCGAGCAGGTCTCGGCCTCACCATCGTCAAGACCTTCGTTGAAGCTCACGGCCAGCACGTTTGGTACGAAGAAGTGCCCGAGGGCGGAGCCCGCTTCGCGTTCTCCTTGCCCCGTCACGATGGCGCGAAGGGCAGCTAGCCAATGGCCCACGTGCTCGTCATCGACGACGATCCCTCGCTATTGCGCGCGCTGCGACTCGGCCTCGAAGCCGGAGGCCACGTCGTAGCGACGGCCGAGAACGGCGAGCAGGGCATCTCCCAGACCGCACTCAGGGCCCCCGACGTCGTGGTGCTCGACATCGGGCTGCCCGACATTGACGGGATGGTCGTCTGCGAGCGAATCCGACAGTGGAGCGACGTGCCGATCATTATCCTCTCGGCGACGGGCGACGACACGCGAAAGATCGAAGCCCTGAACCGCGGAGCCGACGACTACGTCACGAAGCCCTTCAGCATGGGAGAGTTGGAGGCTCGCATCCGGGCGGTGCTACGCAACCGGCCGCCGGGACCGACCGAGCAGGTGTCTTCAGAAATCATTCTCGGCCCGCTAGACCTTGATCTCGTGCATCACGAGGTTCACCTCGACGGCGCGAAGGTGGACCTTACGAGCAAGGAGTTCAACCTGCTCGCATTCCTCGCGCGCCACGCCGGAAAGACCTGCACCTACCAAATGATCCTGCGCGCCGTGTGGGGCACGGGTTACGGCGACGAGGCCCAGTACGTGCACGCCTACGTGCACCGGCTACGCCAAAAGCTCAACGACCCCGGCGGCAAGCTGATTGAGACGACGCCCGGGGTTGGCTACAGCCTCCACGCTGAGGCCGTTCTGCCGCGTCCGACGGCCTAAAAGGACGGCAGTCACCTACCGCCGGTCGCTACGGCGCCCTGGTAGCGACAAAGACGGGGATGAGACGCGACGTCCTCTGCTGATACTCGGCGTAGGACGGGTACGCCGCGACGGCGCGATCCCACCACGCAGCGCGCTCCTCGCCGCTCGCCTCGCGCACCGTCACGTCGAAGGGTGTGGCACCGTCCTGGAGCATGACGTCGTCGGGATGAGCGCGCAGGTTGTAGTACCAGACCGGGTTCTCGGGGGCGCCGCCCTTGGAGGCGACGAGTGCATACTGCCCGTTGTGCTCGATTCGCATCACAGGCGTCTTACGCACCTTGCCGCTGCGCGAGCCATGCACCGTGACGATGACAATGGGCAGCCCGGTGTCACGAAGCGTGTTCGCGTGTGTACCCCCAGATCGCTCGTACTCTTCGACCTGGTCGCGCACCCACTGGGCCGGGCTCGGTTCGTACTCCCCCTCAATCGGCATCGTCGCGGACCCCTTTCGCTGGGTCGATAGCCCGGGGTTACCTTGCCGAGCACGACGCTCGACCACAGTGCACGGTCCCGCAGCGTACCGCGCGTGAGCGATTTGGACACGACCGCTTGGCTTGACCCTCCGCTGCGCCTTCGCCATTCCAGACCGCGCGCCGCGGCCACAGGCATGCTGGCGTTCAGTATACGCTCAGTGTATGCTCTCAGTTTATGAGTGTTCCCCTAACCCTGCTCGGCCTGCTCGAACGAGAACCCAGTTACGGCTATGACCTGAAGCGCGACTACGACAGCTACTTCGGACGTTCGAAACCATTGCCCTTCGGCCAGGTCTACGCGACGCTCGCCCGGCTGTCGCGAGACGGCCTGGTCGAACCCGGAGAGGTCGAGCCGGGCGACGGGCCGGACCGAAAGCGTTACGCGATCACCCCAGTAGGAAAACAAGAGTTCGAAACTTGGCTCGGTGAGCCGGTGGAACCCGAACCCCACCTCCAGACGGTTCTGTTCGCGAAGGTAGTCCTCGCCCTGATGCTCGGGCGCTCTGCAGAGCAGTACCTCGACACGCAGCGCGCGGCACACCTGCAGCGCATGCGCGAACTCACCGAGCTGAAGCGCCAGAACAGCCTGATTGACGCCCTGCTCGCGGATCACGGTCTGTTCCACCTCGAAGCGGACCTGCGCTGGATCGACATGACTGCCGCTCGTCTCCCCTCGCTCGCCGAGGCGGTGGCTTCGTGAACGACAAGGCATCCCTTGTAGTCGATCGACGAACGGACTACGTGATCGAAGCGCGCGACGTCGTGTTCGACTTCGGTGAGACGCCGGCCCTACGGGGAGCGAACCTGTCAGTCCGCGAAGGTGAGATCCTCGCCGTCATGGGTCCGAGCGGCTCGGGCAAGTCAACCCTTCTGCACTGTCTGGCGGGCATCCTGGTACCGAAGCGTGGAGAGATCTACTTCTCGGGTCGTCGCCTCGACACCCTGAGTGACAACGAGCGCAGCGCATTGCGACGAGACACATTTGGCTTTGTCTTCCAGTTCGGTCAGCTGGTGCCAGAGCTGACCGCAGAAGAAAACGTCGCGCTTCCGCTCCTGCTCGGCGGCCTTCGACGGAGTGAGGCTCTCGGGCGCTCTCGGGAGTGGTTCAAGCGTCTCGGCATCGACGGTCTCGAGGGGCGTCGCTCCGGGGAATTATCCGGCGGACAGGCCCAACGAGTCGCCCTCGCGCGTGGTCTTGTCGCCGACCCGAAGGTGCTCTTCGCCGACGAGCCGACTGGCTCCCTCGACTCATTGACCGGCGAGCTCGTTATGGAGCTGCTGGTTACCGCGGCGCGCCAGGATGGCACGACGGTCGTACTCGTGACCCATGAGCCGCGGGTCGCCGCGTACGCGGGTCGAGAAGTCATGGTGCGTGACGGTCGTGTCAGCTCCCTCGTTCCCGACATGCACGCACCGTGATCGGCTTCGGTCTTCGCCTAACCCTACGTGGCGGAAGAGAATCCCTCCTCCGACTCGTCGTCATGGCGCTCGCGCTGGCCGTGGGAGTCGCCATGCTCCTAGCGACCCTGGCGACCATCAACGCTTTGGGCAAAGAGAACACGCGCGGCGCCTGGCTCGCAACGTCCCCGCAGGGTCCCAGGGCAAGACCAAATGCGGGTCGACAGGTGACCAGTGAGGCCTCCTCAACCAAGGTTCGCCCGCTCTGGTGGTTCGTCAGCTCCGACCAATTCGAGAATCAGTTGATCGTCCGGGTGGACGTGGCGTCCTCCGGGGCGCGCTCTTTGGTTCCGCCCGGCATCCCGCGGCTCCCCGGGCCGGGCCAGTTCTACGCTTCGCCGGCGCTTGCCACATTGCTTCGAACCACGCCCGCCAACGAACTGGGCGATCGCTTTGGCGGCACCGAGGTCGGCACCATTGGGCCCTCGGCTCTCCCCTCGCCGGCCGATCTCGTCATCATCATCGGACAAGAGGCTTCCACTCTGGCGAAGGTTCCGGGTGCCGGGGAGATCACCAGTTTCTCGACGTCGTCAATTAACGGTGGTCCAGACACCTTAGGCACGACCGGCCTCCAAATCGTTCTCGCCGTCTTGGCTCTCGTGCTGCTGTTCCCGGTCCTCGTGTTCATCGCCACCGCGACACGACTATCTGCGGCCCGCCGTGAGCAGCGATTCGCGGCGATACGACTTGTCGGCGCAACGGTGCGACAAGTAGCAGTGATCTCGGCGGTGGAGTCGATCGTCGCCGCGTTGGCCGGTGTCGTGATCGGGTTCTGCGTCTACTTCCTGCTTGAACCGGCGCTGACCCATGTCCCCTTCACCGGACAGCCCCTTGAGGTCGGCGACCTCTCGATCCATTTGCTCGACGTCCTCGCTGTCGTTATCGGCGTGCCGGTGGCCGCCGCGATGGTGGCTCGCGTCGCGCTTCGACGGGTACGAATCTCGCCGCTAGGGGTCTCCCGGCGAGTCACGCCCCGCGCGCCGCGCTTCTACCGGGTCCTCCCGCTCCTTGCCGGCGTTGCTGAGCTCGCCTACTTCGTCGCCGTCGGCCGCCCCACTTACTCAAATGGCCAGATCGTGGCTTATTTCGTCGGCTTTTTTCTGATCATGATCGGACTGGTGATCGCTGGTCCGTGGTTGACGATGGCCGGTTCGGGCGTCATGGCCAAGAGGACCGGTCGTGTTCCGCCGCTGCTCGCGGGGCGCCGGCTTTCAGACGATCCGCGCGGCGCCTTTCGAGCGATCAGTGGCCTTATTCTCGCCATTTTCGTCACGAGCGTCTCCATCGGCGTGATCTCTACGATTCTCATCGATCACGGCTCAGCCAGCTCCAGCTCGCCTGCCAGCAAAACCGTGACCGATCAGTTCGCCTTCAATTCCCCAAATGGCTCCGTACCGGCGGTGCCGACCGCGGTGCTGGCCTCATTGCGCTCGATCAACGGCGTGACGGGAGGCACGCTCGTGTACGCGGCGCCAACGGGAATGAGAACCGATGGAAAAGTGCCTGACATCAACGGCCTGGGAGGGAGCATCCAGTTCGGCTTGGTGTCATGCGCCGAGCTCGCCACTACCCCCGCGCTCGGTCGCTGTCACGCCGGCGCAAAGTTGGCGGCGCTCGGCGACGACATCGCCTTCATGCCGGTCATGAAATCCGTGACGATCGCGGCGTCGACCATCTGGCCCACTGC
Organism: uncultured Acidimicrobiaceae bacterium; assembly: GCA_963749355.1. Classification (GTDB taxonomy): domain Bacteria; phylum Actinomycetota; class Acidimicrobiia; order Acidimicrobiales; family RAAP-2; genus RAAP-2. The sequence continues at coordinate 115,952 of CAVVMM010000017.1, forward strand.
GCAAATCACCCAAACTTTGACGGGGCTCCCCGTGCAACTGATCGCCGTAGCCACCAACGGCTCAGCACCGGCGATCGCCCGTACTGAGACGGTCCTCGATGGGGCGTTTCCTTTCGCCAGCACGACGACACTCTTTGGCGAAGTCAACAGCGGCGCCTCGCAACTACTCACCGAATTGAAGACCACCAGTGAGGTGGTGATCTTTGCCAGTCTGTTGATTGCTGGTTGCAGCCTGGCCGTCGCCATGGCAGCGGGAGTGAGCGAGCGCAAGCGCCCGTTTAGCTTGTTGCGGTTGGCGGGCGTACCGCTCGCCGTGCTGCGGCGCGTCGTCGCCCTCGAGACCGCCGCGCCACTTATCGTCATCGCGATTGCTTCAGCGGCGATCGGATTGGTCGCCTCCGATCTCTTCTTGCGGTCACAATTGGGCCTCACGTTGCGACTACCCGGTGCCACCTACTACCTGATCGTGTTTGGTGGTCTGGCCGGAGCGCTCGCGATCATCGCCTCGGCGTTACCTCTCCTCAACCGGATCACCCGACCCGAAAACGCGCGGATGGAGTAGCAGTCGACACTGAGATCAAGGGTGCCAGTTATCGGCGCATATGTAAGTCGTCATCGACCAATGCCCGCGAGATCAGCGCCAGCCGCTGCGTCGTCAAGGCGCAGCGGCATGCGTCCGACGCCGTCGCGCCGGCCCGGATCAGCATTGAGCCTTGTAGCGGGGCCAAGTCTTGACCTTGCGACCCTCGGATTGTGAGTCCGACGCGCTCACAATCCAAGGGTCTACGTGACTTAGCGCAGGTTGTAGCGAAGCGAGACTCGTTGACCGTGCGCAAAAATGATGATAAATCGATAGACGCCGGGGTGACTTCCTCGCGCCACCATGACCCGAATCGTCAAGACGTGGCCGTTGTCATGCGCCACCATGGCACTCGTTCCCACCAAATCACTCACAATGAGCGGTCGGCCGTAGAAGCCCGATCCGACGATCTGTGTGGTCACGAAGCGCCCCACCCAGACGGCCGTGGTCACTCGCGTGGCCGTGGGAGGTGGCGGAAGAATCGTCACTGTTGTCGCCAGCGACGAGGCCGCCAGGTACGTTCCGTCGGCCGCCTTGTTGGCGGTGACGACGCAAGTGCCCGCCGCAACGCTGGTCAGTACGTCACCACTAATGGTGCACTGCGCCGTACCCGGCGAAGTGACGACGTAGGTCAACGCTCCGTTACCTGATCCGCCCTCCGAGATCATGGCGAGTGGATGCCCGAACACGGCCGAAGTACTCGTGATTGTGATCGCTCCTTGCGATTTCGGATTACCCGATCCGATCTTGATCATCTGCTTTACTTGGGAAGCGGCCGCGAATGCGCCGTTGCCGGGGTCGTTGAACTCGATGACGCAGACCCCATTTGCGGTGAAGGTGACCTTTCCGTCGCTGAGTGAGCAGCCCGTTGATGAGCTATTCAGTTGGATCTGCACTTTGTCGCCCGAGGTCGTCGAAGCGCTGGGCGTATAGGTCTCGTTGATGGATCCCGCGGCCGGGGGCGTGCTCGGATAGATCTTGTTTGACGCGTAGACCTTGATCGACTTTTGGACCTGACTCGCTGCTGCGAATGCGCCGTTGCCTGGGTCGTTGAAATTCACGACGCAGGTCCCCGATCCATTGAACTCGATCCAGCCGTAATTCAAATAACAGCCCTTGGAGTACGTCGCCAGGGTCATGATGACCTTGTCACCGGAGGTCGCGCTCGTGCCGGGTGCGTACGAACCTCCCGCACTACCCGCCGGCGGAAACGCGCTGGTCGAAATGGCGTTCTTCGCGTACACCTTTACGCTTTGCGTGACTTGGCTCGCCGCCGCGTAGTTGCTGTTTCCGGGATCGTTGAAGTCAACGACGCACGTCCCGTCGCCCGTGAAGGTGACCTTTCCGTCACTAAGCGAACAACCTGAGGAACTCTTGTCCAAGGTGATGATCACCTTGTCGCCCGAGCTCGCCGTCGCACTGGGAGTGAAGTACCCATTGGTGCTACCCGCGAGCGGTGCGGCGCTGGCAGTTATCGTGTTGGACTCGCCGCCGACGGCAAAAGCTGGGGACGCCACAAGACCGGCGACTCCCATGGCAAGCGTCAATGCCGCGCCTGCTGCCCTCCACCGGATTGGGGACGTTGGGCCGACGCGACGTTGTTGAAGGCAGATATCTTTTGTCATAGACCAAGCCTTGACCTTGCTGTCAAGTGGCGCCGGTCACGTGGAGTGATCTCAGAAGCCGCACAGAAACACCAATAAGCCACTCATCATCAGGCGTCTCGCCGTGCAACACTCGAGTTCGATCGAGCACTCTCAGATCGTTCTAAAGATGTAACCAACCACGATTCAGTTTTGAGGCGCCTGACAAGTCAACTCAGTTAGCGTTGCCAGGATGTCGCATGAATGATGAATGCTCCAAGTCAACTATTCGAAATACCTTCCAGTCGGCTCGCCTCAGCAATGATGTTGGCCGCCCGAAGTCGAATCAAGTCAGTTGCTCAAGGAGCTCGTAGCTGTGTGATTCGTGCGCTCACGTCGGCGGACCGAAACGTCACTAATCCCCAACAGCTAGAACGGCAACGGCCGACCCGGTGCTCGCGCGCCGGCGCTGATCCGTACTTCTCTTGGTGTCGGGGGAACTGTGGTGCTTGGCAATCTTTCCATGAGGAAACGCCCAACTTCCCTCGTCGCAGTTCCTGCCCACGCGTTGCACACCCGAGTGGACACCCCACCTGATGTTGCTTTGTGGAGTTTCTGGATAGAAGTTGAATGGGCTACATCGCCAAGGTAGCGAGCCGTTGTGACTTGAGAGGACATGGGACTCCACGCACCGCACAAGAACGAGTCGCGTGTTTGCATTGACTCCACGTGACTTGTTCCGCCTATCGCTAGGTCGTGCACCTGATCGGGACTCCGACCTCTGGCGGAGGACATCGCTCGCTCGAAGTACTCGTCACCGTGCGCCCCGCGAAGCGTGACCCGGCTTTGCGCGATTCGGTCTCCGTGCGAGGCCAAGGTGACAGCCTCGGAAGGTGACCTTGAGTGCGCTTACCCTAGAGACATGGACACGGAGCAGGCGGCGCGAACCAACTTGGGTTCTCAGCGAACGAGGAAGCGTCGACGTTCGCTGCGCCGCGTGTGGTTGTGTCTGGGCTGCCTCATCCTCGGGATCCTCGTGTGGCTCGTATCCTCTTTCGCGGTCTACATGCTCCGGCCCTCCAGCATGAACTTCTCGGAAAAGAGCGCCGAATGGGTTCGCACACTCCCATTCGGCAACTGGGCTGTTGATGAGGTCGAACACCTTTACTACAGCGATCACGCGCCGAAGAAAGGCGGACCTCAACTCACTAAGTTGCCGAGTGTCGGCCTCAGCAAAGCAGCGGGTCGAGGGTTGCCAACTTCTCGCGGAGCACACCACACTCAGAGCGCCTGGCCGGCGCCCATTGCGCCGGTCTTTGCCACCCCCCTGCCGGGCGAAGGGGTGTGGAAGCGCACGGGTCCTTCCGTTCAGGGGAAACCGCCGGTACTCGTGACCACGTACCGACCTGACCCGACCTATCCTCAAATGGTTGCCTACGTTGCCTGGTTCAACCACTCTCTCGTCAATCTGGCTTACTATCCCGGTCGCTACGAACCTCCGAAAGCGAGCGACCGCGGTCCTTCGATGGTTCCGTACGACCAGCGGTACCGCCTGCTCGCTACGTTCAACTCGGGATTCATCTACTCCGATGGCGACAACGGCTCGGCGGTGAACGGGCACACCAACGAACCGCTTACCGACGGGAACGCCACGTTGGTCGGTTACAAGGACGGACAAATCTCCATCGTCGAGTGGCATGATGGTCCGAGCCCGGGATCCAACGTCGCCTGGGCCAGGCAGAGCCTCACGCCGATCGTGTGGCACGGAATACTTAACCCCGAGCTCAATACCAATCCAGACAGTCCCCAGTGGGGCTTCACGGTCGGGAACGCGGTCAGGGTGTGGCGCACTGGCGTGGGCATCGACAAAGAAGGGAACCTCATCTACGTGGTAGCGAACGACCAGACAGTCGTCTCGCTCGCCCAGATTCTTCGGCACGCGGGAGCGATCGACGCCATGGAGTTCGATATCAACGCCGACTGGCACTCGTTGATTACCTACAGCCACGAGCACGGCCTTGAACCCACCATGGTGGAGCCCCAGCCCGATCAGTCTGTGGATCGCTACCTCTATCCCGACGACCGCGACTTCTTCGCGGTCTTCGAGCGTATACCTGGTCCGGTTACCGTCCCCTTCAGTTAGGGGTGCTTTGCCAGCAACGAATCCTGCTCAGTCGTCAGAGCACAGGATGGAAACGTATTGTCCGTCAATTGCGCAACGAAAGCCGCTCCAGCTAGTACGAAGGCCCAGGCAATGCCTGGGACTTCGATTTTCGTGGCGGGGGCAAGATTTGAACTTGCGACCTTCGGGTTATGAGCCCGACTCGCGTGCAAAGTGTTAGCTCGGCGCGAATGAATTCACCCGTTCATCGAGCACTGATTTTCCTTGGAAACACTGGAATCTGAGGAGGCTCAACTAGTCCGAATTAGAACGTGGCAAAGATGCCCTATGAGCTGCTTTATCAACCGAAGTGTGCAAATCGGGTGCAAACGCCTTTGAGCGCTAAATCCTGCCCCGACTACATGAGCCCAACCCACGAAATGCCACCAATGCGGCTCTGTGACTCGTACCTATCTAACGACCGAGACCAAGGTCGTTGTCTCTAGCCCTCAAGAACTTCTCGAACACCTGTAAGACTTTCAAATCCTTTACACGGCCGGCGGCCCGTTTCGACTGCGCGATGTCCTCGATTGATGCAACGTGAGTTTCGGTTCGACCCACAATTACCGTGAGCGACCTCTCTTCTAAGCCCCGATAGTCTCGAATTCCATCGGCTTCGAAGAGGACGTCAAATTCTCCGAAATCGCAAGTCAAATTCAACATCTGCATTCTCCCGAGAAACTCAGGAGACCGATCGAATGCAAGACCCTCTTCTAGATCATTGACTCGAATTTTCGCGTCAAGATGTTCAAGGGCGTCGGCGAGGCGGTCCAAATTCAATAGGTCAGGAGATGCATAGAAATCAATGTCCATGGTGGGAGGAATCGGTACGGCCTGCGCAATGGCCGCAAATGCCCCGATCACCACGTAGTCGACCGCAAATCTATTGAACGCCTCAATGATCACTTCCGCTTCTGGTTCGTGGTTCACTGCTCTCCTCGATCACTCGCGCATTCTTGAATCCAGCAACATTCGCTCTGTGTCGATCCTCAACTCGCTGTCGCTCAACGTCACTGCGCCGTGAATGTCTCTCGGTTAACAACTGGTCGTGGTCGTCCAGACTTTCGAGATGAATTCTTGGTTCCAATCCCACCGAAGCAAGAATTCGTTGCACCGATTCAAATCCAGGATCAATTCGTCCCAATTCGATTCGAGCGATCGTTGACTGAGCGACGCCAGCTCGCGCTGCTAATTCACGCTGAGTGAGGTTCAAACGCACGCGGGCCAAGGCAAGAAGGCTCCCCGCCACCGTCGACGAAACTCCAGAAGTACGCACGGCAACATGATAGCAGATACGCTATCAACACCGAATCTCCGATTGGTTGCGCGTGCCGCAATCAGGAGGTCTGGCACTTTCACATTCGCGTCTACCCTCGTTGTTAAGGAGACGAACTTGACGCGGTAGCAGTGCTCGTCGATCACTCTGAGATGCATCTCCTCGCGCAGAAACTCCAGGACGCCTGGCCAACATAGGAAACGCCTCCCCCCGAAGATGCGATGACCGCCAAACGCCAAGGCAGAAGAGCCGACCCTTTCGGACCGGCTCTTCTGCAGACTATTCGTGGCGGGGGAACTGTGGTGAAACGGTAACTTCGAATGAAGTGTCACCCAACTTCCCTGGTTGAAGTCCCTGCACGCCCAGGTTGCTCCCCTCCGCACACGCCAGTCAACGTCGGGTGCTGGCTGAGTTTATGGAGTGACGTTCACGAAGCCATTTCGATAACGTAGCGAGCCGCTGTAACCTACGTCGTCACCGACCTACGCGCACCTGGCAACGATTCGTCGCGATAGCCAACCTCCATTGGACTGGTTCGTCCCATTGCCAAGTCATACACTCGGTCGGCGCTCAAATCCTTCCCGACAGCGATCGTTCGTTCGAACTCTTCTTCGCCGAGCACCTCGCGCAACTTGATTCGATTGTTCTCGCGCGCCTGGATCTCAATTGGCGACCACCAGCCCCCGATCGGCTCCGCCGCCCTTTCTTCCATACCTTCGTGAGCGCCAGTCAAATAGGCGCCGAGCAAGAATTGGCCTTGTTGCGTAGCGCAACACGAGAGCGTAAAGAGTATCCAGTACGTGTTGATTGTCGGCGAACCGTTCCTGCGCGTTAGTCGCAATGCCTTCTGACTTTGAATGACTGCCAGGTCGAAATCGCCGGCGAAGAAGCTAAATGCACCAGCGAGGTACTGGAGCAGCATGATTTGAAAGGTTGAGCCGATCTGTTCGGCCAATGCCATGGCTTCTACATTGAGCGCTCGGGCCTCTCGCACGCCACGTGACGTTTCTCCGAGCGATACCGAAAGGGTCGAAATCGCCTGCGTGACCATGAATACGTCGCCCAATTGACGGAAAATGCTCAGGACTTCCTCGCTCAGATCGCGTGCCTCCGAGAGCAGTTCATGAGCGTTGACAACGGCCACCAGCGCCTGGCCGATCAATTCGGGCCTGTTCGTGGAACGCGCCCGAACGAGTGCGGCGTTTGCCACTTCAAGTCCCAGGTCACGGCGCCCCAAATCAGACCGGACATTCGCGTCATTGATTTGCGCCCGAATAATGAGATCTTCGTCGTCCAGTTCTTTCGCGATGGCGAGCGCCCGTTCACTGAGTTCGAGGGCGAACTCTTTGGAACGCTCTTCCAATCCGATAATTCTGGAGATGAGAGACATCGCCAGTAGGGCATCGGCTCGCACCAAAGGCGGTACGTTCTCGCTTTTCGAGAGGGCGTCGCGCAGGTACTGTGGCAAGACGCAATTGCGGCGGGTGAGCACGAAGCGAACGAGGGCCACGCCGAGGGTCAGGACGTCCGCTCCTCGCTCGGCGTCCGCCGAAAGCGTGTTGAACGTCGCTACAAGGTTGTCGTACTCAAGGTCCAATCGCCTGAGCCACTCGCCTTGTTGAGGGCCTTTCAATTCTGACCCCGCGACCAGACAGATTCGCAGATAGTGGTCCGCGTGCAACAGTCGAGTCCTCGTCGCGTCGTCAACGCCACCGACCTGGACCAGTTCGTCGGCGGCGTACTGACGAATGGTTTCGAGAAGACGGTAGCGCACGGAGGTCGCATTCCGTTCGACCGTGACGAGGCTCTTGTTGACGAGCGAACCGATCAAGTCTTGGACGTCGTATGACCCGATTCGGTGATCGGCACAGACAGCCTCGGCACCCTGCAAATCGAAGCTGCCGGCGAAGACCGAGAGCCGGCGCAACAGTGCACGCTCTGGTTCGGTGAGTAAGTCGCACGACCAAGCCACGGTGGCTCCCAAGGTCTGCTGGCGAGGCAGGGCGTTGCGACTACCGCCCGTCAGCAGTCGGAACCGCTGATCAAGGCGTTGGTGTAGGTCGTCGAGGGACATGGAGGAAAGGCGTGACGCGGCGAGTTCAATAGCGAGGGGAATGCCGTCGAGTCGCCGGCATACCGACGCAATGAGTGGCGCCACGCTGTCGTTGAGTTCGAATGTCGAGTCCTTCTCTCGCGCCCGAGCCACGAAGAGCTCCACGGCATCGGAACCATCAAGGTCAGCGGTTCCCTCCACGTCGTCCGCGGGCAACGACAACGAACGCACGCGGTACACCCGCTCCCCGTCGATACCGAGCGGCTCACGAGACGTCACGATGATCGATACTCGGGGACAGTTGCGACCGATGCTGTCGGCCAACTTCGCCACCGCATCAATCACGTGCTCACAATTGTCCAAGACGATGAGGACGTTCTGAGATCGCAGCGTCTTGATCAGGCCATCGAGCGCGAGATCCCCAGCCACTTGTTGAAGTTGCATCGCGGTAACTACGGTCGCGGGCACGTGCTCCGGATCAGTCACCGGCGCGAGTTCGACGAACCAAACTCCTTCGCCACTTCCGTCCAGAAGTTCGGCCGCAACCTGGAGCGCGAGACGCGTCTTGCCGGAGCCGCCGGCGCCAGTGAGTGTCACCAATCGACTATCCACGACGAGGTTCCGCACTTCTTCCAACTCCGTCGAGCGGCCTATAAACGGATTGAGCGAGGCGGGAAGATTGTTGGTGAGATCCGGATTGTCGAGCGAACGCAGTGGTTCAAACTCTGAAACTAGACCCTCAGCGACCAGTTGAAATATTGTCTCCGGTCTTCCGAGGTCCTTCAGACGGTGTGGGCCCAGATCGCGCAGCGATACATCGGCGGGCAGCGAGTCTTGGATGAGCCCTGCGGCGGCTGAAGAGAGCAGAACTTGGCCACCGTGGCCCACCGCTGCGATTCGGGCGGCTCGGTGAACCTCGTAGCCGACGAGACCCGTTGAAGCTTCAGCGACCTCGCCGGTATGTATACCCATGCGCACGCGTAACCGCTCGCCCTGTGGCCATTCCTGAAGTGTGAGCGCTCTCTGCATTTCGATTGCGGCGTTCACGCCGGCCCTTGGTGAAGTGAACACCGCAAAGAACGAGTCACCCTGAGTTCCTTGTTCACGTCCGTCGTGGGAGTCGAGGGCGCTACGGACTATCCGGTGATGATCGCTCAGAGCCCGCGAATACGCGTCGTCTCCAAGACGGCGCAACAGCGCCGTCGAACCCTCAATATCAGTGAAGAGAAAGGTAAGGGTCTCAATGGGGAAATGCTACGAGATTGCTTCAAATAGCGTCGGCTCGTTCCAAATCCGGACAACTTCCATGTTGAAACACGAGCAACTAAAGCGTGAGGGCCCAGGATTTCCCTAGGCCCTCGATTGCGATTCGGTACAACTTGGTGGCGGGGGCAAGATTTGAACTTGCGACCTTCGGGTTATGAGCCCGACGAGCTACCAGACTGCTCCACCCCGCGATGAGGTAGTTCACTTTACACGTTCAAAAGTGCCACATCGACTTCGCCCTTGACGCTGTAAACGAGTTAGGTTAGCCTAACCTAAATGATTTTTAGAGCCGCTTCCGATCGTTTGCGGCCTGATTTCCCTCGTCACAGCGGGCAGACGAAGAGCAGGGGCGGCCCGCCCAACCGGTCATGACGCGCCTTCCTGCGAGGGGCCGGTTGGCGAAGTCCAGTTGCGTCATCGGCGCCATTGTTCTCGCCTCCGTCTCGTTGAGCGCGTGCGGAAACGCTTCGGGCCACACTTCGGGTGTCATCATCACCCTCTACAACGGCCAGCACATACAAACGACCGACGCTCTGGTCTCCGCTTTCGAAAGGGCCAACCCAAGCATTAGGGTCGCGGTGCGCAGCGACGATGAGGACACCTTCGACGCGGAGATCGTGGCCGAAGGCTCGCGCTCGCCAGCCGACATCTTCTACTCCGAGAACTCTCCCGCTCTCGAGTACCTCCAGGAACGTGGTCTGCTCGCCAAAGTCGACGCCTCAACGCTCGCGAAGACCCCGACGAAGTACAGCTCGCCCGAAGGTGACTGGGTCGGCGTCTCGGCGCGGGTGAGCGTCCTCGTCTACAACCCCGCGCTCATCAAGAAGAGCGCGCTGCCGACCGGCATCTTGCAGCTGGCCGATCCTAAGTTCAGGGGCGAGCTCGCCTTCGCCGCCGGTGAGACTGACTTCCAGCCAATCGTCACCGCTGTCCTTAGGGCCTACGGCCTGCAACGGGCCCTCGCGTGGCTGAAGGGCATCAAGGCCAACGCCCAAAGCCACGTTTATCCCGACAACGAGACCGTCGCCTACGACGTGAACCGCGGCGTCGCCGCCTTCGGGGTTATCAACCAGTACTACTGGTACCGGCTGCGCGCGGAGATCGGCACTTCGAGCATGCACTCCAAGATCACGTACTTCGCGCCCCACAATCCCGGCTACGTGCTCGACGTCTCGGGTGCCGCCGCGTTGAAGTCGTCCAGGCACCAGGCGGCCGACCAGAAGTTCCTCGCCTTTCTCGTCTCGAAAAAGGGCGAGACAATTATCGCCCACTCGATCAGCTTCGAGTACCCGATTGCTTCCGGAGTGATGACGACGCAGCCCGAAACGCCGTTCGACGACCTCCGGCCCTACTCGATCACGATCGCTCAGCTCGGCACGGGGGCGACGGCCATCGCCCTCCTGCGCGAAGTGCAGCTGCTGTGATGACTCACGGCCGCAGCGTATGACAACCATGACCGAGCGTCGACCAAATGCCCAACCCGGTATGCCCGAAGGCGACGTGGTCGCCAGGCGCAAGCAGCCACGACCAAAGATCCTGCTCGCCCTGAGCCTGCTCGTGATCGCGGCTCTGACGCTGCCGCTGGCCTTTCTACTGACCGAGGCCTCCGACGCCGGCGTGTCGAACGTCTGGCACCTGATTTGGCGTTCGCTCACCGCGACCCTGCTCTGGAACACGGTGCGCTTGACGGTCGTCGTCACCATCTTGTGTGCCGTGATCGGCACCCTCGCCGCCTACTGCGTCGAACGTACCGACCTGCCGGGGCGCCACGTGTGGGCCGCACTCGTTGTTATCCCCCTCGCGATCCCGGATTTCGTCGTCAGCTTCGGCTGGTCGTCGCTCTCGACGTGGATTGCCGGCTTTCGCGGGGCGGTAATCGTGATGACCCTCGCCGTCTACCCCCTCGTGTACCTGCCCGTCGCCGCGAGCCTGCGCGGGGCCGACCCCGGCCAGGAGGAGATCGCCCGCAGCCTCGGGGCCAGTCGAATTTCGACGTTCTTTCGCGTCACCCTCGCGCAGGCCCGTCGCGCGATTCTCGGCGGCTGCCTCTTGGTGGCGCTGGTCATTCTCGCTGAATACGGCGCCTTCGAGATCCTGGGCTATCAGACATTCACGACCGAAATTTTCGGCGAGTTCTCGATCGGCTTCGCAACTGCTTCGGCCTGCGCGCTCTCCCTCGTGCTCGTGGTGCTCTCGGTTTTCGTCATGATCGGCGAGAGCTCGCTTCGCGGGGCGGGCCACGCAAGTCGCAGCGGACCGGGCGTCCAGCGCGTGCTAGCGCGCCGCTCGCTCGGTCGGATGACCCTACCCGTGCTCTTCGCCTTCGCGCTGCTAGTCCTCGCCGCGCTTGGCGTGCCCGTGGGCTCGTCGATCTACTGGATCTTCGCGGGTGGCGCGCACTCCCTTAGCGGCGTGTCGCTTCTGTCGGCGGCTCTCTACACCGCGGGCTACAGCGCGGCGGCGGCGCTGGTGGCGACGATCATGGCGCTGCCCGTGGCTCTCCTCGTGGTGCGCAACCCCACGAAACTGAACCGACTGCTCACGCGCACCACGTACCTCGTCCTCGCGATGCCGGGCCTCGTCGTGGCGCTCGCCCTGTCATACTTCTCCGAGCAGCACGCCAACGGCTTCGCGTACCAGACGGCGCCCTTGCTGATCTTCGCCTACGCGCTCATGTTCTTCCCGCTCGCGCTCGTGGGGGTGCGCGCCTCGGTCAACCAGGCGCCCGTCGCCCTGGAGGAGGTCGCGACCTCGCTCGGGGTGCGGCGTCACCACGTCCTGCGCCGGGTCACGCTGCCGCTCATCGCGCCCGGTCTCGGGGCCGCGTTCTGCCTGGTCTTTCTCTCGGCGGCGACCGAGCTCACGGCGACGCTCATTCTGATCCCGACCGGTGTGCAGACCCTGGCCACCCAGTTTTGGGCCTACCAGCAGCAGGTCAGCTACGGTCAGGCCGCGCCCTTCGCGCTGGTCATGATCGCCATCGCCGCGGTGCCGGCGTACCTGCTCGGACGATTCTTCGATCGCCTGCCGCTTCGCCGACGTCCCTCGCCGGTCCCTAGTGTGCCTAGGTGAAGGAACTCGAGGTCGCCGAGCTGCACAAGTCCTACGGGGACCAGACGGTCCTCGCCGGACTCGATCTCGCCGTCGAGGAGGGCTCGTTCATCTCGGTGCTCGGCCCCTCAGGCAGTGGCAAGACGACCTTGCTGCGCATCATCGCCGGATTCGAACGGGCCGATCGCGGAAGCGTCCGGCTGCGCGACACTTTGGTGGACGACGAAACGTGCTTCGTCGCTTCCGAGCGCCGCCGAGTCGGCTACGTGCCCCAGGACGGTGACCTCTTTCCCCACCTCTCAGTCGAGCAGAACGTCGGCTTCGGCCTCGCCCGCAAAGACCGCCGCGGCCAGCGCGTCGCCGAACTGCTCGAGATGGTGGGACTTACAGGCATGGCGCAGCGATTCCCCCACGAGCTCTCGGGGGGCCAGCAGCAGCGCGTCGCCCTGGCGCGCGGCCTCGCCATCGACCCCGCGCTGGTGCTCCTCGATGAGCCCTTCTCCTCACTCGACGTGAGCCTTCGCGCCGCGGTGCGCCACGATGTGCGCCACGTGTTGCGCGAGGCTGGCACGACGGCGATTCTCGTGACCCACGATCACGACGAGGCGCTCTCGCTGGCCGACCGGGTCGCCGTGCTGCGCGACGGAAGGATCAGCCAGTTCGACACCCCGGCTGAGTTCTACGCGCACCCGGCGACGCCCGAGCTCGCGCGCGAGTTCGGCAACGTCAATTTCCTCAAAGGCACGGCGCGCGGAGCGACCGTCGAGACGGCGATCGGACGGCTCACCCTCGACGAGCCTTCATCGGTTCGAGGTGGAGTACGAGACGGGGCGCACCTGTTGGTGCTCGTTCGCCCCGAGCAGATCGTGCTCGGCGACGAAGGTGGCGACCGCGCCAGCGCACGCGTGATCGATACCGAGTTCTACGGACACGACGCCGTCGTCAAGCTGCGTGCGAACTTCGACGGCTCAATGACCATCACTGCTCGCATGCCGAATCCCGTCCGACTGCCCCATCGCGACGCGCAGGTCACGCTCGAGGTTATGGGGCCTGTCGTGGCCTGGCCCATCGAGGTCGGGCAGTAGGCGAACACCGCTATTGCGTGCTGGCACTGGCGATGATCGTGTCGCACTACCATGGCAACGAACGGAACGCCGCCACAACGTTCTCAGAATCGCTTAAGTATCGGCGCACCATCATTGTTGCGCTGCGACGGACACAATGGGTCTGCTAGTGAAGAGTAGAGAAAATTACGAGCCAGGAGGACACGTAGTGATCAAACGGATACTGTCGGGTGTTGCGGCAATGGCGATGGTGGCTGGAGGATTGGCCCTCTTCGGGGTTGCGAGCGTCAGTGCGGCGACCTCCTACACGCCGACCATCACGGTCTCGCCAAACACCGACCTCACCAACGGTGAGCAAGTCACGATCACGGGCTCTGGGTTCATGCCCGATGAGTCGTCCTTGATCGCCGTTGAGTGCATTGCGACGGCAACCACCGCGGCGGGCTGCAACACCACGACGTTCGCCCCAGTCGGTATCGACTCGAGTGGCAACCTGGTCTCGCTCACGTTTGATGTCGCTACTGGCCCCATTGGAACCGGGACGTGCGGCACATCCGCCGCTGACGCAATCTGCGCGATCTCGGTCGGCTCGAGCGCCACCGGTGAGGTGGCGGCCTTCGCGACGATCGGCTTTGACACCGGCCCGAACGTTGCGCTTTCACCGTCTACTGGTCTTACGAACGGACAGTCGGTGACCGTCAGTGGATTGGGCTACACGCCGAGCTCGACCGTCTATGCCGTCGAATGCGAGCTGTACGCAACGAGCCCGGCGGACTGTGACACCGCTGCGGCGACGCCGATCTCGGTGAGTCCAACGGGTGCGCTAACCCCGACACCATTCAAGGTCGTCACCGGCATCGTCAACGGAAAGTGCGGCACGAATGCCATTAACTACGATGGATGCATCATCGAAGTCGCCAATGTCGCGGGAACCATTGTCGGATTCAGTACTTTCGACTTTGTCGCGCCGGCAGTCACGGCTCCTCCAGCGCCTACGGCCACACGCGTTAGCGGTAGGGCCGTGCCGGGCAAGTCTGTCGCCGCAGCGATCATCGGCAAGAATTTCACAGCGGTCGCCAAGATCACCGGCGGGCCAGGTGCCACGATCTCCGTCAAGAGCGTCTCAAGTGGGGCGATACGGGTAACGATCAAAGAGCCCGCCACGGCAAGGAAGGGCGCCTACGCGATGATCATTCACTTCAAGAGTGGCAAGAGCGCTCGGGTGAACTACACCGTCGCATAAACATTGCTCTCGCCCCACCACGAGACCCCCTGATCGAGGGTTCTCGTGGTGGGGGGTAGGAGCTGACGGTTAGGGTCTGATCGTGGTGGACGCGTCGACGTGGGAGGCCGAACTCAAGGAAATCGTTGAAGGTGCGGTGACCTTCGCCGGATTCCACGACGAAAGCGACCTGCACGATGAGTCGCTGCACGTCCAGAAGCGTCAGCCCTTCGCGATCGCACGACCCCTCTCGACGCACGAGGTCGCCCAGCTCGTCGGCTGGGCTCGTCGCCACCATGTTCCCGTGACGCCCCGCGGATCAGGCACGGGCCTTTCCGGTGGTGCCCTGCCGGTCAATGGCGGCCTCGTCATCTGCTTCGATCAGATGCGCGAGGTCCTTCGAGTCGACCAGCGAAACCACGTCGTCGTCGTCCAGCCCGGCGTTTCAATACGCGAGCTCAATGAGCACCTCGAAGGAACGGGGCTTCACTACGCGGTCTACCCCGGCGAGCTCACGGGCTCGCTCGGCGGCAACGTCAACACCAACGCCGGGGGCATGCGCGCGGTTCGCCACGGCGTGACTCGTCACCACGTCCTCGGCCTCGAACTCGTCCTCATGGATGGGACGGTGGTGCGCACCGGCGGACCCGTCGTTAAGAGCTCGTCCGGCTACGACCTCACGCAACTGATCGTTGGCAGCGAAGGCACGCTCGCCCTCGTCACCGAGGTGACGCTCAAGCTGACGCCGAGACTCGAGCACAACGTCACGCTGCTCGTGCCCTTTGACGACATTGACGCCGTCACGCGCGCGGTGCCGACGCTCATCTCCTCGGGCCTCGCGCCGTCGATCCTCGAGTACCTCGACGCCGTGACAATGTCGGCGCTCGCGGCGTTCAACAACCTCAATTTCGGAGTCGACCCCGCGCTGGCCGAGCGAGCCCGGGCCTACCTCATCGTGGTGCTCGAAACGAGGGCGGCCGAGCAGCTCGACACCGACCTCGCGGACGCAGCGGAGCTGCTGGCCGACGCCGGCGCGCTCGACGTCTACGTGCTGAGGGGTTCGGCCGCCACGCAGCTCATCGAAGCGAGGGAGCGTGCGTTCTGGGTAGCCAAAGCGGGCGGCGCTAACGAGATCGTCGACATCGTCGTGCCGCGCTCGACGGTGCCCGAGTTCCTTCAAGCGATCGACGCGCTCGCCACTCGCTTCGGCGCCTTTATCTCGCGCTGCGGGCACGTAGGCGACGGCAACGTGCACCTGACGGTCTATCTCACCGACGACGCGCCACGGCGCGAGCTGCTGCTCGAACTCTTTCGCGCGGGGGTCGCCCTAGGCGGCGCCGTGTCGGGCGAACACGGGCTCGGGGTTGATAAGCGCGGACCATATCTCGAGCTCGCAGACCCCGCGCTGGTGGATCTACAGCGAAGGATCAAGGCGGTCTTTGATCCCGAAGGTCTCTTGAACCCATATCGCCACCTCGACCCCCGCGAGGACCCGTAGCCGTCGAACATCGGTAGGCGTCACGCTCGATTGGTTCGCCGGCGGCGATGTCGCACACTCAATGTGTCCCGTGCCATGGCCTAAGGTGAGACGGATTGCGAGAGGGAGTGATGCCAGAGCCGGCGGTTGAGGTGCGCGACGTCGTCAAGAGTTTCGGCGAGAACGTGGTGGTGGACCACGTCAGTCTCGACATCCGCGCCGGCGAATTCTTCACGATGCTCGGGCCATCGGGATCGGGCAAGACCACCTTGCTGCGCATGATCGCCGGCTTCGAGCTGCCCAATTCGGGAGCGATCTTTCTCCAAGGCAAGGACGTCACGAAGTGGCCGGCCCACTTGCGGGCGGTAAACACCGTCTTTCAGGACTACGCCCTTTTCCCGCACATGGACGTCGTCACGAATGTCGAGTACGGCCTGCGCGTACGCAAGGTGCCGCGCGCTGAGCGCGACGAGCGCGCCCAACGGGCCCTCGAAATGGTGCAGCTGGTCAGCCTCGGACATCGCCGCCCGGCCCAGCTCTCCGGGGGCCAGCGCCAGCGGGTGGCGCTCGCCCGAGCCATCGTGAATGAGCCGGCGGTGCTCTTGCTCGACGAGCCCCTCGGCGCACTGGACCTCAAGCTCCGCCAGGAGATGCAGGTCGAGCTGAAAGCGATCCAGCGCCGTGTCGGCATCACCTTCATCTACGTGACGCACGACCAGGAGGAGGCCATGGCCATGAGCGATCGGATAGCCGTGGTGAACAATGGCCTTATCGAGCAGATCGGTACGCCGCGAGATATCTACGAGCATCCGCTCACGCCGTTCGTGGCCCGCTTCATCGGCACCTCCAACATCCTGGTACGAGACGGAACGAACTGGTCGCTACGGCCCGAACGGCTAAGCCTCTCGCCGATCGACGGGGCCGCGGGCGGGGATCAGCACTCCCCGGGCCTCGTGAGCGAAGTGGTGTTCCTCGGCATGACGACGCGCTACATCGTCCGCCTCGACAGCGGCGAAAGCCTGATCGTCGTGGACACCAACGAAAGCGCCGCCGCGGTGCACACCGGTCCGGAGGCCGGCGACCGGGTCGTCGTGTCGTGGTTCTCGCGCGACGCCGTGGCCATGGACCAAGCGGTATCCTGACGGGCGAGAGTTCATCTCAAAAAGGGGGGCATTCATGCATCGAGGTCTTTTTAACGGCGCCCGCTGGCGCGTCGCCATCGCGATCGCCACGCTGTCGCTGTTGACAGTGGGTGGCAGCGTCATCTCGACAGGCGCGGGCGCGTCGAGCAAGCTCGTACCGCCTACGCAGGGCATGAAGCCCCAGCAGTCGATTGGCAAGGGCGAGGGCAAACTCACCCTCATCGCGTGGGCGGGCTACGTCCAGCCTCAGTGGGTCAAGCCCTTCGAGAGGCAGACCGGCTGCGTCGTCAGCGCGAAGTACGCCAACACGTCGGGCGAGATGGTTTCCTTGATGGCCAACGGTGGGGGCGGTCAGTACGACCTCGTGTCAGCGTCGGGCGACGCCGATCTGCGACTCATCTACGGCGGTGACGTGAAGCCCGTCAACATGAAGCTGATTCCCTCGTGGAAAGAGCTTCGTCCGTTCCTGCAATCACCGGACTTCAACACGATCAACGGCGTGCACTACGGGGTGAGCCTGCAGTTCGGACCCAACGTGCTGCTCTACTCGACCAAGGTCTTCAAGGCAGCGCCGCCGTCATGGAGCGTGATCTACTCCAAGAAGTACGCGGGCAAGATTACGATCCCCGACAACCCGATCCAGATCGCTGACGCGGCGCTCTACCTTTCCAAGTCCCAGCCGTCACTGGGCATCACGGACCCCTACGAATTGACCCAAGCGCAGTTCAGCGCCGCGGTGAACCTACTGAAGTCGGAGAAGCCGCTGGTCGCCAAGTACTGGGATCTCGCGAGTCAGGAGATCAGCCTCTTCGCGAGCGGCACGGTGGTCGTGGGCGCCGCCTGGCCGTACCAGACGAGCCAACTCAAGGACTCCCACGCAGCCGTCGAGGACGAGATTCCTCCGGCGGAGGGCGCGACCGGCTGGGCCGACTCGTGGCTGCTCGCGACCAACGCCCCGGATCCCAACTGCGCCTACAAGTGGTTGGCCTACATCGAGACACCCCAGGTCCAGGCCGAGCAGGCCGTGAGCTACGGCGAGACGCCGGACAACTCCCTCGCCTGCCCGCTCATGAACAAGATCCAGGCCGGGTCCTGCGACGCGTACCACGCCAACAAGCCCGACGCCTACTTCAAGTCCATCAAGTTCTGGAAGACACCGCTCTCCACCTGTGACAACGGCAAGAACGATTGCGTGGCCTACAGCGAATGGGTGAATGCGTGGACCCAGATAGTCGGGTAGCCACACTCGAACAACCGAAGAGCGGAGGGGGTTCCCTCCGCTCTTCGTCGTTGTCTGGTCGATGGACCACCGCGTTTCTCTTAACGCCGCCCCTGCTGTGGTTCCTCGTGCTGTATGTCAGTTCCCTGGTGCTGATGCTTGTGGCGTCGTTCTGGAGCATCAACAGCTTCACCGGCAATCTGACCCACCAGCTCACCGGAAGCAACTTCTCGCAGATCACGTCGGGCTCGTACCCCGCGATCATCCTGCGCACGGTGATCCTGGCGGCGCTGGTGACTGTTACCGACGCGATCATCGCCTTTCCCTTCGCCTACGTCATGGCGCGCGTGGCGAGTCAACGGGCTCAACGCCTCTTGCTGGTGGCCGTGCTCTTGCCGCTGTGGGCGAGCTACCTGGCGAAGATCTTCGCCTGGGTCTCCATACTGCAAAAGGGCGGCACGCTCAACTGGACCTTTCAGCACTTGGGCCTGCCCGCGCCGAACATCGGCTACTCCAACGCCGCGATGTGGGTCACCTTCTGCTACATCTGGCTGCCCTACATGATCGTGCCGCTCTTCGGCGCGTTGGAGAAGATCCCCTCGTCGCTCCTCGACGCCTCGAGCGACCTCGGGGCGTCGAGCTGGTGGACGCTGCGCCACGTGATCGTGCCGCTCGCGCTGCCCGGACTCGTCGCGGGATCGATCTTCACCTTCTCGCTCACCCTGGGCGACTACGTGACGCCGCTGCTCGTGGGGGGCAACAATTCCACCTTGATCGGTAACGCCATCTACGACAACCTCCTCACCGGGGGCAACCTGCCGCTCGCCGCCGCGCTGGCGGTCGTGCCGATCGCCATCATGATCGTGTACCTCGGAATCGCGAAGCGCCTCGGCGCCTTTGAGGCCCTGTGATGCGGCGCCTCCTCGCACGGGGAGGGCTGTGGCTCTGGGTCTGGCTCGTGCTGGCCTTTCTCTTCGCTCCGGTCGTCACGATCGTCGCCTTCAGCTTCGACAAGGTCAACATCGAGACGTGGCCCATTCACCACTGGACTCTCAAGTGGTACTCGGTCGCCTGGCACGACCCGGCGGTGCGTTCAGCCTTCGCCCTGTCGGTGAAGGCGGCCTGCGTGGCGACGCTGCTCGCCCTCGCCCTCGGCTCGCTTGCCGCCTTCGGGGTGCATCGGGCGCGGTTTTTTGGCCGCGACACCATCTCGCTCTTGCTCGTTCTGCCCATCGCCCTGCCGGGCATCATCACTGGCGTGGCCCTGCACTCAACCTTCCAGTTCGCCGGGATCGACCTGTCGATCTGGACCATCATCATCGGCCACACCACCTTTTGCATCGTGGTCGTCTACAACAATGTGATCGCCCGCCTGCGTCGCACGTCGGGCACGCTGTTCGAGGCTTCGGCCGATCTCGGCGCGTCGGCCCAGCAGACGTTTCGCTTCGTCACGCTGCCTCTCATCGCGACGGCTCTCGTTTCGGGCGGACTGCTCGCTTTCGCTCTCAGCTTCGATGAGGTCATCGTCACGACCTTCACCGCCGGTGCGCAGACAACGCTGCCGATCTGGATCTTCGGCGCGATCCGCCTCGGCCAGCAGCTGCCCGAGGTCAACGTGGTCGTCACGGAGGTCGTGGTGCTGATGACGATCCCCATCGTCATCGCGGCCCGCTTGACCGGGCGCGACAACCTGACGGCGCCGCGCGCTAAGGCGACGAACTAGCTCTTCTTGCCCGCCAGGGCGGCCTGGGCGAGCTGGAGCTCGTGGTTCATCGCGTTGACGTCCTGCTGGTACAGCCCGAGCTTCCCGGCGGCGAGCGCGCTCTGGGCGTTGGAGTAGTCCGTCGAAGCCTGCTGCAGGTCGGCCGCCGCGGTGGCACTCGACTTTGTCGGGGGGGTCTTGGTCTTTGATGGCGGGGTCACGCCGCTCACGTTCTCGCCCAGCACCTGGGAGAGTGCGCCGGCCAGCGTCGGCTGGATGCTGACGTCCTGGTTGAAGACGGCTATGACGTAGCGCAGCTGGGGCATCGGGTTGGTGCTGCTCGAGACGTAGAGCGGGCGGATGTAGAGCACGCTCGAGTCGAGCGGCACCGTCAAGTTGTTGCCCAGGATCACCTCACTGCCGTGCTGGTCGAGCAGGGTGATGATCGAGCTGACCTGGCTGGTCTGCTCGATCTCGGAGTCGGCCTGGAGCGGGCCGGTCACGGTCTCGCCGCGCGGGGTCTCGTAGACGATCAGCTGGCCGTAGTCGTTAGGGTCGCTCGTCACCTCCATGATCGCGGTCAGGCTCTGCACGGTCGACGAGTTGCCCGCCGGCACGAAGTCCACCGACTCAAGCAGCTGCTGGTGGCCCTGGTTGGGCAGCGAGCCCACCTGGTAGACGGGGCTCATCGGCACGAGGGAGTTCGAGACCACGTTGCCCGCGGCGTCGGTGACCGTCGTGCTCTGCAGGGCCTGGGAGACCGAGCCGGCGCCGGTCGTGGGCGTCACCTCCCAGCGGTCCGACGCCGAGTAGAAGGCGTTCGCCGAGGTGATGTGGTAGCGCCCGAAGGTGGCGGCCTGGACCGAGAAGAGGTTCGAGGGGTAGCGCAGATGGGTGCGGATCGTCTCGGGCATCGCGCTCAGCGGCTGGAACATCGAGGGGAACGCCGAGCGATAGGCCTTCAGGATCGGGTCGTTGGGGTCGTTGGCGTAGAACTTCATCTGGCCCGTGTAGGCGTTCACGAGAACCTTCACCGAGTTGCGCACGTAGTTGAAGTTGCTGGGCAGCCCGCCCATGTTGGTGTTGAGGTTGCTCGCGTTCTCGCTGTAGGGGTACTGGCTGGTCGTTGTATAGCCGTCGAGCACGAACCAGACCTCGCCGTTGGCGATGACCGCGTAGGGCGAGGAGTCAAAGGAGAGGAAGGGCGCCGCCTTCTCGGCCATCTGGCGCACGTCGCGCACGAACATCACGCGGCTGTGCGAGGTGATCTGGCTCGAGATGAGGAAGTTGAAGTTCCCCAGGCGCAGCGCCAGGGCCATGCGGGAAAATACGTTGCCCACGGCGACGCCGCCCTTCGCCTTGTAGTGCACGTAGACGGGTTGGCCGGCGCTGGGCCCCGACTCGACCTGATAGTCGAGCTCGGGCTGCTTGGAGTTGGCGACGACCCAGCTGTTGTAGCCGATGCCGAAGTAGATATCGGGCTGGGTCAGGGCCGGCATGCCCGCGCTGGAAAGGGGCGGCACGTTCTGCACGTCGAACAGCGGATTGCCGGTGCCGGCGTCGACCGTGTTCGCCTGCACGACGGCCGCGCCGATGCCGTGGGTGTAGACGAGGTGCTGGTTGACCCAGGTCTGGGCGGGCAACGTCTCGCTGTCGAGCTGGCGCGCGCCAATGAGGACCGGCGTGAGCTTGCCGTTGATGAAGTAACGGTCTACCGACAGCGTCGTGAAGTTGTAGTAGGAGCGAATCGACTGGCGCCGCGTCACCGTCTCGAGGGTGATCTGATTGGCGGGGTCCCAGAGGCGGATGTTCTCGAGGGTCGGCGTGACGTCCTTCAGCTGCGTCTTACCGACCGAGGTCGAACCTGCAAAGGAGTGGTACTGCACGTTGTCCAGCCCGAAGGCGGCGCGCGTCGCCTTGATGTTGCGCGCGATGAAGGGCGACTCCAGGGACTGCTGATTGGGGCTGACCTTCAGGGCCTGGAGAAACGTCGGGTAGAGCACGCCGATCACCAGCGCGACGAAGGCCCAAAGGCCCACCGCGACCGCGGGCAGGGACCAGCCCCGGGAGCGGACGTTGTAGAGCAGGATTGCGGCCGCGGCGAGGCTGAGGTAGAAGAGAATCGTCAGGGCCGGAATGCGGGCGTGGATGGCGGTGTAGGTCGCGCCCTGCACGACCCCGTTGCTGGAGTTGACGAGCTCCCACTTGGCGATGAGGTACCCCGCGGCCTTCAAGAGCGCGATCGCCGCGCCGATGACCGACAGGTGGGCCTTCACGCGCGGGGCGACGCGGGGCGCCTGGCGCGAGGTGCGGATCCCGCCGTTGAGGAAGTGGAAGATCGTCGTGACGACGAGCGCGAGGATGAGAATGACGAGGAACCAGGTCACGACGTAGGAGAGGAAGGGCAGCGTGAAGACGTAGAAGCCCAGGTCCTTGTGAAAGACCGGATCCACCTTGTGGAACGACTGGGAGTGGGTGAAGAGGATGAAGTTGTTCCACTGGCCGGTGGCGTTCAGCCCCCCGATGAGGCCCATGACGAGCGCGATCGCCGCGTAGACGCGCTTGGCGTAGGGACGCACGACGTTCTGGAAGCGCCGCACCACCTCGTCCTCGGGGTCAAAGGAGAGGTCCCGCGCTCCGAAACGGTCGGTGAGCAGGAGGTTCCCCCACATGATGAAGAAGAAGATGGCGCCGAAGGTCAGCGCCAGGCCGACCTTGATGAAGAAGAGCGTCGAAAAGACGTGTGAGAGCCCCACCGAGGAGAACCACATCTCGTCGGTCCAGAGTACGGCCAGGCTGCGAAGAGAGAAGAATCCCACCAGCAGGATGACGAAGATCAGTCCGATCCAGAAGCGCCTCGACAGCCGCCCGACCCGACGTGGGCGCGGAGGAACATCTGTGGGACTGCGCACCTTTCGAGCCTACGACTTTCCTAGACGGGCACGACAGTGCAGGCGCAGCCCGCGTGCAGCGGAGGGTAGGGTGCACCGCTCGGAAACTTCTCTCCCGCGAGGTGCTCGCCCGCGTCGGCGTCGTGCGCGCACAGGTCGCACGGCGGGTCGTTCGGCGAGGCGAAGAATCGAATCGAACGACCGAGAGCCGCGGTCACGACCCCCAGGTGGAACGCCCGTCGTGCCGCGTCGGTGCAGAGTCGCTCGACGCGCGCGCCACGCCACTCGCGGTATGCGGCGTTCACTCGCTCGGGGCCGTCGCCACTGCTGTCGGAGAGGATCCGCTTGCGTAGGGCCAGCACGATCGTAACGGCGAGGTCGGCCGCGCAATCGTCGATCGAGTCCTTGGCGACGCTCGCTGGGCCAACGCCGCCCTCGTCGCGGGCGAACTGCACGCCCGCCTGGGCGGCGTGGGCCAGGGCGCTGCGGGCGGCCTCGGCGTAGCGGTCTCGCTGCTCGTGCTCGTCCTCGAGCTCCGTCGTGATCATCGCCTTCACGTTGCGCAGCCGCTCCAGCATGATGTTCTGGTCGTCCTGGAGGGCCCGCTTGACTCGTCTGGTCAGAACCGTGAGGGACTCCTCGAGCGCCTCGTCGCGACGTCGAAAGAGCACGCCGACGGGGGTCTCGGGCTTATGCGCCGGCGCCTTGCGTGGCGGCGCCGCCGTGGCGCCGCGCTCCTCGAGGGTGGCCTTGCGCAGGCGCGCGAAGATCTCGTTTACGACGTCGGTGCCCGAGGGGTCGTCTTCGAGGAGCGACTCCTCGATGACCTCGACTTTGGCCGCCTTCGCCGCACGCGGTTTCGTCCCCGCCTTCTCGTTGGTCGACGGCTCGGTCGCTTCGCCCACCTCGGGTACCGAGCGCAGCGGCGTGCCGGCAAGCAGCTCCTCTTCGGTCGGCTCGGGCACGACGAGGTGCGAGCGCAGCGCGTCAAGGGCCGCCGCTCGCGCCGCTTCGTCGGAGGCGTTGATCCCGTTCAGCACGTCGTCGACCTGCTGGCGCACCGAGGAGACGAAAGAGCCGAGGGTGTCGCGGGCCGCGCGCAGCTGGTCGATCTGCAGGTGTAGGGCCTTGCGCTTGACGGCGAGGTCGTTCAGTACGGTGCGGCGAGCTTCGTTTGCCTGCTCGACTATCGCGCGGCCCTGCTCCCTCGCGTGTTCGAGGAGGGCTTCGCCGTTTACTTTCGCCGAGTCGACGAGCCGCTCGGCCGCGAGGCGCGCATCGTGGTCGACCTGAGCCGACGTATTCTCGGCTTCGGTGATGAGCGCCGTGGCTCGCTCCTGGGCCTCGATGAGGTGGCTCGCACTGCGCTGCTGGGTCTCGGTGAAGACCTGCGCGCTGCGCTCCTGGGCCTCGGCGGTGACGCGCCCGGCCTCCTCGTGGGCGGAGCGCAAGATCGCGGCGCTCTGCGCGCCGAGGGCTCCGGCGAGCGTTGCCTCGTCAAAGGTGGGATTCGCGGCGCGGCGCTGGGCTTCGGCGAGCTGATCCTGGAGTTCACGAATCCGGCTCTCGAGGTGACCCATCTCGCGGGCCACGGCTTCGAGGTGGAGCCGGACCTCGCTGGGGTCGAGGCCGCCCTTGCGCAACGTGGTGAAGTTCGTTCGGGCGACATCACTCGGCGAACGGCGCGCGCCACTAATAAATAGCCGGTCGTCCATTCCTTCAAGCCTACGACGTAGAGGGCCGATCCCCGGTCTTACGAGGGTCTCGTGAGGGCCACCGGTCGAACCCCGCCCAGGGCGCGCAGGTCGCGCAGCGCCTCCTTCAGGGAAGTGACGGCGAGGATCTTCAGACCGGGCTGGTCGGCCGCCCGGGCCGCGGCGAGGTTCCCGTCGCCCAGAGGCACGATGAAGTACGACGCGCCCGCGTCGCGTACGGCGACCGCCTTCTCCTCCACCCCGCCCACCGGACCGACCTCGCCGTTGGGGGCCACGGTGCCGGTGGCGGCGATCACGTGGTGTCCCGTCAGCGAGCCACTGCTCAGCTCGTTGATGAGCGAGAGGGTCATGGCGAGTCCCGCTGAGGGGCCGCCGATGTCGGCTGTGTCGATGCTCACCTTGGCGGGCAGCTCGTAGGAGAGCCCGTTCTCCAGACCGACGCCGACAAAGGAGCGGGGCTCACCCGTCTCGACGCCGCAGTTGCCGAGCTCCGCGCCCGAGGAAGCAGTGGCGGTGACGAGGTGCACCGTCGAGGCCCTGCGGTACGACAGGACGCCCGTCGAAGAGATCTTCACTCGATCGACGCGAAGGTCCAGCACGGTCTTGGGCGCGAGGTTGTGCACGTAGGTGATCAGCTGGCAGCTGGATCGAATCGCCGTGCCGTCGACGCCGACGATGAGGTCGCCCACGTGCAGGGGCGCCCGGCTCGCCGGCGAGGACGCGACCACGGCGGTTACGACCGTGCCGTCCGACGTTGACGGGACACGCCAGCCGAGCGCGCGAAAGGCAGCCACCTCGGCCGCCTGCTTCGCGTCGCTCATCTGGAGGAAGCCCTGCGCGCCAAGCTCGTTCGCGGGAACGCCGGGCTCCACGAGCTCATCGGCGTTGACGAACTGGACGTGGGACTCAAACTGCGCCCCAATCCACTGCCAGGCCGTGAGCGACGTCAGGTAGACGTCGGTGAGCATGATCTTGTCGTGGTGCGAGTTCGTTGAAACTCCCTTGATCTTCACGAGGGGGGCGACCAGCGTCGCGTCGCCGGGCGTGATCGAGTACTCGTCAGTGTTCCAGTGCTGGAGCACGAACACAGCCCCAAAGACGACGACGAGGGCCACGACGAATCGCCCAAGGCCGCGACGACGGCCCATAGGTGGTGGAATGGAGTTGTGCACGGCGATGACGTAACGCTAGTAGCGCCCTTCGAACATCGGCTCCTTCGCGCGAGCTACGCCGTGGGCGACGAGGATCCTGCCCTGCTACTCGTCGCCTTCGATTCGCCCGTCGCTCGTCATCGCGTACTCGCTCTGCGAGGCCTCGTGCGCCAGTCGATGATGACCGACGATCTCTGGCGCCGAGCGTTACGTGCCGACGACGTCGATGTACGGCGCGACGCCCTCGAGCAACTCGCGCACGCATCGATCGATGAGCCGAGCCTGCTCGACATGGTGACGTCGCTCCTCGCCGACGAAGACGCGCTGGTCGTCGACGGCGCGGCCTTCGCGCTCGGGGAGCATCTCTGGCGTGGCGCCGTTATGGCGCTCTGTGACGTTGCCGAAGGTCATGACGACCCGCGTTGCCGGGAGTCCGCGGTGGCGGCGCTCGGCGCCATCGGCGACGACCGCGCTCGCGCGACCATCATCGCCGCGCTCGACGACAAGCCCGCCGTGCGACGCCGCGCCGTGGTGGCGCTGGCGAACTTCGAAGGTTCCGACATCGAGGCGGCCCTCAGTTCGGCGGGCGAGGATCGCGACTGGCAGGTGCGCTCGGCCGTCGAGCAGCTGCACAGGAAGGACTAGCGGTCCGCACTGCGAAATAGCGCGTGCAGCGAGGCCATCTCCCCGAGGCACGCTTCGAGGCCGTGGATGACCGAAAGATCGGCGTGCTCGGCGACGCTCACCTCCACCCCCGACGAAGCCGCGACGAGCTCGTCGAGGTCGCGCAGGTTGGCGTGACCGCCCACGAGCGTCATGCCGCGCGCACTGACGTCCTGGGCGAGGTCGGGCGGCGTGCCGCCGAGGCACTCCTGAATCATTCGCATTGTCGACGCCAGGACGTCACGCGCCGCCGCGTTCACGAGTTCGGCGCTGACCTCGACCTCGACGATCTCGCCGTGGTCGACGGTTCGTGCTGGGACGACCTCGGAGAGTCCTACCGTCTTACCGAGCGCCGAGACGAGCGTGCACTTGAGCCATTCGACGACCGACGGCGCCACGACGACGCCGAGGTTGACTCGCAACAACGTCGCGATCGCCGCGTCAACGTCGCTGCCGCCGAGACGACGCGCTCCTCCGGTGACGATGCCGCCGAGCGAGATGATCGCCGCCTCTGACGCGCCCGCACCGAGTAGGGTCACCGCCGAGCCCACCGGGTCTTGCACCGGCATCCCGAGACCGATGGCCGCGGCCAGCGGCGCCTCGATAAGACTGACCTCGCGAGCGCCCGCCTGCACCGCGGCCTGACGCAGGGCGCGGCGCTCGATGGCGGTGGCGAGCGACGGCACGCTCATCACGACCCGGGCCCGACTCAACTTGGAGACACCCGCTCGATCGAAGAGCGCAGCAATGAGACGGGCCGTCACGTCGAAATCCACGGTCGCGCCTTGGTTGAACGGTCGAAAGACGACAACGTGCCGCGAAGTCCGTCCCACGAGGTTGAGCGCGCCGTCACCAACTTCCAAGACGTCGCCAGTGTTGGTGTCGATCGCGACCATCGTCGGCTCGTCGAACAGGACGCCGCGTTGGCTGGTCGCCAAACGAGTGTGCGACGTCCCGATATCGAGTGCGACGTCTAAAGCCATGAGCAACGATGTTAGGGCGACGCCATCGAGAAGCCTTTTCTAACTAGCCTTTTCAAGGTGGCGGAGGGAAAATCTGGGAAATGGTGGCAACGCCGCGGCCACGCACGACCTCCGGTCGACAGCCGGTCCTGGATCCACCCGAGTGAACTGCCGAGCTTCGAGAAGCTCGCCACCACCTCGACCATGCGCAGCCACGCGGTTGCCACACGCGTCGTTGTCGGCGCGATGGCCCTGCTCTTGCTCACCGGCGGAATAGTCCTTCTGGCCAACCGCGGCACCGTCTCCCCGAGCGGCGATCTGCCCGCGCACCTCGCTACAACACTCGCTGCGCTGCCATCCAACAGTCGCGCCGCGGCGGCCAACACGGTCGATCTCACGATCTCGGCACCCGGACACATCGTCAACGTCGCCGCGCTCGTCTTGCCCCACGACCTTGCCGTGACGACGGTCGCCATTCCGGTCAACGCGATCATCACCGGATCGACGGCGACGAAGGTGAACTTTCCTGTCACCCTCGAGGGTCGCGACCGGGTCATGGGCTTTTCCATCGTGCGCCTCGGCGTGAAGATACGCGCATTGAAGCTCGACCCGATGCCCGCGAGCACCGCCGTCACCGCCGTCGCGCCGATCGTCGCGGGTTCGACCAAGCACCCCGAGTACGACTGGTCGATGACGACGCTCGCCGATCCCTTGAACGACGCCCAGGGTGTCGTGCGCTACCTCGCGACGAAGTCCGACACGAGCCTCAACTCTTACGTGGACGCGATCGCCATCGACAGGAACGGCAACGTCGTCGCGGTGCTGTCGTCGCGCCACTTCTGGTACGCGGCAACCTTCGTTGCCCAGGTGGCTGACGTCCTTGCGACGGGCCACGGCTGTCACGCCGACCTCGGGGTCGCGGGGCGCAGCGAACAAGGCGGCGGTGTCCTCGTCACCAAGGTCGTGCCCTACGGCGCCGCCTTTCACGCCAACCTGAAGGTGGGTGACATCATCACCAAGTGGAACGGTGCCGAACTCGACACGTGGAACCAGCTCGTCTCGACGCTCTACCTCACGCCCGCCTACACCAAGGCGAGCATCGTCTACTACCGAAGGACGACCGAGCACCGCGCGAACGTGTCGCTGACGTGTCCCTTTAAGTTGGTGCCGTGACGACCAACCCCTTCGGCGACATGTTCGGCGACATATTCTCTCTGCTGAGCCAGCAGGGACCCGACGCGTGGTACACGACGGCGACCCAGCTCGCGCTCAACATCGCGCGTGGTGACGACGGCGACCCCAACCCCCTGCCGTTCGAGCGCCAGCGCCTCGAGGAGCTGGCGCCCCTCGTCGGGCGCCACGTCGACGCCCTCTTCGGGGTCTCGAATGAGCCCACGGTCAGCGCCGTCAACCGCGCAGCCCTCACCCTGGCGGCCCTTGAGCAGTGGCGCCCGCTGATGGCCCCGATGCTCGCCACGACCGCGCCTGTGCCCGGCGAGGACCTCGACCTATCGGGCAACGAACTGATGGCCCAGCTGTCCTCGACGATCGGGCCGCTCTTTGCCGGCTTTCAGATGGGCTCGGTGGCGGGCCACTTCTCGGCACGGGCGTGGTCGCTCGCCGTGCTGCCGCTGCCGCGGGTCGACGGCCAGCGGCTGCTCGTCGTGAACAACATGGCCAACTTCGCCCGGGAGTGGTCGCTCGAGCGCGACGAGGTCTTTGTCTTTGCCCTGGCCCAAGAGTTCGTGGCGTCCCAGGTCCTCACCCAGCCCGGCACCGGCGACGCGCTGCGGGCGCTGCTCATCGACGCCATCAATGAGGCGACGGCCATTCAGGGCGACTTCCTCGAACACCTCCAGCGCATGATGGAAACGGGCGACATCGCCGAGATCATGAGCCACCCGGAATCGCTGCTCGAGGGCATCGCCGTGCCCGAAGAGAGTGATGCAACGCGTGCGATCAACGCTGCGGCGAGCGTGCTGCTGGCCTTCTTTAGCGCGGCGGCCCAGGACATCACGGAGAAGCTGCTCGGGCCCCGGCCCGCGCTCACCGAGGCCTACGCTCGGCACCGGCGAAGCGACGCGCGCGGCGAGGACGCCGCGGCCGCCCTCTTTGGCATCGCGACCCAGGGCCCCCACCACGATGCGGCGGCGAGCTTCGTCGCCACGCTCGCCGAGCAGCACACGCTCAGCGTCTTTGGCGCGCTCCTGCGAGTCGACGGACTGCCGAGCGCCAGCGAGCTGGACGACCCCGCCGCCTGGTACGAGCGGGTGACGAACTCGCCGCTCGCCTAGGTCTCCTCGTCGTAGCCGAGGTTCCATTCGACGAGCAGGTTCTCGCGCTCGGCGTCGCGATTCACACGCTCGCGGTTGCGCCGGAACTGGGGGTCGTGGGGCGGCAGGAAGCGCAGCCGGGCGTCGACGCGGTCGACGAATGCCTGGATCTGCTCCTCGTCGCCGAAGACCATCCGGCACTCCCAGTGCGGGGCCACCGGGCCGAGGTAGATGACTTGGACGTGACCCACCGGGTCGACGACCTCGGTAACTTCGCTGGTCGGGACCTGACTCACGGGACTCCTTCAAAATGCCTTAGAAGCAATGCTACCGGTACGTCGGCCAGCGTCTCTAAGGATCCTGAGAGTAACGATGTGCCCCTCGCGACATTAAGAAAGAGATTAAGGAAGTGTCATAAGAGATAGCCGAAGAAGTGGCTACTGTGAGGGTTGAGGTGGGGGAGGTTGACGTGAGCACGGAGTGGATGGCCGACGGAAGGTGTCGCGAGTTCTCGCCCGAAACCTTCTTCCCCCGCGACGGCATGGGCGTCATCGTCGCACAGCGAATTTGCGCGACCTGCCCGGTCTCGAGCGCGTGCCTGACGTACGCGCTCGACAACCACATCGACCACGGCGTCTGGGGCGGCAAGAGCGAACGCGAGCGCCGGAGGCTCTTGCGCGAGCGGCGCCGGCTGCGCCTGTTCAATCGCGCGACGCCCACCGAGTAACCCCGTTTGTTCGAGTGCGTCATCAACGTCTCCGAGGGGCGACGTGGCGCTGTTCTCGATCTTCTGGCTCGATCCGCCGGGCCCTCGCTGCGCGATCGCCACGCCGACCCGGTTCATAACCGCAGCGTTTTCACGCTGATCGACGATCGCGAGAAGCTACGCCGCAACGTCCACTCGCTTGTGGTCGCCACGATGAAGCAGCTCGACCTGCGTGATCACGTGGGCGTGCACCCGCGCTTCGGCGTGCTTGACGTGGTGCCCTACGTTGCGCTCGATCCCAAACGGGCCGACGTGGCCATCGGGCTGCGCGACGAGACTGCGGCGTGGGTTGCCTCGACCTTCGAGGTGCCGGTCTTTCTCTACGGAAAGCTCGCCGACGGAACGATCCGCACGCTGCCCGAGGTTCGAAAGCGCGCCTTCAGGACCCTCGCGCCGGACTTCGGCCCCCCCGAGGCAAGCGCCCGGCGCGGCGCGAGCGCCGTCGGCGCCAGGGGCGTCCTCGTCGCCTGGAACCTCTGGGTGAGGGGCATCTCGCTGGGCGAAGGCCGCGAAATCGCGCGGGCCCTGCGACGTGCCGAGGTGCGGGCCCTGGCGTTTTCGCTGCCCCCCTACGTCCAGATCAGCGTCAATCTCGTCGAGCCCAACGTTGTCGGCCCCTCGGTCGTCTACGACCAAGTAAAGGGCCTCTTGCGCGATGGCGAGATTGAGCACACCGAGCTGGTGGGGCTCGTTCCTGAATCGGTGCTGCGAACGATCGACCCGGCGCGCTGGGAGCAGCTCGATCTCAGCGACGACAAGACGATCGAAGCCCGGCTGGGCTGATTATCCGGCCTGAGCCCGCCGCTCGATGGCCCGGGCCCGGCGCAGCCGGCGCCGCTCGCGCTCGCTCATCCCGCCCCAGATTCCGAACTTCTCCCCGTTTTCGAGGGCGTACTCGAGGCAGTCGTCGCGCACCACACAGCCCCGACAGACCTCTTTGGCTTCGCGGGTCGAGGCCCCCCGCTCGGGAAAGAAGAGGTCCGGATCAACTCCCATGCAGTTCGCTCGCGCTTGCCAACCGCGATCTTCCAAGCCGCTCAAGAGTTCGACTATGTCCACGCTGCCCCTCCCCGACGGTGGTAACCACCACCGATGTAATTACAACGGTGTCATTGTTACGGGGTTTCGCGCAAAATGCAAATGGAACTTTCGTACTGCCTGGTGAGGGCAGTTTCCGTCAGCCTGCCTGGCGGTGCTTCACGAAGTCGTCGAGGGCGTACGTTCCCAGATCGTTCACGTCGACGTAGAAGAGCCGCCCCCCGTTCACCCGGGCGATCTGCTCGACGAAGGGGAACTGGCTGCGCTCGATATCGAGGGCGAAGGTGTTGATCGTCACGCCGGCCTTGGTGCAGCGCAGCACTTCGGCCATGGTGCGCTCGAGGGTCTCCTTGACGGGCGGCCACGAGAAGAAGGGCTCGCCCGAGGCCATCAAATGCGCGGTCGGCTCGCCGTCGGTGACGACCACCACCTGGCGCTCGCCGAGCTCGTTGCGCAGCAGGTGGCGGCTGAGGGCCAAGGCGTGCTGAAGGTTCGTGCCGTAGTTGTAGTCGATGGTGAGGGCCGGAATATCCTCGAGCTTGAGCTCCTGGGCGCGCTCGCCGAAGCCCACGACGGCGACGAAGTCGCGCGGGAACTTCGTGCGGATCAGCTGGGTGAGGGCGAGCACCATTTTCTTTGCGGGCACGAGGTTTCCGCGCATCGCCATCGAGAGCGAGAGATCGATCGCAAAGACCGTGGCCGAGCGGCGCACGGCCTCGTACTCTTCGACCTCGAAGTCGTCGGGGTGCAGGTGAATCGGCGTGCCCGGCCCCGAGCGCAGCAGCGCGTTGCGCATCGTCTTTGGCAGGTTGAGTGAGAAGGCCTCGCCCGGCTCC
Source organism: uncultured Acidimicrobiaceae bacterium (assembly GCA_963749355.1). GTDB lineage: Bacteria > Actinomycetota > Acidimicrobiia > Acidimicrobiales > RAAP-2 > RAAP-2. The sequence goes on from CAVVMM010000017.1 coordinate 148,043, forward strand.
CACGGCTTGGATGTCTCTTCGCGGTCCCCGCCTTGGGCGAGGGTCGCAACGGGGTGGGCCCCGAGGGGTGGCGAGTCGCGCATCTGTTGAAAGAGATGCTTCAGCGCCAACTGGCCGATCTTGCGCACACCCTTCGGGCTCAGCTTCAGCCGGCTACCCTCGCGGTCGACGAAGCCCCGATCCTTAAGTCCCTGCAAGGCCTTTTGGAGCCGCTCGACATGGCGCGCCGCGTCGTCGCCGAGGTTGCGCCGCACCGACTCGATGTCGACCTCGGGCAGCCCCTGGGCGGCGTGGCTCTGGCCGAGGAACTCCTCGAGACCTCGCAGCTGGCCCAGCTGCTCGGCAACCGAAGTGGCTTGGGCGAAGGCCGACCCGTCCTGGCCGCGCATGCGGTGGGCCCGGCTCCAGTCGATATCGGGCGTCGCCTGGCGCAGATTGGCCACCAGCCGGCTGAGCGAGAAGTTGAGGTCCATGTCCTGCATCATCTGATCAAAGAGAGCACGCAGCTCACCCTGCTGTTCAGAGGAGAGCGAGTTGAACATGGCTTCGGCTGCCGCGGCACGCTCGGCCATCATCCGGATGACGTCCTCCAGGCTCTCGGCACCAGGAAAGTAGTCGCCGAACTTCTCCATGAACTCCTCGAAGGTGGGGTCGAGCTCGTCGCCGCGGCGGTCCTGCTCGATCATTGTGGAGAGGGCGTCCATCATCTCGCGCATCCGGGCGAGCTCTTCGGGATCGGGGCGGCCGATGAACTCCTTGCTCTGCTCGAAGTAGGTGTTAAGCACGTCGCGCTCGAGCTCATCCATCAGCTGCTCGAACTCTTCGCGGGCCGCCGATGAGACGAACTCGTAGTCGCGGTAGGCGGCCAGGCGCTCGCCGAGCCGGTCGCTCATGAGGTCTTGCTGGAGGCGCTTCTGGTCAACGAGGTCGCGCGTCACCTCCGCTCGCCGCTCGTCGTCCGATGCCTGCGCCTCGGCGAGCAGCTCATCGAGCTCGAGTGACTCCGTCTGCTCGATCTCGTTCAGCCAGTCGCGGTAGCGCTGCAGCTCGCCGTCGGGGTCGGCCTGCTGCTCGAGCTCGCGGCGCTTGCGCCGCGTGCGCTCTAAGAGGTCACGCAGGCCCTCGATCCGCTCTCCGCTCTCGCTCTGGTAGCCCTCGCGAAGCAGCCGATCCATCGCCTCGTCGAGGTCGCCGTGCTCCATGAAATCGTCGGCCAGGTGCGCCAGCATCTCCTCGACGTCGAGGTCGTCAAAGTCGTCGCCCTCGCCAAAGCGGCGGTAGCCGTAGCGAACGGGCACTACCGGTTCCTCGAGCGATAGAGCGCCCTCGCCCCCGAGGCGTCCTTCGCCAGGCGCTTCGTGAGGTAGAGGCCCTCGAGCACGAACTCGACGGCCGAAGCCTTCTCCCCGTCGCTCGCCGCCGGACCGGCGATGCGCCCAACGGGCGCTTGAAGCTCGGGCATTGCGTCGAGCACCGCGAGGTAGTCCCCATCGGGCAGGTCGTCGCCGGTGTGCACGATCGCCTCGGAGTTGAAGGCCTCGACGATGTCGGCGGCCTCTTCCAAGAGCACGTCGGCGAAGCACTGGCGCAGCGCGAGGGACACCAATGCGGCGATCACCTGGTCGGCGTCGCTGTCGTCCATCGTGTCAAACTCGATCTTGCCCTGGGTCGACTGGACCACGGACGAGAGGTCGCTCACCCGCGGCACGACGACCCTGTCGTGGGTGCGCAGCGTCCGGCGCAGGGCGTTGGCGATAACGGTCTCGTAGTTCGCGATGGAGAGGCGCACCGACACGCCCGAGCTCTGGCTGATCACGTGGCTGCGCCGGGCGACGTGGCTGATGCGCGCGATGACGTCGTCGATGAACCACGGCACCACGATGGGCACGGGCGCGACGGGCAGACGGGCCTCCTGGTGCATGATTTCGATCTCGGTGGCGACCTCGAAGGGGTAGTGGGTGCGCACCTGCGAGCCGAAGCGGTCCTTCAGCGGCGTGATGAGTCGTCCGCGATTCGTGTAGTCCTCGGGGTTGGCCGTGGCGACGACCAGCACGTCGAGCTCGAGTCGCACCAGGTGGCCGCGAATCTGCACGTCGCGCTCCTCGAGGACGTTGAGCAGGCCGACCTGGATACGCTCGGAGAGGTCGGGCAGCTCGTTGATCGCAAAGATCCCGCGATTCGACTTGGGCACGAGGCCGTAGCTGAGAGCGTTCGGGTCGTCGAGGTAGAGCCCGCCCGCCACCTTGATCGGGTCGACCTCGCCGATGAGGTCGGCCATCGACGTGTCGGGCGAGGCCAGCTTCTCGGCGAAGCGCTGGCTGCGGTGGACCCAGGTGATCGGGGTCTCGTCGCCGCGTTCGCGCACCACGTCAGCGCCGTAGGCCGAGATGGGGTTGAAGGGGTCATCACGCACGTCCGAACCCGCCACGATGGGCAGCCACTCGTCGAGCAGCTCGACGAGCGAGCGGATGATCCGCGACTTGGCCTGGCCCCGTTCACCGAGCAGGATGACGTCGTGACCGGCGAGCAGCGCCGTCTCGAGCTGGGGCAGGACCGTGTCCTCGTAGCCGAGCACCGACGAGGTGAGGGGAAGGCCAGCGGCGAGGCGCGTCTCTAGGTTTCGGCGGATCTCGTCGCGCACCGAGGAGGGCTCGTAGCCCGACGCGCGCAGGGCGCCGAGGGTCGCGGGAAGGTTCGAAGGGGCCGTGGGGGTGCTCATGAAACGACCTTAGAGGTTCGACGTTGCGAGGTGGTCCACGCCATGCGGGTCGTGCAGCGTCACCCTCGCTTCAATCAAGTGGTCCGGTCGGGACTATTCAAAAGGTCGAGTAACGCGGACTGTGAGTGCACGCCGAACTTTCGAAAGATCTGGCTCAGGTTGTTGCGCACGGTGCTCGGACTGACGTAGAGCGCCGCGGCGATCGCCGGCACGCGCTGGCCGCGCAAGAGACGGCTCAGCACCTCCCACTCGCGCGAGGACAGCTGGCCGATCGCCGGAAACCGAGTGGCGTCGGGAAGGCTCCCAAGATCGTCGAATATGCCGCTCGACTGAACCTCATTGGCGATCCTCCAAAGATGTTTCTCCAGCTGCGCGACTCGGTCTCCGCTCTCGGGCGGCGGCACGTCGTCCTCGGGAATCAAGATGAAGCCGAAGTTGCGCGTCTTCACGAAGGCCGTAATGACGCAGCGCAGATGCCGGGGCTCGCCATCCTTGTTGAAGGGCCTGATGCGCACCGAGATCGACGACTGGCCCGTGCCCCTTCGATCAATGTCGAGCACCCTCCACGTGTCGAGCTGCTCATCGGAGCGCAGCAGCGGCTGACCGATCAGGTCGTGGGGCGCGACACCGAGGACGTCGCGGACGTCGCTCGAGACGTATTCGACGATCCCCTTGGCGTTGGTCATCCCGAAGGCCAGCTTCGGGGGCGTGTAACCGAGATGCTCGGCGAGCGGGCTCAAGCGTGCATCGCTCTCGACCGAGAGCTGGCCCATCGCGTACCGGCGGCCCTCAATGTCAAAGGCGTGCACCCATACCGCCACCCTGACGGGGCCGTGATGAGTCCGATCGAGCACGCGATGCGCCCGGTAGGACTCGATCATGCCGCTGCTAATGGCGTCGAGCGCGTTTCTGACGCTCAGCTCCTCGTCCTCGACGAAGAGCTCCCACACGGGGCAGCCGACGACGTCGGCGCTGGTCTTATCGACGACCCGCAGAAACGACTCCGTGGCGGCCTTGATGGTGTAGTCGGAGGCGTCCACCATCATGATGGGCAAATCGAGGTCCTTGCAGACGCTCCACAGATCGTGATCCGCGCTGCCCCTGTCGCCAGTCGCACCGCCCGGTTTGCCCATTCGGCCTCCCCCTCGCATCGTAGGCACTCGCGGGGTTGAGAACGAAGCCGGCGAGTTCAGCCCGACATGCCGAAGCGCTCGACGCGAATTGTCGAGGCGGGCTGTCCCGCTTCTATCAACAGGGCCGTCGCCGCGTCAGCGAAGCCGGCCGAACCGCAGACGTATGCCGAAGTGTCAGGTCGCACGAGAGGGGCCACGTCGCTCAACGCGAGCCGGCCAACCGGTCGCGGCGACGCCTCGAGCGCCGCACGGGTAAAGACGACTGTGGTCTCGGCTCCCGCGATCTCATCGGTGTAGTAGAGGTCGTCGGGCGAGCGCACCGACACGAGCAGGCGCGCGAGATCGCTGCGGCCCCTGGAGCGAGCGAGCCGCAACATCGCCATGAGGGGCACGACTCCCGAGCCACCGCCGACGAGCAGCACCGGCGAGTCCCCGCGCCAGACGAACCAACCACCGACGGGTCCGCGCACATCGAAGGTGTCGCCCACTGCGAGGACGTCGTGCAAGAAGACCGAGACTTCGCCCTTCTCGAGCCGCTCGATGGTGAGCTCGATCGCGTTCGAGCCGTCGGGCGCACTGGCGATCGAGTACGAGCGCGTGGCTCGGTAACCGTTCGCTGCGGTCAGGCGAACGAGGAAGTGCTGGCCGGCGAGGTACTCGACGGGTGCCGGTAGCGCTAGGTGAAAGGTCTTGGCGTTCTTCGTCTCGCGGCGGATCTCCACGACGGTCGCCGTCTCCCATTTGCCCGGCGTCGGCGCGGGCGGGGCGTCGTTAATCACCTTGGTAGCGCTGTTCGAGCCACGGGTCGCCGCGATCGTGGTAGCCGTTTCGCTCCCAGAACCCTGGTTCGTCGTGGTCGAGCAGCTCCAGGCCCGAGACCCACTTGGCGCTCTTCCAAAAGTAGAGGTGGGGCACCAGCAGTCGCGCCGGTCCCCCGTGCTCTTTTGGCAGCGCCTGGCCGTTGTACTCGAAGGCAACCCAGGCCTTCCCGTTGGTCACGTCCTCGAGGGGCAGGTTGGTCGAGTAGCCGGTGTGCGAGTGCGCGAGCACGTACGAGGCCGCCTTTGTGGGTCGCGCGATCTCGAGCAGGGTGTCGATCGATACGCCCGCGAAGGTCACGCCGAGCTTCGACCACGTCGTGACGCAGTGAATGTCGCCGACGTAGCTCGACGCGGGCAGCGCGTGGATCTCCGACCACGTCCAGGTCGTCGGCCGCTCGACCAGCCCCTTGACGTTGAAGGTCCACGACTCGAGGGGCAGCGTCGGTGTCGGCTCGGCGGTGAGGATGGGCCAGTCGGCGCCCACGTCGTACTGGCCCGGCGGAAGGTGCGTATCGTGAACCCCGCGTCCAGAGAAGCCCCTCGTGAACTTCACGCGACGTCCTCACCGGCCACAGCCTGCTTCGCCATTCAATCGTCCTAGCGCACATTGCAGCGTCCGCGCGTCACGGCGGCGCTCCGCCTCCGGAAAGCCGGTCCCCGACCCGATTTTTGGACGTCGTTGGTATACTGGATGCCCCGAAAAGAACTTCGGCCTCTTTAGCCGGCGGATTGTCCAAGCGCTGACCCGAGAGTGGATGACTCCGGCGCCCGTTGGGTCCGGATGAGTCGGATCGCTTGAGAAGGATCGACTATGGCCGACACAAACGTGACCCTACCCCTACTTCCCTTGAAATCAGGGGTAGTCCTACCCGGCATGGTCTTCACCATGGCGCTCGAGTCGAGCGAGGCCCGCGTGGCCGTCGACGCCGCACGCTCGGCCGGCGGGCGTCTCCTGCTCGTGCCCCACATCGAGGGCCGCTACGCGACCGTCGGAGTAATTGCCGAGGTGATGGAGGAGGGCACGCTCCCGGGGGGCCTCGACGCGATTGCGATCCGCGGCGACCAGCGGGCCATCATCGGCACTGGCGTGCCCGGCACCGGCGACGCCATCTGGGTTGAAGCCGAACCAATCGACGAAGGCGAGCCAACGCCGGCTGCTATCGAGCTCGCCCGCGAGTACCGGGCCGTGCTGGAGAACATCCTGCTCAGTCGCGGCGCGCGACAGGTCGCCGCCCAGCTGCGCGAAGTCACAGAGCCGGGACGCCTGGCCGACGTCGCCGGGTACTCCCCCGACCTCACGCTCACCCAGAAGGTCCAGGTCCTCGAGACCATCGACGTCGAAGATCGCCTGCGCCTCGTGCTCGGCTGGGCGCGCGACACCTTGGCCGATCTCGCGCTGCGCGAGCGGATCAAGACCGACGTGGAAGAGGGCATGGAGAAGACCCAGCGCGAGTTCCTGCTGCGCCGCCAGCTCGAGGCCATCAAGAAGGAGCTCGGCGAACTAAGCGGCGACGAGACCGACCCCGACGACTACCGATCCAAGGTCGAGTCGCGCGACCTGTCCGATGACGTGCGCACGGCGATTATGCGCGAGGTCGACAAGCTCGAGCGCACGAGTGAGCAGAGTCCCGAGACGGGCTGGATCCGCACGTGGCTCGACACGATTTTGGAGGTCCCCTGGGGAGTCGAGTCCGAGGATCGCCTGGACGTCGGTGAAGCCGAGCGCATCCTCGACGCTGACCACGACGGCCTCGACGACGTAAAGGACCGCATTCTCGAGCACCTCGCGGTGCGAAAGCTCCAGGCCGAACGTGGACTCACGCCGCTCGACGGTCGGGGATCGGGAGCAATCCTCGCGCTCGTCGGTCCGCCCGGTGTCGGCAAGACCTCGCTCGGCCAGTCGATCGCCAACGCCCTCGGGCGCAAGTTCGTGCGCGTCGCCTTGGGCGGCGTTCGCGACGAAGCGGAGATCCGTGGCCACCGCCGCACCTACGTCGGGGCCCAGCCCGGACGCCTGGTGCGCGCACTGCGCGAGGCCGGGACCATGAACCCGGTCATCGTCCTTGACGAGGTCGACAAGCTGGGCACCGACTACCGGGGCGACCCGTCCTCGGCGCTGCTCGAGGTGCTCGACCCGGCCCAGAACCACACCTTCCGCGACCACTACCTCGAGGTGGACCTCGACCTGTCGCGAGTGATGTTCATCGCGACGGCCAATGTCGTCGACACCATCCCCGGCCCGCTGCTCGACCGCATGGAGGTTATCCGGCTCGACGGCTACACCGAGCTCGAGAAGGTGGGCATCGCCCGCCACCACCTCATCGCGCGCCAGATGGCCCGGGCTGCGCTGCACGAGGACGAGGTCGTGGTCTCGGACGACGCGATCCGCACGATCGTGGCCGACTACACCCGCGAGGCCGGCGTGCGCAACCTAGAGCGCGAGATCGGGCGACTGCTGCGCAAGCTCGCGACGAAGCTCGCCGCCGGCGAGCGCGTTGCGCCCATCGTGGTCGACGCTTCCGATGTGCGCGGCTGGCTCGGCCGACCGCACTTCTACTTCGAACCGGCCGATCGAACGAGCGTGCCGGGCGTCGCGACGGGACTCGCCGTCACGGGCGCGGGGGGCGACGTGCTCTTCGTCGAGGCGAGCGTGTCCGAAGGCCCCGAAGGACTCACCCTCACGGGCCAGCTGGGCGACGTCATGAAGGAGTCGGCCGAGATCGCGATGTCCTACGTGCGAAGCCACGCCGAGGAGCTGCGCATCGACCCGAAGGCCTTTGCCGGCAAGCGGTTCCACGTGCACGTGCCCGCCGGCGCAGTACCAAAGGACGGGCCATCGGCCGGCGTTACCATGACGACTGCCTTCGTGAGTCTGCTGCGCGGCGAACCAGTGCGGCCCGTCGTCGGCATGACCGGCGAGGTCACCCTGCAGGGCAGAGTCCTGCCGATCGGCGGCGTGAAGCAGAAGGTGCTCGCGGCGCACCGCGCGGGCCTCACGGAGGTGATCCTGCCCGAGCGCAACGGACCGGACTTAGAAGACGTGCCCGAAGAGGTGCGCCAGGCGATGACCTTCCACCTCGCGGGCACGATCGCCGACGTGCTCGGCGCTGCTCTCGAAGGCAGCGAATTCAACCTCGACGACGCGAAGGAGCCGGCGGTCGCCTAGGCGCCCCCTAGCCGGGCGCCGGCGGCGGACTCTCGAGGAAGTCGGTTGTCGGTACGAAGAAGAGCGCGCCGGTCGTCGGCATCGAGAAGTCGAGGAGCCGGTCGTAGTTGCCCGGCGGTGAGCCGATGAACATCCGTTGGATCATCAGCTCGGTGACGTCGGGCGTGCTCGAATAGCCGATGAAGTAGGTACCGAACTCGCCGGCGCCGACGGCGCCGAAGGGCATGTTGTCGCGCAGGATCTGGCGCTGGACACCGTCGACGTCGATGATCGTGTTCAGCGCGACGTGAGAGTTGGTGGGCTTGACCTCGTCAGCGAGCTCGACGTCGGCGAGCTTCGTGCGCCCGACGGCCTCCACCTGCTCTTCGACCGCGAGCGCATTCCACGCCTCGAGGTCGTGCACGTACTTCTGGACGATGACGTAGCTGGAGCCAAGGAAACCCGGATCTTCCGCGCCGACGGTGACCGCGGCCGCGGCGGCCGAACCAGTGGGGTTCTCGGTCCCGTCGACGAAGCCGAGCAGGTCACGCTCGTCGAAGAACTTGAAGCCGTGCGTCTCGTCGACGACTGCGACGCGCGAACGCAGCCGGTCCATGACCAGGCGGGCCAGCTCGAAGCAGAGGTCCAGGTGGCGGGCGCGGACGTGAAAGAGGAGGTCGCCCGGGGTCGACACCGCGACGTGTTTGTCGCCGCGCACTTCCGCGAAGGGGTGCAGGCCACGCGGGCGCGGTCCCGGGTACAGACGGTCCCACAAATTGGAACCGATCCCGGCCACGACGGCGAGCCGGCCCTCGGGCACGCGGAAGCCGACGGCTCGCTGCAAGCCCGACAGGTCGCTCAGCAGTTCCCTTACCGCGTCCTCGCCGCCGTCGTTCACCGTGAGCACGAGAAAGATGGCCGACGCGGTGAGCGGCGTAAGGACCGGCTGAGGCACCGGCAAGCGCAGATCGAAAGCGAAGCGCTGCTCGTCGTTCACCATTGCTCCCCACACCCTCACTTGGCGCGCTGCTCTGTGCACGTCGTGTTCGACGGCAACCTACAACCACCGACCTCGGCTTGCAAGGCCGTTGTAGGCAGGAGCGGTGATGATCGTGCGAACTACCCTGGACCTTGACGTCGACCAACGGGAGGACCAGCGCCGAGATGGAGTGGCCCGGGGACAAAACGAACGAGGACCGGCGACGAGGCGAGATCACTAACTTCGAGGCCAAGGAGAACATCGCCCGAGAGATGGCCGGCCGGCTGCGCGACGGCGACGTGGTTGGGGTCGGTAGCGGGTCGACCAGCTTCCTGACGCTGGTCGCCCTGGTCGAGCGGGCAGTCGTGCGAGAGTGGCGCTTCACCGCGATCACGACGTCGCTCGAGATGGAGCTGGCCTGCCACGAGTACGGCGTGCGCACGTCGAATCTCCTGCAGCAGCGTCCCGACTGGTCCTTCGACGGCGCAGACGAGATCGACGGCGCCGGTAACATGATTAAGGGTCGTGGCGGAGCCATGGTGCGCGAGCGGCTCGTAATGACGAGCTCGCCTGAGCTCTACGCGGTTGTGGATCGAACCAAGCGGGTCGATGCCCTCGGCGAGCGGTTCCCGATCCCCGTGGAGGTTATGCCCGAGGCGCTGAACCTCGTGAGGGCGCATTTGCAGGAGTCACTCGGCGCCAGTGAGTTGGAACTTCGTTCAGCTCATGGCAAGGACGGACCGGTCGTCACCGAGCACGGCAACCTCATTCTCGACGTACGCTTCCCGCTCGTGCGACCCGAACTCGACGCGCTGATGTCCGGTGTGCCGGGTGTCGTCGGCACCGGCCTCTTCGTCGGCTTCAGCCCGATCGTCGTCTCCGACGGGGACTGATCCCGTCCAAGCGGCTACTCGTCAGCGACAAGCGAACCAACCCGGTCGCCGACGGTCGAGTCCCGCTTCACGAGGACGCTCGCGTAGATGACAGCCAGGATCACCGCCCCCAGCGCCATCCAGGGGTACCAGCTGTAGGGCGGGGCGAGCGGCGGCTTGCAGAGGTAGTAGATCGGCACGATGATGATTGCGGCACCGACGATCGGTAGCACGCCGTGGCGGAACATGTTGAAGAGCTCGGGGTGGTAGCGCTTGTAGTAAAAGGGCAGCGCGAGGTTGCTCAGCCCGTACACCAACAGCACCAGGAATGCGCCAAAGGTTGCGGACTCGTCATACATCGTCAGCGCGGACATCCCTTGGTAAGCGAGCGGTCCGGTCACGCTCCCGTGCGGGTTACCACCGATCAGGTGACCGAGGCCCCAGAAGCCGATGATCGCGACGCCGATGCCGAGGAAGAGCATCAGGGCGTGCACGGGCGTGCGGCGCTTCTGGTAAACCGCGCCGATCGTCTTGGGCAGCAGCCCTTCGCGTCCGGCGTTGAAGAGCAGCCGAGCCTGGGAATTCGTGCCCGCGATCATTGCGCCCATCGTCGATGTCATGCCGGCGACATAGGTCAGAAAGAGCACGAAGGCCCCGATGGCCCCGGCGACGGTGAGGAACGGAACGGGCGAGCTGGTCAGCGTGGTGACGTTGTCCTTGAAGCCAACGACGGTCGAGTAGGCGAACAACAGATACGCCACGAGCATGACGAAGATGGAGGTGAACACAGCCCGTGGGACATTCTTGCGAGGATTGTTCGTCTCCTCAGCGAGAGCCGCGGAGTTTTCCCACCCGATGAAGAGGTAGATGCCGAGCGGAAAGCCAGCCGCGAGACCCTTGAAGCCGCCACTGATGTTCTTGGGTTCGAAGGGCCGGAAGTTGATGTGCTGGTGGAACTTCGCGAGCGTCACGACGCTCACGATGAGGAGTATTGCCATCTCGCAAGAGAAGAACAGTCCGGCCACCTTGGTTGAGATCGAGACACCGCGGATCATCATGTACGCGGCGATGGCGAGGAAGATCAACGTGTAAACGCCCCAGGGGACGCTTTCGAGGCCCGACACGTTGTAGTGCTGCATGATCCCCTGGAAGAACCCGCCAACGATGGCGATAACCGACGCCATAGCTGCGATGTAGCCAGTGCCGGTCAACAGTGCGGTCGTGACCGCAGTGCGCGCCCCGAATGTCTTGCCGACGAAGGTGATGAAGCCGCCCGTCGAGGGTAGGACCTTGGTGAACTCTGACAGTGTGTTGCCAAGGAAGAGGATCGCGATGCCCGCCAGCAAGATCGTGAGGGGCGACGCGAGGCCGGCGGTGAAGGCGAGGTAGCCGAATCCGAAGAAGAAGCTCATCGCAGGCGCGATGTTGGCCATAGTCGCGGCCGTAATGTCGAGCAGGCCTAGGGCGCCCCTGTTGAGCCGCTGCGGAACCTCCTCGGTAACCGGGACCTTTGCGCCCAATGCCGTCTCATCGGTGTTGTCCATGAGTCTCCCCTCGCCCCAAACGCGCCACCGCGAATATTAGGACCAGTCATACCACAGCGGGCTCGAGAATCTGACCTGGTTTTTCGTCTGCTACCTCATCCAGCGGCATTGGATTCGGGCATCATTTGGTGAGTGCCGCTCACAAAATGTGACTTTGGTCCCTAGTCAATGTCTTTCATTCGTTTCGCGACGTTCCGCTCACTCGGCGTGCCCTCGGCGAAGCGTTCGCGCACGGTGTCGTGATCGATCTTGGGGCGGTTCTGAGAAAGCTTGGCCTTCCCCATGATCGCAACCACTTCGATCTCGATGCCGACGATCGCGGTGAGTTGCAGGTCGCGGTAGGTCTCGTCGAGATCGTCAACGCGCCACTCGGGGTCGTAGCCCTCTTCGAAGTGCGCGGTCAACGTGCGCACTTGGTTTAGCTTCCACTTGGGCTCTTGGTGGAGCATCACCTTGCCGCGCACTTCGGTCGCGACGTAGTTCCACGTGGGCACGACGCCGGGGCTCTCAAGACGGCTCGGGTAGTACGACGGGGTTACGTAGGCGCTTGCGACGAGAAACAACGCGAGGACCTCGTCACCGTCGGTGATCGACTTCCACCACGGATTGGCCTTAGCGAGATGTGACCACATCGTCGTGCGGTCTTCACTGACAATCACGGGCACGTACACGCTCGCGAGGCCCTCGGGCGTCTGGATGACGAGCATCCCGGCGCCGGCCTCATTGACGACCCGCCACGCCTCGTCTTCGTCGATCCTGAACTTGGGGGGTACGTACACGGGTCCAGTCTCGCAGAAAGTTCTGCGTCGCCTTCGCTGTTGTCTAGACGAGACCCAGCGCGGCGTCGAGCCCGTCGAAGCCGGGAGCGCTGCGCGCCCAGGGGTAGGACGCTTCCATCAGCGCCGCGAGGTCGAGCAGGCGATAGTCGTGGTAGTGCTCGGCCGTGATCTGCAGCCCGAAGGGCAAGCCCGACGGCAGGTGACCAAAGGGAACGGAGATCGCGGGGTGTCCCGTCACGTTCTGCACGGCCGTCGAGTACACCTCAGGCGAGAGGCCGTGCACCTCGGCGCCGGCCCGCATCCGTCCGTCGGCGAGCCATCCCTCGGCGGCGACGCTCGGCGTGAGCAAGAGCCCGTTCTCTGAGAGCAGCCGGTCCAGCGCACGCACGTAGAGGTACCGACGTCGTCGCGCAGCAAGGTAGTCGTCGATCGTCACCGAAAGCCCCGTCGCAAAGAACTCCTGGGTGGCGACGTGGAACTCGTCCATGTGATCTTCGACCCACTCGCGCCCGAGAGCTGCCACGTGCTCGGCCGTCGTCACGGTGAACCAGTCGAGATCGGGGTCGCCGTCGATGAAGAATCCCTCAGGCTCGCGCCACTCAAGGGGCACGCCGAGCACGTCGGCGAAGGCGCCGACCGCCTCGTGAAAGACGGCGGCGACGGGTTGGGGCAGCGGCCCGAGCGGCGAGGTTCGCTCGGCGGCGACGAGCCGACCCGGCTGGCCCTCGTGGCGAGCCCAGCGGCTGGCGAGCGACAACGGGGGTGACGTGGGATCACCGGCGACGGGTCCGCGCATCACGTCAAAGATGAGACGCAGGTCGTCACTCGAGGTGGCGAGCGGACCGTCGGTCGAGTAGTCGATCCAGTCGGGTGCCGGCCAGCGACCCACGACGCCGTTCGTCGGCTTGAGTCCCACGAGCCCGCAAAGGGAAGCGGGAATGCGCACCGAGCCACCACCGTCGGTCGCCGTCGCCACGCCGACAAGTCCCGCCGCGAGCGCCGCACCGGAGCCGCCGCTCGATCCTCCGGGCGAGTACTCGAGATTCCAGGGATTGCGGGTCACCCCGGTGAGCAAGCTGGCGGTGTAGCCCTCGATGGCGAATTCGGGCAGCGTCGACTTGCCAACCACGATCGCGCCGGCCTCGATGAGACGGCCGGGCACGACGCCATTAACGAGGGCGGGTGCGACGTGGCGCAGCGCGAGCGAGCCCTTCCTTGTCGGGTGGCCGGCCAGATCCTCGAGGTCTTTGACGAGCGTCGGCACGCCCGCCAACGCGCCGGTCGACGCCTCGCCTTCGTCGACACGACGAGCTTCAGCCAGTGCCTGGTCGTAAGTCCTCTCTGCCGTGACGTTGAGTTCCTCGGCACGCTCGAGGCGCTCAATTGACGCGGTCACCACCGTTGTCGCGCTGAGGCGACGCTCGCGAACAGCCTTGGCGACCGTCGCGACAGGCCCGGGCGCGACGCTCACGGGCGCGACCCCGTCGCCGAAGCCCGGTCGAGGGACTGCGGGTTCACCCCGACGCCACCGCGGGCGCTGCTCTCGTAGGCGGCGAGTGCGACGCGCAGCACCTCGATCGCCTCGTCGCTCCCCCACCAGAGCGGGCCCTCGCCGCTGCGCAACCAGGCGAGCCAGTGACGCCCGGAGTCGCGAAAGCTGCTCGCCCAGTCGTCGTCGAGCGCGTGGTACGAGCGCATCTCGCCGTCGAGGTACACCTCGAAGCTCGGTTGCTGAATCCCGCGGCCGGTGCACCGATTGACCCGGGCGAAGCCTCGCCGTCCGGTGACCTCCCAGCGCTCGTCGTTGGTGTAGTAGTCCGATCGCAGGTACATGTCGAGAGCGAGCGTGATGTCCCAGACGCCGCGCACGCCGCTCGCGTGTTCGAAGGCGACGGTCGTTGGAGCGTCGACCGTGTAGCCGGGCACGATCTCGGTCGAGCCCACCCAGGCGCGTACCTCTCGGATCGGACCAAAGAGCCAGAGCGCCGTCGACAGCTTGTGCCAGCCGTCGTCAAAGAGCAGGATCCCGCGTCCGCGCCGGGCCTGTTCGAACTGGCGCTCGTAGGCATCACCGGGCACTTCCCAGCCGCCACGGCCGCTCGCGACCATCTTCATGTGGTACCCGCTCACCGGGCCGAGCTCGCCGGAGTCGAGCGTCTCCTTGAGCTGGCGCAGTGGCTGATAGAAGAGGTAGTTCTCCATCACGCGCAATTGACGGTCGTTGGCGCGCGCCGCTTCGCGCATTCGGTTGGCGCTCGCGAGGTAGCTCGCCATGGGCTTCTGCAGGTTCACGTGCCATCCGTGCCCCAAGCATTCGGTGACGGTCTCCTCATGCAGCGCGATTGGCACGAGCACCTCGACGGCATCGACGCTGAGCCCACTCTCACCCAGCTCGCTGATCGACGCGAACGCCTTCGCATGGGGCCAGTCACTCTGGCGTTGGCGGCGCCGCTCGTCGCTCGGATCGACGATGGCCGCGACCTCGACGTCCAGTTGTCGAGGTAGCCCCGCACATTCAGGTCGTAGATGCGCCCAAGGCCGATGAAGGCGGCCCGCACGGGACGATCCAACGGCGCGAAATGCGACGACGAGCCCGGTTCCACGGATCTCACTTTAAGTTGAGTCGCTGGCGGCGCCACTCGGCGTAGCGCCCCCGCCCGGTGAGCAGGTGACCGCCGGACTGCTCGCGGACGTTCGCGACGAGCGCCGACGTAGAGAGTCCGAGCGCGCCCGCGATCATCGTCGCCAGCGCCAGCACCTCGAGCGACGCGTAGAGCGGGCCGCCGCGCAACGTCTCGCCGTAGAGCAGGTGGCCGATCACGAGGGCGACGAGCGGATTGACGAGGATGAGGGTCGACTGCGACGCGGCGAAGGGTCCGACCTGAAACGCGCTCTGCATGATGACAAACGATCCGAGACCAACCGCGCACAGCGCGTAGAGCTGCCAGGAGGTGAAGAGGGCGCCCGCGCCCGCGACGAGCGCATCGGTCACCGACTTGGTGAGGGCGGCCGTCAGAGCAAAGCCCACCGAGGCGCCCGCGCCGAGCAGCAGCGCGCGCCGTGCGGGCGATCCCCGCGATCCCGCCATGACGAGGGCCAGCACCACGGCGACGGTCGCGAGGCCGACCCCGAGCCACAGGTGGTCGCTCGGCACCTTCGTGCCGACCCGGGGCGACGCCAGGACCAAGAAGATGCCCAGGCCCGCCGCCGTCGCGACCGCGGCCAGAAGATCGCGTGCGCGCAGCGGCGTGCGGTACCAGAGCCAGAGGACCACGACCAGCATGACGAGCTCGCTCACGAGTATCGGCTGGACCACGTTCAAGCGAGCCCAGGTGCAGCGCCACCGCCTGACAGCCGTAACCGGCGGCCATGATCACAAAGCCGAGCACCCAGACCGGGCGCTGCACCATATGGCGCACGAGCCCCATCGAGGGGCCGTTGGCCTGCGGCGCATCCTCCACGCCCAGGCGCTCGCAGATGCTCGCGACCGCGTTCGCAAAGGCGGTGCCGAGGGCCAGCACGATGACCATCGCCCGAGCCTACGGTTACCTCGGCTCGCGGCACGATGACCACCCGGTTTAGATTGAATGCAAGCGATAGGAGGACGGTGCCCTTCAACCTGGCCGAGCTGATGGAGCGTCGCCGCGGCGAGAACTTCCAGCTCCACGCCCAGTACGTCAACCCCCAGCTGGCCAAGGTCCTCAAGACCCTCGGCTTCGACCGCTTCTACGAGCGTGGCGAAGGCAGCTACCTCTTCGACGACGAGGGCCAGCGCTACCTCGACCTCCTCTCGGGCTTCGGGGTCTTCGCCCTCGGCCGGAGCCACCCAGTCATCAAGGATGCGCTGCGCCAGGCGATCGACGCCGACCTGCCGAACATGGTCCAGATGGACTGCGCGTTGCTGCCGGGGCTCTTGGCCGAGCAACTGGTCACGCGCAGTCCCGACCAGATCGAGCGGGTGTTCTTCTGCAACTCCGGTGCCGAGGCCGTCGAGGCCGCCATCAAGTTCGCCCGGGCCAGCACCAAGCGCGAGCGCATCCTCTACCACGCCCACGCGTACCACGGGCTCACCATGGGCGCCCTGTCGCTCAACGGATCAGCGGAGTTCAAGAGCGGCTTCGGCGCGCTGCTGGCCGGGGTGGCCGAGGTACCCTTCGGCGACCTCGACGCGCTGCGCAGCGAACTACGCCGCGGCGATGTCGCCGCCTTCGTCGTCGAGCCCATTCAGGGCAAGGGCGTCTACGAGCTCGAAACCGACCGCTGGCGCGAGCTCGAGGCCGCCGTCCACGAGGCCGGCGCGCTCTTCGTCTGCGACGAGGTCCAGACCGGCATCGGCCGCACCGGCAAGTTCTACGCCTTCGAGCACTACGGCCTGCGCCCCGACATCATCACCGTCTCGAAGGCCCTCTCCGGGGGCTACGTGCCCGTCGGGGCGATGCTCACGAGCGACAAGGTCTACCGCAGCGTCTACAGCTCGATGGAACGCGCGCTCGTGCACTCGACGACCTTCAAGGGCAACCAGCTGGCGATGGTGGCCGGACTCGCGACGCTCAGCGTCTTCGACGATGAGGGAATCGTCGAGCACGCCGCGGCGATGGGCGATGTATGGCGGGCCAAACTCGAAGCGTTGGCCGAGCGTCACGAGTTCCTGCACGAGGTGCGGGGCCGCGGCCAGATGATCGGGGTCGTCTTCGGTCCGCCGACTTCGGCGCGGGCCAAGCTGCGCTGGCGCGCCGTCGAGGCGACTCGTCCGGCGATGTTCTCCCAGACCCTGGTCGTGCCCCTCTTTCACCGCTACCACATCCTCACCCAGGTGGCGGCCGACAACGTCAATGTGATCAAGCTGCTACCAGCGCTCATCGCGGGTGTAGAGGAGATCGACCTCTTCGCCGACGCGCTCGACGAGCTCCTCGGCGAGGCTGAAAAGAACAGTGGCTGGCTGGTGGACTTCGCAAAGACCATGGCACGAGGCACGCTGAAGCGCACGCGCACGGCCTCGAGCGTCACGACTTCCTCGTGAGCTACGAGCTCTCGAGTGGCGACCGCGTCGTCGTCACCGGTGCGGCGGGCTTTATCGGCTCGGCGGTCACGAGAGCCCTGCTCGGTCGCGGAGTGCACGTGGTCGCGCTGACCGAGCCCGGAGCCGCGACGTCGAACCTCGACGAACTTGAGGTGGAGCGCCGCGACGTCGACATCACCCAGGCGAAACAGCTCGAGGGCGTCTTTGAGAGCGCTCGCTACTGCTTCCACCTGGCCGCCAAGTTCGGCTTCTGGCCAAAGGATCCCTCGAACTTCTACGCGGTCAACGTCCAGGGAAGCCGCAATGTGGTCAGCGCCGCCGCCGATGCGGGCGTCGAGCGCATCGTCTACACCTCGACTGTGGCGACCCTCGGGCTCTGGCGGACGAAGGCCGGTCACCCCTCCACCGAGGACGACGTCGCCGACCTCTCGCACCTCTACGGCAACTACAAGAAGACCAAGTACGTGGCCGAGCACGAGGTGCTTCGCCTGGCCGCCCAGGGAGCGCCCGTGGTGCTCGTGCTGCCGACCATGCCGCACGGCCCCAACGACCACCGCCCGACTCCCTCGGGCAAGGTCGTTCTCGACTACCTCAACGGACAGATCCCCGGCTACGTCGACACGGCAATCAACGTCGCCCACGTCGACGACCTCGCCGAGGGCCATTTGCTCGCCCTCGAAAAGGGTCGACAGGGGCGCAGCTACATCTGCGGCGGCGAGAACATCACGATGGCCCAGCTGCTCGCGACACTTTCCACGGTGACCGGACTGCCGCCCGCCGCCCGACACTTGCCCGCTGCGACGCCGATGATCGCTGGCTGGCTGTCCCAATTTGTGGAGGGCGATCTTCTGGGCCGCGAGCCGCGCGTACCGTTGGAGGCGGCCCAAATGGCCTCAACTACGATGACCTTCGACGACGCGAGAGCCCGCGGGGAACTCGGGTACGCCTCACGGCCAGCGGCCGTCGCACTCTACGATTCCGCGCGGTGGTTCGTTGCCCACGGCTACGTACGCGCAGAACGCGTTGGTCAGCTCCACTGGAATCCACCTCCATCGACTTAGTCGCCGGCGTTAGCCGAGCGCCAACTGATCGCCCAAGCGAACGACCGCGGCGCACAGCCCCTCGACGTATTCGAAGGTGGTGCGCTCGTTGATGAAGCACGGTCGCAGCGCGAACCGACCGTTGACCAGTGTCGCGCTTGGCAGGTAGGGGGTCTCCTGCAGCAGTCGTCGATAAAGCTCCCGGTTCAACTCGTCGAGATCATCAATGGCGTCATTGCAGTACCGGAAGCAGCAGATCGAGAGCACCGGCTCAGCGAGAACCTCGAGCCGATCAGTGCGCACCGCGATGGCGGCGAGGTGGCGCGCCCGGTCGTTGTCAGCGACGATGCGCTCTCTCACGCCGTCGCGACCGAGCTCACTGAGGATGCTCCACACAACCACGCCGCGCGCGGGTGCCGAGAGCTCGACCGCGAAGTCGGCGTAGGGAATCCCCATCGAGTCGAGCGAGACCCGCGCGTCCGCCGGGTCGACCATGGCACCCTCGATGTAGGCGGAGGGCTCTTGGGTGAACGCCCGATGCAGGATCGAGCGGTCGCGCACGAACGTCGCGGCGATCCCGACGGGGGCGCCGAGCCACTTGTGGGGATCCACGATCACCGAATCGGCGAGGTCGAGCCCGTCGTAGAGCGCGGCGACGCGCTCGTCGAGGATGCCGGGCAGCCCGTACGCTCCGTCAACGTGGAACCAGGCGCCGTGTTCACGCGCCAGCTCGCCGCAGGCGCGAAGCGGATCGATCGTGCCGGTGTTGGTCGTGCCGGCGGTGGCGACAACAGCCACGGGCAGGACCCCCGCCTCGGCGTCGGCGGCCATCGCATCGCGCAGCGCCGAAACGTCGAGGCGCTGGTGTTCGTCCGCGGGAATCTGGCGAACGCTGCGTCGCCCGAGTCCGAGCACGCCGGCCGCGCGAATGACAGTGTGGTGGGCCTCGCTCGAGCAGTACAGCGCGACGCGCCGCGAACCCATGCCGTCCGCCGCGGGGTCGAGACCGACCTGCTCCAGGGCCCACTGGCGGGCCGCGCCGAGCGCGACGAGGTTCGCCACGGACCCCCCGCTCGAGTAGACCCCCTTCATGCTGGCCGGCAGCGAACACAACTGCGCCAGCCAGTCCAGTGAGAGTTCCTCGAGGCGATTGAAGGCAGTCATTGTGTAGCGCTGGGGCGAAGCGACGGTGGCCGCCAGCGACGCGACGACGGGAACCGGGCTGGGCCCGACCGTGATCCAACCCCAGAACCCGGGCTCGCTGAAACGCGCTCCGTTGGGGATCACCGTGCGCTCGAGTTCATCGATTACCGCGTCGGGACCGAGGCCCTTGGCGGGAAGTGGCCCATCGAGCGCCCGTGACCATTCGTCGTATCGAGTCATCGGGTCGCCGTGATCGTCCTGCAGGAAAATGTCGAGGCTCTTTGCGATACGCCCCAGGTATTCGTTCAGTCGATCCGAGGACGTAGGTGCCACCACGAGGGATGCTACCCGCGCGCTGCTACCTGCTCGACGTTGAAGGACTCGTCGATCGAAAGGAGAGTTTTTCCTTCGATGACGACGGCGATCGTCACCTCGGCTCGGGCGTCGGCACCGGAACTCACGTCTCCGCCAACATGGCCAGAACCTCATCCTCCGTCCAAGCTCCAGGCTGACGTCGTTCCATCGCCAACTGATTGGCCAAGCGTTGCAGGAGATCGTTGACGGGGGTGGCGACACCGCAGAGGCGACCCTGCAGCACGATCTCACCGGTCAGGTAGTCGGTCTCGATCGAACCGGCGACGCGCGCGAGGCTCTGCCACGACGAACCGCCCCCGCGCATCGCGCCGCCGATGGGAGCCACCGTGAGCAGTTCGCCGCGGCGAGCCACGTCCTCGTCTCGTCCTACGAAGTCGATGCCGGCCGCCTCGAGGACCGCGACACCCTCGTCGACCGCTCGCGACACCAGCACGCCGCCGCGCGCCGACTCACCACATACCGCCTCGACGGCGTTGCCCAGATTCATGAGCAGCTTGCCCCACTTCCATCTGGCGATGTCGTCGCGAGCGACGGAGTCGAAGGTGGCTCCGCTAAGAATTGACGCAAGCTCTCTCGCCCGATCGTCCAGTCCTCGCGGCCAGCAGCCGACGTCGAGCAGCCCGGTCACCGGTGACGAGCTGGCCCGGACGACGCCCGGCGAGAGGTGCGTCGCCGGGCACATGACGCACATGCCGTAGACGTGCTCGAAGGAGCGAAGCGCCACCCGCTCGTTCTCGACACCGTTCTGGCCACAGGCGATCGCGGTCGCGGGCGGAGCGACCTCGAGGAGCTGGCGCAATGCGCCCTGCGTGTCCTGGCTCTTCACGGTCAGTAGCACCACATCATCTTTGCCGAGCGACAGCGCAGCAGGACTTTCTACGACGGGCACGCGCAGCGTGACGGTCTCCGCGGGCGTTTCCAGCCGTAGCCCATCTTTCGCAACGGCCTCGTAGTGGGCTCCGCGCGCGATGAGCGCGACGTCGTGGCCCTGCTGGAACAGTCGCGCCCCGATGACGCCCCCGATCGCGCCGGCCCCGAAGACGACTATCCGCACTCCGCGATCCCTTCCATCGAATGGGTTCCAGCGCGGGTGACAACGCGCGTGTGCACGGCGATTACTGGCGCCGGGCGCGGTAGGTCGCGGCCACCACGTTCGCGCCGGGCCGGTAGGCGAGGTGTGCCGCGCGCGGAGCGTCGAGCAGCGCGAAGTCGGCGCGCGCACCGAGCCCGAGGTGGCCGACGTCACCGCGACGCAGCGCCAACGCGCCACCCTTCGTGCTCGCCCAGAGCGCCTCGTCGACCGTCATGCCCATCTCGCGCACCGCGAGCGCGATCACGAAGGACATGCTCGTCACGTACGAAGAGCCCGGGTTGCAGTCGGTCGCGAGAGCTACCGTAACGCCGGCGTCGAGCAGCCGGCGCGCAGAAGGGTACGCCGAGCGCGTCGAGAACTCCGCGCCGGGCAGCAGCGTCGCCACCGTCGCCGACGCACTCAGCACGTCGATGTCGCTGTCCTCTAGATACGAGCAGTGGTCGACGCTCGCGCAGTCGAGCTCGACCGCCAGTATCACGGCACCGCTGTGGGCCAGCTGGTTGGCGTGCAGCCTCGGCGCGAGTCCCTTCGCGCGCGCGGCAACGAGCACTTCGCGCGCTTCCTCGACGCTGAAGGCGCCCCGGTCACAGAAGACGTCGGCCCATTTGGCCAGCGGCGCGCACGACTCGAGCATCGTCGTTACCAGCAGGGTGAGGTAGCCCTCGCGGTCGCGGCGGTACTCGGGAGGCACCACGTGTGCGCCGAGCCACGTGACCTCGTCGCTGAACTCACGAGCCACCTCGAGCTCGCGCACCTCGCCCTCGACGCTGAGCTCGTAGCCGGACTTGATCTCGATGGTCGTCACGCCGCCCGCGAAGAGCTCGGCGACGCGTTGCTCGGTGCCCCGGCGAAGGTCGTCGATGGAGGCGGCGCGCGTCGCCTCGACGGTGCGCATGATGCCCCCACCGTCGTAGTGCACGCCGGCCATGCGCGCCTCGAACTCGTCGCTGCGCTCCCCGGCGAAGACGAGGTGCGTGTGGGAGTCGACGAAGCCCGGGACGACGGCGCGCTGGCTCGCGTCGAGCAGCTCGTCGGCGTCGGGCGCGTGGCGGCTCTCCCCCACCCAGAGCACCTCCTCGTCGTCCACGACGAGCGCCGCGTCAACGAGACGGCCCGAGGGACTTTCGTCGCCGAGCGTCGGATCGTTGGTCGTCAGCTCTGAGATGTTCCTTATGACCGTCGTTGCCATCAGGTCTCGCGCATGGGCACGCGCAGGCTCGTCCGCTCCGCCGTCGCTTCGGCGATCTCGTACCCGGCGTCCACGTGGCGCAGCACGCCCGTAGCGGGATCGTTGGTGAGAACTCGACGCAGCTTCTCTCGGGCGAGCGCGGTGCCGTCCGCGACGCAGACCTGGCCCGCGTGGATCGACCGGCCGATGCCGACGCCCCCGCCGTGGTGGATCGACACCCACGTCGCGCCCGAGGCGGTGTTGACGAGCGCGTTGAGCAGCGGCCAGTCGGCGATCGCGTCCGAGCCGTCGAGCATCGCCTCGGTCTCGCGATAGGGCGAAGCGACCGATCCCGCGTCGAGGTGGTCGCGGCCGATGACGATCGGCGCCTTTACCTTGCCCGCCTTGACGAGGTCGTTGAAGGCGACGCCGGCCTGGTCGCGCTCGCCGTAGCCGAGCCAGCAGATCCGAGCCGGCAGCCCCTGGAACGCCACCTTCTCCTCAGCCTTCGTTATCCAGCGACGCAAGGGCTCGTTCTCAGGGAAGAGCTCGAGCACGGCGTGGTCCGTCGCCTCGATGTCCGCCGGATCGCCCGAGAGCGCCACCCAGCGGAAGGGCCCCTTGCCCTCGCAGAAGAGGGGACGGATGTAGGCGGGCACGAAGCCGGGATAGGCGAAGGCGCGGGGGTAGCCCCCAGTTGGGCTTCGCCGCGCAGCGAGTTGCCGTAATCGAAGACCTCGGCCCCCTCGTCGAGGAAGCCCACCATGGCCGTCACGTGGCGCACGATCGATTCACGGGCGCGGTCGGTGAACTCCTCGGGCTTCTTCTCGGCGTAGTCGTGCCAGTCGCCCAGGTCGATTCCCTCGGGCAGGTAGCTGAGCGGATCGTGCGCCGAGGTCTGGTCGGTCACGATGTCGACTTCGACGCCCCGACGCAGGAGCTCGGGCAGAATCGTCGCGGCGTTGCCAACGAGACCGACACTGAGGGCCTCGCGCTCGCGCTTGGCCTCGAGCACGCGCGCCAGTGCCGCTTCGAGGTCACTCGTCCACTCATCGAGGTAGCGCTGCTCGACCCGGCGCGCCAGGCGTGAGGGGTCGACGTCGATCAACAGGCACACCCCGTCGTTCATCGTCACGGCGAGAGGCTGCGCGCCGCCCATTCCGCCCGCGCCCGCGGTCAGCGTCAAGGTTCCCGCGAGCGTGCCGTTGAAGCGTCTTGCGGCAACCGCCGCGAAGGTTTCGTAGGTGCCCTGCAGGATCCCCTGGGTGCCGATGTAGATCCACGAGCCGGCCGTCATCTGGCCGTACATCGTCAGGCCGAGCGCCTCGAGCCGGCGAAACTCGGGCCACGTCGCCCAGTCGGGCACGAGGTTCGAGTTGGCGATGAGGACCCGGGGCGCCCACTCGTGGGTCGTTAACACCCCCACCGGCCGACCCGACTGGACGAGCATCGTCTCGTCGGCCCTGAGCGTCGTCAGCGTGCGAACCAGTGCGTCGAAGCTGCGCCAGTCGCGCGCTGCCCGGCCGGTGCCGCCGTAGACGACGAGATCGTCGGGCCGCTCGGCGACCTCGGGGTCGAGGTTGTTCTGGAGCATCCGCAGCGCGGCCTCCTGGGACCAGCCGAGGGCACTCAGCGCCGTTCCCCTCGACGCGCGGACGGGGCGGGCGCCTTGCACGCTTCTCCTAGCGCAGCGCGACGAAGCGCGAGGCGATTTCCAAGAGCTCGCGGCTCGAAACGAGCTCGACGACCGCGGCGATCTCGGGCGCGAGCCACCGGTCGTGCCCCGGTCCCCCCGACCGCGCGTTCACGGCCTCGGCGAAGGCCGCCGTGACCGGCGAGGCCGCGAGCGGCGCGCGAAGCGCGAGGGCGCGCGAGGCCGCCAGCAGCTCGATCGCCACGACGTCACGGAAGCAGTCCATCGACCATCGCAGCTTGCGCGCGGCGTGCCAGCCCATCGAGACGTGGTCCTCCTGCATCGCTGACGAGGGTATCGAGTCGACGCTCGCTGGCAGGGCTTGGCGCTTCATCTCGGCCACGAGGGCCGCCTGGGCGTACTGGGCGATCATGAGGCCTGAATCGACGCCCGGCTGGTGAGCGAGAAACGGGGGCAGGCCGTGGCTGCGGTTCACATCAAGCATCCGGTCGGTGCGCCGCTCGCTCATTGAAGCCACGTCGGCAATAGCGATGGAGAGGAAGTCGAGCACGTAACCAATTGGGGCGCCGTGAAAGTTTCCGTTTGAGACGAGCGAGCCGTCAGCGAGCACCGACGGGTTGTCGATGGATGAGGCGAGCTCGATGTCGGCGACGCCGGCCGCGTAACGGAAGGTGTCGCGGGCCGCACCGTGCACCTGGGGTGCGCAGCGTAACGAGTACGCATCCTGCACCTGGCTGGGGTCCTCCAGGTGCGAGTCAACGATGCCCGAATCGCCGAGGAGGGCCACGAGATTCTCCCCGCTCTCGATCTGGCCCGGGTGGGGACGCAGGGCGTTGATCTCGGCAGCGAAGACGCGGTCAGTGCCGCGCAACGCCTGGATCGACAGCGATGCCGCGATGTCGACGTGCTGCAGGAGAGCCGCGCCGTCGTCGAGGGCCAGGACCAGTTGGCCGAGCATGCCGTCGGTGCCGTTGATGAGGGCCAGCCCCTCCTTCTCGGCGAGCTCGACGGGCACCAGGCCCGCGTCCGCCAGCGCGTCGGCCGCGAGGCGTCGCGCTCCCCCGGCGTCGCGCACGTCACCTTCTCCCATCAGCGCCAGCGCCACGTGCGCGAGCGGCGCGAGATCACCCGAGCAGCCGAGCGAGGCGAATTCGTGCACGATCGGCGTGATGTCAGCGTTGATCAGTGCCGCGTACGCCTCGGCCGTGGAGGTGCGAACGCCCGACACCCCGCTGCAGAGATTTCTCAGGCGAGAGACCATCATCGCTCGCACGACTTCACGCTCGACCTCAGGCCCCACGCCCGCGGCGTGGGAACGGATCAGGCTCCGCTGGAGGTCACGGCGCTCCTCAGGCGAGATGAGCGTCGTCGCCAGCGAGCCAAAGCCCGTCGAGAGGCCGTAGATCGCCTTGCCGCTGTTGACGAGCCCGTCGATGGCGACGCGCTGGCGCGTCAGGCGCTCGCGCACCTCGTCGCTCAGCTCGACGGGCTCAAAGCCCCGCGCCACCGCGATCAGTTGCGCCCTCGTAAAGGGCTCGACTCCTACGACGATGGTCACGTCGATCTCCTTGCTACGCCCGCGAGCGCCTCGAGAACTAGTAGCGCGACCAAGCGAACGGTGCGCTGGTCGGCGGAGTCCTGATCGACGTCGACTTCGGTGAAGTCGATGGCGACGACGCTCTTGGACGAGGCGACCTCGCGCACGAACCGGCGCACCTCGTCCGCCCCCAGCCCGCCCGGCACGGCGGCCGGGCAGCCCGGCACCGCGGTGCGGTCGGCCACGTCGAGGTCGATGTCGACGTAGATCTTTCGCCCGCCCGCTCCCGCCACGTCGAGTGCGCGCTTGGCGATGGCCGCGACCTCTTCGCGGCGAAAGCCGTCGCGATCAATGATCCTCACCCCGGCGTCGAGGGCGCTCTTGGCGTACTTGGCCGAGTTGGAGAAGTCGCCGAGGCCGACCTGGACGACGTGGTGGGCGTCAAGGCCCTCGGCGAGGAGCTGGCGCACCGGCGAACCGTTCGATCGTCCCTCGCGCATGTCGACGTGCGCGTCCAGCGTGATGAGGCCGAACTCGTCGATGTTGTCCGCCCCCAGCGCACCGAGGGCGTGCCAGGTCGCCGCATTGTCGCCCCCGAGAATGATGATGAGTTTGTTGTACTTGCCGATCGCCGAAAGGGCCTTGGCGACGCGCTCGTGCCCGCCCTCGCCATCGGGGTCCTCGACGTCGCCGTGGTCGACGAGGGCCACGTAGTCCGCCAGGTCGAATCGGCCCTGGAACGACCAGGTGGAGAACCGTTCAAGGGCTTCTCGCACCGCGAGCGGTGTGCTCGTCGAAGAGCGCTTCGACACCGAGGTCGCGTACGTGGACACCCCGAGCAGCGCGACGTTGCGCCGGCCCACCATGGGCTCGTCGTGCAATAACGAGGCGGCCGAGGGCCAGTTGAGGTCGCTTTTTGCCGCCACAAAATCCATGTTATGCACGCGCCCTCAAGTTTTGAGGTGCTTCGCGCATGACGTTTCGCTCGAAATCGGGACGCGCTAAAAAAGATTTATTGTGCGATTCAGCGCTCGACCGTGCGCACGCCGCTCTCCGCGCGCTCTTCGGGCTCGGGCTCGATGAAGGTCGGCACCGGCTCGGGCTCGAGTTCCGGTGGTGCGTCGTCGTGGTAGGCCGGCGTCGACGCCGCGACGTAAGCGCCCTCGGCGGTGCGCGTGACGAGGTTCGGCGTCTTGCGCTTGCCGGCCCCGTGGAATCCCTGCAGCTCCTTGCAGATCTTGTAGGCGATCGGATAAGCGACGAAGGGCGAGGCGATCACGAGGATCCGCATTGCCAAGAGCACCTGGTTGAGCGGGAGGCGAAAGAGGTTCGCGATCACGTCGGTCGAGCTCGCGATAAAGAGCATCCCCATGAGCGCGAGCACCGCCACGCCGAACGCCGTGTGCTTGGGACGGTCCCGCGGCCGGTCGAGCAGGTGATGGATCTCGTTGTCGCCGGTCACCTTTCGCTCGATGAGCGGCCACAGGTACGCGACGTTAAAGACCAGGCCCGGGAAGACCACCGCCGGGATGAAGACCTCCCAGGGGATGGTATGGCCGAAGCTATGGAACGACCACGACGGGAATACGCGTAGCGCCCCGTCCAAGAAGCCCATGTACCAGTCGGGCTGGACGGCGTAGGAGATGCGCGACGCCGTGTACTGGCCGAACTGCCAGATGGGGTTGATCTGGGCGAAGGCCGCGAGCAGCGCCGTGACGCCGGTCACCAGGAAGAAAAATCCGGTGGTCTTGGCCATGAAGACCGGGAACATCGGCGAGCCCACGACGTTGTGCTCGGTGCGCCCCTCGCCCTTGAACTGGGTGTGCTTCTGGCGCACCAACAAGAACAGGTGCGCCCCGACGAGGCCGATGATGACCAGCGGCAGTATCAGCACGTGCAGGATGAAGAATCGCGGGATGGTCGCCGAGCCGGGGAAGTTCCCGCCGAAGATGAAGAACGCGAGGTACGTCCCGACGAAGGGAATCGAGAGCATGATCGAGTACGCGATGCGGATGCCCGTGCCCGAGACGAGGTCGTCGGGCAGCGAGTAGCCGAGGAAGCCGTTCCCGATGGCGAGGATGAGCAGGGTGAGCCCGACCGTCCAGTTGAGCTCGCGCGGCTTGCGAAAGGCCCCGGTGAAAAAGACGCGCGCCATGTGCACGACGATCGCGCCAACGAAGATGTCGCAGGCCCAGTGGTGCATCTGGCGCATCAAGAGCCCGCCGCGCACCGCGAAGGAGATGTTCACCGTGGAGTCGAAGGCCTCGGTCACCCTCTGGCCGTCCAGTGGCAGGTACGAGCCGTGGTAGGTGACGAGCGCCGAGCTGGGCACGTAGTAGAAGCAGAGAAACACCCCGGTGATGAGCAGGATGACAAAGGAGTAGAGCGCGATCTCGCCGAGCATGAAGGACCAGTGGTCGGGGAAGATCTTGTCCATGAACGTCCGCCCGCCCTTGGCCACCCCCAGGCGGTCGTCGAGGTCGTCCAGAATCTGGCCGACCTTGCCGTAGGGGCCAAGGGCGCGCCTCTTCGCGCGCTTGTAGGTGGCGGCGTCGCTCATGAGCGCTCCCAGAAGCCGGGCCCGACCGCCTGGTCGTAGCCCTTTTGGGACCGGATATAGCCCTCGGCGTCGATGTAGAGCGGCAGCTGCGGCAGGGGGCGGGGCGCCGGGCCGAACTCGGGGATCGCGCCGTTGGTGGCGTTGAACATCGACTGGTGGCACGGGCACACGAGCAGCTGCAGCTGCTGCTCATAGAGCCCGACCGGGCAGCCGAGGTGCGTGCAGACCTTGGAGTAGGCGATGTAGCCCGCGGGGCCCCACGTCTCACGGCCTTTTTGCGTCGTGTAGTTCTCGTTGGAGATTCGGATCAACACCGTCTGATCGACGGCCTGGCCGCGGTCGGTGTTCTCGAGGCCCTCGGGAAAGACGGTGACAATCGAGCCGATGGCGAGATCGCCGGCGCTGACGCGCCGCCCGGTCTGGTCGACGGCGAAGGTGCCCTTCTTCCAGTCGGTCGTGTCGAGGGTGTCCTTGGGCACCGGCCCGAGGCTGCGCAGCGCTGGAAAGAGCGACACGATGCCAAAGATGCCGAGTCCTCCACCAAGCAGACCCACCAGCATCTTGCGACGCTGAACGACCGCGCCACCGCGTTCGACGATCGACGCAGCGAAGGCGTCGCGGTCCTCGGGCGCGTTCGCCAGTACGTGGCGTTCCTCGACGAAGGGGCCCCGGGGCATGAGGTACTTGCCCCAGGCGACGAGACCGAAGCCCATCACGAGCAGCCCGAAGCCGAATGTCGCGCCGATGATCCAGGGTTTCGCGTTCACCCAGTAGGCGGCGCCAAATCCCGCCTCGCTGAGAAGTCCGACCGTGAAGAGGAAGGCGACGACGTGCTCAACGGTCTTGGGATTCTTCGCCGCCGCCTGGAGGTGGGGGTCGTTCGCGCTGAGACCCTTCAGCTCAACGGGTGTCCGGTGCTCGGTCGCGTCGCTCAACTGCGATCTCCGATCCAGTAACAGACGAGCATCAGGGCCCCGACGCCGATGAGCAAGCCGATGAATCCTTCGGCGACCGGGCCGAGCCCGCCGAGTCCAAAGCCGCCGGGATTGACGGGGTGCTGGATCTCGGTCGTGACGTACTTGACGATGTCGTCGACCTGCTGGTCGGAGAGGTTGCCCGTGAAGCGCGGCATGTTGGCGGGTCCGGTGCGGATCGCCTCGACCACCTGAAAAGCCGGGATGTGGCGCAGCGAGGCGGCAAAGGTCCCAAAGGCCAGCGCGTCGCCGTCACCTTCGATGGTGTGGCAGGCCGCACAGTTAAGGGCGAAGAGCGCGGC
This sequence comes from uncultured Acidimicrobiaceae bacterium, assembly GCA_963749355.1. Taxonomy (GTDB): domain Bacteria; phylum Actinomycetota; class Acidimicrobiia; order Acidimicrobiales; family RAAP-2; genus RAAP-2. The sequence goes on from CAVVMM010000017.1 coordinate 176,901, forward strand.
CCCCTCGGACGCGTTGGCGTTCTTTAGATGCGGTGTCGGAATGCCCGGGTAGCTCGGCGAGAGCGAGTTGACCCAAGCCGCAATGGCCTCGGCCTGGGCGGGGGTCAGGGCCGGCTGGCGGCGCGGCGCCTCGATGGCGCGCACGTTTTTCGCTGGCATGCGTCCCGAGTCGACCCAGAAGTCGATCGTCGCGGGTCCGAGCCCCACGAGGTCGGGGAAGGCGCCGGCCGTGCCGTTGGCCGGCACGCCATCAGCCTCGTCGCCGTGGCACGACGCGCAGTTCTCCAGGTAGAGAGCCTGGCCCAGAGCGTCCAGGTTGCTCGGTGGTGTGTTGTAGGTGACGTACTTGTCGCCGTACTCGACGACGACGCCGTGCTTGATCACTCGGATGGTCGAGTACGGGGTTCCGGCGTTCTTTCGCGTCGTCTGGGTGTAGTTCGAGGCGCCACTCGATCCGGCAAAGAGCAGCAACGGCCCGAAGGAGATGACGATCGCCACGATCAGCAGCGGCGCGCGACGTAGACCCGTCCTCACGCCACCTACTTCAGCAAGAAGAGGCACGAGTAGAGCCCGATCCAGACGACGTCCACGAAGTGCCAGTAGTAGCTCACGCCCTGAAACGTCGCGAGCTCTCCGGGGTCGCCCTCTCGCCCGCGCATGCGGTAGAGCAGGAACGACATGGCGACCAGCCCCAAGAAGACGTGCAGTCCGTGCAGGCCGGTCGTGATGAAGAAGATCGAGCCGTAGGAGTTGGTGTACCACCGGGTCGCAAAGTGGGTCCACTCGTAGGCCTGGTTGGAGATGAAGAGCGTGCCCAGGATCATCGTGGCGATGACCCAGTTGCGCGCCTCGCCGCGACGGCGGCGCTCGATCAGCCACACCGCACGCTGCATGGTGAACGACGACGCGATAAGGAGGAACGTGAAGACTCCGGCCTGGAACACGTCGAGCTTCGTTCCAGCGGGCGGCCAGGAAGCCAAGTGGGCGCGGATGGTGAAAAGGGCGGCGAAGAGTCCCGAGAAGAACATCAGCTCTGACCCGAGCCAAATCACCACCCCGATGGCCAGCATCGGTGGCCGATCGTGGACGATCTTCTCCTGCTTCGCCAGGCTACCGGGGGAAACCGCCTGACTCACGACTACCTTTCTAGTAGAAATGACGACCTAGACGTGCCGCATTTGCCGTTCAGTATTACCGCAGGGTTTCAGGAAGTTCGTGGCACGCGACGATGGCGAGCCGCCTCGTCGGACGGGTCAGCGCCACGTAGAGCGTGCGCAGTCCGCGCGCCGTCGTGCCCACCCCGTCAGGTGCGCCACGATTAGCGATCTGACCAGGCTCAACGACGATGACCGCGTCGAACTCGAGACCATTGGAACCTTCGGCCGCCAGCACGACAAGATCGGCCGAGAGCCCTCGCGACTCGGGGTCCGTCGGGTCGACCGCGTCGATGCCATTTGCGCGCAACGTCGAGAGTATTTCCGCCACTCGATAGCCCGCGACGATAACGGCGACGCGCCCCGGCACGACCGAGTCAATCTCGCCCCTCGTCACTTCGGACAGCGTCGCGTTGAACTCGTCCGCGGTGACGTTTCGCACGAGTGGCTCGACGCCCGCTCGACGCACGGGTCGCGGTGCTGTCAGTTCGGGTGCCGCTGCGGCGAGCGTTGGTGCGGCGAAATCGAGCACCTCTTCGGGCGTTCGATAGCTCACGGTGAGATCGACGCGCGTCAGCGTGCGCCGCGGCGAGAGCACGTCGAGCAGGGTCTCCCACGACGCCGGGGACGAGGCGGTCGTTGCCTGGCCCATGTCGCCCACGATCGTCATCGAGCCGGTGAGGTCACGGCGCTTCAGGACGCGCAGCTCCATCGACGAGAGATCCTGGGCCTCGTCGACGACAATGTGACCGTAAGTGACGAATTCGGCTTCGTCGAGCTCGGGCGTCGGGGCGACCGCGACGCGTTGGGCCTCGCGCAGGGCCGCCGCCCGGTGCTCACCGGAGTAGGCGTCGAGGTCGACCCCCGCCAGCACGTTCGTCTCCTCGGGCTTGGGCTGGGGTCGAGGGCGTCGACGCGGACCGACGAGCACTCTCGCCTCGTCGATCAGCGCCGCGTCGGCCTTGGTCCACGCGATCTGGTCGATCGAAGCGAAGCGCGGCCGGTACAGCATCTCGATTTCGTCGTCAGAGAGCACGCCCTTAGCGGCGGCGCGCAGCAGGGCGCGGGCGCCGAGCAGATCGTGCAGTAGCTCTTGCCCCGAGAGACGCGGCCAGATGCGCTGCAAGGCCTCCTTGAACTGCGGCGTGGCGCGGATGGCGTCGGCGAGCTCTGAAATGGCGACGGCTCCTTCGAGGTTGTCGTGGCTGAACCGGTCGCGGTACTCGTGGGCCAAGCGAGAAGCCAACTCCCGGCCGACGGCCGAGCGGCGCTGGTTATGGTTACCCGGACGACGGCGAGCCCGCTCGACGGCCTCTTGGGTGTAGCGAGCCCTAAGCAGCACGATCGCTCGGCCCACCGGTATCTCCACGTCCTCGCGCAACGGGCGCTGGCGTGTACGCAGGGCCCGTGCGAGGACCTTGGCCATGCGAACGTCTCCCTTTAGCTGGTCCACCTCTTCGAAGTCGACGCCGCGCACTTCGACGTTGGTCACGAGGCCCGCGATCGTCGAGAGGGTTACGCCGGACTCGCCGAGCGACGGCAGCACGTTCTCGATGTAGTTGAGAAAGAGCGGGTTCGGACCCACGACGAGCACTCCCTGGCGCTCGAGGGTGGCGCGGTGCGTAAAGAGCAAGTACGCGGCGCGGTGCAGCGCGACCGCCGTCTTGCCGGTACCGGGTCCCCCCTGGACCAGCAGTACGCCCGCGAGAGGGCTTCGAATGATCTGGTCCTGCTCATTTTGGATCGTGGCAACGATGTCGCCCATGCGGCCGGTGCGCGCGCGGCCGAGCGCCGCGAGCAGCGCGCCCGGTCCCCCAAGGGCCAGTCCCCCGTCGACCAGTCCCTCTTCGGTCGCCGAGCGAATCTCGTCTTCCGGCAGGTCCAGCTCACCATCGTCGTCGGCGAAGTACTCGTCCTCCACGCCGGTCACTTCGTTCATGCGAATCGCCACGTGACGACGTCGCGCGAGACCGAGGGGCTCCACGCCCGTCGCGCGATAGAAGGCTTCGGCGACCGGTGCGCGCCAGTCGATGACCAGCGGGTTGAGGGCCTCGTCGGACACGGCGAGGCGGCCCACGTGGTACGTGTCGCCGGCGCCCTTGCCGTTGCCGTTGCCCTGGTAGTCGATGCGGCCGAAGAACAGCGGCTGGTCGCCGATCGCAAGTTGGTCGAGGCGGTGCAGGGCCGTACCCATCACAACGTCGCGCTCCACTAGGTCACCGGCGCCGCGCATGTTCGCCACAGCCGCGCTGTCGCGCAGCGAACGCGCGCCTTGTCGCATCTGATCCAGAGCCGCCAGGGCGAGATCGAGGAACGCCTGCTCCTCGGCGATCTCACGGTCGTGGGACATGAAGGCCTCTCTACGACTCCCAATTTCGGGAAGAATCAAGTCTAATCGCAATGGCCGGAGAAGGGAAATCTTTGCCGGTCACAAAGTGGTCACACGGGCGCGGTGCCCCTTGACCGTGTCGACTCTTTTGCGTACAGTTCGCGCAGGCGTGGCCGCCTACTGTGCTGCGCAAAGTGAGGTGGTTCCATGAAATTTTCGGGCATCATGATCGGCTCCGACGATCCGCACGCGCTGGCGGCGTTCTATGCGAAGGTCCTGGGTGAGCCCGGCTTCAAGGACGAGAACTGGTACGCCTGGACCGACGGTGCCCAACTCGTCATCGGTTCGCACAGCGAAGTGAAGGGCAAGAACGATCTGCCCCAGCGCCTCATGCTGAGCTTTGACGTGAGCGACGTCAGAGAGGCATTCGAAAAGCTGAAGGCAACCGGCGCGCCGGTCATCGCCGATCCCTACAGTCCCCAAGGGGAAGACGAGGCCCTGATCGCTACCGTTGCCGATCCCGACGGCAACTACGTTCAGATCTCCACTCCCTGGAATCCGTAGCACGTTCGTTGGTGCGGCCTTCGCTGCGGACGGTCCAGCGCGGCAGGTCCGATCACTCGTGCCGGTCGCGACCGACGAACAGTTCGCGGGCGACGCAACGTGATGCATTAGTGGCGTAGCCCGCGTCAAAGTCGACGGCCACCGGCGTCGGTAGATTGGCGTGGTGGAGTCGACGTTCTTGCGAGCCTGCAGAGGCGAGTCGGTCGACCACGTGCCGGTCTGGTTCATGCGCCAGGCCGGACGATCCCTGCCCGAGTACCGAGCCTTGCGCTCGACGGGCTCGATCCTGGCCGCAATTGCCGACCCTCTGGTCGCGAGCGAAGCGACCTTGCAACCGGTCCGCCGCTACGGCGTGGACGCCGCCGTCCTCTTCTCCGACATCGTGGTGCCCTATCACGCCATCGGCTTCGGTGTCGACGTCGTTCCTGGTCGTGGCCCGGTTATTGAGAAACCGTTCGCCATCGAAGCCGACCTCGCGCGCCTGCGTTCCCTCGACGAGGCCGACATCGCTTACGTCACCAAGACCGTTGATCGTGTGGTCGACCAGCTGAGTGAGTCGAACATCCCGCTCATTGGATTCGCCGGCGCACCGTTCACGGTGGCGAGTTATCTCATCGAAGGTGCGCCGACGCGCGAGTTCGCGGCCATCAAGACCTTGATGCACTCTGACCCCCTTCTCTTTGATCGGCTCCTCGATCGGCTCGTCGAGATCACCGTGACGTTTCTGCGTGCACAGATCACCCACGGCGCAAGGGCCGTGCAACTCTTTGATTCGTGGGCCGGTTCGCTCACGCGCGACGAGTACCGTCGCTACGCTCTGCCGGCAACCCAGCGCGTGCTCGACGGTGTTGCCGATCTCGGCGTGCCGACGATCCTCTTCGGTGTCGACACCGGCGAACTGCTCGCGCTGATGAGCACCGCGGGCAGCACGGTCGTTGGAATCGACTGGCGCGTCGACCTCGACGAGGGGCGAAGGCGTGTTGGCGAGAAGCCAGTCCAGGGCAATCTCGATCCCGCACGGTGTCTGGGCGGCGAGGCGCTAGCCGTCGAAGCCACTCGCGAGGTGCTAACTAGGGCCGGTACCCAACCAGGGCATATCTTTAACCTGGGACACGGGGTGCTCCCGTCAACGGACCCCGACGTCCTCGCGACGGTGGTGCGCGTGGTGCACGAGGAGGGAAGGGCGGGCGTGAGGTGAAAACCGGCGTTCTCGTGATGGCGCACGGCACGCCGTCCTCGCCCGAGGGGATCGAGGCGTTCTACACGCGTATCCGCCACGGCCATCCACCGTCCCCCGAGCAGCTGGCCGACCTCACGCGCCGCTACCTCGCCATCGGGGGCGTGTCGCCCCTCACCGAGCGCACGGCCGCCCAGGTGGCCGGGTTGCGATCCGCCCTCGAGGTCGACGCACCGGGCCGCTTCGACGTGCGCTACGGCTCGAAGTTCGAGCCCCCCTTACTCGAAGAGGCCGCCAGGTCCTTTCGCGACGAGGGTTTTCGTGAGGTCGTCGGACTCGTGCTCGCGCCGCACTCGTCGACGATGTCGACGGATCAGTACATGAGCCGGGCTCGCGAGGCGCTCGGGCCCGAGGTCGACTTCGTCGCGATCGCTGCCTGGTACGACGCGCCGGGATTCATTGAACTCATCGCCCGACGAGTGACCGACGCGTTGGCGACGATCCCCGCCACGCGCCACGACACCACCGATGTCATCTTCAGTGCGCACTCCCTGCCCCAGAGGATCCTCGAGACCGGCGACACCTATCCCGAACAACTGCGAGAGAGCGCCGAGATCGCGGCCGAGGTCGCGGGAGTCCGGCACTTCGACGTGGCCTGGCAGTCCGCGGGACGAACCCCCGATCCCTGGCTCGGACCTGACATTTTGGACGTGATCCGCGAGCGCGGCGCGGAGGGTTTCACCGATATCGTTTCCTGTCCAATCGGCTTTGTCTCCGACCACCTCGAGGTGCTCTTCGACATCGACATCGAGGCGCAGAGCGTGGCTCGCGAGGTAGGAATGACCCTGGTGCGAACAGCCTCGCTCAATGACGATCCCGCCTTCACCTCGATCCTGGCGCACGTGGTGCGAGCCGCGGCACCCTAGGTGGGTCGCTCGTCGGTCGTCGTCGTCGGCGGCGGCGTCAGCGGCCTGGCGGCCGCGTGGGAGCTGAGCGGCGGCGCTGAGGGCCCGAGTGAAGCGGCCCCGCGCATAGAGGTCATCGAGGCCGCCGACCGCGTCGGCGGATCGCTTCAAACCACGACCTTCGCGGATCGAGTCATCGACCTCGGGGCCGACGGATTTCTTGCCCGACGTCCCGAAGCCGTCACCCTCGCGAAAGAGCTAGGGCTGGGCGACCAGCTCGAGGCGATCAGCACGAGCGGCGCGTCGGTGTGGATCCGCGGTGCGTTGCACGAGCTGCCGACCGGCCTCGTCCTCGGTGTTCCCACGAACCCCGAAGCGGCGCTGCACTTCGAGGGGCTCTCTCCTAGGGGCCGACTCGCACTTCGACGCGACCTGCTCTGGCCCAAGCGGGTGCACGTCGGCGACGACGCGACGATTGGGGCGATCGTGCGCACGAAGCTGGGCGATGAGGTGAGTGACCTGCTGGTCGAACCGATGATCGGGGGCATCCAGGCCGGCCGCATCAATGATCTCTCGGCGAGGTCCGTCTTTCCCGCCCTGCTTGACGCCGCCCACCAAGGCGGCTCGCTGATGCGGGCTTTGGGTGCACGGGGGCCCGTCAACCCGGGACCCGAAGCGGAGGTCGTCGAAGGCCCGGTGTTCTGCTCGCTCGCCAGCGGCGTCGGCTCGATCGTGCAAGTGCTCGCCCAGCGGCTCGCCGAGCGCGGGGTCGTCGTGCGTCGCAACACCGCGGTGACCGCGCTGCGCCGAACGCCCGCCGGGGGCTACCCGTGGGAGGTGGACACCCTCCATACGACGACGCCAGCCAACGCCATCGTGCTCGCCACGCCCGCGCCGGTGACGGGCGAGCTAATGGGCTCGCACGATACCGCCATCGAAGAGCTTCGGTCGATCGTAAGCGCGGGCGCCGCCTTGGTCACCTTTGCCATTCCCCGCGACGAGATCGCGCTCCTCGAAACCGGCACTGGCATCCTGGTGCCCCTCGACAGTCCCTGGAGCGGCGGCGGTTCGATGATGGTCACGGCTGTCACCCTGCTCGATCGCAAGTGGCCTCGGCACGTCCGCGCGGGCGATCTGGTACTGCGCGCGCACGTGGGACGCATCGACGACACGCGCTGGGCGACGATGAGCGATGATGAGTTGACGGGCCGCGTCGCCCGCGAGCTCGCGGTGCTACTGCCGCGCTTTGGCGCACCCGCGGCCTCGCTGGTGCAGCGCTGGCCCGACGCGCTGCCCCAGTACTACGTCGGCCACGAACTTCTCGTCCACCGCGCGCGGGCCGCCGCAGCGCCGCTATCGGTCGCCCTCGCCGGCAACGCCTACGACGGCGTCGGCATTCCCGCCAGCATCGGCTCGGGACGGCGCGCCGCACGCCTCGTCCTCGAGTCGTTCGCTCTCGCCGGCTGACGGACGCGTCGGCGGCTCGACGAGATAATGGGACCGTGGCCGCCGACCAAAGCCCGGGACTCTCCTTCGACACGGTCGCGGCGGACTACGACCGGTATCGCCCGCACTATCCGGACCAACTGTTCGACGACCTGGCCGAACTTGCTCGACTCGAGCCCCTATCGCAAGTACTCGAGATCGGCTGCGGCACGGGTCAGGCCACCCATTCGCTGCTCGAGCGCGGCTATCGCGTGCTGGCGGTCGATCCCGGCGCTTCGCTGGGAAGGATCGCGCGAACGAAGTTCTCGGGCCGGCCGTTTGAACTCGAACTGTCGACCTTCGAGAACTGGGCCCCTCGCGGGCGAACCTTCGACCTCGTGTTCTCGTCGACCGCCTACCACTGGGTCGACCACGCGATGCGCTGGACGTTGGCCGCTGGCGCGCTCGGGCCCGGCGGCTCGATAGCGCTCGCGACGAACCTGACCGTAGCCGGGGGCACGTTCCACGAGTTCTACGACGCGACCCACGACGCCCACGTCGCCTACGGCGTCGGGGGCGATGAGGGGCCCTCCCCGACGAGAGTTCAGGTCATCGAAGATCTCGCCAGCGCCGAGCCGGACATCGCCTCGGTGTGGTCAGTGATCGAAGGCAAGTTCACGGGCACGCTCGCCGGTGAACTGTTCGAGCGCCCGATCACGCGCTGGTGCGACTGGCGGTGCGACTTTGACACCGACGGCGCGATCGGCCTCTTGTCGACATTCTCGCTCTACCTCGCGATTCCCGCGGTGCGCCGAAACGAGCTCTTCGCCGAGATGCGCCAGGTCATTGACGAACGCTTCGGTGGCAAGCTCACTCGGCACTACCTCTGCGTGCTCGCCGTCGCGCGAAAGCGCGAGGTCCCCCACGGCCCTCGCTAGCCCGTGGCGGAGGACCTCACTGCTTAGAGGTAGTAGCCCGAGTGAATGTAGATGCAGGGCACGCCCTCGCTGACGTACATCGCGTGGTTCTTCGGATCGTCGTCGAGTGCGAGACGCACGTCGAAGCCCGCCGCCTCAAGTTGCTCGAGCGTCTCGCGCTTGAACCGATCGACGCCGGAGTAGTCGCCGTGCTCGCGCATGATGAGTAGATCCCAACGCAGCTTGTAGCGCTCGAGCCACGCGACCGTGTGGGGCTGGACGCGCCGCGGGCGGCCCGTGACGAGAATGATCGCGAGCGACGGGTCAAGCAGTTCCAAGAGCCGTTCGATCTCCTCAATGATCGGGTCGTCGCTCACCGCGTCGAAGAAACTCTTCCAATCGCCCCAGTCCAGGTAGTGCTGACGGCCGGCGGCGTCAGCGAGCACGCCGTCGATGTCAAAGATGACCGCCCGACCCGGTGCCAAGGGCACGTCGCGCCAACGCCAATTCGCGTGCTCGACGGTGCCACTCATCAGTGCTTTTCTTCAGAGATCGTCGACTCAGTGATGTCTGCGAGACTAGACCTCGTGGCAGGGACTGAACGGCGGACGCTTCCGGTTCCCTACGGTCACCACGTCTACGTAGTGAGCGACCTCTCGCTCTCTCCCACGACCGACGAATCGAGCCGCCCGGTCCGCGAACTGATCGATCTCCTCGGCGACATTGACGTGGCTGCCACGGTCGTCGTCGCGGGCAACCTCTTTCACCCTGAGCCGACCTCGGACCTCTCGAAGTTCATTCAGGCGACGTGGCTGGCGCTGCCGACGCTGCACGGCGCGATTCTCACGTTCTGCGCCAATCAACGCCACCGGTTCGTCGTGCTGCCAGGTAGCGATGACGCCGAACTAAGCGACGACGCGCCTGCCCAGGCGATGATCGAGGAGCTCGGCGCAACGCTAGCGACCGACCTCAACTTGCAGATCGCCACAGCCAGTGGCGTACGCGAACTCGAAGTTGCGGTCGGTCGTTACGACCTTGACGTCGCACCGGTCACAATGAAGGACCGCGCCGATGCCGACCGACTCGAAGATCCCAGGGCGCTGGAGCGTTTTATCGCCTCACGCGTGCTCTATCGGCGCTTGGGGGTATGGATGTGGTTACCCTTCATCGCCGTGGCCGCCTTCGACTTGTGGAGCGCCATCACGGCCCTCGTCGGCCACTTCGCGCATCGCAACTACAGCGTGCACGTCTTGCACTCGCACCATTTCTGGGTCAATCTTTTCTTCGATGTCGTATTGATCGCCGTCGTCGAGACGATGGTGGCCGGACTGGCCAGCTTCATCGTGCGGCGACGCTTCAGCCACCAAGCGCCGATCCCGCGCCCGGGGGATTTCACCGATCCGCTCGCCATCACGCGAGTCGGCGAGGTCGACGCCCTTCGACTCGCCCGAGCGGTCGTCGAACGCGGCGGGGCGGGAGCCATAGTTGGCGGATCGCCGCGACCGGCGATGGCCTTCCTCGACGGCGGGATCAGCGCGACACCCGGACCCTCGCGCGCCGTGCTCGTCGAGCGCCAGGGCAGGCTCGGCCTGCCCCCGCTCTTTGGCTCATACGACCGGCTCGGCGTGGTCGAGATCGAGGCGGCGAGCACGCTGCAGGTACGGCTCCTCGCCGGTCAGTCGCCTCGGCGCCAGGGCACGCTGCTCGAGCGCCTGGTGGCCGGCTCCAATGTCCAGCCCGAACCGTCGGCCGTCACTTCGGTGATCGCCTCGTGGCCGAGCGGTCGGCCCTTTCCGCTCAGCAGTGAGCGACTGCGCGAGCAGCGCCATCAGCGCCTCGTGCGGCGCTGGCTGGCGGGCCTCACGTTCCTCGACGGACTTCTTAACGTCGTCGTCCCCACGATCCGCCCGGTACGAAGTCACCTCCACCTGGTCCTCTCGATCCTGCCGCTCTACGTCGCGACGTCAGCCGCGGCACTGACGGCCGTCGCCGGCGTCGCCATGATCATGCTTGCCCGAGGGCTCCGTCGCGGCCAGCGCCGCTCGTGGTTCCTCGCGGTCTCACTGCTGGCCGTCACCGTCGTCGCCCACGCCCTGCGCGGGGGCACCATCGTGTCGCTGTTGATCGCCGGTGCGATCCTGGCCTTGCTCGTCGGGCAGCGCCGCTACTTTCAGGCGACCACCGACCGCACGAGCGCTTCTGTCGCGCTGCCGCGCCTCGGACTCATCGGACTCACGGCCGTCGTCGCCGCGACGCTGGGCGTCGAGGCGACCTCACGCCACCAGCCACTACCGAACGTCGGAGTGGTCTTTGTGGCCTGCGTCGAGCGTCTGGCCGGCCAACTGAACATCGGGCTGCCCGACAAGATCGCCGACTTCCTCAACCCGACCCTGCTCGCCATCGGAGTGTCACTCGTCGTCTCGACGCTCTACCTGCTGACCCGGCCCGTGGTCGACCGGCGCCTGTCCGCCTCGGCCGGCACGACCGAACGGCGCCTCGCCGAGCTGCGCGCGCGCGACGTCGTCCGGCGCCACGGCGCGGGCACGCTCGACTACTTCGCGCTGCGCGACGATAAGCAGTTCTTCTTCTCGCGCGACTCGCTTGTCGCCTACGCCGTCTACGGCGGGGTGGCCCTCGTCTCGCCCGACCCCATCGGCCCCGAGGCCGAACGCACCGAAGTCCTCAGCGCCTTTCGCGACTTCGCCGAATCGAGGGGCTGGACGATCGGCGTGATGGCCGCGGGCGAGGAGTGGCTGCCGATCTACCACGCGGCCGGACTGCACTACCTCTATCTGGGCGACGAGGCGATCGTCGACTGCCAGCACTTCAGCCTCGCGGGCCACAAGATGAAGGGCCTGCGCCAGGCCTGCACGCGCCTGGCCCGCTACGGCTACACCGTCGAGTACTTCGACCCCAGCCGCATCGACCCCTCGCGAGTCACCGGCATCGTCGAGCTCATCTCGATGCTGCGCCGCGGCGGCGACGAGCGCGGCTTTTCGATGATGCTGGGGCGGCTCTTCGACCCGAGGGACCGGGGTCTCTTGCTGACGGTCGTCTACGGGCCGAGCAGCCAGCCGGCTGCGGTCTGCCAGTTCGTGCCCGCGCCGGGACTGAAGGGCTACTCGCTCGACCTCATGCGCCGCGACCCCGGCGAGCACCCGAACGGACTCCTCGACTACGCGCTCTGCTCAACGATCGAGCACCTGCGCCAACAGGGCGGGGGCGGGCTCAGCCTCAATTTCGCGGCATTCCGCTCGGTCCTCGAGGGCGAGCGCGGCGACGGCACCTTCACGCGGGTCGAGCGCTGGGCCGTGAAGCGGCTCTCGGGCATTTTGCCCATCGAGTCGCTGTGGAGCTTCAACGCGAAGTACCGGCCCACGTGGCTGCCCCGCCACCTCGTCTACCCCGCCGCCGAGAGCTTCGTGCCCGTCGTCGCGGCGACGCTTCGCGCGGAGAGCATCTCGGAGATCCCGGTCCTCGGGCGCTTCCTCGCGAACGACCCCGCGAACCGGCCCGGCACGGTCGTGCCCGAAGAGGTGCTCGAGGCCGCGCGCCAGGTCGACGAAGCGGCCGCACGCCGCTAGCCGCACTCCTTGATCGTTGCGGCGGCCGCCGCGTTACGGCAAGAAGAGCAGCGTCGCGTGCTGGCACCAGGTGACGAGCGGACCGGGCCAGAGGCCGAAGAGCACCACGACGATGACCCCGACCGCCACCACGATCGCGCTCGAAGCGGGCACCGGGATACGGCGGTGCTCGGCGTCGGCGTCACCGTCCACGTAGAGCCAGAGCACCCAGCGAAGGTAGAAGACGGCCGCGATGGCGGCTGAGAGGATGGCGATCAAGGCCAGCGCCCCCCCACCAGAGTCAATGGCCGCGGCGAGCACGGTGTACTTCGCGTAGAAGCCGACGGTGAGGGGCGCCCCGAGCTGGCTGAGCAGCATGAGGGCCAAGGCGTTGCCAAGCCAAGGCTGTCGGCGCGCGAGGCCGCGGTAGTGGTCGATCGAGTGGATCTCGTCGCCCCGTCCCCCGACGAGGGTCACGACGCAGAAGGTGGCGATCACGACCGGTGCGTAGGTCAAGACGAAGAAGAGCGTCGCCGCGACCCCGCGCGCGCTGCCCGTCCACACGCCGAGCAGCATGAAGCCGGCCTGGTTGATCGAGGAGTACGCGAGAAGGCGCTTGACGTTGCGCTGGAGCAGACCGACGCTCGCCCCCACGAGGCAGGTGACCGCCACCAGCACCCAGACGATGGGACGCCACGTGTCGAGCTGCGTGCCAAGGGCGGAGATGAGGACGCGCAAGAACGCGGCGAAGGCGCCGACCTTCACGATCGAGGCCATCACGCCCGTCACGGGCGTGGGCGCGCCCTCGTAGACGTCGGGCGACCAGAGGTGGAAGGGCACGGCCGCGACCTTGAAGGCGAAGCCGATCAGGAGCAGAGCGCCCCCGGCGTAGAGCAGGCCCGGACGCAGCACGACGTTCGATCCGAGGAAGTAGGCGATCGACGACAGGTTCGTCGAGCCCGTCGCGCCGTAGATGAGGGCCACCCCGTAGATGAAGATCGCCGAGGCGAAACTGCCGAGGAGGAAGTACTTCAGCGACGCCTCCGAGGAGGTGACGCGACCCCGGTCGAAGCCGACCAGCACGTAGAGCCCGATGGAGAGGATCTCGAGGCCCAGGAAGATGACGATGAGGTCATTCGCCTGAACCATGAGCAGCGCCCCGGCGCTCGAGGCGAGGGCCAGGATGTGAAAGTCGGCTCCCGCGATGCGCTCGCGCTTCGCCCAGTCATGGGCGACGAGCGCGGTCAAGAGCACGCTCGCGGCAATGGCGACGGTGCCCACGACGGCGAAGCCGTCCAAGACCACCGCGTGCGCGACCGTCGTCGAGGCCCCGGTGTTCGCGACGCAGCGCCACTGGAAGAATGAAACGGTGAGCGTCGCCACCGCGGCGCCCGCGGTCACAAAGGTCGCCTGATTGATCGTGATCTTGGATTTCACGAGCGCGCTCGCGACGAGCAGCACGAGCGCCGCGCCGAAGAAGATCAGTACCGGCAGGATCGCCAGGTAGTGGATTGAGGGGATGACGACGCCGGTCACTTGCCCACCCCGGCGGGCGCGACGTGCTCGATCAGCTGCTGGACCGAGGGCGAGATGCGATCGAGCACGGGCTTCGGGAAGACCCCGAGCACCACGATCAAGAGCACGACCGGCACCATCACCCAACGCTGGGCGGGCGTGGCGTCGGTGACCCCAGCGTTGGCGCCTTCGGCTCGACCCTGGAAGACGCGCTGGTAGGCCCAGAGCAGGTACGCCGCAGCAGCGAGGACGCCGGTGGTCGCAAAGACCCCCCACCAGGCGTGCGTGCCGAACGTGCCGATGAGGATGAGGTACTCGCTCACGAAACCCGACAGGCCCGGCAGGCCGATCGAGGCGAGCATGACGACGGTGAAGAGCGCCGCGTAGACCGGGGCCGGGCCCTGCAGCCCGGTCAGGTCCTTGATGGTGTAGCTGCCGCGCTGCTTCTCTAAGAACCCGATGATGAGAAAGAAGCCGGCCGTAATGACCCCGTGGTTGAACATGAGGAGCACCGCGCCGACCATGGCAATCTTCGAGCCGGTGACGATGCCGAGCGTGATGAAGCCCATCTGGGCGAGCGAGGAGTAGGCGACGAGGCGCTTCAGGTCGGGCGTCGCGCAGGCGACGAGCGAGCCGTAGAGGATCGAGATGACGGCGAGGGTCAGCACGAGCGGGCGCAGCGAGGAAAGGGCCAGCGGCAAGAGCCCGACCGCGAAACGCAACAGCCCGTACGTGCCGAGCTTCGCGAGCAGGGCCGAGAGCTCGACCGAGCCGGCCGTGGGCGCCTCGGCGTAGGTGATCGGCGACCAGGTGTGGAAGGGCCAGATCGGCGACTTCACGGCGAAGGCGACGGCGAAGGCGAGAAAGAGCCACACCGCGGTGCCGTGGCTCATCGTCGTCGAGTAGAGCGCGCTGTAGGAGAAGGTGAGAGGACCGCCCAGCTCGTGCTGGTGCAAGAAGCCGAGGTACAAGATCCCGATGAAGAGGAAGGCCGAGCCGCTGAAGGTGTAGATGAAGAACTTGAGCGCCGCCCGCGCGCTCTGTTTGCCGCCCCAGCCGGTGATGATGAAGTAGCTCGGCACGAGGGTGAGCTCGAAGAAGATGAAGAATTCGAGCACGTCGTGGCTGAGAAAGCTCGCCATCGTGAACGAGGTGAGCGCCAGCAGCCAGCCCACGAAGGAGGCCTCGCGGCGGCGGTCGCGCGCTCCGAGCAGCGCCAGGAACAGGACCAGCGCCGTGAGGACCATCATCAAGAGCGAGATGCCGTCGAGCGCCACGTCGTAGGTGAGGCCGAGCGGTGCGGAGAGCACGTGGCGGCTCATGAAGTCCCAAGTGCCCGCGCCGGGCACGTGGTCGTTGTAGAGGAAGGCGACGACGAGCGCGAGCACGAGCTCGAGCGAAGCTGTCGCCACTCCGACCTGGTACGACCGGCCCTCGGTATTGCGCACGAGCGCCGCGCCGAGCGCCCCGACGAGGGGCACGACGATCAAGAGGGCCAAGTAGATCGAGGAGTGCATCGCTAGAGGACTCTCGACAACAGGTAGACGACAACGATCGCCAAGCCGAGCACCATCGCCAGCGCGTACTGGCGCGCGAAGCCCGACTGGACCTTGCGCAGCCCCTCGGCGCTACGGCGGACCAGCACGGCGACTCCGGTCACCGCGCCGTCGATGACCTTTGGCTCGACGACGTCGTCGCTGAAAGTCGCCGCCTCGGTGAGCGGTCGGCCAATCGTCGCGTCGTAGAAGTCGTCCCAGTGCCAGACGTGCTCGAGGAAGCTCGATTCGTAGCGCGAGGACTCGGTGATGTTCTTCCAGATCGAGAACGCGGCGAGCAGTCCGAACACCGCGGCCGCCACGTCCACCGCGGCGAGCCCCCACTGGACGCCAACGCTCGCCGCGGCGATCTTGGGCACGTAGCCAAAGACGGGATCGAGGAAGCCGGCGAGCGACCTCCCGTGCGCCCAGGGCAGGTCGATCACGCCACCGAGGATCGACAGCACGGCGAGCACAACGAGCGGCAAGGTCATGACCCACGGCGACTCGTGCGGGTCGTGCCCTTCGGTGTCCTCGCGGAAGCGCTCGCTGCCGCGGAAAGTGAGCACGAAGAGCCGGGTCATGTAGTAGGCGGTGAGGATCGCCGTCAGCACCCCGAGCACCCAGAGCGGCTTGTTGTGCTCGTAGACCTTGGTGAGGATGTCGCCCTTGGCGAAGAAGCCGGCCAGGGGCGGGATGCCCGAAATGGTGAGCCAGCCGATGAGGAACGTGGGGAAGGTGAGCGGCAGGTACTTCGCCAGTCCGCCCATCTTTCGCATGTCCTGCTCGCCGTTCAAGGAGTGGATGACTGAGCCCGAACCGAGGAAGAGCAGCGCTTTGAAGAAGGCGTGGGCGATCATGAGAAAGATCGCGGCCGAGTAGGCCCCGACCCCGACCGCGAGCACCATGTAGCCGATCTGGGAGATCGTGGAAAAGGCCAGCACCTTCTTGATGTCCTTCTGGGACGTGGCGATCGTCGCGGCGACGAAGGCCGTCACCCCGCCGACGACAGCGATCGTGGCGCGCCCGTCGGGCGACATCGCCAAGACCGGCGACATGCGCACGAGCAGGTAGACGCCCGCGGTCACCATGGTCGCCGCGTGGATGAGGGCCGACACCGGCGTCGGGCCCTCCATCGCGTCGGGCAGCCAGTTAAAGAGCGGGATCTGCGCGCTCTTGCCCGTCGCGGCGAGCAGCAGCGCCAAGACCGTCAACGTCGCGACGGTCGGTGAGAGCGTGCCCGCCAGGTGGAAGACGGCGAGGTACGTCAGCGTGTGCGTGCGCGAGAAGATCAGGAACATCGCGATCAGCATCCCGATGTCGCCGACCCGGTTGTAGAGGAAGGCCTTCTTGCCGGCCGAGCGCGCCGAGTCCTTCTCGAAGTAGTAGCCGACCAGCCAGTACGAGCAGAGCCCGACGCCCTCCCAACCGACAAAGGTCAGCACGAGGTTGTTCGCCAAGACGAGCAGCAGCATCGAGAAGACAAAGAGGTTGAGGTAGAGGAAGAACTTGCGGAAGTCCCGCTCGCCGGCCATGTAGCCGATCGAGTAGAGGTGAATGAGGGCACTGATGCCCGTCACGAAGAGGCTCATCGTGACTGAGAGCGGGTCGACGAGCAGGGCGGCGGGCACGTGCAGCGTGCCCACCTCGATCCAGCTGAAGAGCTGCACCGTCATCTCGCGGTTGGAGTGGCCGAGCAGCAAGATGAACGCGACGACGCTGAGCAGGAAACTGGCCGCCACGACCCCGGTCGCGACGGCGCCGATGACCCGGTTGTTGAGCGACGTGCCGTTAAGGAGCACGAAGAGGAAGCCAACGAGCGGCAGCAACAGGATCAGCGTGGCGACGTGGGCCATCTCAGCCCTTCAGCTCGGACATGTCGTCAACGGAGGTGGAGGACTTGCGCCGAAAGACCGCGACCACGATGCCGAGCCCGACGGTCACCTCGGCCGCCGCGACGACCATCACGAAGAAGACGCTGGCCTGGCCGGCGATGTCCCCGAGCGTGCGCGAGAACGTAACAAAGGTGAGGTTGGCCGCGTTCAGCATGAGCTCGATGCACATGAACATGATCAAGGCGCTGCGCCGGGTGAGCAGCCCGAAGGCCCCCACCCCGAAGAGCAGCGCCGCGACAACGAGGTACCAGGCGGCCGGAACGTTCACTCGACCTCCTCCTCGGAAAGGGTGGCGCGCTCGCGTCGCGCGAGCAGCACCGCGCCGACTACGGCAATGATCAAGAGCGCCGCCGTCGCCTCGAACGCGAAGAGGTACGTCGTGAAGATCGCCGTGCCGAGCTGCTTCACGTTGCCGCTGCCCTTCGCGAGCGCCTTGCCCGAAACCGAGGTCGCCCCGGTCACCCAGTGCGAGCTTGCGAAGAGAGCGACGAGTCCGCCGACCGTGATCACGACGCCCGCCGCCGCGAAAGGCCGCTGGCCGACCAGGGGCTCGACGCCCACGTGCATGTTCCGGTCGACCCCGAGGAACATGATGACAAAGAGGAAGAGCACGACGATGGCCCCGGCGTAGACGATGATCTGCACCGCGGCGAGGAAGTCGGCCGACTGGGCGACGAAGGCGACCGCGACCCCGAAGAGCGTCATGATCAGGCTCAGGGCGGCGTGCACCGGGTTCTTGAGCGTGATCACGCCGAGGGCGCCGACGAGGATCAGCAACGCCGAGGTCGCAAAGACGAGGATGCTTGGGACGGAGTAGGTGACAGCGATCACGACGCGCTCTTCTTACGGCGCGGCAGTTTCGCGCGCGCCTCGTTGAGCATCCCGGCGAGGCCGCGCTGGTCGGCGTTCACGTCCTCGGGCTGGAGGTGCTTGAAGAAGGCGCGGCGCAGCTGCTTCGATCCCGTCGCGGCGTCGTTGCGTACGCCGACCTGTCCGGCCTCGGGCGCGCGCACGCCCACGCCGAGATCGCCCGTCCACTGCACGACGCCCTCGTAGGCCGCGTCACCCGACGGGGACGTCGCGCGCATCCAGCCGCCGGTCATCTCGGCCTCGCCCGCGCGCCAGTCCTCCCAGGGCAGGTGCTTGGGGAATCCCTGGTCGTCGACGAGCAGCTCGGCCTTGGTGTAGATGGCGTCGGCTCGGTTGGTGAAGGAGAACTCGAACATCTTCGACTCGGTGATCGCCTGGGTCGGGCAGGCCTCAACGCAGAGGTCGCAGTGGATGCAGCGCAGGTAGTTGATCTCGTAGACGTAGCCGTAGCGCTCGCCGGGGCTGACCGGGTGATCGGGCGGGTTGTCGAGCCCGCGCACGTAGATGCAGTTCGGCGATTGGTG